>JAFEAV010000019.1 GCA_018266215.1 Cyanobacteria bacterium SZAS LIN-3 | reverse complement strand
CAGCTTACGGATCAGTTCGCGGTTTTGACCATTGATGGGGCTGACTCCGCCAAACTGTTCATAGTGGTGAGCCACTTCCTTCATGCGGCTTTCGGGGACATTTTTGCCGCGCAGTACGTTCGCCAGAAATGGCATAACATCGTCCATCCCCTCGGGTCCGCCGAAGGAAAGAAACAGAATTGCATCGTAGGGAGATGAAGACATAGTGGAACTCACTCTATGGATTTTGGATATAACCTCAGCCTAAATCATGGCTCGCCCGGTATGAACGCACCGTGAACGATCATAAGGCCTCTGATCCGTTAAAATCATGTCATGAAAAACGGCATCCCGAACTCGGCGCATAAATTTACCCGGCGCCATCCTGTAATTTGCTCACTTTTGTCGGCATTGGCGGCCTGCGGTAGTCTTGCCGGTGTCGGAGCGCGGGCAGTGGAGGCCCAGGAAAAGGCCGAGCCTAAACCCGAAACCTATGCCATCGACTACGACATCAGGCCATTAAAAGGAAAATTGGATAAGATACCGGTGCTTAATTCCAATTCGCCGGAAATCGTGCCGGGCGAAGGGATTCTGCTCTCGACACTTGATCCGTTTGAAACCGGACATCCGGAAGCGCACCTGAAGTACGCGGTAAAGGGTCCTTTTTCAATATTTTTTCATCACATCAACAAGCAGGAAGACAAATCGGCGCGTCAGGTTTTGACGGTAAGCATGCTGGTTTTTAATCCTGGTTTCAGCAAAGCCATCCTCACTTTTAATAGCCTGGCCAGTTATGTCAGCCAGCCTGATGCCCCGGTCTATACCATCCCTCCGCTGGTGGAAGACGATCAGGGTAAAGTCTATGCCGGTCAGGGAGATCGGGTGGTATCAGATTACGTGCGGGGCAAGGCCGACCTGGCCGAGCCTTTCACAATGAGCGTCGCCCCTCGCTCCTACGCCCTTGTTACCGAGTTGCCAATCAAGGTATACGGACCGGTCTCCACTTTGAACGGTCGCACATACTACGCCTGCGCCAATGCCAGCAAGCCACTGCAATTCGCCCTGCTTGCCACTTTTGCCCGGGAATCGGCGAAGGAAAACGACGAGCACGGGATCTGGCATCCTGAGGGCGCGCTGGACAATATGATTGCGCTGTCCAGAGAAGGCACCACCGGCAGTGTTGCCGGTTTGCACGAGAAGCCGTCCCATGAACGATTGACTACGCTGGTCAAACTGTGCGATCAGGGCGGCCTTGCCGGCCCGCGCGAAGGCGATAAAAAATTGCCGACTGTACCGCACAGCAAACAGAGCATAGTTTACGGCCGTGTATCGGGGGTGCAGATTGGGGCAAACTATACGGCTGCTCGCACTATCACGCTTGAACCGCAAAAGACTCTCGCTCTGGCCTATCCGATAAGCTCGGTGGAACAGGGCACCATGGGCACCGGTGAGGTGCAGGCAGCGCCACTGCTGAAGCGCTATCCGACCAGTGCCTATGCGGCGCATGGTAATTACTGTGTTCACTATCAAGTTGATTTAAAACTGGTAAACCATTGCAAGCAATCGCGCTTTGTCGATATCGCTTTGTCGACGCCACTTAAGACCGATAAACGCGAGAACAAGCTCAGCTATTACAGAGAAGAAAATAAGCGAGTCTTCTTCCGCGGTGTGATCAAAGTAAGCGTGGCCGACGGCAGCGGCAAGTTCACCAGCCCGGGCCACTACTATCATCTGGTCAGTCATCGCGGCGAAAAGCTGCCGCCATTTGCCAAATACGAGATGGAAGCAGGCACGAATAAACTGGTGCGAATCGAACTTTTCTACACACCCGACGCTACTCCCCCGCAAATGCTGACAGTGGACAGCACTGCAGGGGAGAGGAAGTAGTTTATCCCGGTTGATTGGACGGCATCGGCTGGCCCTGGCCTTGACCCTGACCAGGTTCCTGCATGCCGGCCGGCGGTTGCTTCAAGCGGACCAGTGCCATACGCTGCGTATTGTCGGCACTGTAGTGCACGAGTACTGAGCTCTCTTCTTTGACCAGGTCTCCCAGACCGGCATCAAATACGGTGCTGGGATTGGTGCCTATGGTCCAGGAGACACGCTGGGTCTTTTTGTCCAGCGCACCATATATCTGGGATGTTTCCATAGTCAGCTGATTGTAATAAGTGCCGTGCAGTACGCCGTCCTTATTGATCTCCAGTTGCACCATCATGCCCGTTTGCGACTGAGTCTGTCCGGGTGGGGATAGGGAAAATGTACCAAGCGCTTGCCAGGGACCGCCCTGATCGCCGCCTGCCGGAGCGCCGGCGGGAGCCTGCATCGCACCATTGGATGCACCAGCCGCCGGATATCCCTGTCCATTTGCACCATCAGCGGCAGTCGCACCGTTTGCAGCACCCTGGGTGTAACCCTGGCTGTATGCGGTTGCCGCCAGCTGTTGGGCCTGCTTGTAAAAGTCTGCTGAACTGCCGGCTTGCTGACCATCAACGTAAACATTGCCGCCGTTATAGGTGACATTGCTGTATGAGGCCGGCTGCTTATTGCCGCCACTGGCGCCCATGATAGCCGACATACCAAGAAATGAAGTCAATGACGTCAGGCTGGAAATACCGGCATAGGTCCACATCATGGCTGTGGGGTTATAGCCGTAGCCATAGCCGCCGTAGTA
Source organism: Cyanobacteria bacterium SZAS LIN-3 (assembly GCA_018266215.1). Lineage (GTDB taxonomy): Bacteria > Cyanobacteriota > Vampirovibrionia > Obscuribacterales > Obscuribacteraceae > REEB67. The sequence goes on along the minus strand of JAFEAV010000019.1, from coordinate 90,898 downwards.
GGGATGATAGCCGTAGCCACCATAAGGGTGATAACCGCCGTAGGCGCCATATGGATGATAGCCGCCGTATCCGCCGTAGCCACGGTAGGCATTGACGTTGTTGACGTTATTCACATTGACGTTGCGGTTAAATTCATTGCCGTCGCCGTTAAACGAATTGTGCACACCGTTTGCTGGGACGCGAGCGCCCGACAGATTGCCGAAGCCTCCGTCTGTAGGCAATTGGGCATGGTTGGTATAGCCGTGATCAAAGCCACCCGCGCCGTAGTTTGGATGATTGGTCATCATTGGATGTTCGCCGGCTGCACCGTTGAAGCCACCACCAAAGGCGGGGGTTGTCGCATGACCGCCAAAGCCGCCGTAACCGGCATGATCGAATCCACCATAACCGGCGTGATTGAATCCGCCGTAGCTTGCGTGATTGAATCCGCCGTAACCAGCGTGGCTGAAGCCGCCGTAACCGCCCATTCTAGCACCGCCAAAACCACCGCGATAAGCAAAGGAAGGCAGTGTTGCAAGGGCTGCCAGACCCACCGCCATTAGAATTTTTGCCGATTTTTTGTACATAGAAATACCGCCTACACTGTGTAAAAGGAAAGTTAGTTGATGCGCTGTACCTGCAGGGCCGGTGCGTCTCCGACCGCCATACCGTCAACGCTGCGGTTAACGGATGTCCAGTCGAACGTATCTTTTCCTTTTACCGTCATGATATTTCTGGATTTGGTCGTGCTGCCGTCGGTTTCTACACCGCTGGCGTCACAGACCCATTGATTGTTGACCTTGGACCAGAAGCCCTGTCCATAACCACCTGTGCTGTCGAAATGCCAGGAGCGGGGCTGGCCGAGGATCGGGTCCCAACCGACTATTTGCATGTCGACCGAGACGGTGCCGTCGTTCTTTTTGGTCTCATATTTGCAGACAATGAAATTTTTGCTGGGCACCCATTCGGCTTTGAGATGAACGGTGGCGTTGGGCCCTTTCGCATCCCATTCGCCAATTATCCAGTCAAGCTGACGCAAATAATCGTAATTAGAGCGAGAAACGACCGGGCTTTCCGATGCGCGACTCAGCAACCAGCCGTTGGCGCCCTTGACCATCACCAGTGAGAACTGGCTGTCCGGGAGGCTTTGATTGCCGCGGTCACGCTGCACCTTGCCTTCAACAATCGCCACTGTCGGGGCGAGGAACTTAATGGAATCGGCCAGGAGGTGCACCTGGGGTTTGCCGTCCTGACTGAAGACAGCGGTGAAGCGATCCTGTATTTGTTTGCGACCGCTGCATTTGTTGCCGTCTTCATCGACATATTCGCCGTCTTCCGCCCAAATAGCGGCGAGAAGTGCGGCATTACCAGCGGCCAGTTGTTTGCCCATTTCCACAATCTGCGCGCGGATTGCCGCTTCATCACTCTGTGCCGATGTCTTGGTCGTGGTCGCAGTCTTACTGGATCCGGCCTTTGACTTGGCCAGGGCCGGAACATTCACGCTCATCGAAGCGATGATTCCAAGAGACAGTGTCAGTGCGGTTAATTTCAATTGATTACTTGCGACCATGCGTTTCCCCACTCCTTGCGGATGCGACCAATATCAGCTGCAAAACGATGGTTATGCTACTACAAATGGAGGGCTATTGGACACTAATGACCGGAGAAACCGGCGCCGGTCTGCACATAGGTGCCAAGCTCGGCAGTTTTCCACCAGCGCCCGGTTGCAAGCAGGTCCGCCGGGCTTGCCATGGTGTAATTGACTACCCTGGCCCGCAAATATTTCGGTGGTTTTTCATTAAAGGGATTGCTTGCAAGGAGATCCAGCACCGCCCTGTCTCCCTCTGACAACCGCGTCAGAAAGGCTATAAACCATGGACTGGGGGAGGGGTTCAAACCTCTTCGGGCGGAAAATGGTTCACCGTACGTGGCGTTCAAAGACTCAAACCACATCTGCCAGTCGAGGCGAGGTTGATTTGGCGCCACTATTGGCGGTGCTTGCTCCGGACGACTGACTTTGTACCGAAATTGGTAGGCTCGATAATTGATACCGTCATCGCTGCCCTCGACGATGATTTCTGGTCGCTCCAGAGTCATCACGGCAAAGAGACCATAACTATTAGAGATGCCGCAGGTCTGGCTCATGGCGCGGGCGAAACGCAGAGGCGCAGGGGCAAATTCAGAAAACAGCCGGCCGCTAAATTCTGCCAGACAATTGAATAAGACTATTGCGGAAAGCACATAGCCAAAAATTGATCCGGCGACTGAAAATTTTGAACCAAGCTCCGGTTTTGTGGCAAGGAATTTTCGAAAGGGCGTGCGGGCTATGAAATCGTCATCCAATAAAGGCAGCAAAATTACCGCGGATAGGAGATTGAAAAATCCATAATTTCCGGTCAGGGCAATTGCCACCTGTAGCAGCGCCAGGATAATTGCCGCCGCCAGGCGACAGCGCCGGGGCAACCATATAAAGAGTGGAATGAGAAGCTCAATGCCCAGAGTGAGAAAGCAAACGACCTTGCTCAGGGCCTCAGGCATGGCATTGGCAAAAATAGCCAGAGGCGTGGGCAGCGGCTGTGTATTGAAATGATAGAGGAGGGCCGTCAGATTTGCCCAGGTCGGATCACCGCTGGCGATTTTGCACACCCCAGAGGAAAAAATAAGTCGAAAGTTCAAATAGAAGAAAAAGGCCGTTACCAGTGCTGGCAAAATTTTGCTTTTATCAGTTTTCAAAAGCGAGGCGATGATGGCTAAAAAGCCCACTTGCAGCAAGAGCATGTCCCACTGGTAGGAGAGAAATTCCTGTCCCACCGAAGTGATCGACAGAAACATGATGTACAAGAAAAGAGCGCAGAGCGGCAGAAAGCGGCCGGCCATCATACATATGGCCAGAAGGCAGCCGCTAATCGTCAGGACATAAAGGGCGGTGTTATCGCAGCTGAACCAGAATAAAGTCGGACAGCCGATATAGGAGAGGAAGCCGTTGTTTTGTTGAACGGCCGCCAGATACGTGCTTACCGGCAGGATACCGTCGGAACCAAGCAGTCCACGGATCTGGAAAACGAGCGAGAAAAAGGCGCAGAAATAGACACAGCCCATCATTCTCAGGAAGAGATTGTAGGTTACCCTGCGCTCACTGTTCAGCTGGTCTATGAGATAGATTCGCACCTGTCCTCATCGTCTCAATTGTGGCTCCAGTGCTTCCGGATTAATCAGTTCGATTCCATCGGGCAATACGCATGCCACCGCCCGCAGATTACCAACAAGGAAGAGCCTCTGCTCAGCTCGCGAAAATGCCGAATAACTGAGATAGTTTAGCTTCCACTGGGCCAGATCCTCAATATCTTTGCCCACCGAAAGTATAACCACCTTTTTCGTCAGCGCCCGAAAGGATGAGAGTGAAGTATAAAGGATATATTTTTCGCGATTGCCGAGGGTGGCTGCCAGCTTCACGCCGCGTGGCAAAGTAAATTGATGGGAGCTGATTTTGGGATGGGCGTCGGTTGTGAGGATGACAATTTCATCGGGCCTGATGTCTGCAGCAAGCTGATCTGCCACTATCTTTGATACGGCCTGACCTGCCTCTTCCTTTGTCAGGGCTTCGAATATCTCCAGGCCGCCTTCCACCTTTGTCAGATTGAAATTTGCTCTCAGCTCCTGCTGCAATTGCATATTGCAGGCGGCAAATGGTGCAGATTTGTTTTTTGCCAGAGCCAGTATCTGGGGATCGTAAAAGTAAAAGAAGGAGCCGCCCTGCATATCTTTCAGACAAAACTTCAGAGCACGCCAGAAGTTCGGCAGCAGTGCGTGGCCTTCGTCGACCACCACCGCATCGAAGGCATTTTCCCTTTGCTTATGCATTGCTTCAATCAGTAATTCGGGGAAGAGTTCGTTGAATACTTTGTTGTTCCGGTACGAGGGAATTTCAATCTCGGCCTGCCTCGCGAACTGATGACAGAGGGCGTGGAATGTGGAGACAGTCAGGTCGCCCGGATAATAGCTGGTGATATTTTGAATTTGTTGAGCAAAGAATCTCGAGTGACAGACGAATAAGACCCTTTTACCCTGCTGCAGTAAGCGCGCCGTAACTTTGAGCGCCAGACTTGTTTTGCCGGTGCCGGCTTTGCCAGAGATATTTACGGTAGGCTCGCTGGCGAGATTGCCTACCAATCTATCGGCGGTGCTTTCAAGTTGCTTGAGGGCGCTGAGCATGTCGATTGCCGGCCCTTGATCATTTTGTTGCCGGGGCCTGGAGCGGGCGAAGAGCTCGGACTGCTCGAAGTCGCGGACGAGAAACTGCAGCGAATCCTCGACGAAGCGGCGAATAGGTTCGGCCTCAAGTCTGCAGCGCATCATTATTGATAGATGTTTGATGTCTTTGGGAGAAGTGCTCAGCCCGGCGGCGATTTCACTTACACTTCTTGGTTTTTCGCCGGTCAGACCATACAGCATCTGCAGGATTTGAAATTGTTTCTGCCCTTCGGCAGTCAGGGCCAGCCGATGAGAGAGCCTATCGACAAGCTTGTTGGCCAGTGGATGTCCTTCGGTCTTTTCCAGCGCCTTGATTGTGGTCGGATCAAAATTGAGGCGCTGCAGCAGTACGCTCAGGCCGAGGCGATTTTCGCCCCGCTCACCGTAAATGTCTGCCAGAACACGCTCCAGGCCTGCAAGCACAAGCGCCTGTCTCACCTGCCTGACGTATGCGGACGAGTGCCTTTGCGTTTCCGGCGTAGTTGAAGACGACAATATCGTCGCGGCGGCGGCCGAGGATTTGATTTGAACAATGTCGGTGCGTGAGTCTGTCATTTTCCAATCCTTCAAAATGCAGCAGAGTGGGGGATTTCGGTGGTCTCTGCCAGCAAGGATGTTAGGTTTTGACGTGGATTTTGCCACTGTGCAATCGCACAGATTTATCGGTCATCGCAGCGGCTTTACTGATCGATGACGAAGTATAGTATGTGAAAAAGCGCATGACAGGCTGCTTCTCAGAATAGCAGTTTTGAAAAACTCGCTGATCGATGACGAGGTATAGTTGGCCAGAACGCTGAGCCCGTCATGCGATCGGGGTTTGTTAAATTTGGAGGAGATTCTACTTTTATTCGGTCCTTGAAAGGCTCACAGGGGAAGCTTTTCAGCCGAAACAGGCCATGGCCGAAATATTAAATTCGGCGGGAGAAGTCGTAATTTCGCACCGGATATGGTGGCAATGCCATATTTTTCAGCTCATTTTGGCCGAAGTGTGAAGCGCTGGTTTACTTGACCAGCTGTCGCTTCTATCAATATGTAACGAGAATTGTAAATGGCCCTACTGGAACAGTTCAGGAGACTTCGTCAAATCAGCCTAAACTGAATGAGTTGGAAGCAATACCACCCGCGGGGCTCTCCCCGAAATTGTAGGAGCGATGATTATGACCAATCCTCATAGAAAAGAAGAAGCGACAAAACTGGCCGAAAACTGGTCGAAGGACTCACGTTGGCTGGGCATTAAGCGTACCTTTTCAGCAGAGGAAGTCATCGGTCTGCGCCCTTCTATATCGGTAGAGCATACCCTGGCTACCGTTGGAGCCAAGAAACTCTGGAATCTCCTCCATACCGATCCTTATGTAGTAGCCCTGGGTGCATACAACGGATCGCAGGCAGTACAGGCCGCACGCGCCGGTCTCAAATCAATTTATCTGAGCGGCTGGCAGGTCGCCGCCGACGGCAATCTTTCTGGACAGACTTATCCTGATCAGAGCCTCTATCCTTCTAATAGTGTCCCGGCTATGGTCAAACGTCTCAATAACGCCCTTGTCCGCGCCGATCAAATAGACAGCGACGGCGAAACAAAAGGCGAAGACTGGTACTTGCCCATCGTCGCCGATGCCGAAGCTGGTTTTGGCGGACCCATTCACGCCTTTGAGTTGATGAAGAGCATGATCGAAGCCGGTGCAGCCGGGGTACACTTCGAAGACCAGCTGGCTTCCGAGAAAAAATGCGGACACCTGGCCGGTAAGGTGCTTGTTCCCACCGCTCAGTTTGTGCGCACTTTGTCGGCAGCAAGACTGGCAGCCGATGTAATGGGTGTGCCCACGGTCATTATCGCCCGCACCGACGCGCTCGATGCCACTCTCCTCACTTCAGACATAGATCCTGCCGATAGACCCTTTATCGAAGGTGAGCGCACAACCGAAGGTTACTTCCGCGTCAAAGGCGGCATCGACGCCACCATCGCCCGCGGTCTGGCCTATGCTCCTTACGCCGATGTGCTCTGGTTCGAGTGCTCGACGCCGGATCTGGCCGAAGCGCGCAAGTTTGCCAGTGCCATTCATGCTCAGTATCCGGAAAAATTGCTGGCCTACAATTGCTCGCCTTCCTTTAACTGGAAGCAGCATCTCGATGACAAGACGATTGCCTCGTTCAATGAGCAGCTCGGCATCATGGGCTTCAAATATCAGTTCATCACCCTGGCCGGTTGGCATGCCGTCAACCTGAGCGCTTTCCAATTGGCCTCGGCCTACGCTAAGGAAGGCGTCTCTGCCTACGTGCGTTTACAGGAAGAAGAATTTGCTCAGCAGGCTAACGGTTACACCGCCGTCAAGCACCAGAAAGAAGTCGGCACCGGTTACTTTGACCGCGTACTGACCGTTGTCTCCGGCGGAACCGCCTCGACCTCGGCCCTCAAGGGCTCGACCGAGGACACGCAGTTTAACGGCGTTAAGCAAGCCGTAGCTGCCGCACCGGCTGTGGTGACATCACTCCTCTAAGCTGTACTTCGAATCAAACCAGAAAGTAGCGATGTCATTTTGATGTCGCTACTTTTCATTTGGTGCACCTGCCCTAGCTTAGCTGGGCTTGTTTGCGATCCTTTTCCAGAAGCAGACGCTGCACTATAGAGTCAAATTGCTCAAAACTGAAGGGCTTGCTCAGATATTCATCCATCCCAGCGGCCAGGCATTCGGCCTCGGCTTCGGCGCCGGTGTGGGCGGTGATGGCGACGATAGTTATATGTTTGCCGGTATTCGCTTCGATTTCACGAATCCTGCGAGTGCATTCCAGGCCGCTCATTTCAGTCATTTTGACGTCCATAAAGACGACAAAATAGTCGGGGTTGGCCAGGTACGCATCGATCGCTTGCTGACCACTGGAGACCAGATGCGGTTCTACGCCCGTCTTCAGCGCCAGACTGGCAAATATCTGCTGTTGCAACGAGCTGTCTTCCACTATCAGGACAAGGTCTTTAGCCATTTTCTCGTACCCCTACAACCTAAGGTTTTTGAGATGCCAGGGCCCCCTGTTCGAACAATATCAGAAGCGCAAACTATTTGGACTATTTTTGGAAGGTTGGTCAATTTAGCTGGACTTGCTCCCCGCAGGGGCAGGCCAATATCATACACAGTTCTGTGGGCTGTTAAACAAAATGCTCAAATTGCCTGTCATGCAGCATCTACAAGCTTTCTAGCCCGCTGGATTAAGTCCTCGGTGGAGACAGTTTGCTGCTCTTTGTCGGCTTCGACAATTGCCCTTTCCTCATCGGTGAGGTAACCGGCCAGACCGCTCTCCAGAATTGCTTTGACGTCCTTTAAAAGATAGGCGGCTTCGTACAGGCCAAAATTGCGGAGATCCACGGCAAGTGCGATTTGCATCATGTTGCGCACGACCACCTTGCCTTCGCGCACCACCGGTGTCGGCTCCATCGTACCGATGCCAAAAATGGTCGTGGTCACATTTGGCGCAAGGGGAGCTTTGAGGCCAAATTTGCCCAGTGAGGTGAGGCCAAAGGTCGCCGGGTTAACAATTTCACGCAGCATGGTGACGTTCAAGCCGATGGCGATATAAAACTGTCGCAATATCCACGGGACCATACTGATTAGATGTTCTTTCGTCAGTTGCGTCACCGATGTAATTTCATTATTTCCGTAGGCTGAGATTTCATGCGCGATCTGCTCCAGTGATTTACTGTGCGCGTCACGGATGGCGGCAAAAAACACCGCCGGCTTGCCATCCACCATGCGCTCGACCGTAAAACCAGCTACGGGCACTTTGCGCACAACTTTGTGCCCCCAGGGCAATCTATATGACCGGCTATCCGGATATTTTAACTGTGCAATGGCAATTGCCTTCAGCAAAATGGCAGTGACGGTTATTTTTTCTTTTTCGCTGGACAATATTTGAGCAAGGTTTTCTACGCGCTCGGTCTCAATATCGCAAAGCAGCTGGGCTGTCACCGCTTTGCGTGAAATCCAGCATAAAAGATCGAGCACGTTCCAGCGCGCACGCTCGATGGTCGCCACCTCGCAAGCTGCCGGTGCACTGAAAGTACGCGTCATAAATTACCTCCCGCCTGGCTGGCCAAAGGGCTAGACATGGCTCGGGTGCTGAAGTTCCCGGTTGAGGCATTAGTGATTAGCGGACAGTTGGTCAGTCGGCTTCATCCATTGTGGGCTCAAGACCACGTACCCTGGCTGCCTCCGGCCGGGATAATCGCGGTATGGCGTCCCTTTTGAGATAGGCTCCATAGCTGTAAAAGTAGCGCTGACGGTCTGTGCGTTCATTGTTGAGCATAGTTATGACAATGGCCGACCAGATTGTTTTTTCACTTTTCTTGAAAGCTATCCTCAGGTCAAGCGTGTCCTCTTTCTCCGCGGACCTGGCGACTTCCAGCAAGGGCTGGGCCGACTGTCCGGCCAGGGTATATACGCCCAGTTTTACTGTCACGCCCCGATCTGTTGTCGTTGTGGTTTTCTCAATCAGGGCATAATTTTGTTCCCCGATTTTTCTCCAGCGCAGTGTGGTGGTTGGGCTGCAGGGCCGCTCGATTTTACTCTCCAGCAGCCAGATCGAACCGGAGCGGACGAGCACAACAGCTGTGTACTTGCTCTGTCCATGGGAGTCCGGTCCGGCTGAGCTGATAAAAATGTGCTTTGTCTTGCCACCCTGTTCATAATCGGTAGAAAGAAATATTTTGTCGCTCGCCGCAAAGTGCGGTGCAGCCTGGCCATATATCTGCTTGATCAAATAATCGTCGTCGGCCTGCGGCACAATGCTATTGAGGGTGACCGGCAGAGCTGCGCTACTCTCAGATCTTTCTGATTGGCTCACCTGGCTGGTTTCGACTGCCTTCGGCGGAGGAGTGAAGGGATGCTCGTTCGGGGACCAGACCAGCCAGAGGCTGATCACTGCAATTATGGCAAAGACTAGCGCCACAGCAATAAATCGAACGTTGTTCACAGCCTCTCCTGAATCTTGTGGTCAGAATAACACAGGGTCCATTTGCACCGCTGCAAGGGTAAGGACTCAACGAGCTGTTATGATGCAGGCACCGCAGAGGTCATAAAATTGTATTCGCTCCTGATACTTGTCGCTATTTTATGCGTTAGCCCGGCCTGCCTGGCCGATACGGGTGCGACCAGCGCGCAGGATCCGAGCGCTGTTCCGGACGTAAAGATCGAGCGCACGGGTCTTTCACCGGCGGAGCAGGCAAAGTTTTTGCAAACTCGCGGTCCCGGATCGATACTGGGCAAGCTCGGTAATTTTGCCAGCCTTCTTTATGCCGCCGAAAATATTTTGATCGGCAGCACGGATCGGGAGGTCCTGGAGAAACCACTGCACACAGCCTATCCCAGTCGCGCAGTCTATCAGCCGACGCGGGCGGAATTTTTCGATACTATCGCCCGTCAAACCGGCACAAGTTATAAGTACATGGCCGACAATGACTCCTGGATTTTTGATCCGCCGGCGATGCCGGTACCCTACAGTATTGACGTTCTCCCCGGATGGAAAGTCGAGGACAGGGGCCAGTACGTCGCTTATATCCCTGATATGGCGCCTGTTGGCATGGACATTTATATGATGGGTCTGTATTCGGATCTGCAGCCTGAGCAGAAAGTAAAAATTGAGAATTTCATGGCCATGGCCTGCTCCCAGGCTCTGCCCAAGGGCGTCGGCCCGGCCGACATGAAGCCGGTCGATCTTGATGGCGTACAGGCGCTTTACTACGAATGCCCCGGTCGCGTAAAAGACATGCACTGGCGCCAGTGGGCCTTTATCAAAGACGGCCAGGGCTACTTAATTGTCAGTGCCTTCAAAAGCGATAACAAAGACAAAATCGTTGGGGATGTCGATCGTATGCTCAAGACATTTCACGTAAAATAGAGCCAGCTGTCTGACAGCATAAGAATCTCGATGCAGCTCTTCTTGGGAACCGCGTTTCTGGACTCGTGGGAGAAAGGCTTTTGAGCGACAAAGTTGTAGCCGGTGCAGATTTCAATGTCACCAAAGAAAACCCCAATGAAACGTGGCTGGTTGTCGGGCGGATAAGCAATCTCGGCCTGGAGATCCTCGACGTAAAAAAGACCGGTTCGCATGTCCTTGGTAAAGACCTGGCTGCTCACAAAACATTATCGGCCCTCGGCATTGAGTGCCCGTTTTCTCTGCCGGCCGCTTTTCTGGATTTTCTGGCTGTGAAAAAGACACGCAAGGAATATCAATCCTGGCAAGAAGTTGTTGAGGAGCTGGTTTTCATTCCGGCCGACGAGTTTACCGCCCTGGCTAAAGAGTTCGGCAAGGAGGGCAAGCGCATCACCGACGGTGTCGCCGGTACGAGCGCACTCAGTCCTCTCAAGCGCTCCAATCCACCCATGCACCAGCTCACCTTCCACGGCATGCGGGTCCTGGCTTCGCTCGATCCCAGTCGCTATTTTGTCCTGCCCTTCCAGGACGCCATCCCTTTTGGCTGCGCCTTGCTGGAAGTAAACACCCGCGACACGCTGAAACACTTTGGTATCAATGACAGTGCCTACAAACCCAAGGATAAATTGTCGCCGGATCAAGCCGAAGCCGGCCGTGAAAAGATCATCTCTAATTTGACCAAGCTGAAGGAGCGTAAGGCTCTCACTTACAGAGACTATCCCTCATTGATCATTCAAAAGCAGTTTATGCACAATTTCCTGCACTCCGACAGTGCACTGTCGGCATTGATCGCCTGTTACACTACTGCGCTTTTCGCGGCCGCCCCCAGTCACTTTGATGATCCCTTTGAGGCTGATGCCCTGGAAGTATTGCTGGAAGGCTGGACTTACCGGGCCAAGCAACTCACCTAAGCTGTCAGCCAGTCGAGCACTTCGGATATTTTTTTGTGCAGGAGAAAGTGACCTTCTTGCGGTACATTGACGACCGTTGCCGCCGGGAGCAATCCGGCCATGAAAGTTTGAGCAGCGGCCGGACAGAGTGCGTCCTGATCTCCGTGCCACAACTGGACATTTTGTTTTATATCTTTGAGATCAAAGCCCCAGGGTAGTTTCAAGGCGTTATAGTCGTCCAGGATGCCGTCGCCGCCCTGGCGGACAGATTCCACTATAAAGTCTGTCGCATCGGCAACGGACATGGCTTTGACTATCTCACGGTCCGGTTTAGAACCGACCTCAAGGAGCATCTGCATTTTGAGGAGTGGTCGTGGAACATAACCCACTACACTGATAAAAAAGGAGAGTGCTGGTCTGAGACTGTCCGGAGCGGTGAGGATAATACGATCAATGAGCAGGCCCAGTTCCTTGACGGCATCGGGATAATCCAGCGGCGGCGCACTGCCTACGGTGACCAGCCTGCTAATCCGATCTCCCAGCGCCGAAGCGGCGGCGAACGCATAGGGGCCGCCAACCGACCAGCCTATAACCGGCAGCGATTTGATATCGAGTGTGTCCAGAAGATGTCTCATATCTTCGACGTTATCGAGCAGTGTGCGTCCGACTTTTCGATCCGAAATGCCGATACCCGGTCTGTCAGGGGCAAGAAGCCGGATATTTCTATCGATACAGAGCTGGTGGGCAAAGGCAATGTCCAGGCGGCTGCTCAGGCCACCGTGAAAATAGAGCACAGGATTACCCGAGGTCTTACCGTATTCAGCGCAACCGATTTTCCTGCCGTCGGGCAAGCTGACGATCAGATCAATTGGATCTGTCATGCTTACCGGCCAACATATTCCTGAAGTAACCAGCAGCCTGTTCCGCGCAGTGGGCAAAGGTTTGCCTGATTGGGTGCAGACCGAGCAAATGATTGACGTCATGCATACGAGTGAGGAAGAGCCGGGTCTTCATGGCGCAATAGACTTTTTCTTCCCGCGCGCCTTCCAGTTCCGGTCTGTACTTGAGCTTGTGCTGGGCAAGATTTTTGAAATTATAGACATGATTGGCGTTTTCAAAGGCGTACTTCAAAATTGCTGTGAGCAATTTACTGTGTTTGAACTCGTGACTATCGTCGACTTTGGCCAGGGGCGAAAGCCCGAGAGAAAGGTCTCTCAAACCTTCGGCCTTAAACTTTTCCAGAGCCTCGAGCAGGATAAAATCGACCACCGAATAGGATCTGTCCAAATTACTGCGCAGGTGATTGGCGATATAGCCACTGACCCTGCCTTCCTCGTACATCGGGTCGAAGACGACCATGCCGACTATTTCACCATCTTTGACGGCAACAAACTTACGCACATCTATTTCGTCGACATATACCAGCGGTCTTACAATAAACTGCATTTCGTTGCTGCTTACGACTTTTTCTTTCATCCAGTCGTCGCTGATTTTCTTCAGCGCTTTGAGCATATTGTCGTCAACAGAATCTATTTCAACGACCGATAAGTTGTCTCTCTTCGCCCCGTTGCGCGCGCGGCGTAGTTGTTCTTTTTTGCTGCCGACAAGATTGAAGGTCTGGATATCCAGGATAGTCTCCACACCCAGTTCGTTTACTGAAAAACCCTTTTCATTGAGAATCTTCCCGGTTGCATAGGAGCAATGAAGAAAAATCGGATCCTTTTTGAATTCCAGAAATGCATCGATCAAAGCTTTGAGATTGTCTTTGCTGCAAATCGGATCGGCCAGGACGCAGACCGAATCAGGTTCTTCATTTAACTGTCTGTAGGCGACATAGCCATAATCCTCGTTCATGTAATACTGCATGCCGGATTGCAGAGAGGAATAAGCGAGTGAACTGTGCCCGTGACTTTGCAGCTGTGAAATCCTGAATTTTGCCGTATCGGTTTTTACGGCATTGGGATTGGTAGCTGACTGCAAGGACTCCTGTGAAATTTTCAGCAGCTTCATGGTGGCGCCGAGCTCGCCGCGCATAATCTTAAGTGTCGGCGACGACTTGAGTGCAATTTTTTTGTCAGTAGCCACTATATTTGCCCAGCTTTCAGTATCGAGCCAACATTTTCGCAGGTTGGCTCGGCGCCCGTCTAGCAAAATACTGCTGGATAAAGCTCTTGACAGTTTGCGGGGCGACGTACTTACACCGGTTGATAGCTCGGCACCGCAGCTCGCAGTCCAGCAAGGTCCTGATTCAAGGTTTCAAAGGCTGCCAGTGAAAACGCTTGGGGCTCAACCAACCTGGCCCGGAGAGCGGATATACGGTCGAATGATTGGTCCAGAACCGCGCGCGGAGCACCCGCCAGAGCGGCGGCAATCTGCGGCACGGCCTCCAGTGAATGACAGACCAGCATCAGATCGTTGCCGGCTTCCAGAGCCTGCACCGCCGCTTCGCAGCTGCCGTATTTGCTTTTGATTGCACCCATATCCATGTCGTCGGTGATGGTGCAACCTTCAAAAGACCATTCTTCCCGCAGTACCTGGTGCACCATTACCCGCGAAAGAGTCGCCGGCAAACCGGAGGCATCGATCCGAGGGTAGGAAACATGGCCGACCATAACCATATGCAGTTTAGGCAGCATGCGTTTAAAGGACTGCCATTCAAGCGCTGCCAGTTCTTCCTTTGTACGATCAACCGATGGTAGATCATTATGAGGATCGACATTGGCCATGGAGTAACCTGGATAGTGTTTGCCGCAGCAGAGGATGCCTTCGGCGGTCATTGAGTCGCTAAAAGCTGCGGCATTACGCACCACTTGATCCGGCGTTGATCCGTAGGTGCGTCCTTTGAGCGAATTTTCGTTTTTCTCGTTCACCAGGACGTCGAGCACCGGTGCCAGATTCAGATTAAAACCAAACAGTTTGAGCAACTTGCCGGTGATGCGTCCATGGTCGGCAATCAGTATTACGTCACCAAAGTCGGTCAGAGCTTTGGCACTGGGAGGCTCAATGGCAAACTCTTTCAGCCTGGAAACGCGTCCGCCCTCTTGATCAATTGTGATGAAGGGCGTCAGCTCGCTGTGTGCTCGCAAATCATCGGTCAGGGCGCGCAACTGCTCAGGGCTTTTTATGTTGCGTGCAAATAGAATAAAGCCGGCCGGTTTTACCTTCTTGATGATTTCAATGGTCTTCTGATCAAGGGTGTAACCAGGGACTCCCATGATAATGAATTCGCCGCCGGTGTATGTGCGCATAATTGAAACCATTCCTTTGAGGTCAATCAACCGGTGACAATTATATCTTCTTCCGGGCGGCGGAACATTAGGCCAACAGCCAGGGTTGTCAGTGATCCAAACATGATGCGCCAGATAAAGGCCAACTGAGGCAAAGAGATGACCAGTACGGCGCCGGCCAGCATGGCGATTAGATTGCCCCGGTCGCTGCCTCTCTTTTTTGTCAGAAGGCCGAGCAGGAAGACACCCAGCAGTGAGCCGTAGGTGTAGCCGAATATGCCGAGCACAATGGGGATAATGCGCGACTGGGGATGCTCGATAACAAAGTATGAGGTGGCGCAGGCGACGACTATCATCAAGCCGGCAAATATAAAAGTAAATCTTCGGGCCGATTGCACCGAATGTGCCCCGTCGGTCTCCGGGCAAAAATCGCGCGTAGCGCTGGTGGCAAGGGCATTAAGAGCGGCGCTGAGAGAGCCCATGGCAGTGGCGAAGATACCCGCTATCAGCAAACCGCGCAGACCCACCGGCATGCGGGTCAAAATAAAATAGGCAAATATTTCGCTGTTTTTGTGCGGCAGATGCGCATCCGGCAAAAGCGCATAGTATTGATGCATCAGAATGCCGATTGTAAGGAAAATAAAGCCTATAGGCAGGTCGGCCAGCCCGGAACAAATCAGAGACAAGCGGCTCTTTTTGTAATCGGATGCGGTAAGCATGCGCTGTACCATATCCTGATCCGTGCCGTGTGTGGCAAGAGTTGTGAATGTAGCGGCGAAGAGTGCTGCCCAGACGGTGTATTCACTGGTCAGTACAGTCCTGATATTATCCACCAGTGGCGCACCGCTAACGGTGCCTGCTACGAAAAACGGCATGGGTGTTTGCTGATAGTAAGCAAGAACAGCGTGCCAGCCGCCCGGCATCTGTCCAATCAGGACAGCTATGGCTGCTATTGCCCCGCCGAACATCACAGCAGCTTGAATGCAATCGGTCCAGACAACTGCCTTGATACCGCCGACCGAGGTGTAAATGGCAGTTATAACAGTCACTGTGACGATAGCAGCCAGATAAACAATTAGCTGTTGAGCGGTGGTGGGCGACTCTCCCGTGATCAGTGCGTATGCCACCGCCAGCAGTATGGCCGACACATACAATCTGGCTCCGGAGGCCAGTACCCTCGTGACGAGGAAGGTGGCAGAAGCCATCAATCTGGTGCCCTTGCCGAAGCGTACTTGCAGGTATTCGTATATAGAGTAAACGTTGAGATCGAAAAAGGGTTTGATGAACAAATAGGCTACGATTACCCGGCCGATCACAGTGCCAACGGCAATTTGCAGATATGTGTAGCTAACCAGACCGAAGCCTTCGCCGGGCGTACCTAAAAATGTGGCGGCACTGGTTTCAGCGGCGATTATTGAGGCCAGCACGGCAAACCAGGGCATCGACCTGCCGCCGAGAGAGAAGTCTTCCAGGTTGTCCTCTTTCTGCCCGAACCTCAGTCCGACAAAAATGATTACGGCAAAATACAAAAGGACAACTGCAAGATCGACGCCGGCTGCCATGTCCATAGCTATTCTTCTATCAGATCTGTTAGTTTCAGTTTTGAGGCCCTGTCAAAAAGTTCCTTTGCTTCCTTGTCTTTTCCAAGTTCAGAGAAGTAACAGGCGTAGGCATTGAGACATTCGCAGTTGAGATTGGTATCCTGGGGAAAATGCTTTTGCGCAATATTCAGCGCGTCGGAAAGCTCAGTTTTGGCGATTTCATAACGATTGACCGTCCGGTCCAACTCTCCCAGTTTTAAGAGTGCCTCAACATAACGTCGACTGTTAGGCTGCGTACTCTTCTCGTAAATATTTAGGGCTTCCACCAGCACCGGGCGCTCGGCGGCCAATCTCTGTCTGCGCTGATAGCAATCCGCTAGGCGCATGTCCAGGTCGCCAACCACCGTGTCGGCGGGGCCGAGCAGTGAGATATAAACTTCCTTGGCTCGAAGAATCATCTGTTCTGCATGTTCAATCATGCCGGCGCCAAGGAGACTTTTGGCAAGATGATCGATCGCTTCGACCTTGATCGGAGCGGTGATTTTGTTAAGGCTGGACTGAGCACTGGAAGAAGGTTTGCCAGTGGCCTCCAGCTCAGCCATCAACGAGTCGAAATTCTTGAGCAGAATCTGGTTGTTGATTGTTGTAATTTTCTTATTGGTCAAGTCCAGGTCTTCAAACAATCTGGCCTTTTCATAGAGGCGTTTTTGCATATTGAGTACTGTGAGCAATCTGGCCTTATTGCTGAATCTGTTGCGCGCGGTACTCTCGGCAGAATCAAGAACTTTACGCCCAAGCTCATACCATTCAGCGTCAACCAGGGTCTGAGCCAGAGTCGTCTGAGCGTTCCAGATTGTCTTTTCCAGCACCGTGCCGCGGTCCAGTTCGGATCCATTGTCACAAGACATGTAAGCAAAGATCGCAGCGCAAAAAACAAAGAGAGTCCAGAAGCCATAGCGCAGAAATTTGATTTCCTGCTTTTGCTTGGTCGGATGCTGAATGCTCTTAACCTTCATCGAGCCGGACTCTGCCTTGATAGTAGGCAGATCCGCCATCAGCTCGGCACAACTTTGATAACGGTCCTCGGGCTTCTTTTCCAAGCAGCGGAAAACAATCGCTTCGATACTGGGATTGATATGCAGGTCCGGTGCCTTCTTAGCAAAGGACTCCGGTGCCTTATGCACGTGCATGGTCATAGTTTCGTATGCGGTATCACCCTCAATAGGCACAGAGCCGGTGAGACACTCATACATGAGGCAGCCGAGGGAATAAATATCGGAGCGCAGATCGATGGGCCGGGCCAGACATTGTTCCGGACTCATATATAAAGGACTGCCGAAAACTTCACCCGTCTGCGTCAGTCGGGTCTGATCCTTGCCGGTTTCAGGCATCAGCTTGGCAATACCAAAGTCAACGATCTTGACGATCTCGTTGCCGCCCTCACCCTGGATAATGCAAAGATTGCCGGGCTTAAGATCGCGGTGCACAACCCCTTTTTTATGAGCATGGTCAAGGCCCAGACAGGCCTGACGAAAAATATTTATCGCTCGCTCAACGGGTATTCGAACGTCTTTTTGCAGAATTTCATTGAGATTTTCGCCTTCCAGGCAATCCATCACGAGAAAAGCATGGCCATCGATGAAACCAAATTCGTAGACGCTGACAATGTTTGGATGATTGAGGGCGCTGGCGGTTTGGGCTTCATGCTTGAAGCGCTCTGTGCCCGTCTGGTCAACGTCACCGTGCAAGACTTTGATGGCCACTATGCGGTCCATAAGTTTGTGCTTGGCTTTATAGACGACACTCATGCCGCCGCGACCAAGCACAGAAAGTATCTGATAGTGCTCGCCAAAATTCTGGCCCAACAAAGGATCGGGTTTTTCATTGACCAATTCAGCGCCATCGTTTGGACACTTAGTCCAAACGGTTTCAAATCGAGTGCCACATTGTTGACAGATTTTCAATGCTGATTATTTGGTTGCTGGGGCGGGAGTGGCCGGCTGAGCTGGAGATGTCGGTATTGTTGGAGTTGCCGGGGCTGCTGGAGTCGCCTGTGTACCTGGACTGGCAGCACCGGTGGTTGATGCTCCCGCGGGTGCGGCTGCCGGCGCAGTCGGCGCGGCAGCAGTCAACGAGCTTTCCGCTGCTTTAGCTTCTTCTTCGCGTCCCTGTTTTTTGAGTGTTTCCAGATAATTGGGGATGATCTCGCTGCGGTATTTGGCAATTTTTTCCGGGCTCAGTTTTGTCCCGGCGGCATCGATATCGGTCAGACACTGCTTGTAAATGTCTGGAGTGTTCGGCTTATCCAGGGCTTTTGCGGTATTGGCCCAGGTGAGCCGCGCCTCGATAGTCGAAGCATCGGTCGCGCCTACTTTGCGCTCCTTCATCAAAGTGATTTGTTGTTGCAGACTCATGGCGTCAGAAAGTTTGTTTTGTTTAACGAGCAGCGGTGCCAGACGCTCAAATGTATCAAGGCGTTCGGCGCTGCCCGTGCCGAATTTCTTGTTGATATAGACGAGGGAGTTCTGATAACAGGACTCAGCTGTGGCCGGCTGTTTCAGCAGTTCATAAACCTGGCCAAGCATGACCAGTAGCTTGGGAATGGTTGGATCAGCGTAGCCCCAGATGCTGTTGCGGATACTGATGGCATCGCGAAATAGCTTTTCGGCCTGATGCAAATTTGCCGGAGTATGAGACGCTTTGTTATCCAGAATTTTTTTCGCCTGTTTGTAATCGGCGTCAGCCTTTGCTGCAAAGACGGCGGCTTTCTTTTGATCGACTGCAATACTGCCGTCGGGCATCGTCATCGTGATACCCGGAGGTACGTTGGTGGCGGTCTGACCTGATATCGCATTTGGTACCGTGCCATAGGAGCGCGTCATATTTTTGATTGTATCGCCGCCGGGTACACCTTTAGGCATCGCCATCAAACCGCCGTATTCCATCATCCCTTGAGCCAGGGCGGTCGGCGGTGCGACGGCGGCTACCAGCAATCCCAGAGCAAGAGGAATGGCGAAACAAATGTTCCGTGCTTGCGTGCCTGCATTACGGCCTTTTACAAAATACATTCTGGACCTCATTAATTCGTGAAATCTGCGCCGCGTCGGAAATCCTCCCCCTATTATGCCCGCTGGGGCCTAAAAAATGGACTTGATGACCGTTCGTGACGACCGATAAAACAGAAGCAACCGGGTAAAATAGGAAGAGAATCTATTCTAAATGTGGACCTGGCTCATACTCGGCCCAGTAAAGGAATCAAAGTGTCAAAAAAATCCAGTCGAACAGGTCAATTAGACAGCAGCAACCTGGGCCCGGCAAACCCGACTGCCATTAGAGTAGGCGAGCTGCTCGTGGAAGCGGGCATTGTCAGCTCCGCTGAAATGATTGAAGCGATTCAGGTCTCGAAACGCCTTGGTGTGCCTATTGGTCGGGTACTGACGATGAGCGGCTGCGTACGGGAATCGGTACTGGAAGCTGCTTTGCAAGTACAGCAACTGATCCGACACGAGGAAGTGCCGCTTCAGGCCGGGATAAACTCACTCAGTCGCGCCAATGAGATGAAAATTTCACTCATAGATGCCCTGGCTGAAGAAGACCTCCAGCCAGATCTGGAGCACGATCCGCATAAACTGGCCGAGTTGCTGGTGGACTCCAATATCGTCTCGGCAGAGGAGATGGAGCGCGCCGTGCTGGTCAGCGTGGAAAAAGGCGTGCCCCTGGGCAGCACTCTTGTGATGCAGGGCTTCATGTCGGAGCAGGTATTACCTTCACTTGTGCGCATCCAGAGACAGATAAGTGAAGGCGGCCTCAGCCGTGAAGATGGTTTGAAAGAAATACAGGAGACCTTCGTACTCTGGGTAAAAGCTGATGAGTCCTTGAAGAAGCCTCTGGAAATCGACGAACCGGTCAGCTCCGATCAGCTCAAGACGGGGTCTTATTCAACTCCTTCGCCCGCGCCGGTTCCAGCCGAAAGAGCGGCTGCCGCCCCGGCACCGGCTCCCGCTGAGCGAACCGTCGAGAATGCACCGGCTCAATCATCCGCTTCGCAGGACGTAAGTACTGTCAGACTGGTGGACCTGCTCAAACAGGCGGGCATTTTCAGCCAGGCCGATGTGCAGCAGCGTTATGACCAGATGCTCAAGGACCCGGTCCGGTCGGCCAGGTTTTTCCTGGAGCTGGGTCTGGTGCAAGACGAAGATATCAAGGGAGCCCTGCGCACCCACTCGCTCATGCAAAGAGGTCATTTGACCAGGGAAGAAGCCGCTCTGGCCTTGAGTCAGGCCCGGGCCACCGATTTTGAACGCGAGCTTGATGCCGGTGCGGCCGGACAATTGCCTGACAACGTCCGCCGCTACACAGACAAGCGCTGGCGCGGACAAATGGGCAAAGTCCTGGGTGGCGCACTCCTGGGAGCCGTCGTAGCCGGCATCACCATGGGCCGCAAAAAATAGGCCTCAGGCCTTAGCCTTCGATTTGACCTTGGTCTCGACCTTCCGTCCGCCGACCATCGTAGCGACCAGGTCCAGATTTGCCCTATTAAAGAATGCCAGGTCCGCGGGCAGACCTTCCTTGAGGCTGCCGATTTTTTCGCCCAGACCTATGGCCCGAGCGGCATTGACCGTAGCCATAGCAATGGCCTGGCTAAAATCGACCAGCCCCCAGCGGCAGACATTCTGCACCGCCTCCTCCAGGGTTATCGACGAGCCCACCAGCCCGCCCTGGGTCGTGCCGATGCTGGCGCGATCCGTGACGAGCACGGCTCTGTGACTGGTTTTGACCTTGAGGATGAGAGCGCAAGCCTGGGGCGAAAGGTGCAGACCGTCAGCGATCAGACAGCAAACAACGTCATCGCGCAATAAGGCTGCTCCAACTGCTCCGGGACTGCGATGATGCAGGGGCGGCAGGGCGTTGAAAGTATGTGTCATCAGGGCAACACCGCGATCAAAGGCTAGATTGGCCTCTTCCAGGGTGGCATTGGAATGACCGAGGGAGACAGTGACGCCGTTTTCCTTCAGGTAAGAAATAGCTTCCCCTGTGCTGTCCCCTTCGCAGGCGGCGGTCATGAGACTGACTGCCGGGGTAATGATGCGCCGCAAAACATCGACTGAGAAAGGCTGAATGTGTTGCGGGGGATGGACTCCGGGTCTTTGCGGAGAAAGGCATGGACCCTCAAGGTGCAGTCCCAGCATACGCGCGACCGGCTCGCCGCTTTCATCCGCGTGCTGCCCTGGCTGTCGGCTTGCGCCCTGGGCCGTGAGGAAGTCGATGTTTTTGCGCATATGACCAGGGTCATCGGTGATGAGCGTCGGCAAAAAGGACGTGACCCCGTGTCTGGCCAGCTCGAGACGCATCTCATGCAAATCTTTGGCGCCAGGATCCTGCCAGAGATCGCAGCCCGGACCGCCGTTCATCTGTAAGTCGATCAGGCCGGGAGTGACATAAGTGCCGGCGGCGTCATAGACTTCAAAGTCCTGTTCTGTAAGGTCCGGCGGCAGAAGAGCGGCATCTTTCAGCCCGCGGGCAACCGCTGCCAGGCTGTCGCCAAGTCCGAGGATGCGCCCATCCTTTATCCAGAGGTCGGTAAATCTTTCCTCCGCCGGAGTAATCAGGCGCCCGCCGGAAATGCGCAATGTCCCACGGGTACTGCTTTTGCTGCTTTTGGAATTTTCTCTGGCCATGGCCGCTCCTGGGTGATTCCTATCTCTACAATAGACTAAGAACCATTTGCCTTTTCAAGGGCGAGGTTCTCAAGTATGATGAGAAACGTTGATTTATATTAGATCTACAAGTGTGCTTCAAAGGATACAATCTCAAACTGTGCAAGCACCATGTGTCATCTTCCCCTATGACCAAGATTGACTGAGGCTATGTCCGAACAAAACGCCAGTAGTTCTTCGCTGCCTTCCCTGCAAAATTTGGACGCCGCTAGCCTTACCGCTAAAGTGTTGGAATTGCAGGAAGCGCTCGTTCAGTCGCAGGAAAAGAATCTCATGCTCTCGGCGCAGTTGCGGGAGCTGGAGCGCATGGCTAGAGACGGCGAAGATTTGAAATCGGAACTCGTTAACCAGGGTCTCCTGCTGACCGACAAGAGTCGGGAAAACAAACAGCTCCACCAGGAGCTGACCAGGATCACCACGGTGCTGGAACAGAAGTTGCAGGAAGTAGAAGAGCTTGGCGCCTCGGTTATAGAGTTGCAACACCAGTTTAAAAACGCGCAGTCCGAGCGAGATCTGCTCGCAGTCATGCTCAACGAAGCCGAAAATGCCCAGAGACGTCAGCAAGCTTATGAGGACAGCAGCACCGCTGCTAAGGATACTCCTGGCTGGCTGCGCGCCTTCAAGGGCAAAAACAATTAGTTATTAGTAGCATTTGAAGTTGAAATCAACAGTGGAAGCCATATCTAAAGATCTGCTAGCAGGCAATCGCCGCGCTCTGGCACGGGCAATTTCGGTCGTAGAGGACGGCGGCACCGAGGCCAGTCAACTCGTACGCTCGGTCTTCAGCCACTCGGGCAAGGCCCACATTATCGGCGTCACCGGCTCGCCTGGCGTCGGTAAATCCACTCTGGTAGACGCTCTCATCACAGAGTGTCGCAAAGAAGATTTGAAAGTGGCAGTGCTTGCAGTCGATCCCTCCTCGCCCTTTACCGGAGGAGCAATTCTGGGCGATCGCATCCGCATGCAGGGTCACACCCTCGATAAAAATGTCTTCATCCGATCCATGGCCAACCGCGGTCATCAGGGCGGCGTATCGCTGGCTACCTATGACGCAGTACGCATGCTTGAGGCTTCTGGTTTCCAGGTCATCATTATTGAAACGGTTGGAGTGGGACAGTCCGAGTTGGCCATCGCACAGACTGCAGACACGACTATCCTTGTGCTCATGCCGGGCTCCGGCGATGACATCCAGGCGATTAAGTCCGGCATTATGGAAATCGGTGACATTTTTGTCGTCAATAAAGGCGACTTGCCCGGGGCCAATAAGTCGGCCAGCGAAATCACGGCCTCACTCGAACTGGCTCACTTTAAAGATGACTGGCGGCCACCGGTCATAGTCAGCATCGCCGAAACCGGTCAGGGTATTGATGAACTCTGGCAGTCGGCTAAAAAGCACAAACAATTTCTGGAAGAATCAGGTCTGCTCAAAGAGCGGCGCGGTAATAAGATCGAATCGGAACTGTCGGAAATTGTTGCCGATCTCGCACGCCGCAATTTGAAAGAGGCGATGCGTAACTCAACCGATATACGAAAGGTCTTGCAGGATATAGTCGATAGACAAATCGATCCGCATACCGCCGCCGACGATCTCATTGCCAAGCTCTTCAAAGATCCCGCTTAAACCAGGCGTATATGGCCCTTATATGCGCAGGGTCACCATCGGATGGTGGCGCGGGCGATACTGCTTAGCTTGCAAGGTTAAAATGGGAATTCTCTGAATACTCTCATATTCCCGAGATACAGCACTGGAGCGGGCATGCCCACAGTGCATTACTTAACTCACATCAGAACGCCCTATGATCGCATATACGGTAACTATCTCAAGCGGCTTGACGTGCGGCTTTGAAGCCAATACGATTGCAACGGTAGAACTTTACATAAGTTCGCTTGCCCTATAACTCTTCGACCCGGCGGATTACCTTCGCATGTCTAAAATCGCTATTATTAGCCAACCCGAACAAGGTGTCTTAATCGACGTCGGCGGTTGCTCTACACTCAAAGAAGCGCTCGAGCACTTGAGCGGCACCCTGCAATCTTCCAATCAATTCTGGAAGGGATCAAAGGTGCTGTTCGGACTTGGCTCACTGGAACTGACCAATAGTCAAGCCGCACAGGTACTGGCGATTGGTAAGGGCGTAGGTGTGTTTCCCGATGAGGTTTTCTCCTCCTCGGAAAAAACCAGAGCCGCTTTTGCCGAGCATGGTGCAAAGGTAATCGACAAGATTCCGATGTCCCTGCCCAAAATCAAACTTGAGATGCCGAAAGGCGACATTCCCTTCGCCGAGGCCGATGAAGACGCCGACGAGAAGACACCACATACGGTGAGCGATGTCACTCTTCTGGAAGTCGAGACAATCGAAGTCGAGCCGGAAGAAGTTGGCGAAGACGGCAAGAAAAAGCCTGAACCCGGCCTCAAGGAATCCAGTATCGACGGAAACCCGGTAGACGCCGCTCAACTGCCGCAGGTGCTTTACGTCAAGCAAACTCTGCGCTCAGGACAGGTCGTCAGCCACAAAGGAGACCTTGTGATCGTCGGTGACGTCAATCCCGGTGCCGAGATTATGGCCGAAGGCGACATCACCGTCTGGGGCAGCCTGAGAGGCATTGCCCACGCCGGAGTCGGCGGCAATTCTGTTGCCGAAATCAGAGCGCTCAACCTGCAACCGATTCAGATCCGCATAGCCAGCGCCATCGCTCGCGCCCCCGACCGCCCGCGTATCTCCTACGCCTCGGGCACCGGTCCGGAAACGGCACGTATTGTAGAAGGCAAGATACGCATTCAAAAAAGCAAGGCTGACTAATTTCCGCCTGAAGTCAGATTTCACAAATAGACATGAGGACACTAAATGACCGGACGCGTAATAGTAATAACATCGGGTAAAGGCGGGGTCGGCAAAACCACAGCCTCTGCCAATATCGGTGTGGCTCTAGCCAGCACAGGCGTCTCTGTAGCACTTGTCGATATGGACATAGGACTGCGTAACCTCGACATTCTTATGGGCCTGGAAAACCGCGTGGTCTATAACCTCGTCGACGTCGTTGAAGAGCGCTGCAAACTGCGCCAGGCTCTGGTCAAAGACAAGAAGTTGCCAAACCTGAGTCTCTTGCCCGCCGCTCAGACCAGAGACAAATCGGCAGTCAGCGCCGAGCAAATGAAAAAGCTCTGCGAAGAACTGAAACAGATGTACGACTTCGTGCTCATCGACAGTCCGGCCGGTATTGAGCAGGGCTTCCAGAACGCTGTTGCCGGCGCCGAAGAAGCAATCGTCGTCACCACCCCCGAAATGTCCGCCGTCCGCGACGCAGACCGCATCATCGGATTGCTGGAAGCACGCAAGGACGAAATCAAAGAGTATCGTCTTGTCTTGAACCGCTACCGCCCGACCATGGTGGCCAACAACGACATGATGAGTATTGACGATGTACTGGAAATCCTCTCGGTCAAACTCCTCGGAGTGGTGCCGGAAGATGAAGACATCATCGTCTCCACCAATAAGGGCGAACCGGTATCAGGCACCGACAACGTACGTTCAGGTCTTGCTTACCGCAACATCGCTCGCCGCGTCCGTGGCGAAGAAGTCCCGATCATGGACCTGGAGGTAAAAAACACCACCTGGATGTCCAAGATCGTCAGCTTCTTCAACCCCACAGTGCGGGTTTAAGGAGGATCTAACTAATGGAAGTACGCTTTTTAGATTGGATTTTCCGGCCCAAGACCGAGGATGTAAGGTCAACAGCCAAGGACCGCATGCGTAGTATGCTCACGCATGACCGCCTGGAGTTGCCCGCCGGTCGACTGGAAACCCTTGAGGAAGAACTCGTAGCCGTGGTATCACGTTACTTCGACCTCGACAAAGACACGACACACTTTGACCTGCAGCAATACGAGAGACGGGCTTCTTTGATCGCCAATTTCCGTCTGTTGCGCTCAAAATGCTAGGATCAACACGTCCCCAAAGCAAACATAACTAGTGTCTTTACAGGCCGCAGACTCTCAGCAACTAATACCCTCTGCCCTGAGGCGCCTATCGCATGTCTTCGCAGGCATCGATATCTGGCTCCTCGGGGCAACCGGTTTTTTGATTGCAGTAGGCCTCAATGTGCTGCATCTGTCCCAGCACACCCAGGGCTACTTCGACAAACAGCTGGAATTTATGTGGGCAGGACTTGTGCTCCTGCTTGTTGTCAGCCGTGTGCCCTACACGTTCTGGACAAACAAATACATGGTCTCGATCATGTATGTAATCAACCTGGTCTTACTTGTCGCGGTCATGATCAAAGGCCACTCGGCCCAGGGCGCCCAGCGCTGGCTGGCGCTCGGTCCGATCACCCTGCAACCGTCGGAGCTGGCCAAGCTGGTTGTCATCTTTTCTCTTTCCGCCTGGTTGAAAAATCATCCCGTGCGAGGCTTCTTCGATGTTTTCAAGATCCTGGCCATCATGCTTTTGCCGGCCATTCTTGTTTTCAAGCAGCCTGACCTCGGCACATCACTAACTTTTGGCGCGGTATTTCTCGGACTTTCTTACTGGTCCGGCGCTACCCTGGCCGACATCCTGGTTTTGATTTCGCCACTTATTTCGCTCATTCTCAACGCCCTGGATAAACAATGGTGGATGTACTTCATCTGTGGTCTGCCGATAGTTCTGGTTTTTGTCTGGCGAGTTTTTGACTGGAAATGGTTTGTGCGCATATTGCTCATTGCCGCGGTCGTCGCCGCAAACTATGGTGTCGGCGTGGCCAGGCCGCATCTCTGGGGACTTTTGAAAGAGTACCAGCAGAAGCGACTGACCAGTTTCGTCAATCCATACGATGACCCGCGCGGCTCCGGATATCACATCCTGCAAAGTTTGATCGCGATTGGTTCCGGTGGCGTCAATGGTGCCGGCCTCGGTCACGGCAATCAGTCACAGGGTGCGTTTATCCCCGAGCGACACACGGACTTTATCTTTGCCGTCATCGGAGAAGAGCTGGGCTTCCGCATCTGCGCAATGATTGTCCTGGCCTACTCGGTAATCTGCGCCAGGGCATTATTTATAGCCAAGCAGGCCTGGCGAGACCCGGCGGGGTCATCGATGGCAATTGGGCTTTTGTGTATGTTCTTGTTTCACGCCTTCATTAACATGGGCATGACCACAGGCATCATGCCGGTTGCCGGTGTGCCGCTGCCGTTTCTAAGTTATGGTGGCACGGCCTTGATCGTTGACATGGTGGCCATCGGCCTTTTGATGTCTATTTATGCTTACAATCCAAAGGAAGAGAAGGACGCCTGGGATTAGCTGGAGGCACTCGGAATTATCCTTGTTGTGCGACGAAAGCTAAAGAAGGAAGCTGAAGATCAAGGCAAGGCTTAGATAGCCCTCACTCAGTAGGGCGCGAGTGCGCTGGGATTTCAGACATCTGAGCTCTTCTCTTTGCCGCCGCTTCCATGGTTTCCGCTTTGGCGGTAGCCAGATCTGGAACAGGGGCACCCTGGGCCAGCCACTCGTCAAAATGCTGTTTGTAAACAGGCCAACCAAGTTTGTGTACATGCGAGGTCTCCAGGTCTGCGCTGATGTCATCCGCACGCTTCTTCGCCCTATCAGCCTGACCAGCCAGGACCAGGGCAGAGCAAAAAAGACTCTCTTTGGGTTCCACAGCCTGTTCAAGGTGTCGAATTATTGAATCAAGGTTTTGGAAGTTATGCTTAACGACTGGAATTTTGGTGGTGCAGATTGTCTGAATGAGCTCTTGTATGATCTTCAATCTTGTCTCAGACGAATGAGCCTTAACCAAATCTATATAACCAATTGGAGGGACTATCCAGCCTTCAGCGCCTCCGAGAGTGCGGCGCCAGAGCGAGCGTCCTGTTAACCGATCAAGCTTGCTCTGAATGTAGCCCAGCCGATAATGGATTATTCCAATACGCGTATTAAGCAAAGCTCGCTCAGCGTTGGCTCTCTTCGCAAGAGTTTGATCAAAGAGCTGAACAACGCCCAGAACCTCATCACTGACAGGAAAGGAGTAAGCAATTCCATCAAATGGTTCGAAGCCGGCGGCCAACAATTCTCTTTCAAGAGTCTGATCAATTTCTTTGCGCCAGTTGGCTCTCGGCATTCAAGGCCTCCACAGTATTGGCACCGACCAGATCAATTCTCTCACAGCCGCAGATCCAATCGCTCGTGGAAGTGAATTCCGGAGCAAGAAACCGGGTGCGTCGCATTATGAGACCTGTTAAAGTCACCATTAGCTGATCGGGAGATTAATGGTGGAAACTATTCAACAACTGAATGGGCAAAGCATGGCGGCAGGTCTGAATGATCGGGGCTACACGGTTATAAATTCCCTGCTCGACGACGGTGAGTGCCGCTCACTCATCGGACTTTACGATGAGGACGCGCGCTTCCGCAAGCGGGTGGTTATGCAAAGTCACGGCTACGGCAAAGGTGAATACAGATACCTTTCCTACCCGTTGCCGGATTTAATTCAGAATATTCGCACCGATATCTATCCAAAACTGGTCCCCATCGCCAATGCCTGGCACGAAGCTATGAAGATGGACGTGCGTTTTCCCCAGAACCACGCCGAGTTTCTGGAGCGATGTCATAAGGCGGGGCAGGTCAAACCTACGCCGCTAATCTTGAAGTATGAGGCGAGCGACTACAACTGCCTGCATCAGGACCTTTATGGCGAGCATGTTTTCCCGCTACAACTGGCAATTTTACTCTCCGCGCCCGGCGATGATTTCAGCGGAGGTGAATTTGTCCTGACGGAGCAACGCCCACGCATGCAGTCGCGGGTGCACGTGGTGCCGCTAAAGCGCGGAGACGCCGTTGTTTTTGCCGTAAACAATCGACCGGTGGCCGGTACAAGGGGCAATTACAAAGTCGTCATGCGCCACGGCGTCAGTGAGATTCGCAACGGCAAAAGATTTACCGCCGGGATCATCTTCCACGACGCCGGTTAATCGTCGACCTTCGCTTTTTAACGGCTGTAGGCGGTCAAACGGGGATGCGGTATTTCCTGATAGGGTGTCTGATTGGCGCTTATCGAAAAGAGAATCGCTGTTGTCTTGACGATTGAACCGGCCAGACGCCTGGCTTCAGGATGCGACGACTGGAAAATCGCCCGCAAAGGTTTGACGTTATTTACCACTGATGGAATCGCGGCCTCAGAACTGAACGAGTGCAGCCCATTATTCAAGACCTTGTGACGCATCGAGCGATGGCAGATACCTTCAGCCGGGTTGATCGTCTCAAAACGGTCATTATCCCCTCTGGCGAGAGACAGATGGCCGCCCGGCGCGACGGCAAGCTTATGCTCGCCCGAAGTTATTACAACAGAATCCCTGTGCGTATCGTGAAGGTTGAATACAGTCAGCAGGTCATCCCGCAGGACGACAACGGCGACTGATTTTGCCGCGACTGTAATGACTCCGAACGGGGTTTCGATTGTCGTATCAGCGGCGGGCGCGAAGAGCGTATTGCCTTCCTTCAGGGAAACTCTACTTGTCCTGGTGTTGCCTTGTACCAGACCAAAATCAGTATCGGAGAAAATGGTGGCATCCAGGTCATAGGTCTTACCGCTGCCGCCATCCGTGTCGGCACTGACGCCTCCAAGGAAGATGTTGTCGTCCGGAGCGATGGTCAGCGGCGCAGTTTTCAGTGCGGAAGGCAGTGAAGAAAGAGCCACCGCATTGACCGCGCTAAGTGAAGCAGTGGCATCAATACTGGTTGTAGATATTGAGCCGTTCGCAACCGAGACAGTTTGCGCGATGAACTCAGAGCCCGTCGGAGTGGAGGTTGCCACCACTTGCAGGGGAGCAGCAGCCGGGATGGGAGCCGCCACCGCATATGTTACGGGTGTGGCGACGAGCGACGGTGCCGACTGAGTTGCGGAAGCGGCGGGCGGGTCGGCGGTGATTGTGACACCACCGTTGAAGGTGATTTTGGTGGCCGAGCTGCCGTCAATTATCACGTTCTGACCGATGGCGGTGAGCGTATTGACCGGTCCGTTGGATACAAATCCAATGCCGCCAAAAACGCTGCCGCCGGTGAGCACGACTTTTGTATTGCCGCTTGTTCCTGCCGGCAGAGCATTAGTAGAGGTGGCCGGGCCCTTGCCCGTGAGCAAAGTGACACTGCCGCCGCCGGCAAGAGTGGTGGCAATATTGGCGCCGGCGCCGATCAATATGGTACTCGTGCTGGCATTTGAGCCCTGCAACAAGATGCTGCCGCTGCCTGCGGCGAGTTTGGAGGCAGTTGTGATGTTGGCTCCCGGATTGACTTGAAGCTGTCCGGAGGATGAAATAACCGAGATTGAGCCGTTGGTGGCGGTGATGTCGTTCAGGTTGGTGGCACCGGTAGTGGTGAGCACTAAATTGCCTCCGACGGTGGAGTTAGCCAGGGTTACAGTGCCCCGGAACGAATCGGCGATATTTACGACATTGCCGAAACCTGGATACACGCCGTTCACCGCGAGCAGCGGCGTATTCACTTTGATTGGCGAAGATTTCGACGCCAGGTTGGTGCCTATTGTCTCAAGCGAAATGCTTGTCGCCGCAGTCAGTGTTTGAGTGCCGGATATAACCTGCCCCTGAGTCAACAGGTCAATCGTCTTCGTGGCGGTGGTGCTACCGACCAGTCGAGAGATGACAATATCGGCGCTAACTGTGGAATTGTCCAGCTTGATGGCTGACTCAGTATTGAGCGCCGCCGAGATAGTTATTTGCCCGGCGGCTGTGAGGGTAAAGGAGCCCTTTGAACTTGCGCCGGTGAGATTGACGGCGGTGTTATCCGCCGCGTTTACCAGCCCGGTCGTGCGCACCGAGAGATTGCCGGTGGACACAGGTAATGCCGTAGCCAGTACTGTACCGCTACCAACAGCTCCAGAGGTACTGGTGATCTTGACCTGATTGGCGGTGATGAAGTCAGTCGGAGCCAGTGCCGTGATGGTGCCGCTACCGTTAGCTGTTATTGTCGCCACACCCTTGGTCAAATTGGTAGCAGTGACCTTGCCGCCAAAAACAATGTCGCCGTTATTTGCCGATGTTTTAAGGGTCACTGAGGTACCACTTATGTCACCGACGGTAGAAAGGTCACCGGCACTGGTGATCGAAAGCGTACCCGTGGAGTCTGATGCCAGCACGGTCAAAAGGCCGGTGCCCTTATTGGTGAGGGTGGTATTGCCACCACCGTGGACGGTGAGGTTGCTGGTATTGATATTGAGCGTCAACAGAGCATTATTGGTGGTCAGCGTCATCGTCGGTGCAATAAGCGTACCGGCGCTTGTCAGTCTGCCTCCGGCACCAACTGTGATGTCGAGATCAGATACTGCCGGGATCTTATTTATGGCCAGGTTGGGCTTGGTTTGACCGCTGGTCAGTGAATTGAAAGCCGTCACGAGGGTCAGTTTATTAGCCTGAAGAGCCTGAGCGATGGTGAGCCCGCCGGCTTTATTGGCTACCGAAATATCACCCAGCGTTTGCCCCTGTACGGAGAGAGGCACTGACAGCGTGAAGAGTTTCGACGAGTTAGATTCCAGCGCAATACTGCCACCTTTGCCGGTCCCGGCAGCGTTGGCGCTGAGACCGCCGTTCAATTTCAAAATGCCGGTAGCCTTGGAAGTCGGCTGGCCCAGGTAGTCACGTCCGGCACTCAAAGTAATACTGCCGCCATCGCCATTCTTGCCTGTCGGTGCGTTATTGAGTACACCAGTGGCGGTGAATGTCAAATTGCCTCCGGACGAAACCGAGACTTGACCGCCGTTGACCCCGGTGGCGTTAATTTGCAAAACACTCGAATCAATCGTCAAAGCGTTGCCGCTGGTGTTAAAGAAGGACACAGTCCCCCCGACACCGGCACCAGTGCCGATGGCCGAGAGAATTAGAGGACCCACACCGTAGACAAATTTACCGGCTGTGAGACTGATGACACCACCGTCGCCGGAACCGTTTTGAGTAACTGTAAGCGTATTTGAAGGCAGGGTGAGAGTACCGCTACCAGCAAAAATCGACACACTGTTGGCAGTAGGAGCCAGACTGGCGAAACTGATTGTACTTGCCGAGCCATCAGTGGCCATAGCGAGAGAGGCCACCTTCAAGTTGCCGACAGTGATGTTTCCACCCAGGGCACCAAAGGTAGGCGAAAGATTTGTAATGGTGCCGGCACTTACCACAGCGCCATTCAGACCTAAGGCTTGCGAGGTAATTAAAAGGGAGCCGGCCGCTGTGCCCCCACTGGCATCTATATCTCGGGCAGTAACCCCCACTGCCTGGATCGAGATTGCTGCACCTGTGCCGCTTGTGCCTTTGGCAGATACATCTTGAAGAGCGATAAAGTTGGTGGCGTAGGCCGATACGCTACCGCCGTCTGTCGCGCCGGAGGTGTCGATATTCACTACATGACCCGGGATGTTGAGTACTATTGACCCACCCGAAACACTTGGTGCACCGACTGTGTATTGCGGTCCAACACCAAGCGTAGTGCTGGGACCGGTGACTGGAGTGAGGGTGTAACCAGCCAACATCACCAGATTACCGCCCGCTTGAGTTGGGGACGAAAGATTGATGGTCACGGGAAGACCGGTGTTGATTATGTTTGCACTGGAGATAATCGAAAGATTGCCACCGCCGGTATTGACGCTGAAATCTTTTAGATCCAGATTGCCGCCGGGATTAGCTATAACACCGGAGCCGGAGGTGTTGAGATTAATAACGGTAGCCGGATTACCGCCGGAGTTAATGGTACCGGATATGGTGAAACTGGAGCTGTTGAAATTAGCAACTGTCTTAGTCGAGGGGAAATTGATCGTCCCGGCAACCACAATCGAGCCGTTTGTGCCAAGAGAGCTGGAGGTGAAAGTACCGCTAGCACCAGGATCGATTGTTTCAGTGCCTGTAAACGAAAGTGCGTTGGGTCCACCAGCTTTGAAGTTGATCGCACCGGCACCGGCACCGGTGCGAGAGATCAGACCGGAACCAGACAGCGCCAGAGCGGCATTATTCGTCACATTGACGTTACCGGTCGGGGCGGTAGCGCTTATCACACCGTTGTTGATCAGTGCCGGTGTATTCATCTGCACATTAGCGGCGGAGACATTACCCATTACCTGTACGGCTCTGGCCGACGAAAGCGTAAATACAGGCGTAACACTGTTGAGAGTGTATTGATTAGCCGCTGTGGACGTGCCGTTTGCCTGCCACAAACCAAACCATTGTTCGGAGCTGGTGCCGGCGGCGTTGCCCTTCCAGGGCTCATTCAGTGCTTCAAAATAACCGCCGATGGGCGCTGAGCCGGAGCCCAATCCTGTCCAGGCCTGCATCGCCTGATAATACCAGCTGGCATATGTCGTATTGGCCAGAGCCGCATCAGTTTGCGGGAAATTTGTACCCTGGGTCGGCCAGCCGGTTTCACCTACTCTTATAACTGTCGTTAAACTCTCGGTGTTGAACGAACCCTGTAGAGCGTTTACGTGCGAAGTCATGTGCGACTGCACGACGCTTGTAAACGATGCCTGCGTCGGATTGGGCCCAAGCTGTGTGGCGATGTCCGTCGAACCGCCGACATCATAATAAGGATACATATTGGCATAGACGTAGCCGTCTACCGTTTGCAGGATGGTTTTGAGCGTGGGCTGATAACTGACGCCGGTATTGCTCACACCTCCGAGAATGTCCCACCGCTGCCTCGTAGTCACAGGCATTGTCGTTGCTGTATACCCGGCATTGGTCCTGGCAGTCTGGGCGTACTGAATCAGAGTCAATACAAATCCTGCGGTCGTTGCATCAATAATAGATTCGTTGGTGACAACAAGTTCGGTAACATTGCCGTAGGTTTTTGCCTGGGCAATGGCATAGTCAATTTCGGCCTCACTGACACTGAGATCCCAGTTGTCCGTGCTTATCACCCACTGATTGATGCCGGCTGAAACATTGACGTTAAGGGTACTGGCGGCCTGAATGATGTACTGATCTGAGTCGCGTGCAAACGGAGCTACATGGTTCACATCCGGCGGTGCAAAGCCCTGTCCGTAAGTGGAGATAGTCGTAAAGTCGGCGGCCACAGGCGTCAGCATTTGCGTGACCTGGCTGAGCGTATATGTGTTGAAGAGCACTGGAATTCCACCAACCCATGGACCGACATAGGGCTGGAAGGCGATACCATAAAGTCCGCTGGGAGCGGAAAGTGTAATGGTGTTATCGGATGCAAGCGTAACGCCGCTATCGACCATAGTCATTGCCGCGGGGCTTGATGTATTTATTGCGCCACCATCCAGATTGAAGATACTGGTGCCGCTGCCGGCTGACTTGGCAAATTCCAGAGATTGACCTGGAGTGGATGTAATGCTTATAGTGCCGCCATTTGTTGAAATGGTGCCCGCTCCCGAATCGGGAACAGTGATGGTCAAAGGACTGACTTCGCCACCACCATTGACGGTGACTGCTGAGGGGCCGGTAGCGGCAAAGGTTGCACCATCGCCGGCAAAGATAAGATTAGGCGCACTGATCAAAACGGCGGAGCCGCTTTTTATTGTTTCAGTGGTGCCGCCAGCGAGCGATATCGTGCCGCCCGATTCGTCACTCTTGAAGGAGACCGTACCAGAGGCGCCGGCATCAAAAGTCTGCGAGCCCTTGAGAGCAAGGATGTTGGGTCCGCCGGCGGAAAGACTGATGTTACCCGCACCACCGCCGGTGAGTTTCATTTGACCTGTGCCGTCTAGCGTAAGAGATTCAGCGCTCGATACGGCTATGGTCCCGGCCGGTTGGCTGGACGAAATCGTTGCATTGTTAGTCAGTCTGGTGGTATTGATCGTGACATTTCCACCGGCGCTTACCGGCGAAGTTGCTGATAAAACAACGGCGTTTGCCGTGAGATTGACATTGCCCTGCGCCGAAAGAGCTTGGGTAGCAATCTGCCCCCGATCGGCGGCAGTGCCTGCCACAATCGGTCCGCCGAAAGCTATTTGACCCGCACTATTGAATAATGCAATTGAGCCACCGCTGGCGGTGGGTTGAGCCGTAGCCACATTGATGTTGCCGCCGATCGCACCGGCAGCCCCTGTAGTATCAACGTTGCCGAGCTGCACTGTCTGACCGGCTACGGCAGGGTTGGCTCCCGCCAGGACCGTGACGTTGCCGGAAGGTGATCCACTGGTGCCTGAGCCTGTGGCAATCGTACTGGCTGGATTAAGAAGTACATTTCCGCCGGTAGCCCCTTTTGCCTCGGCCGCCAGCACCACATTGCCGGCGAAGCCCACGTTAGAAGTATCTATCACCTTAGTAGCGTTGCTGCCGGTCAGATCGATATTGCCGCCGTTACCGAGTCCAGGAGTGAAATTCACGGTCACGGTGTCTGCTGCACCAATTTGTGCTCCGGGTACGGTCGAGGTCGAACTGCCCGACGTGGTCACAACGGCTCCGGCTACCAGAGTGACGTTATGTCCGTTTGCTACTATCTGCCCGGCGGAATCAGCGGTGATATTGTCTGCAGCCAGGATAGCGACATCTTCACCGAAGGTATTCAGGCCCTGTATTTGTATGCTGCCGGTGGGATTAACGAAAGTCGGATCTCCGTTAACGCAGTTATTGCCCAGAGCCAGTATCTTTGACTGAGCGACAAAATGTTCTACCTGCGCCTGAGTGTTCAGCCGACCGGTGACATTCCCCACATTACCGGTTATTGTGCCGCCGCCGGAATAAATATTGAGGTTTTGCGAGAGATAATTGCCACCAATCAGAGTAGTGTTTGCCACGCCAGTATACGAAGCGTCTCGCACGTTTATATTGCCTGCGTTTGCCTGGAATGTGCCATTAGAGGCGAGGATATTTATGTCACTGGCGGCGTTGGGAGAGCTGATGTTGATATCACCGCGCACGGCGGACATGAGTCCATGGTTATAGATAACCCCGGAGCCGCTCACAAGATTGAGCGCACCGGCACTGGTGACCGTGCCGGAGTTGGTTATGTCGTTTATGGCCGACAGAGTGAGACTGGCGTTGCCACTGTCGTGTCCGATGGAGAGCGACAAGACATTTAAATTTGCGTCACTGCCGAGGGCCGCGAGAATGGTGGCAGTCAACTGTGTGGAGATAACACCGGTGGATTGATTGTTGATGTTATGAGCGGAGATAACACCACTGCTGTTACGATTATCGGTGGCTATCCCAACAATTGATCCGTAGTTGATCAGATTGCCGCCTATGGCCAGTTGGTTGCGCGAGGAAAAATTATCGACGCCGATTACATCACTCGGGATGACCAGCTCAAGCAATTTGGGCGAAGCCACAGAATTAATTGAGAAATGTCCGCCGGAGGCAGCGCCCTGGCTATTAATCACAAGACCCTGTGACTTGTCGGTCAACACCTGTTTGATTGCAACAAACTCAGCGGCTGTAACCTGTGAGCCCGGACTGAAGACCTTGCTTACACCCCCGACATCGATGGTCACATAGCTCTGGCCCTGGAACAGTTTAGTGCCAAGCACAATGTTTGCTTGCTGCGAAGTCAGGTCCAGATCGAGGCGATTGCCTTGAGTGCCCAGACCGGTAGTGAGAGCAGAGACCGGGAGCGAGTGAGCGAGTGTGTTGTGCAGAGCCCCGTGGTGAGAAGCGGCGTTAAAGCCTGTCAGCGAGCCGGGTACAGCACTGGAATTATTACTCGAGCCGCCATTACTTACTCCGCCGATACCATTGTGAGCAGTACCTAGCAGTGAAGCAAAACCAGACGGTCCATGGTGTCCGGCAGCATGGACGTTAGAAGTACCACCAGCACCGGTCAGTCCGGCATGAAGGCCCGGATGCGCGCCGGACCAGGCTGCCAGAACCGGATTAGTTGAGAGCAAACAGCTCACGGCCGTGAGACAGGAAAAACGGCCGGCTACTCGTGGCGATGCGTGATTTTTCAATTTAGCCCCCTGCATTGGCTCTGGTCATACTCATGGCGGACCTTCAGATTCTTAGTCTGCGCTGACTTTTCGACTGGTCTCAAGGTGAGAACCAGTCATCATGCAAAAAGGCCATATAAAGGATACAGCAATCCTTATAGATAAAGGGTCGCCAGAGCAAAACGGCGCCTTAAAAATAGCGCTTGGCTACCGGGGTGATTCCCTAGCCCTGGCCACGACTGATGACAAACAGGCCAGCGGCTATGAGCGAGGCGCCGATTAATTTAGGCGTGGTAATTGATTCGTGCAAAAGGAAAAATGCGAGCACCACGGCCACTACGACGCTGCCTTTATCGATGAGCGCGACTGTGGAAACTTCACCCAGTTTGATAGCGCGGTAGTAGAAAATCCACGACAGCGTCGTTGTTACGGCTGAAGCTCCAAGCCACAAAATATTCGGTTTGCGCAGCATTTCCCATTCTTTATGCGGCACCACAAACCACGCAAATCCGAGGACAAAGGCAAAAACAAAACACGTACGAATGGTCAGGCCAAGGTCGCCCGAAATATTTACCAGGCCCTTTTTGGCAATTACCGAAGTAAATCCGGCGAAGAACATCGAGAGGAACGCATAGACGATCCAGTTTTGCATACAGCCTCCTGGCCAGGTAAGCTCGCTAATCTATCCTTTCTCAATCGGGGGCGTTGGCTATCGTGCCTTGACAACAACATCTGACCACGGTGGCGGCTAAGTACTTGTTGACCAAGTAGCTAAGAAATGAGGAGTCTACGAGTGGCTGGATCGCGGAGTTTCCACAAGAGACTATCCGTAGCATAGTGATGTAGATTGAGGAAAGCCCAAACGGCTGCAAAGATTAGTAGCTTGTCTCCTCCGCCGTGAGCCAAGACACGCGGCAAAATATAACTGAGCGCAAAGCCGCCCAAGACTATGCCCAGGAAATATTCGATGAAGATCGACGTCTTGAGCATCGATGCGATTTTGTGGAGAGGGACATTTTCCGGTAGGCCGCGCTCTTTTAAGTAATAGGCAGCTGAAACCACAAGATATTGACTGGAATGAAAGAATACAGTAGACAGCCAGACCCATACAAAGGAAAACGTTGTACCTACGACAAATGGCATCACAATCAAGGTAAAAAGAGTCAAGGCTGCCGGCAGAGGGAAAAGCACTTTGTCCCGCGCATACTTGCATGCCACCATCGTTAAAAATGCCACTATATTCAATTGCAAAACAATTAGGGACAAGCTGGTGACTGCCGTCGGCACGAAAGACCAGGCAGGCATGACCAAGCCCAGGACTGTCGGCGAGGCGTTATACGCCCCGGCGGAAAACATACGCAGAATCAGATAGGCTGAGGCATTGTTTACCAGACCGGTGATAATCAGCTTTTCGAATCGATTTAGAATAACTCCACGCTTGAAGCAATAAATCAATGCGATACCGTAA
The DNA here is from genome assembly GCA_018266215.1 of Cyanobacteria bacterium SZAS LIN-3. Classification (GTDB taxonomy): domain Bacteria; phylum Cyanobacteriota; class Vampirovibrionia; order Obscuribacterales; family Obscuribacteraceae; genus REEB67. The sequence goes on along the minus strand of JAFEAV010000019.1, from coordinate 53,046 downwards.
GATTGCGCCAACTGATGATAGATTCCCCAGGCAACAATAAGTTTGATGCACAGGATTGAGGTCGAATGCACGTAGTAGATCGAAAGAGCCACTGCCAATGCGATGAAAGCAAGTACCGTCACCTTAAGGCGAATTGTTCTGTCGCTCGTGGCACTCGAATAGGCTCGGTGTAACGTTGCCGGATGGTGCGGATCATTAAATATGTGGTGGCAAATTGAGCCAGCCACCACAATTGCTACCACCAGAGGCTTGCTCACCAGTGCCGGATGCAGCCCGATAAAAGCGATAATACCGATCAGGAGCCAAAACAAGCCGCCGCAACAAAGCAGTAAATCAAGAACCGGATTGAGAATCCAGGGATTTGGCGCTGTGGAGCTTTGGCTTGTCCTGGCTACAGTCATTATTGGAGCACCTCAATTGAAGCGACGGGACAGCCGCCCAGGCCACCAAAGTTGTTGATGGCAAATGTACCGGCCAGGTGGACCGCCACCGGCACTATTGCCAGTCCGCAAATCTCCTTAGCCAGGCGCTTACCCTTTACCTTGCCCATCCGGAAACAGCCGATGCCGAAGCACAGCAGTGCAGTCACCGCAGTCACCGCGCGCGATATATCTCGGGCCTGGTCGTAGCCGTAGTCTGGCAACTGCCCAGCTTGTAAACTTCCTTGATGTGTATCTACCGGTGCTCCGACAAGACCCTGCGCATCAGCCGGAAGCGAGCTGAGCACGCCGAACATAACGAACATAACCCCCAGAACACTTAAAATCAGTTTCCATTGTTTGCCAGAACCTGGCCATTTCTTCAAAAGCATTGCTCCGCCTCCTTGTGGTGGGATGCGCCTCCAGCCTGTGCTGGATTCGCAAATTTAAGCCCAGCTCATTTCGGCGTAAATAGGGAGATCCACACTGAGAACGGTCAACCCCTGAATATTGCCGGCATACGGGCGGCTCGGAGTAATTAGGAGCCGGATCTACAGTCGGCAAACTGTATTGTCCGGGCATATAGCCGCGTCACCCCTTCATACAATGAGGGGGTAAGAAACCTTTCGCCCGAACAGCCCTCAAACCGATCCACCCAACGAAACGCTTGAAATACGGAGTGTTTATGACGTTTTCGCACGCCCCCAGCAGGAACGATCTCAGTACGCTGCCGGCTCGCTTCGCCCAGTATCTGCCGGAGCGCTTCCCGCCAATTGCCTACAGCGTCATCACCGCGCTCTTCGTTCTTGCCGGGATCGCGCTGTCGAGCGTACTTCGCCTGGGTCACTCGGTGATCACTCTGCAGCAAGCGGTGGTCGGTTTTGGCGTCATCTACACGCTCTTTTTCCAGTTGCGAGTCGCCGACGAATGGAAGGATCGTGAAGAAGACGCCCTCTATCAGGCCGAGCGCCCGGTGCCCCGCGGTCTCATATCCCTGGCCGAATTGACCTGGGCCGCCGCTATCGGTGCCGGTCTTCAGGTAGTGCTTGTGGCGTCCTACAATCCATCGATGCTTGTTTTGCTGGCACTGGTCTGGACATATTTTGTCCTAATGTCCCGGGAGTTCTTTTGTTCTGAATATTTAAGAGCTCGCCCCCTCCTTTACGTACTCAGTCACATGTTCATTCTGGTACTGAGCGATCTTTTCATAACCGCCCTCGACTGGTGGCACTGGCCTCTGACCAGAGACTTTACTTCGCCGGGACTGTATCTATTCCTGGCCGCCGGCTTTGCCAACGGTCTGGTAATAGAGCTTGGCCGCAAGATCCGCGCTGCGAGTGAAGAGAAACCTGGGGTAGAAACCTACAGCAAAATGCTCGGTCTGCGAAAGGCGCTTTCGCTTTTGACTGCCTGCCTCTTTACCGCACACCTGCTGTTTGCCCTGGCACTGTCATATTTCCCCACTGCCATTTATGGCCTCACCCTTTTAGCCGTCACCGACATGCTTGTAGTGCTCCTCGCCTGCCAGATGACAAAGGGCGGGGCCATGCAAAAGCCTCTAACGAAAGTTTCCAATCTGGCTGTCCTTCTTGGTTATCTGATTGTTTTTCTCTGCTCGGCCAACGCCCAAATCTTCTAAATGAAACTGGTGTCAAAATGAATAGTCTTTTTAAAACTCAAAACATCCTGCTAATGGACGACCTCAGGGGTGGAGCAAAATCGCTCAAGCCCGAGGGCGCTGGACACATTGGTGGGAAGGCAGAGGGACTGCGCACCGTGCTTGGCTGCGGTCAATTCAAAGTGCCACCATTTTTTGTGATTAAGGCGGGGACCGAATTCAATGAGCGAGGTGCCGGACATTTATTAGCGACCGACATTGCCACCGCCGCGCAGTTGATCAGCGGTGGCAGCAGAGATGCAAAATTTGCAGTGCGCTCCTCCAGCCTCTGCGAAGATCAGAAGACAGGCTCCTTTGCCGGGCAATTCAAATCATTTTTGAATGTGGACGCTGCGGACATTTTGTCTAGGGCCAGAGATGTAGTAGCCTCAGCCAGGGCAAACAATGTCATTCAGTATCAGGCCATGGTCCCGGCAGGTGCCGCAAAAACAGGCAGCCCAGCGCGCATGGCGGTGCTGGTGCAAGTAATGGTACCGGCGGAACAGGCGGGCGTGGCTTTTTCCATCAATCCTGTAACCGGGGCTGACGAAGTCGTCATCAATGCCGTCGACGGTCTGGCCGATGACCTTGTGCAAGGTCTGGTTGACGGCGAACAGATTGTGGTCAATGGTACTGCAATCAGCCGCGGTGGCGGCACAGCACTAGGCGATCGCCACGCTCGCTTGTTGGCAGACTCAATCAGGGACCTGAAAACAAAATGCGGATTTGCCGTTGATGTGGAATGGGCACTGAGTCAGGATCAGATTTATATACTCCAGCTGCGTCCGGTTACGACAACTGCGACGAAGCCAACAGGCAACGTGCGCATCTTTGACGGCAGCAATATTCAGGAGAGCTATCCGGGCATCACCAGCCCGATGACATTTTCATTTGTACGTCGGGCCTACCTTGAGGTTTACCGTTCTTTTGTCCGTCTCATGGGTGTCAAAGAAGTCATCATTAGCAAAAACGAAGATATTTTTGCCGGAATGCTCGGCTTTGTGGAAGGACGTGTTTACTACAACCTGGGCAACTGGTACAGGCTGATGGCGCTTCTGCCGGCCTACAGAACCAATCGCACTTTTATGGAAAATATGATGGGCTTGAAGGACCCGGCCCGCGAGGTCAGCAGTCCACCGGAGGCTGATCGCAAACCGGGCCCTGGCGCACGACTTGCCACCATGGTGGCGCTTGCCCATATTCTGCGACAGTACTTCAAACTGGAAGGAAGCAAAAAACAATTCGAAAAACGTCTCGACAGCATCCTGGCCATCAGCCGCAATGAGATTCGTGAAATGGATCTCGATAGCCTCTGTAGACTCTATCGCCGACTGGAGATGGACCTTCTGCGCCACTGGGATGCACCTATCGTAAATGACTTCTTCGCCATGATTTTCTTCGGCATTTATCAGAAGCTCGATGGCGGATCGTCGTCAACCACTACTCTTATTGAAGGCCTGGGCAACGTGGTCAGCGCCGAGCCACCACGGATAATCGCTGAAATCGCCGAACAGATCAAAGGCGACGGCGCACTTATCGCTTCCATGCTGCAAAACAAAAATGTCGACAAATTGTTCCCGGCGCATCCCCGGGCCTATGGTCAATATCTGAACTATCTTGAGAAATTTGGTGATCGCTCCATCGGTGAGCTTAAGCTGGAAAGCGAAAGTGTGCGCGATAACCCCGCTCTGCTGCTTTCGACAATAGCCACCGTGGCTAGAGCTAAGTCAACGGAACAGAGCGCAAAAACAGCCAGACCAGGTCTAAAGGTCGTCAGCGCCGCTCGCAAAAGCCCGACTGTCAGTAACTTCCTGCGCGCTACCCTGTGCGATATTATCAGCAGACCGACACGCAATCTGATCGCCGGAAGGGAAAACCTGCGCTTTGCCCGCACCGGCGTATTTGGTCTGGTGCGCGACATCATCAATACCATCGGACAACGCTTTGTCGAGCAGAACATACTTGATTCCAGGCAGGATATTTTCTATCTTGAGATCGAAGAAGTCCTGGGCTACATCGAAGGTACCTCGACATGTAAAAACTTGCGCGGTCTGGCCGCACTCAGGCGCCAGGCCGAGAAGCAATTTGCCTCATCCATACCTGATCGTGTTCGAATTACAGGCGCCGTTGGTGCGGCAGCCGTCTTTGACAAGCAAGTTGTTGACGCTTCTATTGCCGGAATCGCCGGCACGATAACAGGCTTACCGGCGTCTTCCGGGGTAGTCTCGGGACTGGCCCGGGTGATCAAAGATCCGCAGACGGAGCATCTACTCCCGGGCGAGATCCTTGTGGCCGAACGCACCGACCCTGGTTGGATCATGCATTTTGCTCTGTGCAAAGGCATTGTCACCAGCTACGGCAGCATGCTGTCTCATACAGCGATCGTCGCCCGAGAATTGAAATTACCGGCGGTGGTATCAGCCAAGGGAGCCTTAGAGCAGATACGGACCGGTGATCTGATTGAAATTGACGGCGCTAAAGGCACGGTCAAAATCTTGACTGTAAGAGAAGAACGAGAATTACAATGGGCGTAGATGATATTAACAAGAATATGATTCGCTATTCCCAGTGCTGGGAAGACAGCGATACTCTCTTGCAGCATATGAAGGTAAAGCCCGGACAGACAGTCTTGTCTATCTGTTCGGCGGGGGACAATACTCTGTCGCTCCTTACTTGCTCGCCTGCCAAAGTCATAGCTGTGGACTTGAGCGCTGCTCAGCTGGCATTGCTCGAGCTTAAGACGCAGTGTTTCAGGGCATTGAGTCACGCCGAGATGCTCTATTTCCTCGGGGCCGACCACCAGCAAGAGACAGACGATCGCCTGGCGTTATACAGCAAAATGCGCATGGACTTGAGCAGTCAGGCTAGGCAGTACTTTGATCAAAACACCGATCTGATTGACAAAGGCATCATCGATCAGGGCAAGATGGAGCGCTATTTCAGAGTGTTTCGCCGCTTCGTTTTGCCCCTCGTCAAAAGTCCGGCAGTCGTCAACGAGCTTTTGCAAGCCAAGGCGCGCAATCAGAGAGCTGAGTTTTACAGGAAGAAATGGGGCACACTGATCTATCTCTTTCTTTTCAAGCTGTTCTTTTCGCGATTCACAATGGCCTTTCTGGGGCGGGAAAAGTGTTTCTTTGCCTATGCCCAGGAAAGTCTCAGCCTGTTCTTATTGCAGGCAAGCAAAACGGCCTTAATAGAACAAGAGCCGGCCAACAATCCATATCTGCGCTGGATACTTACCGGTGATTACGGCACGGCACTGCCGCACTACCTGCGCCCGGAAAATTTTGAAACAATCAGGGCCAATCTGGGTGCTCTGGAATTGCGCCAGGGAAATCTCAATGACATTGTCGAGTCCCTGCCGGAAGGCAGCATCCACAGCTTCAACCTGTCGGATGTCTTCGAATATCTCAGCCCTGAACAGTGCCGGACACTTACCGAAGTGATTGTCAGAGCCTCAGCCGCAGACGGGCGCATGGTCTACTGGAACATGTTGGTGGACAGAGAAGCAGCCGCCTATTGCCCCCAGCACCTGCAAATCGAAGAACAATTCAGTACCTCACTGGCCGCCATCACCAAGACCTTTTTCTATAAACGCCTCCTGGTTGAACGAGTTTGTAAAACATAAAAGATGAACACCACAGACTACCTGGCGATATTTTCAGTATTCGGCACGCTGGCCGCACTGATTGCAGTGGCACCCAAACTCTCGCTGATGTTTGCCCTCGATGCCGAAGACACGCGTAAGTTTGTCCACCTGATCATGGGTCTGTCCTGTCTTTCCTTTCCCTGGCTTTTTTCATCAGCCCTGCCGCTTATCTTTTTGCTGGTTATTGTTTGCCTGGGCATGCTCATTTTGCGCAAGGGCCCGGACAATAGCTACAAGAAAGTCCTGTTTGGGGTCAAGAGAAATTCACTGGGAGAAATATTTTTCCCTCTGGCTGTGACTATTCTATTTATTCTCGCCAGACATAATTTCTGTTTTTACTTGATACCGGTCTCGCTGCTGGCCCTGGCAGATTCGCTCGCCGCCCTGGTTGGTCGACGGGTAGGTGTGCGCAAGTATCGTTCTGTGGACGGCTCCAAGACAATTGAGGGGTCTTTTGCTTTCTTCATCACCTCCTTCATCTGTTCACTGGTAGTGCTCGCGCTTGTACCTTTGCAGTTCCACAGCTACTATGTAATCGTCTCTCTCATTCTCGCTCTGGTCGCCACTGCCTGTGAAGGCATGTCATTTGGTGGCCTGGACAACTTACTAGTGCCCCTTGGCGCTTATTACGCTCTGGTGCGCTGCGCCAGGCTGAGTGGCCCTGAACTCCTCTATCACTTTCTTGTGCTTCTGGCCATTGCAGTCACGGTCCTCATGCTCAAGCAGCGCACCACTCTCGAAGGCGGCGCCACACTGGCCGTACTCATTTACGGTTTTGCCGCGCATGCCATGGGCGGATTTTTATGGTTCTCGCTGCCGATAATTCTTTTTGCTTTCTATCGTTTATTGCTGCCTGTAAGATTCCAAAATACCAGTCATTCGGTGCTGGCAGTTTGCAGTGTGGCCCTGGGTGGGCTCGCCTGGTTGTGTGCTTACGACCGCTGGGAAACCCCGGGATTTATTTACCCTTATGCTCTGGGTCTGGCCATTAATGCCTCAATTATCGCCAGCGCACATATACGACTGCACGAATTTAACAGCTCCAGAACAATGTTCTTGAAACTATTGATTGTCTGTAAAAACGCCTGCAAGAGTGCCGGCATGATCATGCTGCCGCTCTTTTTGACCACCGGCAAGTCCTGGCTCCTCATCGCCAATATCTTTCTCTCACCGCTCTGGATTATTGCCTTTACTCTTATCTTCCTGCTGATCAAAAATCAGAATCCGCTAAAAATCACGTCCAACGGACGTTGGTTTAAGCAATGCCTCTGCTCATCCCTGGGCTCACTTTTTGCTTTCGTCGCGACGCTATAACAATGAAAAATCATACACAACACACAAGAACGACAGAAGCAGCCAGGGTAGAGGATCTTTCCTGTGAGGGTTTGAGCGCAAAACTCTATTTGCCTGCAGTTGGAAAGGGCTGGCAGCTTGGTTATATAGGTAATCTCAAGGCTGATAAGGATGCAACCGAGGTTGACAGAACAGCCCTACTCGTCGCGGCAAAGAAGAGACTGTTTGAACTCGGCGCACAGAAAGTGATAGGTCCGATAGACGGTGATACCTGGCACCGCTATCGACTGCCATTGTCGGACCCGAGCAATCTTACTTTTGTTGAGCCGTCATATCCAGGCTTTACGGCCGCTGACTTTTACAGTGCCGATATGCCTATTATGGCCACTTATCATTCGTCAATCATTGCTGATTTGCCGCAGGCGGTAAGGCGAACCGGCGAGATATCGACCGAGCAGATATCCACCGATGTGAAAATTCGTCAGCTCAACTTATCCGACTATGACAACGAGATGACATTGCTCCATGCCTTCAGCACCGCGGCTTTTTGCAAAAACTTCCTCTACAGTGATATAAACCTTTCAGACTTCAAAGCACTTTATCAGCCCCTGAAGAGCTTGATTAGAGAGGAGCTGGTTTTGATCGCCCAGTCAGAGAGAAGTCGTGAAGTTTTAGCAGTGATGCTCGCCCTTCCGGATCCGGTCAATAAATCTCTCGTCATTGCCAAAACGATCGCCCGAAGTGTAACCGCACCCCGAGCCACCGGGCGTTTCCTTTTTCACACACTACTGGAGCGCTGCCTTCATCTTGGCTATAGCAGTGTCCTCTGCGCCCTGATCAAAGACAGTAATATCAGCGCAGCATTACCCGCTCAGCTTGGTGGCAAACAGCTCAACAGATTTGCACTCTTTGGAAGTACGAAGCAATGAACATGAATGCACAGGGCATTACAAGCATCAACCATAACGTCAGCCACATACTTCAGGACCTGGCGCTCAATGCGCCGCACCGACCGGCCATCATCGACTATCACGGGGGTACTCGCACGGCAACGTTTTTACAGCTTGAGGAGGAAGTCGACACCACCGCGGAAATATTGCGACAACAGGGTGTGAAGCCGCTGGATATAGTACTTATTTTGGTGCCGCTGAAGAGGGAGCTCATCAGCTTGCTGCTGGCTGTTTTTAGAATCGGAGCCCAGGCCCTATTTATCGATCCCGGATACAGTTTTAGTAAGATCCTGCATTGTCTTAAACTTGCCCGACCCAACGTATTGATTTTTGACCCGCGATTAAAAGCGCTGGCGGTGGTAGCACCAGTATTTGGAATGGGTAAGACGATTAACTCTCAGGTGATTTTTGCGGAAAATGCCAGTGGTGCCGCAAAGCAAAATGTTGTAGCCGTACCAAAAGACCATCCTGCTCTTATTACATTCACCAGCGGCAGCACGGGCATGCCCAAGGGGATATTGCGTTCACATGGTTTTTTGGTGGAACAGGCAAAACTACTCAGACGCACTCTACCACCTGACGCAAACGCTGAATTCATGCAGGTTCTCACCACTCTGCCTATGTTCATACTCTCGACGCTGGCAGCAGGGGATACGGCAATAATTGCAGCAAATGATGACCGGGCGCTCCTGGGTCAATTGAAGTATCTGGCGCCGAACAGAATACTCTGTGCACCAAATAGTTTGTTGCAGATTTGCGATCTTATAACCAGGAATTCAGTGTTGAACGTATCGATCAAGGAGGTCGTGGTTGGCGGCGGGCCGGTTTTCCCCGAGCTGCTGACTGATCTGAATGCGGCTATGCCCGGTGTGATCCTGACGACAGTTTACGGGTCGACCGAAGCCGAGCCCATTTGTCATCGGCAGTATTGCCCCGGTGACAGGATTATCGCCAGGCATGGTCTTCCACTGGGCAAACAGATAGACGGAGTTGAGTTGCGCATAATCGACTCTACTGTACTGAATAATCGCCAGAACAAGCAAACAGAAAAAGCGCAGCCGCCGGAATTATCGGCGGAATGCTTTGCAGGAATCTCTCTGCCAAGAAATTGCGAAGGCGAAATCGTAGTCAGTGGTGCGCACATCATCAAAGGATACCTTGCTGGTTATGGAGACTGTGAGACAAAATTTTGCGTCGATGGAGTGACTTATCACCGCACCGGCGATGCCGGCTTTATAGATGAGTCGGGTGAACTTATCCTGACTGGAAGGATCTCTGCCGGAGTCAAATTGTCCGGCCGCAGGATCTATCCCCTGACCGTTGAACTTGTAGCGATGGCAAACCATGGAGTAGAGAAGTGCGCCTTTGTAGAAGTGAGAGACAAAGGTGTTCTGGCACTCACTCTCAGGAGCAAAGACGAACAATCGACTGTATTACCCCAGTTAAAATCAGCCTTTGCCTCGGCCAATATTTCGGTCGACAAATTCGTGGTCCTAGACAAACTCCCTATGGACGAACGGCACCACTCAAAGGTGGTCTATGCGAAACTCAGGCATCGACTTCGATTATTAGCCTGAGTCTCGCGCGGTTGTTTCAGACCGGCCTATTTGAGATCCTGCTCAAGGCGGTTAACGAGGCCGTACTGAGGTCGATGCGCCACTTTAGCCGGATAGGCGGCCAGTTCATCGCGGGTGATGCCGTATTCTGTCGTGTATTGATAGGGTTTGCACATCCAGATACCATTTGGAATCGCCTGACCATGGCCGATATAGCTCATATTGCGATGCAGGAGTGAAAACGACTGCTGATCGATGGAGCTCATACTCGAAACAATCGAATGTTTCTGAGGCGCAAAGCAGCCCTCGCCATTTTCAGCAACAAGTTCGTAGCCTAAAAGTTGGCCATGGTTGCCGAAGTCCAGTTTCTGGAAGTTTCTCAAGCCGAACTCGCTTATCTGGTTGGCGTAGCCGATATTGGTGTTGCGCTTGTCCCAGAGATAGTCGAGTTTGACCAGGTCGGCAGCGGAAATGCCCCGAGAGGCGGTAAACCAGCCATCATCGCTGAGTTTTGCAATATCATCGACGTGGTCTCTCAGGACTCGTACCTTTTTAGCGTCTTCGCCCGAGAAGATATTCTGATTGAGGACGTTCGTCAGCTCATCGGCTGTGATGTAGCCGTTGCGATCACCGTCCAATTTGCGAAAATTGGTAGCAGCAAAGCGATACAGTTCATCCACGGCGGACGATTGAAGATGCTCGTTAGGGGCTGCGGCGGCCGGTTCATTCCGGGCCTTTATGACTTCGTCCATAGGACCACCTTTGTCGGCATTTCGAAGATACAATCGCCCCACCCCTCAGTCCATAGTGAAAATACGAAGGGGGCGCAAAAAGCCCGTATTGCCGCCTCGTGCTAAGATTCATACGTGGGGCATAGTGCGAGAGCGTAATTTGATATCTCTCAATAAACCAATAGACCTACCTATACTAGCAACGCTGCTCATCATGGCTTTATCAGCCGGAAGAGCGGCAGCCGACGAAGTCCAGCGGACACCGAAAAAAACGATCGCAGCGGCCACCAAAAAGGTGATGGTCTTTCACCAGAAGACTGCAGGCATGGGCAAGGCGGAACTCTATTTGGCAACAGACGCTCTGCGCCTCGTTACCCACAACGGCGACGTTATCGCCATCTCGAAAGCGCCGACCTGGGACATAGTACTCTTCTCCAAACATAAAAACGTCGCTTTCGAAGCACCAATGGCGAAAATCGGTGCGGATCACATGGGCCTTTTCAAACCGTCCATAAACCTTACCAAAGGCAAAGAAGAGGACTGCAAAGCCTGGTACGGTTTCAAGTGCAAGCAGATCGTGGCTGAGGGCGGTAAAAATGCCAAGGTCGAACAGGACCCTTTCATTTTCCAGGCGGCGGAGAAACCGAAGAAAGTGATGAGCGTGTTGTTCAAATGCGCAGATATCGGCCCGATCGATGAGCATGCCCAGCGAGCCATAAACTGGATTTACAGTCAAAAACGCCTGCCGGGACTGCCTCTGCAATTATCAACATTCTATGGCGACGGTTCGCGCGTGGATCAGCTTCAGACAATGTCTTTCGAAAGGTCGCAGGTGCCGGACTCATTCTTCTCCTACCCGCATGGCTATACGAAGTCAAAGAACAAATACAGTATACTCACAAGCGAAGACGCAAATGCTACACTGGAAGACCTTTTCGGCGATACAAAGCCGGGCAAATGACCACTATGGCGATGTCGGTGTAACCACCAGTTCGTCGTAGCCGGTTTCGGCGTCGGGTGCTCTTTCAAATGTCCATTGATCGCTGAGATCATGAATGACCAGCTCTACCGTTGTATAAACGAGACATCCCGGCAGGAGATGCCCACCAATAGTCTTGCCCGCGCCGTCGGAGACCGAGATGTGCACGTGCATGCTTGTGGCTGACAGCGTGCCGGTGGCCGAGACTATTTCTAGTGGCCCCTGGATCTCTGTGCCGTCAGGCGCACCGGCCAGGCGCAAAGTGCCGACAGTCAATGAACCAACCAGACTGATAATGACGCCGGCTCTTAGATTGTTGTCGCGCGCGGTTTTTGCCAGGGATTGCTCAAGGTCTGATCCAGGCTTAAGCCGCACGACGATTGTTTGGCAGTTTTGCTCTTTCATCGTACAGCTTCTCCGAAGATGGCCCTGCTCTCCCGCTGGGCTATGGCAAAAGTTTGAAACTCGCCGACTTCACAGTTTGACTGTTGGTTCCTACAAACACTTTGAAGTCACCGGGTTCAGCGACATATTTCAAATCAGAATTGTAGAAGCGCAAATCGTTACTTGTAAGGGTGAAAGAAACGGTCTTACTTTCGCCCGGCTTGAGTGAGACTTGCTGGAAGCCCTTGAGCTCTTTCACCGGTCTGGTGATACTACCAACCATGTCACGCACATAAAGTTGCACCGTTTCTACTCCGGCGTGTTTACCGGTATTGGTAACGGTGGTCTTTACTGTGATGGATGCCTTGCCGTCGTTGGCCAGGGTCTGTCCGCTCAAGCTTACATCACCGTACTGGTAGGTCGTATAGCTGAGGCCATAACCGAAGGGATAGAGCGGTTCGTTTTGCACATCAAGATATTTGGAGTGATATTTCTCAGCCTCAGCAAACGGCCGGCCGGTGTTTTTGCTGTTGTAATAGATAGGGACCTGGCCCACATTACGCGGGAATGTCATTGTGATTCTGCCTGAAGGATTGGCGTCTCCAAACAATACATCTGCAATTGCAGTGCCTGCTGCGTTGCCGCCATACCAGGCTTCCACTATGGCATCCATATGTTTGTCTTCCCACGAGAGTGTGAGAGGACGGCCGTTCATCAAGACGAGAACAACTGGTTTGCCTGTTTGCTTCAGGGCTTTCAGCAATTCAATTTGATGTTCAAAAAGACCTATGTTCGAGCGACTTGAGGCCTCGCCGCTCATGCTGCATGGCTCACCCAAAACAGCGACGGCAACATCGGCTTGCTTTGCTGTTTCGACCGCTTCCTGAATCATTGCGTCCGTAGATTTTTCATCGAGAGTGAGTTCGCCACCATCATGATTGAGCTTATCGACCATGGCTTTTTCCTGCACCAGGTTGCAGCCCTTGGAGTAGAGGAATTTACCGCTGCCATATTTGGTCTCAAGAGCTTGCCACAGGCTCGTGCACTCTTTACCCTGACCAGCACCACTCCAACTACCCAGCAAGTTTCTCTGTTCTTTTACCAGAGGACCGATAAAAGCAATTTTCTTCTCCGCACTGAGAGGCAAAACTTGATTGCTGTTTTTCAAAAGCACGATGCTCTTGGTGGCAGCCTCTTTGCTGAGAGCAAGTTTGTCGCTGCTCAAGATTTCTTTTTTGCGGCGGTCTTCATTGCAGAAACGATAAGGATCCTCAAAAAGTCCGAGTTTGTATTTTGCTTCCAACACGCGACGACAGGCGGCATCAACTTGTGCCTGTGACACTCGCCCTGACTTAACCAGAGCAGGACCATATTTGATAAACAGCTCGCTTACCATATCCATGTCGATACCGGCATTGAGCGCCAGCTCGGCTACTTTTTTGTCGTCGCCGACACCATGCTCGATCATTTCGCTGACGGCGGTGTAGTCGGTGGCTATGAATCCTTTAAAGTCCCACTGCTTACGCAGAAGATCGGTCATCAACCATTTATTGCCCGTTGCCGGGACACCGTCTATTTCATTGAACGAACTCATCACCGATGCGACATTGGCGTCGACCGCAGCCTTGTATGGTGGCAAATATTCGTTGTACATGCGCACCCGACTCATGTCGACTGTGTTGTAATCGCGGCCGGCTTCGGCGGCACCATACAGAGCAAAATGCTTGACGCAGGCCATGACTTTATTCACACCGGCATAGCTGTCGCCTTGATATCCATGCACCATTGCTTTGGCTATACGGCCGCCCAGATACGGGTCCTCGCCGGCGCCCTCGGTACAGCGGCCCCAGCGAGGGTCGCGAGCAATATCAACCATCGGGCTGAACGTCCAGTTCAGTCCATCCGCACTCGCCTCAGCGGCGGCGGCGCTTGCGGTTTTTTCGATCAACGGAAGATCCCAGGTAGCGGCAAGAGCCAGAGGGATAGGGAAAGCTGTGCGGTGACCATGAATGACATCGTAGCCAAAAATCAAGGGGATCTTGAGACGCGATTTTTGCATGACCAGCTGCTGCAACTTGCGCACGGAAGATGGCCCGTAGATATTAAACACACCGCCAACGAGCCCTTTGGCAATCTTTTCATCCACTCCCTGACTGATTATTGGACCCGTGACATCAGCACCGACGGAGAGCAGGTTGAGTTGGCCGATTTTCTCCTCAAGCGTCATCTTGGCCATCAAGGCGGAAATAAAGGCATCCATTTTGCGATCGCTTGACTGTGCGCCGGCTTTCGCGGTGGCACTTTGGACTGCAGTACGCGGTTGGCTGATCGCCTGGGCTTGCAGTGGCACGGCTGCGACTTGTGCTGCGATGAGCAGGATGGCAGACCAATTCTTCATGGCTTTTATTGTCCTTGCGCTTGGCTGGGCTCGACGGTATACAGTTGTCCGCAAGCGTTTCCAAGAATCGCCCGGACACGGTTTAAGTATCCCATATTGACTTGCTCGAACTGCTAGCCGACGGCGAAAATTCTACTGAGCTGCAGACTGATTGAAAAAATCCAGCAGCTGTTTCAGACCGGAACTCTTGCTTTCACCCATGATGAAATGGTCGGCACCGGATACAGTGACAAGGTGACACCGTACCTTCTGCTTGGTTAAGGCCTCAATCAGTAATTGAGATTGGCTCTGTTTTGGCTGTCCCTTCATCCATTTTCAAACAATAGCATAAGGATTAATCTGTCATAATTGTTTAGCGCCCAAATGGTAACTACCGAAATGCAAAAACTATTAGTTGGTCTCCTTTTGCAGTCGGTGATTCTTACGACCTCGGCGTCTTTGCCGGCGATCGCGCAAAACGCCGCAGCACCATCATATCCTCCGCAAAGCGAAAAATTCAAAGCCGCGAGAACACTCTTGTTAGACGGCCGTTACGAAGCCTATGTTCGTCAACTTGAAATATCCGGCGCAGAAGGCGATAAACAGTGCTTGGACGAGCTTGCCACCTTGTACAATATCGGGCGGATTGTTGCCCAAGATCATCAAAAGGCCTTTGAAATCTGGCAAAAGCAGGCCGAGGCTAAATACGGCCCGGGCGTGTACAAGCTCGCCACCATGTACCTTAATGGTTTCGCCTGCAAAAAAGACTTCGCGAAAGCAAGGGCTTTGTTCGCGCAGTCGGCAGCTCTGGGCTGTGATTTCGGAACTTTCGGATTGGCAGAAATGTATCGTAAGGGACAGGGCTGCAAGACCGACTATGCAAAAGCACTCAGTCTGTATAACACGTTGTGTGCTAAGCACTCTGCTTTGGGTTGGTTCGGCAAGTCCAGGCTTCTGTGGTCCGGCCTTGGAGTTAAGGGGAATGCCATCGAATCGGTAAATCTATTGCGGCAAGCGGCTGAGGCTGGATTTATCGAAGCTCATTCCTGGCTTGCAGATAGATATTATTGGGGTGAAAAAATTCCGACCAACTACTCACTTGCGCGCAGCTGGGCGGAACGCGGAAGCGAGCAGGGCGATGTAGAGTGTCAGCTTCAATTAGCTGCTTTCAGGATGGAAGGCGTAGGAGCCAAGAAGGATTGCATCGGCGGCATCGATCTGCTCAAAAGACTTGCAAATCAGGGGATTGTTGAGGCTGAGAATCGGCTAGGTCACGCCTATAGGGAAGGAGAATGTACAAAGAAAGACCTGCAAACTGCAAAAATGTGGCTTGAGAAAGCGGCAATCCGCAACTATGTTCCGGCTATAAACGAACTAGCCATGATGTATTTTTACGGCGACGGCGTGCCACGGAACCTGGAAAAGTCCTTTCAACTAAACATGTCGGGCGCAAGTCAAATTGATGCGGACGCAGACGCGCGGGCTAGCTGTCAATATAACGTAGGTCTTGCTTACGAATACGGATGGGGCACGAAGAAGAATCTAGTTCAGGCCCGAATCTGGTACGAGAAAGCAGCGGCCGGCGGCAATCCACATGCTTGCAACAACCTCTCACTTATGTACCTTAACGGAACTGGCTGCAAAGCTAACAAAGACTTAGCCATGAGAATGCGCAGGCAAGGCGTCAAGAATGGCTGCTGGATGGCCTGTATAAACCTGGGTAAGGATTATGAGTACGGTCGATACGGAGTGAGAAAAGACGTTACCGAAGCAGTACGTCTCTTTAAGAAGAGCCTAAAATTGCGAAGCGAAAATCCCTCTGCCACTTACGAACTGGCAAAAATCTATGAAAAAGGCCTGGCAGGCAAAGCTGATCAAAAGCTGGCTGAGAAGTATTATCGTGAAGCTGCGAAGTATGGCAATCTAGCTGCCATCAGTCGTGGGAGCTATGAAAAGACGCTGCATTTTTTCACCCCTATTACGTTGCCGAAACATCGAAGCGCCCAGATTCGCTATGATATTGCTCCATCTACGGCTGAATTTTTCATCCACATGCCGCAAAGCTATACGCCAAGCCAACAATTCGGGCTCATAGTCTATATCGATACCAATGATAAAACTACAAGCCTGCCCTGGGGTTGGATGGAAGTACTTTCTAAGCGCCATTTCTTATTTATTTGTCCGCAAGGCGCGGGCAACGGATGTGATACTGATAAGCGCGAGGGACTTGCGGTTCTTGGCGCCTTAGAAATGATGAAAAAATACAATATTGATAAAAATCGCGTTTATGCAGCAGGCGCTTTGGGCGGTGCCAGAATCGCGAGCATGCTGGGATTGAACCAGAGCGATATTTTTCGAGGCACGATTCAAAGCTGCGGAAGTAATTTTTATCGCGCTGTACAAAACCGCTTTCCGACGACTAAAGAGAAATCCACCGATCCTTACGGTCTTTGCGAAGCCTCTCCTTCCGAAATCGCTGATGCCCGCGAGAATGTCAAATTTGTCTTGATTACGGGAAAGGACGATTTTAGAAGAGGCAATGTCTTGAATATTTACCACGAAGGGTTCGCAAAAGACGGATTTCGCGCCAAGCTGATTGAGGTTGAGAGCATCGATCGCACTGATTGTGACGGCAAAACCCTCGAACAAGCGCTCGACTTTCTTCAGTGATACTTTCGCGATCGTGCACCCATGTTACAAATCCGCAGATCGAGCAATTTGCGTTCCCTTAACCCTGCGCCAAAACCGACTTCACCTGGTAGTCTGATAATAGAATTATAGTCAAGGCGACCCGTTGGCCCCTTCTTAAGGTCGGTTGCATGCTCTGGAACATTTTCTACTGGCTTTTTGGCGTTGGTACCTGCGCTTATTACGCGATTGAAACAGTAAGCGCCACATACATGAATCCAACGCTTTCCTGGCTCTTTATGCCTCTTCTGATTGTGCCTGCAAGCAATTGCCTTATGCTGCTCACCGGTTCCGGAAAGCGTGCCTCTGACCAAGACATTAAATGGATGGCCTCTCTTCAGGCTATAGCTGTGGCCGTATCTTCTATGCTCCTGTTAATTCTCTTGCCTCTGGTCCTCCTGGCAATAATCGGGACGGTTATTTGTGTATTCGTGGAACCAAAGACATCGCTGATAGCACTGTATTACATACTGGTAGCAGTAGGACCTTTCCTCACGAGTTTTGAACTGTATGACAGGATACGGAGGCGCTCGCCAAAAGGTACCAAAGCGCCGGGCCTTGGTCGTGCAAACGCGCTGGCACTGGTTATGTCCATTGTATTATTCGCGATCTTGCCCACCACCCTTACCCGCTACTGCCAGCACGCAGCAGAAATCCCTGCCACGAGATCGAAAGCACTGCTGCTTTTGCGAGCCCTTGGTGATGACAATACAATGCTCAAGTCCTGCTATGACCAGTACACCAATATGCCCTGGTATTTTAGCTTTCTTCACTGGACCCTCGACAGCGACGGCGATTATGACAAATACAGGCCGGCGCGGGAACTATTTTATAGAGTCCGCGGGATAGCCTTTAATTCAGTGGCCAGACCAAACGATACGAGCACGAGGGACTATTATTATTTCGATGATGACGATTGGTGGTGGTACCACAATTGGCGCAGCGACAGGGACTTTGCCACTGACACTGTGGGAGGTATCGTAAAGGGCCTGAGCCTCGATCAATCAAAAATAAGTGGTTGGGTAGATGCAAATGAAGCGGTCTCGCACCTCAACTGGAAAATGCACTTTGCCAACAGCGATTCGCGTGATTCGGAGCTGCGTGGGCAGCTGCTGCTGCCGCCACACGCGGTTATCACAGGCTGTTCGCTGTGGATCAAAGGCGTAAGGCATGAAGCTGTGTTTGCTGAAAGATCAAGCGCCAAAGAGGCCTATACGCAATCAGCTGAAAAGGGCGAAACACCACTCCTGGTGTCGACTGCAGGAGCCGGTCGGGTGCTGTTGCAGTCATCTATGGGACTTTGGGGTAAAGAAGCTGAGCTTGACATAGAAATGACGGCGCCTCTCAGTTTGGTCGAAAAAGGACAGGCTACACTGCCCCTGCCAGTGTTTAGCGAGCGCAATTTTGCAGTATCGACCAACCACACCCTCGATCTTAGATCTTTGACAGCACTGAAAACCAATAGCGAGTTTGCCAGCGCGAATGACAGAGGCGTGGATAACTCTAAATTTCATATTACAGGCAAGCTAACTAATAGCGATATTTGCTCGAACAAAGGGGCCCTTGGTTTCGATCGTAACAGTGCCATAACAACAGTGCAGGCAGTCAGTCCATTAACTAAAGAAACCATTCAAGAGACGTTTGTCGCAGAACGGCTGTCCAGTTCGGCACCACTTGTGGTGGTAGTAGACGGATCTGCGGGCATGGCAAACAGCATCCAAACAATCTGCCAAACGCTCGAACAGCAGCATTTTACCGACGCTACACTCGTATGGGCTTCGGACGAACCAATAACGCTGGCCTCTCATGTGGACACCTCGTCCAGTGTCTGGCATGACGCTGTCAGGCGACTGGCTGACTCAAGCTGCCTGGGCGGTCAAGATAACGGATTAGCTCTATCACAGGCGGTTACAAGAGGCTCCGAGCGGGACCGTTCAATCAACGTGGTCTGGATTCATGCCACGCAACCGATAGATTTTTCCAGCTCCAATTTGTTCGAGTATCTAAATGCCACATCAAACAGGTTAAAGCTGGCTGAGTATCAAATAGAGCCGGGGCCCAACGCCGTTATAAAATCTCTCGACCAACTGAGCAACTTTGAACAGGTACCGCGCATCAAAGGTCTTGCCGGGGACATGCAATCGTTGTTTGCTCGCCTTGCCGGGACAGCCGATAATATCAAAATACAGCGCACGCCCGGCTTTGCCACCACCAGTGTGCAGTTGAGTGCGCACCCCCTTGAGCTTGCTCAATTGAGTGCATCCGATACCATATTGGCGCAGCTATCCGACAACCTGAAACGCCAAGAGAATGGAAAAATGGCTGAACGCCTCCACCTTGTTACGCCATTGACAAGCGCACTGGTGCTGGAGACACAAGAGATGTACAAAGAGTACAACGTACAAAAATTCGACAATGGCAGCGGCTCTCAGACTCAGTCATCTCCTATGGCTAAGGCCGGTGGACCAGTCGGAATGATGATGCCCGGCATGATATCAACAAAACCCGAACCACCGATGGCACTCCTGATGGCAATCGCACTTATCATAACGTTTCCGGCACTATGGCTAATACGCAAACGAAGGAAATTCGCATAAACAGGATAGCGGAGATTGTCTGCCTGGCTGCGGCTTTCTGGCCGATTTTGCTCTGGTATGCAAGTCGCGTATTGGATCGTTCGGATGAACCCTGGGGACTCATATCACTGGCAACGGCCGCCATTTTTTTGTTCCAAGATAGAGTGCACCGGCCAGAGGAATCCGGTGTCAAGGGTGCTAAGCTCAACGGCTCACTTGCTGTCGTGAGCTACATTGTGCTCTTTCCTTTTGCGCCCAATCTGATCCTGGGCTTTCTGGTCATAGCGGCGCTCTGGTTTATTCTCTCTGGTGACCGTCCACAGACTGGCAGAGCAGGAATTTTTGGACTTGTCCTTATCTCTCTGCCACTCATCCCCTCGCTCAATTTCTACGGCGGCTATCCAATGCGGCTGGTTACTGCGGCAGGAACGCGGCTCCTGCTCGCTTGCCTGGGTATGTCAGTGAGCCAGCAAGGCACTATGCTAACTGTGCAAAATAAGCTTATAGCCATCGACGCTCCATGCAGCGGCATCAGTATGCTTTGGGCTTCAACCTATATCTCTCTCCTGATGGCGACAATATTCAAACTCAGTGTAAAAAAAACATTACTGCTTGTACTCGCAACCGGAGGCTTCGTCATAACAGCGAATGTCTTGAGGGCCGCCAGCCTCGTGATGTATGACACAATCGCCGGGCATCAAGCCGCTATAGCCAGCGCAATGCCCGAGCCCACAGTGCACGTGGGAGTAGGACTGCTAGTCTTTGTATTTAGCAGTGTATCTATCATATTGCTTGCTCTGAAGCTGCAAAAACTCGAAGCTCCCCAAAACAAGGCTCCCCAAAAAACCAGTTTGACTATCCTGCCCCCTGCTGCCGGTCTCAAACTACGATTCCTTGCTGATCGCCTCTTTATCCCGGCGTGCCTGATTGCAGCATGTATGCCACTACTAACACATTCAGGTCGGAACGTAACAGCACAGTATTCTCCTCCGAGATGGCCGACCAAAATCGCTGGCCATACACTTATGGCAATGGCTTTGCTGCCTGATGAAGATGCGTTTTCTAAGGAATTTCCCGGCGCCATGAAGCGTTTCAACGACGGAAGCACCGCCTTCATCGTCAGAGCGGTTAATCGTGAAACCAGGCAGCTTCACCCGAGCAGCGATTGCTTCCGAGGCCTTGGCTACTCAATAACGTTTCGACCGCTCGTTGTAGACCAGGAATCAAATCAATGGAACGCATTTGTGGCAGCGAAAGACGGTCTCGCATTACTTGTCATGGAACGAGTATACGACGAGCAAGGTAAATCCTGGACGGACGTCTCATCCTGGTACTGGGCAGCGGTTCTGGGGCAGACTAAGGGACCCTGGTGGGCAATAACAATGGTCAGACCTGCGACCGCCGCGGAAGCACAATCAGCCCTGGAAGAAGAACCTACGCCAGAGCCTTTAGCGCATCCTTTACACTCTCCGCGCTCTTAAAGCGCTTATCCAGATCGAGCCTGGTGGCACCAGCCACGATATCGCTCAGTTCCTTACCGACTGATGCATTGATAAGAATTGGATGCGACTCGTCGAGCGGCTCCGGAGTTTCACCAGTTAGCAAATAATGCATGGTTGCACCCATAGAGTACACATCACTTTGGCCCTGCGGAGTTCCCTTAAACTGCTCAGGAGCCATATACGCAGCCTTGCCAGCAATTTCATCACTTTCACTATCAGGGGACCAGGCTGCCGTACTGACCGCGAAGTCAATCAGCGTTATTTTGTCATTATTGTCAACAATCAAATTGTCCGGTGTGAAGTCGCGGTGCACCAGTGGAGGTGTCAAGCCATGCAAATGACTGAGAATGTCGCACATCTGCATCGCCATGGTTACGACGCGTTTGTCGTTAAGAGGGCCGTCTTCCTTGACCAGGGCTGCCAGCGTGCGACCCGGTACCAGTTGCAGCACTAGATAAGCGCGGTGATCGACAACAAAAGATCCCAGATAGCGCACAACATTGTCGTGTTTGACTGACTCCAGGGCAAAGGCTTCCTTGTGAAAGGCCTCAAGCGCCTGCCTACGTTTGATGATATTGGTATACACCGGCAGAATGGATTCCTTCAAAACCACGTGTGTTGCGACCTGTATGTCTTCTGCAAGATAAATCGTGCCCTGGCCTCCAGCGCCCAACCTATCTTTGACGCAATAGCGACCATCAAGAATAGTGCCGATCGACACAGGCAAGAGACGCTCGCGAGAAGGCGCAGCAGTAAGAGCTTCCAGCCAGAGTGAGGTAAAACTCAGTTCTCGTTGAGGAGCCAACTCAGCAAATACCCTTGGTTCCACGTTGTTCTGTGCGTATTTAGTGATCGCATCGGCAACCTGCTGTCGACGCTCTTCGCCGTCGATTTGTGCAAGAGGAATGCTCAATGCGGCTATATCCTGAGCTGTGGCAAAATTCAGTCTACTTTGCGTGAAGTCGACATTAGCTGTGGGCTGAAAAACCCCAACCGAGGTTATTTCCGACCAGGGTAATCGAGGGCCTCTGAGTCTAAAAAATAGAATGCTCCAGACCATCCCGATACCCTTGGCGTCCAACTCTATAAAAGACGGCCGTGCCACTATGCGCAATATGCCGGCGGCCAGGCAAAACGCTAACACTGAGGCTATAGTGACGACCACCTGATGGGCAAAAATTGAAGCACCGGAATTGCCCAATTCATCGGCCGGCAGAAGGCCGACCAACCAAAGCAAAAACGGCGGTCCGAAGGCGAGCGCTGCGCCGAGTAAAATTACACACAGCCAGGGTAAGGCCCGGCGGTCTCCCTCGGACAAATATTGATCAAACCATCGCGCCACCATGGACCGAGCTCCGAATGGCACAAGCGTAGTGTCGCTCACGGGGTCACGCCCTCCGAAAACTCATCGGACAAACTTGCACTACTGAGGCGCTTGCTCGCTTCAGGTTCGGTACAGCGCGAAATAATGGACCGCAAGTGCGATCTAGCCGGCTCGTCGCTGGGATCTCCAAGCAATGTCGCGGACGCGGACAGTGGCTCAGGAGCATTACCTGTGGCCAGATAATATAAAGTGGCACCAAGACTGTACATGTCACTTGCAGGCTCGGGGCGCCCCTTAAACTGTTCGGGCGCCATGTAGCCTTGCTTGCCGATAAGGGTACCGGTAAACCCGCTGATAATTTCTTTGGCTGCACCAAAATCCACAATCATCACCTGCCCGTCAGGACGCATTAATAGATTGTCTGGAGTAACGTCCCTGTGCACTATTGGTGGTGATTGGCTGTGCAAATAGCAAAGCGCAGCACTTATTTGCCGGGCGACATTGAGTGCGGCAGCATCGGTCACCAGGCCGGAATCTTTTACAAGTTGGCCCAAATCAAGGCCTCGTATGTACTCTAGAACTATGTACTGGCGGCCACCTTCGGTAAAGTGATCAAAAACCTTAACAATATTAGGATGATCTATTTTCGCAAGAACTATGGCTTCGCGCGCAAACAGCTCTGCTGCCTTGGCCTGCACCTCATCGCCATGCGGCAAACAAGCTTCTTTGACCACGACAAACCTACCGGCATCGTCCCGAGCTAGATAAACAGCGGAGAACCCGCCGAACGAAATTTGGCGCAGAACCTGGTAGCGACGTCCTTGCAGGAAACTCTCCGGCTCAAGCGGCGCAAACGTTGCCGGGCGAAACTGCTTGGCCAATGCGCTATCCCAGCTATCGGTGAGGCCCAAAATGTTTCCATCCTGTGGCGCCTGCAGCGCCATTTCAAAGTCCTCCAGTTCAGCATCTCGTTCGCACTTGTAGGCACAAGCTTCAAAGGCGATGAGAAACTGTTCAAGCTGTTTGCGATCCAGCATAGAGAGCTTGAGCTTTGCTGCACCACCATTGGTAAAACCAAGCGTCATACATTCATCCGGTTCAAACTGTTCTTTGCGATGCCAGTTGAGACGTAAAGAGCTCAGTTCAGACCATGGAAACTGGCTCTTGTTCTTCAAATCAGCCCAAAACTTGAGAGGGAAAGCGATACCTTCTTTGCTGACTTTAATCTGATCATCATCGTATAAAACTGCATAGAACGTACATATAAGGATAAAAGCTAAAAGGCCGGCAATGATAGCCAGGCTCAATGCAAGCGAGACATGGGCGGGGAGCCGAATCAGAAGCAGCAGAAACAGTGCCAGTGCAGCAGGCGCAACCACTCCCCAGATTGGGAACAGCAGGGCCAGAGCGTGCATATTAGCCTTTTCCACTGCACTGGCATATTTCATCGATAGTGCGAATTCCGCCAAGCTTACAGCCTTACAGAGGTCATTACACTGGGTGCCGAATTACATTTATTATCGTGGCACAGCTTAAGCAGACGCGCCAGGTTGTGTAAGCAATCTGAATACGACCTTACCGAGATTTATCAGAAAGCCAACAAAACCTGAGAGAGTGACTCTAACTTAACTGAGCAATCTCCTGGCTGAGATACTCGGGACTCGATCCGTAATCGACGTCAGTTATCCAGATGTATCCCACATTGGCATCGGTGAGCTGCTTCTCCACGCGGTTCAAGTCGTTTGCATTGACGCCGCTGACGAAGACAAACTCGTTTTCCGGATGCGGATCGGAAGCAATTGTGGAAATTTGCTTGTCAAAGTCGGTCATGTAGCCCTCATGGTCACCCTGTCCGTCCATCTTGCCGTAGTAGTGGGGATTGGTTGAGCCACCCGACATGTAGACACCGTTGATAAATGCCTTGCCGCCTCTGGCGTGGATATAATCCGCCAGCTGATCGAAATAAGCTTCCGAAGCCGGGTCTGTGGCATAGCCAGTGCCGTCCGCTTTACCGGATCCGCCAAGATAGACACCGGCTGCGCCTGCATCCATCCACAGGTCCACTCTGCGCTTAGCTTCATCCAGCGGGAGAGTTCCCGCAGCGGTGCCGACATAGCCCATGGGCACCAGTCCTTTAGCCTTGGCTTTGGCCAGATCACCGGCCACATTTTGGCCTATCTGCCCAAACGAGTCTGGTTTGCTGTTGTCTCCTGAGTAAATTGAAAAGGTCACACTTCCTTCTGGAGCTTTCTGAAGGATCTCAGGCCATTGCGCGTCAGTAGGGAACGGTATGATTAGTTTTGTCTTGGTGTTGTGATTGTCACCGGTCGTGGTGCCTCCTGCCGGCTGCGTCGAATCAGTTGGTTGGTGCACAGGCATGGCATCATTACCTATTCCGGGCGGGGGATCTTTTTCCAAAGTGGCATTGTCCACGGACGAAAAATACATAGGCTGCCACTGGTCCGTCAGTTTCACAAAGTTGCTGGTGCCGGGCACGCCGAGAATTGTATTGTCTGTGCCATGGGGATTGCTCCACCACTCGCCACCCAGCTTTGCGATCATGCCCGAGTCGTTTTTGCTCGCCTTAGCATCAGCTCTGACGAACACTCCATCAATGCTGTCCTGGTCAAACGCTCCCGGGGTCCAGGTGGAATTGGCCACACCGAAATGGTCCATGGTGTAGGCGCCGGTAGGGGCTGCCATTGATGCAACACCGTTGTTGTTATCTACGTTCATTTGCTTCAGATTGGTAAAGTTTGTGTTTTCAACCATCGAGGCAATCTTGCTTCCGTTGGATGCATCATTCTGATTTTCGATAAGCCTCCAGCCCCCGCTCTTCAAATGCACGTATGTCTGCATGTTTTGTACTTGAGCTGTAGCTGAGCGATCGACCTGGGCTCCATCCTGATTGGTGATTATGCCCCAACCGCTGAAGCCCTTAGCGCCTGCAGGCACCCCCGGGTTGTGGCTTGCGTTCAGCACGTTTGAAGACGAATCGCCTTCCGCATAGGTGGTTGCGTGATTCCGATCATTTTGCATCAATACCTGATCCAGACTGCCTCCGGGGGTGCCGCTTCTCGGTGTGGGCGGTGCATCGGTTACTGGGTTAGGTGTTGGGTTGTCGGTTATGGGAGCCGGCGGCTGTTGATTATCAGATGCTGGCGCGGGATTCTGAGAGACTGGAGCCGGGGCATCAGTCATAGGCGATGGGGCAACAGGATCCTTGACAGGAAGCTGATGTTCCATTGCATCAATCCTGGCTTTGACTACGTCGAGCAAGGATTGCAAGACTTTGCAAACCGCCAGCAGTTCTTCCTCGATGGCCTGGGGCGAGTCCGATTGAGCATGCTTTTCCGGATAAATATTCGAGCCAAGATCCAGGCTACCACAGTGGGAATGACGGCCGAATTCATGATGCCGGTGCGAGGGAAAAGCCTGGCTTACATCATGACTGTTGCTCAAATCCACGGGGGAGTTGCACTGGGAATCGCGCCACTGCCCTGAACTGTCACTCTGTTCAAAATTGTTGTGCATAGAAGCTCTCCGGAAGATAGTAACGGATGATTGGGGGCAACGTCCGACCAATGGCCGCGTTCAATAACCCTCGCCATTTAATCTAGCCAGGGTCGGTAGGCATTGCGTGTCTATTGCGTCACTAAAACGTTACTAACTCAGGGCCGCCCGGGGGCCGGGGCCGAATCTCATCGAAGCCGTCCGATTTCGCTTATAATTCAAAAAACTTTCCTCATCCCTTACACCTGAAGGCGGCTCGGTGCTAAAGATATTACTGGTGGAAGATGACAAGGACATCGCCGACATGATCAGCCAGTGGATGGAAGCTGAGAACTGTTCGGTGGAAGTGACCCATGACGGACTGACTGGGTATGAATTTCTTCGACTGGGCAGCTTTGACGTAGCCATCCTGGACTGGAATTTGCCGGGCATGAACGGCATCGATATCCTGAAGAAATACCGGGCTAATGGCGGTTCAATCCCCATTTTGCTGCTGACGGCGCAAAATCTTATAGAAAATAAGGTCGCCGGTTTTGATGCCGGTGTTGATGACTATTTGACCAAACCGTTCCATATTTTAGAGTTGCATTCGCGAGTCAAATCGCTAGCCCGCCGACCCAAAGAGGTCGTCTCCGATATCATCCGAATTAAAAATCTAGAACTGGATCGCGGCAACTACCGACTTACCAAAGACGGTGAACCGATCCACTTGCAGAGACGAGATTTTGAATTACTCGAGTTTCTCATGTCGCACCCCAAGGAAACTTTCAGCACAGAGAGCCTATTGCAGCGACTGTGGGGATTGTCAGCTGAGACTTCCGCAGGCACCATCCGCACGACCATCCGGCGAATCAGACAGGCACTGGGCGAAAGCGCCGACGATGACAACTCAATTATTGAAAATGTCCGACGCGTCGGATACAGAATCCGCTCGTGATGCAGCGAATACCCCTACGCCCCTTACTTCACCTTTTCTCTGCCACCAAATAGAGTGTCATTCCACCCGG
Source organism: Cyanobacteria bacterium SZAS LIN-3 (assembly GCA_018266215.1). GTDB lineage: Bacteria > Cyanobacteriota > Vampirovibrionia > Obscuribacterales > Obscuribacteraceae > REEB67. Next base: position 26,441 of record JAFEAV010000019.1, on the reverse strand, counting down.
CATTAATTGAACCGAGATATTTTTTGTCCTCGGCAGCTTTTGCATACTTGCCCAGTTTTTCCAAACAAGTTATGCGTTCCTTTAGTGAGGCGATAATGACGAAGCTATAGGCTTCCGGTTCACGCTTGCGCTGCTGGATACAAATGTCAATCGCCCGGGTCAGGAGCGGCAATCCTTCAGTCCACTGACCCTGATCGTCATAGACTTGAGCAAGATGGAAGAACACAAAAGGATTCCTGGGATCAACTCCCCGAGCTAAATTAAGGCACTCAATGGCCTTAGCATAATTCTTGGCCAGGCGGTAGTTACTACCGGCATCGTCAAATCTCTGCGCAACAAAGCCCTTATCATCTTTCTCTAAGAGGGCAGTCATCTTAAAATCCGCACCGGCTTGATTGTATCGGTGTAAGGCAGAATTACAATTTGCCCGACAGTGAAAAGCACGCATACGCAGGCGGTCCGGCACGGGAGTCTTAGATTTCTGCTGGCGTTCGACCAGCAAGTTCGCCAGAGGCAACATTCTGTCGTGTTCTTCCGCTTCCGTATAAGCCCGGATCACTTCAATCAGACTTACGTCATCGAGTCGGTCAAGATGTTTGCATTTATCAAACTCGGCCACCGCCTCTTCTACGCGGTGGTCCTGGCAATATTTGAGACCTCTGTGAGCGTGCGCCGCTTCTACGGCCGCTTCCGAGTCGGGACCAGACGACGACGGCTTGGAACTCTGGCCGACGGCCGGCGGCATCGCTAGCAGGAATAGGCAGCAGAAAATGGATACCAGGGTTTGCAAGAGGCAATTTTTACCTTGGGAGGGCAGGCATACCTATAGTAGCGCCTGCCCTATCCGCTATGATCAAAGGCCCATAGAAACCCTGGCGGCTTATATATGAATGCAAACGACAACGTCCTGGCCGACGAGTCCAGAGATATTGACTTCAAACCGTACATCGCGGCGGAGGAAAACGTCAAAGAGTTTACGGTCAAGGCTGTAGTGCTCGGCTCAATGTTCGGCATATTGTTTGGTGCAGCCTCTGTCTATCTTGCGCTCAAAGCCGGTCTGACAGTATCTGCCTCCATACCGGTGGCGGTGCTGGCCATTTCCATCGGGCGCAAATTTCTTAAGACAACAATTCTTGAAAACAACATTATCCAGACCACGGCCTCGGCCGGCGAGTCTATCGCCTCGGGCGTCGTTTTCACCCTGCCCGGATTTCTCTTCCTGTCGCTTGCGACGGTGGGCGGAGAAAGTGTGGGTGCACCTTATTTCAACTATCTCTCGATCTTTATCCTGGCTGTACTGGGCGGCGTGCTCGGCACCCTGATGATGATCCCGCTGCGCCGATCCTTGATTGTCAAAGAGCACGGCAAGCTGCCCTACCCGGAAGGCACCGCCTGTGCCTCGGTTTTGATCGCCGGTGAAAAGGGCGGCGAATTTGCCAAAACTGCTTACATGGGTCTTGGCTTTGCCATGATTTATGCCTTTCTTCAACACGTCCTGCGAGTTATTGCAGAGACACCCACTTTTGTCACCCAGCAGACGAACAAGTTTTTGCCCTCGGCCACATTGAATGGTGATATCACCCCCGAATATATGGGTGTGGGTTATATCGTCGGCTTCCGCATTGCCGGCGTACTGGTGGCCGGTGGAGTTCTGGCCTGGCTCGGACTTATTCCACTTCTAGTTGCCATCGTGCCAATGGATACAATTGCTGCCCAGCTGGTCAAGCTCGGTAATCTGGCCAGCCTGACGACCGCCGGCGGCCCCGGTGGCTGGGATCCTGCTACTCATACCTTTGCCAACGCAGCCGACGCCGTTTACCGCGCCTACATCCGCCAGATTGGAGCGGGCGCAGTGGCGGCCGGCGGTTTCATGACGCTGATTAAAACCATTCCCACAATCGTCACTTCTTTTAAAGAAAGCCTTGGTGCCTTCAAGGACAAAGCTAGCGTCAGTCGCCTGCGCACCGAAAATGACCTTTCAATAAATGTGGTGCTGATCGGTTCGATCATACTGATGCTTCTCATCACCTTAATGCCGCAAATACCCGGGGACGGATTTTTACAGAAGGGCTTGATCGGCGTACTTGTCGTTGCCTTCGGATTTTTCTTTGTCACCGTATCCAGTCGCATCGTCGGCTTGATCGGATCGAGCTCCAATCCGGTATCAGGCATGACCATCGCCACCTTGATGGCCACATCGCTGGTCTTCATCGCCTTTCATTTAACCGGCAAAGTCTATGAGCCCCTGGTGCTTGTCGTCGGCGGTATCGTTTGTATTGCCGCTGCCAATGGTGGCGCCACTTCGCAGGACCTGAAGACCGGTTACATCATCGGAGCGACACCACGTTATCAGCAGCTCTCACTTTTCATCGGTGCGGTCGTGGCGGCCCTGGTTATCGGCCTGACTGTGAGCACCCTCGATCATCCCACCCAGGAGATGATTTCAAAGGGTGTGGTCCACGCTATCGGCAGCGACAAATATCCCGCTCCTCAGGGGACGCTGATGGCCACCCTGATCAAAGGCATGCTCTCCTTTAACCTGGATTGGAATTTCGTCCTGGTCGGTGTTTTCCTGGCGCTGACAATGGAACTGTGCGGCGTCAACGCACTCAACTTTGCCGTTGGTGCCTACCTGCCTCTCTCCACAACGCTGCCTATATTTGTCGGCGGCCTGATTAAGAAGATGGTTGAAGTCCACGGCTGGCGCAAAGGTAAGAAAGCCGACGACGATGAGCTTGGCAGCGGCAGTCTGTTTGCTACAGGGCTCGTCGCTGGTGGCGCACTGGCTGGGGTCATCGTGGCGCTGCTTTCCATACCGGAGAGCATTGACAATGCCATGCGCGCAATCAGTATGGAACATGCCATAACCAGCGCCCTCGGCGAAAAGGGCTACCAACTGCTGGGCGTATTTTTCTTCACCGTCATGGCGCTCACGCTCTATCATGTTGCCACCAGAGAAGAAAAAACGGGCGGCGCGACGGAAGCCAAAATTGAAAACGTTTGAGCACGGCTTTGTGGAAGTCCGCGGCGCCAGGCAGAACAATCTGCGTGGCATCGACCTGGACATCCCGCGCAACGCCTTTGTTGCGTTCACGGGAGTCTCAGGCTCGGGTAAATCATCCCTGGCCTTTGGCACTATCTTTGCCGAGGCGCAAAGACGATACTTTGAGTCCATAGCACCCTATGCCAGGCGGCTGATGGCGCAGCTTCCGGCGCCCAAGGTTGGTGACATTCGCGGACTGCCGCCGGCCGTTGCCCTGCAACAGCGGCGGGGAGAGCCAACGACGCGCTCCTCGGTAGGCACGCTCACCCGCCTGTCCAATTCCTTGCGCATGCTCTATTCGAGAGCAGGCACCTACCCCAAAGGTTTTAGCGGTCGACTCGACTCCGACGCCTTTTCACCCAATACCGTCAGCGGTGCCTGTACTGCCTGCCACGGTATTGGCATAGTCCACACCGTTACCGAAAGCTCGCTCGTACCAAACCCGGAGCTGTCAATCAGGGAGCGGGCTGTGGCGGCCTGGCCGGGCGCATGGCAGGGCAAAAACTATATCGACATACTCAATGTTCTGGGCTACGACGTGGACAAGCCCTGGAAGGATCTGCCGCAAAAAGACCGCGACTGGATACTATTTACCGAAGAAAAGCCGGTCGTAACCGTACACGCCATCCGCGAGGCGCACCGCATTCAAAGACCCTATCAGGGTACCTATCAGAGTGCTGCCGTCTACGTGCGCCACACATTTGGCACTACCGGCAGTGCGACGCTGCGCAAGCGAGTTGCCCAATATATGGAGGCATCGCCCTGCGGTGAATGCGGTGGCAAGCGCCTGCAAAAAGCGGCTCTGTCCGTCACATTTGGCGGCCGTGACATCGCCGAGCTCAGTCATATGCCCTTCCGACAAATGGCGAAAGTCCTTGCTCAGGCGGGTGAACTCAAAGACAGCGAAGTGGCTCGATTAATAGTCGAAGACCTGCTTGATCGCATTGGTCTGCTCTCCCGTCTTGGTCTCGATTATCTCGCCCTCGACAGGTCCACACCCAGCCTTTCAGCAGGTGAACTGCAAAGACTGCGCCTGACGACGCAGCTCAAGTCAGGTCTGTTCGGCGTCGTCTATGTACTGGACGAACCATCGGCAGGTCTGCATCCGGCTGATGCCGAAGCGCTGCTGGACATGCTGCTCAAGCTTCGCGACGTGGGCAATTCACTCTTTGTAGTCGAGCATGAAATGGACCTTGTGCGTCGCGCGGACTGGCTGGTGGACATTGGTCCGCAAGCAGGAGAAGGCGGCGGCTCACTGATTTACAGCGGTCCGGTCGCCGGACTGGAGGGAAACAAAAAATCAATAACAGCTCCATTTTTGTTTGCCTCCGACAGTGGCGGCGACACACATGAGGCCCGGCCGGCAGCGAAAGACTGGCTCACACTCAGTGGCGTGACCAGACATAACTTAAATGACCTGACCGTGAAGTTCCCCATCAGCAGACTCACAGCCGTCACCGGTGTCTCGGGATCAGGCAAATCCACACTGGTAACGCAGGTACTGACTGATACGGTTCGCGAAACTCTTGGGGCAAAGCTGGAAGAAAGTGAAGACGGTGATGAGCCCGAAAGCAACTCTCCTTTGAGCGAAGTCAATGAGGCCACACCTGATGAGGCTGCTACCGTTGCCTCCATCGAAGGACTGAACGCTATCAAGCGCCTGGTGAGCGTTGATCAAAGACCAATCGGTCGTACGCCGCGATCCAATCTTGCCACTTACACGGGACTTTTTGATCATGTGCGCAAGACCTTTGCCGCCACCGCTGACGCAAAGAAACATGGCTACAACGCCGGACGCTTCTCATTTAATGTCAACGGCGGCCGCTGCGCCGTCTGCGAGGGCGAAGGCTTTGTCTCGGTAGAGTTGATGTTTTTGCCCAGCGTCTATACGCCCTGTGGCACCTGTCATGGTGCCAGGTACAACCAGGAAACGCTCCAGGTACTTTATCGCGAAAAAAACATAGCCCAGGTGCTGGACATGACAGTCGACTCCGCCGCGGAGTTTTTTACCGAAATACCCGCAGTAGTGCGAGCCCTGGCTTCTCTCAAACAAGTAGGTTTGGGTTATCTGAGACTGGGACAACCGGCCACCGAGCTTTCCGGAGGAGAAGCCCAGCGCATACGGCTGGCTACCGAGCTACAGAGAGAACAGCGTGGCGACACCCTCTATCTGCTGGACGAGCCCTCCACGGGTCTGCATCCGGCCGATGTCAAAAAACTGATGCTGCAATTGCACAGCCTGGTCGACGCAGGCAACACTGTAATTATCGTGGAACACGACATGGATATAGTTTCGGCGGCCGACTGGGTGATTGATCTGGGTCCCGGGGCGGGCGCCGACGGCGGCAAAGTTGTTGCCGATGGCACACCGCAAAAAGTGGCGAGCAGCAAGGCAAGCCGCACCGCACCTTATCTGGCGGCGCGCATTAACGCCGCAAAATAAGAGAAGGAACTAGCGCTAATAGGTACCGTCGACATCACTGGATCGGTACATTTACCGACCGCTTGCCTATAAGAGGATTGAGACATGAATAAATTGCTGCCCGGCACACTGGCGGCTGCCCTTGCTTTTGCGGGTATGCTTGCTGTCCATGCCGATCAAGTTACAACTACTACGACAGTGGCACCACCGTCCTCCCAGCCGGTCGTGCTGGACAGTTACATGAAGCCGGTGGTCACACAGACTAAAAGCGTCACCGGTAGCGATGGTAATACCCAGACATCGACGGCTCCTATGATTATGGAACGTCATGAAACTGTGGCCGTGCCAACCAGCGAAGTCACCACCACAACGACAGCCGTTTCACCAAAAGTAGTGGAAGAGCAGGTGACGACTTCAAAAGCGGCGGTTAGAAAAACGACGGTCGCGCGGCACGTCACACGCAAGAGACACTATGTAGCCAGAAAGCGTCACCACGTGGTCGCCCGTGCCTATGTCGCCCCGAGAACTATTGCCGTCACCCATGTGCGAAAAGTGATCGAGCCGCAGATAATTCAACAAACCCAGACTGTGGAGAACAAAGGCATGATCATAGATCGCAAGGATCCTGCCCTGGAGTAATAGAAGACTTCAGGCATCCTTCTTGTTCTTTTTTGCCTTCGGCTTGGTCGGCTTTTCCGCCTCGGACGGCCATACGGATTTGGCGTTTTGAATTGCCACTATCATGTTTTGCACTTCATCCGGATCCGGAGAGATGAAGCTTACACCTTCCATAATCCAGTTTGCCAGCTGCGCATTGCGCAGATGGTAGAAGACGTTGCGTCCTTCACGCCTCTCAGCCACCAGGCGATTGTTTCTTAGCACTGAAAGCTGCTGCGAGACAGCGGCCTGAGGGACGGCCAAAATTTCCACCAATTTGGCAACCGGCATATCTTCCTTACGCAGTTCCTCGATAATACGCACACGCATTGGGTGTGACAAGGCATTAAAGAGCTTGGCAAGTTCGCTGCTTACGACACTGCGGTAGGGCATTGCCTCATCCTTAATTTGTATTTGCAAAAATCCGAATGTCTATATATTCGCATTAGTCTACCATAGGCCGCCGGAAAGCAGAGAGTCGGTCGCCCTACAGATTGCATGTCACGACTTTGAATGCAGCCAATGCCTGCATGTAATCAACATGCGTCTCTACAAGGCGCATCTGAGCCTCAGCCGTTGTGCGCTCTCTTTGATTGACTAGAAAGAGCGTGCTGTCGCCGGCAGCAAACCGCAAGCGTTCGCCCGCTTCGACTACTTTTGCTTTTTTGACTTCCAGGGCTGTAGCATCAAAGCGCTCAACGGAGGTATTAATAGCAGAAACAATGTCGTCAACTTCTGTCTGAATGCGCAGCCTCTCTGCTTTCTCATCAAGACTGAGCTTGCGCAGCTTGAGCTGAGCTGCCTGCACCTGCCCGCGAGCAGTGCGTTGGCGTAAAGGGGCGGAAATTGTCATTCCTCCTCTCATGACCGAACCAATGCCCTGCAATCCGGTGTCGGCCCCTTGAGCAAAATAAGCATCCATAGCCGGCAAAATCATATTCTGAGCTAAGCGAAGTTCAATTTTTGCCTGCTGTCTCTCTAGATCAATCTTCTTCAACTCAGGTCTGCGTTCAGCCGCCTGCTTCCTCCCCTCGTTCCAGGCGGCTTCGCTCATTTTGCTTGGTTCAGGTGCGAGGGGAGGAACATCCGAGATGGGCGGCAGAGCTCTGGGATTACCGTTCTCATCCCAGAAAAATATGCTCAGCTGCAGCGCAGCTTTCTGGTAGTCTCTTTGCGCTTTTACATAACTTGCCTGTCGTCGCATAATCTCCTGCTCCGACTCAGTTACATCTAATGCCGGAGAATCTCCGTTTTGCACCCGAAGTTTGATCTGGTCAACGCGAGCCTCGGCAAGCTTGAGCAAGTTGTTGGCAATGTCGACACGTGCCTTAGCACCAACCCAGTCGAAGTATGTAGCCGCGGCTTTAAGTAAAACTTCCAGGCGTGAGCCGCTAAAAATCTGCTTTGCCAGCGGTTCTCCAAGTTTTGCTTGTTGCTCTGCCGCTGACTTCTCGTTTATTCCCAGGCCGCGCATCAGAGGTACCGTAAAGCCGGCAGAATACTCACCAGATCGGCCGCTGGGCAACAAGGGCGTTTTGGTGTCATTTGGATTTAGACGAAACTGAGTAAAGACCCTGATACCCGAGCGACTGAGCAGATCGACGCGACTTTCGTTGTGTATGGCTTGCTTTGCTTTACCGGGATTAACGATATCCTGGACACGAAGATACTCATTAACGCTGGAGAGCACCGGGTCAAAGGCACCGGCCTTCTCCAACCGCTTGGCCCCTGCGACCTGTCGCTCAGCATCAGCACCCAATAGTTTCGGATAGTTTTTATCGACACTCTGAATAAACGACTCAAATGAAATACTATTCTCCGACACGTTGGTACCCAGCTTCACCAGGTGCAGAGGTGGACTGGCGGCCTTGTCGTCGTCAGGTCTTACAGGTACTGAGCTACTGGCTACCGACTTTGATGGAGATTGCTTAGAAGTCACAGGATCTGCAGCCCATACCGCTTGCTCGGGATCTGCAAAAGACCCGACAATGATCACAAGCGCAGCCAGAAAAATGCTGTCAGCACTATGCAAAATCTGATTACCTGCAATTTTGCGCACGCTCTAACCTTTCTTCCCGTTTTTTTACTTGGACTTGCGCTTCGTCTCGGACTTACCAACATCAGAACCTTTGTGCATGCCCAGTTCCTCTGGTTTTACGGTTGGAGGGAAGCCATTAAACTGGCGCCACAGCTCAAAGCCGAGCGGAACGTTATCCAGCATTATCCAACCGCTTGCCTCCGTTCCGGGGCGCAAAAACTTTGAGGACGGCCATGGTTCATCACGCCCGCTGGCGATTAAATCCAGATCGGGCTTAACAATTACTCGGAAGCAGCTTTTGCCGTCATCGCTGGCATCGATAACCGAGACCCTGCCACCGAAGGTACCAACCGCTATCGACGGCCAACCGGCAAATTGCAATGCCGGCCAACCAGCAAATTGCAGGCGGACCGGGCGTCCAACCGAAACAAGAGGGGCGTCGTTATCACTGATGGTCAGCTCTGCTGCCAGATCCTCGGTCTGTGGAGCCAGCACCGCCAGAACGGTTCCGGCATCAACGGTTTTGCCGGCGCCCACACAGAGGAGCCGTACAATTTTCCCATCGCTGGGAGCGCAGACTTTGCGCTGCTCCAGGCGCCGCTGAAGATTCTGGAGATCGATATCTAATTTGCAGATTTCGGCGGATGTTGTTTCAACGGTCTCGTTGGCAGAGGCTATAGCAGCAGCGATACCACTCATGGCAGCTTCGGTATCAGCCAGTACTTTGTCTTGATCGAAGACGGCCACAGTCTTATCACGCTGAGCAATATCGAGGGCAGCAACGGCTCTTTCCACATCAGTAACAGCCTTTGTGTGGTCAAGCTCAGCCAGCTCAAGATCGCGCCTCGATCTCACACCTTTGTCGAACAATTCTCTTATGCGCTGCAGATTCAACTGGGTAGTTAGGGCATTTTGCTTGGCCGCCTGGACGGCCTGTTCCGCGGCCTCTATGCGGTCGTGCGCCTGAGCGGAGCGCTCCTTTGCTGAGGGTATGGCGGCCCCCTGTGAAAGTTTCAGGCTACTAACTTGTCGTTGCAGGGCCTGGGCTCGAGCTTGAGCCGCCGCACGACGTCCCATCAATGCTTGCTTCTGTGCTTCGAGTCGCTTTACCTGCTGCGGGTCCAAAAATTTCGGATCCAGATCAAGCAATTCGGCAATCAACTGCCCTTTCTTAACGGACTGACCGTCACGCACGTGCCAGGCTTTAAGACGTGCGGGTATCTGAGCTTCGATGCTCTGAGGCCTTTCCATCGGAGAGACAATCATGATCTTGCCTATACCTGTAATGGACTGCTGCCAGGGCACAAAAGCCAGAATGAGAGCCAGCCCAATAAGGAAAATGGCGAGAACGAAGGCCAACACTACGTAGCCACGAGATGATTCTACGGCTTTGAGCGAACGATAGTGCTGCACTGGTGGCGGTGAAGTTTCTATTGCATCCATTATTTACCGCCTCCGTCGCGCGCTGTTTTTCGGCGTTCAACCGAGCGTATCTGTTTGGCTAAATCGGGAAACAATGTTGAAAATTCACTCTCATTACGCCAGGCAAGATCTGCCGGGGAAGCTGATTCAACGATGATGCCTCTGGACAGAACATAAACTTTGCTTGAGCGCATCACAACTTCAGCATCATGAGAAATATCAAGAACGGTCCATAGATTTTCAGGCGCGAAAAGGGCATCAATTATTTTCAGCTTTGTCTTTTCATCGATACCGGTGAAGGCTTCGTCCAAAATTATTAGACTTGGCCGCTCAGCCACGGCTCTGGCAATCAGCAGGCGTTGGACTTGACCGCGTGACAAATTTCCGCCGCCACTGACAAGCCTGGTGCCAAGGCCATATGGTGCATTGACCAGATCATCGGAAAACTGCGCCAGCTCCAGTGCCCAGCGAACATCTTGATGAGAAACAAATGATCTACCCAGACTGACATTTTCTTCGATTGTCCCTTCAAAAATTTCGTTGGTATCTCCGACCAAACCAACGCTGCGCCTGAGGCTTTTCAGTTCGATATCTCGAATGTCTAAACCGGCCATTTCGATTGTGCCGTTAGAAGCTTCATGTAAGCCGCACAGGATCGAGGCAATGGTAGATTTGCCCGCACCGCTGGCACCAACAAGACTGGCACGCTCCCCGGCATTCAAGCGGAAATCGACACCAGACAGAATCTCCCTGCTGCGATTGTAAGAAAAGCGAACTCCTCGGCAGGTTACACTCAGGCCGCAGTTATTGATCGGCAATTCAACACCGGGAACTCTTTCAAGTGGAAGATCAGTGAGGTGGCCAACTTTGTGCAGGCCCGTTAAAAGATCGTAGAACGTATCGCAGTTGCGAATCAATTTTTCTAATGCGGCAAGTACAGTCAACACTACAATTTCGGCCGCTACAAGTTGGCCTAAAGTCAATTGCCGGTTAATTACAAGCCAGCCACCAACGGCCAGGATACCGGCACTGGCGAGGGCCTGAAACAAGTATGTCCCCAGGGCCTGGCGAAAAAGCACGGCAAAGTGAGCTCGCCGAGCGCCCAGATAGTCCATCAATATATTGTCCGTTCGCTGGTTGAGATATTGCGATGAACCGTCCGTTTTCATACTAGTTTGGCAACGTCCCATATCTTCCAGCCATTGAGCCAGCTGATATTTCCGCACCGACTCAGCGATGCTGGTCTTGAGACCGCCGATACCCAGAACGGCGGTGGCAAAAGTAATAAATAGAATGATTAGTAAATCGAATGCGAGCAAAAAAGGGCTATAAAAAGCCATCAGCAAAAGACCAACAAAAACCTGCAGCAGAGCCGTTGGCATCTCCAACAGAAGCTTACCCCAGGCTTTTTGAACATTTACCACGTCGAAAAATCGGTTGATTAACTCCGGCATATACTCATCAGTCAAGGCGGCTGCCTTGATTTCAGGTATACGCTCACTGAGTAGAAGCGTAATTCTTGCGAAAATTCTTTGCTCCAAATTCTCAACCAGGCAGAGCTTCATCACCCTGAGAACACTGCTAAAAACCAGCCCACTCAAGACGAGCAGGGCGAGCACGATCAGCGGTTGCAGAAAAATCCCTGCAGCAATGGTATTGACCAGAGCCTGGGCGGCAAGAGGAACTGCCAGGGATATGAAACCTATAATTAGGGTGTAGGTGAAAAGCACGAAGAGGTCGCGCTTATCTTCAAGAAGCATTTCCCAGAGGCGTCGGAGGGGCGAAGCTCCAGGGGCGTGATTCTCTTGTTCAAGGTGATCAAACTTGCCGGCACGAACTGATTGGTGAGGTTCCACCATTCCGTTAAGTCCTTCCACTGTCATTTGTGCCACCACTCTCATAACAAAATGCGCTGAGTCAACCAAAACTCAGGACAAGGATGGGTACGTCTGTCGAGGATAGAACCAGACTAGCACGAGGATACGACTTATGCAAGTATGCAAATATCTGAATAAGATGAAAGGTTCGTGCAAGGTTTGTGTGTTTTAAATCCTTAGGTCACAATGCACCGGTGTGAATACAAAAAAGCGGATTCGACTGAAAACAGTAAATCCGCTTTATCGATTTGCGCTCTCACTACGGGTGGTGGCAGCGAAAGTTACTACTGACTCTTGGATCGCTTCACAATTTTCTTGAGGGCCTCGTTTATAGTCTCGTGCAAGACAATATCTCGATCCGTTTTTAATGCCTCTTTCAAGACCGGTACCGCAGCCCTGGCGTCAGGTCCGATTTCACCCAGAGAAACGGCCGCCGCCGCTCTCACTTCCTCCGAACTGTCTTTAAGAAGCTCCACTAATTTGGGTACTGCTGAAACAGCCTCACTGCCAAGCAGACCGAGCGCCTTTACGGCACCAAGACGGGCGATGTCTATTTCGTCGCTGAGCAGTGATACCAGTGCCGGTATGTCGTTGCCGGTGCCACCAATCTTGCCAATACTGGTGGCTGCATCTCGACGCATTTCCGGTTCGCCTTTCTTCACAGCTTCAATCAGCACAGCCACAGCCGCTTTAGCCTGCACTCCAAAATCACCGAGGGCCATAGCGGCAAGACGCCTGATGGTTGCGTCATCATCAGATGCCACCATCTTCTGCAGGGCGGGCACAGCAAGGTCTGGATTCTGCCCGATGTTTCCGAGGGCAGTAGCAGCATAGCAGCGGTCGTAACCCAGTTCGGTATTACCAAGACAGCTGACCAGAGCGGGTACGGCATCTTTTGCGTCCGGGCCAATTTTACCCAGGGCCGAAGCAGCCTCACCGTAGGCAATCGGGTCGTGGAGCGCTTCAATGAGATCCGGAATTGCAGGTTTAGCGTCGATGCCCATCTCGGACAGGTGATAAGCCGCTTGCTTCCGGGCTTGCGAACTCTCACCGCGCAAAATTGCAATTTCAGCGTCGACATCGGACTTCCTGTATTGAGCAGCCAGGGCCGATGTCCCCGCGCCGGGCACTAATCCCAGACCGACGCTGGAGGCAAGACTCAGTGCTACAGCCAGGTTCAGACTTACTTTCAGGATTGATGCGCATCTCTTACCAGACATTTTACCTTTGCTCCGCTTCAATATATGGTTCGGTTTCCTCTGCTGCTTCTGTCTACTGCCTGACCGGGGGAAATTAGAAGGTCATGTTGCTTTTCTGAGATTTTACAAGTTTGTGGAGGGCACATGGCCGAGACCGATGAAATACATCACCACTGAGCTTTACGACGTCAGCGTTCCGCCGGAATTTCACGGTGAGGAAGAGCGCACCGGGGTGCTACTGGGACTGCCGAGCAACAGTATCCCCGGCCAGCTTGAGTTGCCCCTGGAAACAATTGATATCGTCAATATCAAGCTGATGACTCTGAAAGAACTTGAATATGTAATCAAGCATGGCAAAGCGGGACGCGAAGAGGTGGCGAATCTGCTGTTGAAGCAGGACAATCCAACCTATTCAGATCTGAATCGCAAATCGGCACTACCAGGCAAGCCCTGGTGGAAATTTTGATCAAGCGCAATCAGACTTTTCAAGAGAAAGCCTGTTAAACGTTATCCTGGCCTTTGGGTTGATGACTGGACACAAGCTGTCCACCCTGTTCACGCTCAAAAGCTTCGATTTGTGATGTGGAGACATTCATGGCCGCCAGCTTGGCGCCATGTCCGAGGGTGACCATGCGGTCCTGCACCGAAAATATATCTTCTACATAGCGAGCGAGGGCACGACCCTGCGGAATGATTTGCTCAACCGATGCCGTCAGGTAAAAATCTGCGGTGACACCGCCGGCCAGGGAGCGATCGGCGCCCCAGGTTGTGGCAAAGCGCATATTGAGCGGCGCTCCGGGCTTACAAATCAACGTCAATTTACGCTCGAAGCCCTGACTGTTGAGATCTATTTCGCCGTGTAACTGGTTGAAAGTCTCGGGCCCATTGGGCAACTGGCCCTGCATGCGACCGGCGGGCACACCCAGCTCCTGCGCTAGAAGCTCAACCAGTGAGGCAAAAGCCGCCACTCCGGCGAGGTCAATGGTCTTTCCGTGTTCATTTCCAGACATAGTTCAGTTTAGATCCTAATTAAACATTCCAAATCATGCCAGTTTCCGCCCCTTTCTTCAAGTACATTACTCTTATGCAGATTGGAGATACACCAGCACAAATCAAGTCTAAGTCACCGCTCGCGGTCGTGGGCGAGTGGACGGAAATGATTAAACTTGAGCACACTGTTTTTGCTCTGCCCTTTGCACTGTCCGGCCTGATCCTTGCCTCGCCCCAGCTGCCGAGCCTGTCGACGGTGTTTTTTACGATTCTGGCCTTCGTCGGTGCGCGTTCGGCGGCCATGACGCTTAACAGACTCATAGACTCACGCATAGATGCGGCCAATCCCCGCACAAAAGACAGGGCCATTCCCGCCGGGCGGATAAAACCCGGACTGGCTCTGGTATTTGCCATACTCTCCTTCGGCCTGATGCTTTTTGCCGCCTCCAAGCTGCCGCCGATTTGTCTGATGCTGTCACCAATTGCCGTTTTCTGGCTCAGCTTTTATTCCTTTACCAAGCGCTTTACCTGGCTCTGTCACATCGTTCTGGGCATTGCCCTGGGTGGTGCGGCGCTGGGCGGTTGGGTGGCTGCTTCCGGCAGCATCACCGGCATTGCGCCCTGGCTTCTGGCCCTGGCAGTCACCACCTGGGTAGCGGGCTTCGATATCATTTACGCTTGTCAAGATTACGACTTTGACAAAGAGACCAAGGTCTTCAGCATCCCGGCTCGCTTCGGCATTGCCCGGGCGCTTTTGATTTCGCGCGTACTGCATGTGATGACTGTGGCCTGCCTCATGTGGCTGGGTGCGGCACTGCATCTGGGCATTTTCTATGGTCTTGGATTTGCGGCTGTGGCCGTAATGCTATTTTATGAGCACAGCCTGGTGAAGGCCGATGATCTCTCAAAAATCAACGCCGCGTTTTTCAACGTCAACGGCGTCGTCAGCATCGCCTGTTTCTTTACGATTTTGCTTGATAGACTGGTAAGGATTTAGCGCTCTAGGATCTGGCGGCCTTCTCAGGACCGGCCTGCTGAGTCAGTTCAAAGCAGGAAAGTGCACCGTCGACCGAGCCGACAAAGATCTTTTTGCCCAGCAAAAGTGGTGCCGATTCAATGTCTTTTTTGAGGAAACTCTCATAAGCAAGCTTGCCGTTCTCGGTATCAAAAGCCTGCAGCCAGCCTTCCTTAGTGACACAAACAACTGTCGAGCCAACCGCTTCCAGTGTGGCTGAAGGGGTGCCCTTGAGCGGTACCTTCCACTTGAGGCTGCCGTCATATTTTTCACAACAGTAGAGCCATTTGTCCTGCGAAGCAAAAATTATCGACGTATAAACCAGGACGCCACCGGTGGCGATGGCACCTTCAGTTTGCATTTCCCATGTCAGTCTTCCGGCGTCGGCATCGAGGGCAAAGAACAATCCGGATTGGCTGCCGACATAGACCGTATCGACAGAGGTCACGGGAGTACTCAGTATCTTGCCGGCGGCGACATATTTCCAGGCCTGTTTGCCCGTGGAGCAATTGATGGCGTAAACCTGGCCGCCTCGCGTGCCGAAATAGAGTTTGTCTCCATGCACCTTGGGAGCGGCGACAATAGCGTCGGCGGCGGTGAAGGTCCAGAGTTTCATGCCCAGTCTGATATCAAGGGCGGTGACAACGCCGCGACGGTCGCAAACGATAACCGAATGCCCGTGCACAACCGGGGATGCCACCATCGACGCGACATTGTTGGAGTTGCTTTCCACCACCCAGATATCGGTGCCGGTCTGGGGATCGAGAGCATGCACTTTACCCTGGGTATCGGTCAATATCAATTTTTCGTCGGTGATTAAGGGACTGGATAAAAGTGGTGCCTTGGCGTCATAGCTAAAGGCCAGTTTGCCGCTGCGACTGTCTACGGCATAGAGGCGGCCGTCGGCCGAGCACACATAAACAAGCTTTTCGTCGCGACTGAGGCAGGGCGAAGCCATCCAACCGATCGGACCTTTAGTGGCATAAGCCCAGACAGCCTCGGTGTCCGGCTTTTTGACCGGGCTCGAAGACGCCGCAACGGCATCCATATTAGTACTGGTGTTGGTAGCTGAAGCCGGCGAGCCGATAGCGGCAAATGACACACCACTGGCGGTGCCATCGAAATTTGGCTTACTGGGAGTACGGCGCTCGAAGTTTAACTGCTTGCGATTATCTATTTCCAGCTCACCATAATTTGGCTCAGAGCTGGCGAAGCCTGGATAAGCAGGGAAAGCCGAGACCTTCTTAACGCTGCCATCGTCCTCGGCCTCAAGAAAAGGACTGGCGTCAAAGATCTTTGCTCCGGCGGGAAGCACGCGACTGGTTTCGCTGGTGACAGGATCGATTGGGCTGGCGGGGCCGGCCTGGGCGCTGGCCAAAATAGCATCCATATCAATCACGTCGGGCACTTTTGGCAGGCCGCGCGGGGTCAGCCCCATATGAGCGACGCGCATTTCAAAAATCAAATCATCGATGATGCCCAGGACATCGGTCATGGACTTAAATCTTTCTTCCGGGGCCTTGGCCATCATGCGCTTGATCACGCGATCGAGCACATCGGGCACGAGCAGATTAGCTTTTCGGGCCGAGGGGATCGGCGCATTGGTGTGCTTCATCGCCATTTCAACCATGCCCTGCGCGCGGTAGGGCAGCTGGCCTGTGCACATCTCATAGAAGAGAATACCCATCGAATAAATATCGGAGCGGTGGTCCTGGGGTTCGCCGCGGCAGAGCTCGGGCGACATATAGGCGGGTGTCCCCATGCCTCTGGTTGAACTATTTATATAAATACGACCGGGCAGCAGGCGAGCCAGACCGAAGTCGCCGATTTTCAGGTCGCCTTCATGGGTGATGAAAATATTGTCGGCCTTGATGTCCTGGTGAATGACACCGCGCTTGTGGGCGAAAGAGAGGCCTGAAGCCAGTTGTTTCATCCAGTTGAGACAGTGCTTGAGCGGCAGCGGTCCCTGGTTTATGCGACTGGCCAGTGTACCGCCCGGGAGATATTCCATGGCGACAAAGTAGTGTTCAAGCCCATCGCGCATTTCAGCGCCGACATCGTACACGGTGACGATGTTTGGATGCTCAAGTCCGGCGGCCAAACGGGCTTCTTCCCGGAATACATCGACGTTTTTCTTGTCGGTCATCAAACTGGGCAGCAACATCTTTATTGCTACATCACGCAAAAGCAGCTCATCTCGGCTATGGTAGACCACGCCCATGCCACCTAAGCCGACCTCCTGCAGGACGGTGTAGTGACCATTTTCAAGGCGATCGCCTTTAGTAAATAGGGGAGATGACACTCTGGTAAACCATCTAACTTCTTTTGGCCTTAGAGCTTATCTTCTCGACAATTGAAGCTGTGAGAGTATATAGATAAGCCATCGGATAGGCTATAAATGCCCCCGAAAACGCGCTGGTATCAACTATTTTGCTGAAAACCCGGCAAAGCTTACATATTGTCAAGAAAAAACCAGGGCTAAGACGCTAAAATGGGCTCCTCCTGGTCTGGGTACAGGCTTGCTTACCAAACGGCAAACAATGCACCCGCAAGGCAATAGAGCCCCAGAGACCGAAAACCGGGAGAAAGGCGACAGGGGAAATAAGTGGCGATGACTCAATCCGGTTTAAATCAGCTTAATCTTTCACCAGCGGCTGCGGCTACAGATACAGACTTCCAGCCGAAGGCGTCTGGCAAGACCGTGCCCGCAAAATCCGACGATATTCTCACCCTGGCCGCCGCGGTCCTGGAGCAGGAAGCCGGGGCGATTTTGCGTGTCAAAGACCGCCTGGACCAAAATTTTTGTGCGGCCATGGATTTATTGCTCAATTGCAGCGGCAAAGTCGTCGTCACCGGCATGGGTAAATCCGGCCATATCGGCAGCAAAATTGCCGCCACCTTTGCCTCCACCGGCACCCCCGCTTTCTTTGTCCATCCAGCCGAGCTGCGCCACGGCGACTTTGGCATGCTGGAGGAGCGCGATCTTGTTATTGCTCTTTCGAGCTCCGGAGAGACCCAGGAAATCAAACTGGTTCTGGAACCCATTAAGAGGATGGGCCTGAAACTGGTTGCCCTGACCGGCAATACCAGATCGACTCTGGCAAAGTATGCCGATGCCGTTATTGATGTTTCGGTTGAGCGCGAGGCCTGCCCGCTAAATCTGGCTCCGACGACGTCCACCACAGTATCGCTGGCGATGGGCGATGCCCTGGCCATTGTGCTGATGACTAAAAAACAGGTACGGGCCGAGGACTTCGCCAGATCGCATCCGGGCGGCGCACTGGGCAAGAGTCTACTCACCGTGCGCGACATTATGCGCACCGGTATGGATGTACCGGTTGTGCCTCTGGAAGCCGATCACGAGACGATTGTTTCTGAAATCACCAGGAAGAAACTGGGCTTCACCGCAGTTTGCGATAAGGGTCGACTGAAGGGCATCATCACCGATGGTGACCTGCGCCGCGCCCTGACTAAATTCAAACACACAGTTTTTGAAAAATCGGCAGATGAAATAATGACTGTCGGACCGCGCACCATATCCGAAAATTCACTGGCTGTAGAAGCACTGAAAGTGATGGAAAAATATTCGATTTCGGATCTTTTGATTGTTGATCAAAATGAAGCACCGGTCGGACTGATTGACTTGAAAGATCTGCTGCACGCCGGCATCATCTAGGTCCGGGATGCGCCAGGCCTCCCTTTTCAACTAAACCTGCTAGAGTTATGACTTAAATTGCCGCCCCCAGTGCCTTGTCATCACTCATGAAATGCCAGAATTGCTCTAAGTCAGCCCGCTATGATTGGTTCTATTGTCCGCAGTGCGGCACCAAGCTCGACTTGAGTCAGGTGGTTGAAGATTTTTCGCCCAGCGCCGTCTCGGACGGTGTCAAGTATTTCCCCGCCGCTTTTGATCCAGAGCCCTATGCAATAGGGCGGACAGTGGCTGAGGCTGCCGATTTCTATAAAATCTATGTGCGTTTCATTCTTGCTTTTATCACCGACTACAAACAGCTAGTGGACTTCCGCGTCAAAGTCATCACCGAGATTCAAAAGGTCGTCGGCAAAACTCCGGTGGAGGGCTTCACTAAAATCTGCTGGTGCGCCATCAGTCTTGCTACCGACAGATATTTTGCCGACAAAGCGGTGCTCTATCAGTGGGATACGGCCGTGGAAGCCGAACTCAAAACAAAATGGTATGAACTGATCAGTCGTGCGTTTGTCCCCGATGCCTCGGCGCGGCGGCTGGACATCAGTGTCTTGCAAAATTTCAAAGAGCAATTTATCTCCGCCCACCGACGCGACCAGGGGCCGCTGCCGGCCTGCGTCGAATGCACCAGCAAATGTATTTATGACTATGAAGTAGCGCAGTGCCTGCCGACAAATATTCACTCCCTGGACTCGGTCGGCTCCGGTGAAGCGGTGGCAAAATTTTCCAAGAGTCTCTGCGATCGCCTGGTCTCATCAAAAGAATTCAATTTGGATCTGTCTTTTTGCTTCGCTGCTCATTTGCTGCAAGCAGCCAACGTGCCGGACAGCAACCAGCGCGATTTGATCTGGCCTATCCGCAAAACCCTGCTCGATAAAGAGATTACGGCCTGAGGGCTAACCTTAATCTGAATAACCCAAACATGACCGCCGGGCGGTGAGACATTGGTCCTTGCCGACCACCCCCGGAGAGACCGATGAACGATATTGCCCCAGGCACCGCCACAACTTTTACTAACGATTCAGGCCCGGATTCAAGAGAAGCAAAACTGCTGGCTCGAATGGCACAGACTATAACCACAAGAACTCCGCGCCTTTCGCCCGCCGCCCGTCTGCTGCCACCTTCTCAGCGCTTGCTGGAGGTGGCTCGCAAGTGCGCCGTCGAATATCGCGAGAATATGCCCACCCTGACGATTGAATGAGACCGGGCAACAGGTCGCTCTAGCGACTGCCGCTCTTCCTGGCGAAGTCCTGGACTGAATCAACCAGGGCCCGGGCCAGCCCTACCTGCTCCAGGCGATCGAAAGACACTGTCTGCACAATGTCATAGCGAGCTCCATCGGCCAGCAGAGAGCGGTCCAGGTGATCCAGGAAGAAACGGCCCTTAGCGTCGCCGCCGCCGATCTGGAAAAACACAATCGTCACCTCGCGCGGATCTTTGACCCGCCTGGAGGCCTGAATAATTGTATCTATCACCATCTGTGTTTCAATTTCGGGTGTCGGCACCCCGTCTGTGATCACACCGATAAGTACAGGTTTTGATCCCGGTCTGCGCCGGGCGAAATAGCTCTCCAGCCTGTCGGAAAGAGGCTCGGCCAGCCTTGTGCCGCGACCGAAATCCGGATTTTGAAAAAGATCGGCGATATTTTGGGCGCTGGCCTGCTGATGCACGTCAAAACGCCGGGCAAAGGCGGTAATCGTGAGGCCCGACGGGACATAGGGAGCCAGCTGGTTAGCCAGCTCCTGAGCCTGATCGCCGCACCAGTCCCAGCGGCTGCTGAAGCCCGGGCAGTCGCGCCGGAGCATGGACATCGACTGATCAACAATCAGCTCCAGATCATACTTTGCTAGAAGCTGAATAGAAAATGGCTTCACCCCGAGGACAGGCAGGTCCTTTTCGCGGTTACCGAGCCCGACATTGAGCTCCGGAAATCTTGCTGCGGCGCCGCCTCTACCCCGGTCAAACATCCCCGCCCCGGACTGACCGGCAAAAGGGTCGGAATTGCTGGCGGCCGGGGCGGTGACCGCGCCCTGTCCCTGGGCTTCCACACCCAGATTGAAGACCCTCTGCCCGGAGGGCAGAACGGCACTGGTCCCCGGCCTGGCCAGGCGCTGTGCCTGCGCCGCCGGGCACTCTAAAGCCCCGGATGCGCCCACAAGCAAAGCTGCTGCAATAGCAACCGCGGTGGATTTCAAAAATTGCGATGTCGCCATCTATAAACCAGATGCGGCAAGACCAATACAAACGTCTATTTATAAGACGACGGCGGCGGCCATTTGGTTCAATCCCGGCAGATTAATTACTCTCCTCACCTTCGGTGCAAGCAGAGGCAGGAGGAGGCGGCGCTTCCTTCTTGCTGCGCGATTCCGTCTTATGGTTTTCAGCCAGGGCATCAAACAACCGTTCGATGTCCGGGCTCGACATGTTGCGCATATCGGCATTGCTAAAAAAGCCTTGTTGCATGTCCTGGGGATTGAAACGATTGGAGCGCTGAGAAACCTCTCCTCCAGGTGTATCGAGCACAATCGAGGCCGAAGGATTGGCGGCCCCGAGACAACCTCCACCGTTATCATAGTGCCAGTGTTCGGGGGGATGACCTGGATAGGGCGACACTACAATTTGACGCTCCTGGCTGAAGTTGATGGGATTGCCGTTGGAAAAGAATGTAGCCCTGGGATCGTAGCCAGCTGCCGCCTCGGCGGCAATGACCGATCTCGTACTCTCTACATGACTTTCCGAAGGCGCAGCAAAAGTATGGTCCATAAGACCCTCCTGGGCTTTTGGTGCCGAAAGTTTTGGTAAGTGAAGAGAGGATACGATCCGAAAATGGCGGTTTCGTGTCAAAGACTCGGCGGTTTCGTGACAGCGGGCTCTTAGACCCTAAAACTTGCCTGTTCCTGCAAACGCGCGGCAAAAATATCATCTCTGTCGGCACTGAGCGAGGGATCGCGGTAAGGGACACGCGAACTCTTTGAGAGAACAACCAGCTCCTGATCCGTCGGCCGAGTGATGCGCTGAGAGAGCAGACCCGAGAGCATGTGACTTTCAAGCACATCACCCTTAACCGCCAGAGTGCCGCCAAACTTGCCGCCCACAGCCGGTGTGCGATAAACGCTGAAGCCGAGATCGAGCAGGGCGCCACGTACAGCAGGTGCGCTGGAATAGGTGATGATAAGACCGTTTTCCTTGAGTCTGTCTTTGTAAGCCTGAAACAGATCGATAGTCCAAAGCTCAGGCATCTTCCTGGGTGAAAACGGGTCATGCACAATCAAGTCATAGAGCCGATCTTCAGAAGCTTCTCGCGGCCTTCTCAGATAAGCTCGCAGACAACTCTGGACCAGATCAAATTTGAGAAAGCATCTCCGACCTTCATTATCAACAGATGAGCGCTCAATTGTGGTCTGCTGAAAGCGGCCCAGACTCTCGGCCTGCTCATCACCCAGACCATCCAGGCGCAGTTTTTCAAAGCATGGCTGGGACAAAACCTGCGGCACAAAAGCCACGGCCCGCTCATCGAGTTCCACTGCCACCACATTGAGATTGACGCCGGCAGACAGCTCCTGCGCCAGTACCAGACTGTTGTAGCCGAGACCAAAACAGCAATCAAGCACGTCAAATTGGGCCGGCAACTTTTCTCCGTAGAGAATAGTCCAGACCATCATTGCCACTTCCGCATAATCATGCAGGGCCTCGGCAAAGGCTCCGGCCCGGTTGTGATAGAGCTCGCCACAGGCACCGCTCACCAGGGATACCGAGCCGTCTTCAGTAAATGCTGTAGTTATACTGTCTTCAATCATTCGAAATTCAATACGATTTTGCCGAAATTGGAATCTGATTCCATATATGCATGAGCCTCGGCTACCTGCCGGAAGGGGAACACTTTATCTACAACCGGGCGCATTTGTCCACTCTTGATGCGAGGCACAATCTCATTGATAAAGGCCTGCATCACCGAGATTTTTTCTTCCAGTGGGCGGGCGCGCAAAGTGGTGCCGATTATCTGTGCTCGCTTGGAGAGCAAGATGCCCAGGTGCACTCCCGCTTTTGCGCCATTGAGCAAACCGACCAAAATAATGCGACCTTTTTGCTTGAGACATTTCAGGTCTTCTTCAACATAGCTGCCGCCAACAAGCTCGATCACTATGTCGACACCACCAGTGATACTACTTACTTTATCGGCAAAAAGTCCGTCGTTCACAACAACACTTTCGCCCAGGCCAAACTCCTGGGCACGGACAAGCTTCTCGGCGGTGCGTGAGGTGCCGATGATGCGAGCACCGAAGCTGTGAGCAATCTGCACCACGGCCAGACCGACGCCGCTGCCGACGGCACTGACAAGCACTGTTTTACCGGCTGTCAGTCCACCTTGCAGGACAACTGCGTCGAAGGCGGTGATGAAGGCCTCAGGGACAGCCGCGGCCTCGATATAGGAGAGAGCTTCTGGAATCGGCGCCACAAGCCTTTCGTGCATAGCCAGATAGTCCTGATATGTGCCGCCGCCGGAAAGGCCGAAGACGCGGTCTCCTGGTTTAAAGAGCGAAACGTCGGTACCGACTTTTTCAACCACGCCTGCATATTCCAGGCCCAGCACGTCGGGCGATGCGCCGCGCGGCGGGGGATACAGTCCCCTTCTCTGTAAAATATCCGCTCTATTGATGCCCACGGCTTTTACACGAATGAGCAATTCGGCAGGACCAAATTCCGGCACGGGACGCTCGGCAAATTCGAGCACTTCCGGTCCACCGGCATTTTTTACAACAATGGCCTGCACTAACTTTTACCTCGAAATAACATGAAGCAATTGGTACATAACAAATGCCGATTTTTCCGCAAAGAAGGTCGACAACAGCCGCTTATAACCTATATCCTTAAGCAAATGCAAGAGCAGTTGCGCCGGCAAAATTAAGTAACGATCAGACAGGTCAAAACCATGGACAAGAAAAACAGAGCAGCACTTCTAGAGGCGCCGAGTTTGTACGATGAACATGTAACCGATGAGAAGCAACAGCACGAGAGTGCAGAACCCATTGATCTGAACGCCGCCGCAACAAAATCCCAGAAGGACATCTGGGACAAAATCGGCGCTCTGGCACCAATCATCTCCGGTATGTTGATCTTCGTCATGGGTGGCTATTTCACCTATTCTTACAATCAGCAGCAACTGCGTCTGCAGGAAATTCAAACAATTGAAAAATTCATTCCCCATTTGATGGGCAATGATCAGAGCAAGAGAGCGGCTATTTTAGCCATTCAATCCCTGACCAATGCAGAACTGGCCGGGAAATTCGCCCAGATTTTCGCGTCCAAAGGCACCGTTTCCGCTCTGCAATCGATGGCCGAAAACGGCTCCGAGAGCGAGAAAAGCGCGGCCAGTACCGCCCTGGCAAAGGCCTTGGAAAATATCGCCGCCAGAGAGAGCAAATTAAATGAGATGGAAACGGCCTTTCAGCAGGCACTGAACGAAAAGAACAGCGGTTCCGCCTCTCCCGAATTGAACGGCAGTCAGATCGAAGAAGCCGACAGGCTGGAGCACCTGGCCGACATGTGTCGCGGTCGCGGACAACTGCCGGTGGCTGAATCACTGCTCAAGCAAGCAGTGAACATAAGAGTGCGAGTGCAATTGCCCTCGGGTGCGTCGGCGGTAATTGCTACTCTGAAGAAGCTTTCTGAAGTGGAACAGGCAGTCGGCAACAAGGAAGAAGCGGAAGGCACTCTGAAGAAAATCGCTCTGATCGAAACAAAACTTGGTCAAACCGGCTCCGGAAGCCCGGCTTCACCGCCTCCGCCCCCGCCGCCCGCGCATGAGACCACGATGCAAAATTCCAAACCCGCCCGGGCCGAAAAAGCCGAATCAGAAAGCGCTAAAGAGAAAGAGGCCCAGCCCAATGCCGAGCCCGAGTCTAAGGCGGAGAAAGAGGCCGGTGCGGGCGAAGCGCACGGCGCCGAGCCCAATGCCCCGGAAAGTTAAGGCTCAATCGGCTACATAATTAGCCCAGTACTCGGTACGTTCTTTCCAGTCGCAGCCGTCGTTGTCGCATATCAGAGTCACTTTGCTGCCCTTGTGGGAAGTGGCGGAATCCCCCGCGCCATCCCAGATTGAGTCGACCATATCGACATACTTTTCAAACTTTTTCACCGGCTTGTTGCAGGTGGGGCAGATCATTTTGCCCTGGGCGATGGCTTCTTTTATGACGGACAGAGACATTGAGAAATTTCTCCCTTCTATATATTGACCGGCACGACCGGCATCAGCCTCCTAATTTTACACAGACCCGCCGCCTTGACAAAGTCCAGGTTTAGACTTATTCTAAATACACGGAGGTAAACCATGACTGTTTTCGATATTGAACAATTACTGAGCGACCACGGCGTCAAGCCAACGCCCCAGCGCGCGGTGATTACGGACTTTCTCGTGCAAACCCACAGTCACCCTACCGCCGACGACGTTTTTGCCGCGGTGGCGGACAAATTGCCCGTACCGCTGTCCCGGGCCACTGTTTACAACACCCTTAACATCCTTGTCCAGCACAAGGTTGTCCAGGAGGTCTTCACCGAGCCCGGTAAGGCCCGCTACGACGCCAATCTGTCGGATCACCATCACTTTGTCGACAGCAGCACCGGCCAGGTCATAGACGTCGATCTGGAAAACATCACAAACCTGCCAATCGGCTTGCGCCAGGATTTCCTGGGCGGCAAGTTTGAGCTGGAAGGGTATCAAATTACATTTTTCGGCAAAAAGAAGGACTGACCCCTTTTTTTGCCCAGAGATTAGATTAAGTCTAAAACTAGAATCAAACTAAACAACAATCGAAGGAGCAATGAAATGAGTAAGAACACAGCACAGGTATCACGTACCAAGAAAAATCTCGAAGCCGCTTTTGCCGGCGAATCGATGGCCAATCGCAAATATCTCTATTTTGCAAAAATCGCCAGACAACTCGGTGACGAGGAAGTGGCCGCACTCTTTGAGAAGACTGCCCATGAAGAAACGGCCCACGCCTTTGCCCACCTGGACTTGATCTACAACGTCAAGGAAATGACGGTCGAAAAACTGCTGGAAGCCGCTATCGAAGGCGAATTGTACGAAACCAACGAGATGTATCCAGAGTTTGAAAAGGTGGCCCGGGAAGAAGGCGACGAAGCCGCGGTGAGCGAATTCAAAGAACAGGCCGCGGAGTCCCAGGAGCACGCCGATATATTCATCCAGGCCGCCAAGCGTTTCAAGGCCCTCGGTCTGGTAGAGAAGTATCACGCAGGCCGCTATCAAAAAATGCTCGCGAAAAAACTGGCCTGAGCGCTCTGCTAAAATGGGCGCATGCTCAAAGCACCCGTTCTTCTGTCCATCTTGCTCACTTCGGCGGTCTATTTCCCCTTTGCTGCGGGAGCCGCCGGAGCGGATGGTACAACCAGCAACAGTACAGTTGAGGATCACGCCCGGGCCCTGCAAAAGCGCGTCTTCGGCAGTGCGCCCGCCGGCGAGAGCCTGGAAGAAAGACTGAAAACGCTGGAGGCTTTTGCCCTCGGTCGCACACACCCTGACGACATGCAGCTTTCGGCCGACGCCAGGTTGGAGCGCATAGAAGAAAAATTGAACGGCCGCCACTTACCTACCGATGGCCTGCCGCCCGTCAATCAAAACATTTTCGATCCGGGCAATCCATTTGCCTCCGATAGCAGCAATAAAGTACTGCCGCCTGCAGCACCAAAGGCGATACCAAAGATGCAGGACGGGCCAGTACTGATGAGCGACCCGGCCGAGGACATTTTGCCCGGTACGCTAGTCGATCAAATCAAAGAAATGGCCAAAAGGGTGATGGGCTCAAATCCAGACGGCATGGCGCCCGCCGACCTGATCGCCGGCCTGGAATTATTTAAATTTGGACAGGCCGGAAGCGGTTTATTGTCCGAGCGATTTGCCCGATTGCAGGCGGCGGAGTCCGGGCAAGCGCCGACCGCACCGGCAGATAGCAGTGCCTCAAGCGGCACGCCGGACGCAAGCACCTCACCGGACGCCTCACCGGACGTAAGCACCATGCCCGGCTATGAAGTGGCTCAGATGGATACAACCGGAC
>JAFEAV010000018.1 GCA_018266215.1 Cyanobacteria bacterium SZAS LIN-3 | reverse complement strand
TGCAAAAAGTTTCCCCTGTATGAGAGCAAGATGCTAACCGCGCGATGATGCAGCAAGAAGAAAAAGAACAGCAAGTGGAAGAGAATGCGCCCAGGCCACGCACCCGTGGCTCGAAGATTGCCGTGCATCTCTGCCAGCTGCTTCTTGCCGGGATCGGCATCTGGTGGGCTTTTGTGCCCGCGCAGGAGCGACTTGATCAAGCGCAAATCCCGGGCTTTCTCATTGCCCTTGCAATAAGCTGGTGGTTGGTGCCGGAGATTCGCTCCCGCGCACTCAAGCTCGGTCTGGTGGATAAGCCCGGTGAAGCCAGGCGCATTCATAAAAAACCTGTGCCTCGACTGGGTGGCGTTGCCATCTATATCAGTATCCTGGCCACAGTCACCACCCTCATTGCCATCGCCGGACGGCTGCCAAAAGAGGCTCGCGGGGCCGAGGGAATAGTGGGCATTGCCGTTGGCGGCACCCTTGTATTCATTCTTGGTTTGATCGACGATCTGGACAGCATCAAGGCCAAATACAAACTGCTTATTCAGGTTCTGGCCGGTTGTACTGCCTATTCACTCGGTGTGCGCATCAAGCACATTCCTCTGCCCAACTACATCAATTTTGATCTCGGTCCCCTGCATCTGCACGGCTCGATCGAGCTTGGCATGTTCAGTCTGCCGCTTACTGTTTTGTGGTTAGTCGGTGTGGCCAATGCGGTCAATCTCATCGACGGCATGGACGGACTGGCCGCCGGGGTCTCGGCCATCTCGGCTCTGACTATCTGGTCGGTGGCTCTGAGCAATGAAATTTCACGGCCTTACGCGGCCCTGATGGCGGCCATACTTGCCGGCGCCTTGCTTGGATTTTTACGCTGGAATTTCAATCCTGCTCGTATTTTTCTTGGAGACTCCGGAGCCTATCTGACCGGATTTATACTGGCGGCAATATCGATCACAGGCGTGATCAAGGGGGTGACCGCCGGTACGGTCATTGTCCCGACTGTATTGCTTGTCGGCTTTATTCTGTTTTTCCCCTTGCTGGACACTTCCTGGGCGATTGTCCGGCGAGCGGCCAAGGGCAAGTCGGTCTTTGAACCGGACCGATTGCACATCCATCACAGATTGCTCGATACCGGATTGGATCAAAAGAAAGTTGCCTACATCATTTATGGTGCCTCGGGCGTACTCGGTTTTATTGCCGCCTGTTTCGTGCATCAGCAGGAGTACTTCCTCAAAGTCTTTGGCGGTGTCCTCGTGATGGCCTTTTTCTTTGCCGAAGTCCTGAACCGGCACAGACAAAAGGGCCGCGGCCCGCGCACCACACCGCCACCCGAAGAGCCCAGCGTCTGATCGGGTGCTTGTGCAAGGCCAGAGTTTCACCCCCCACATAAAACAAATCTTGAAGGCTCTTTTAATAGCCCTGCCGGCCTTACTCTTGTTTGCCTTCGATCTCTTCAGTCACCACGGGGATCTGGCGTCGTCGGTCGCCCTGCGCCTGGATGCCGCCCAGCTTGTGCAACAGGGGCTGACTCCGTATGTTGATTTCTGGGACTGGAGCCAACCGATCAATTACTGGTTTTGCGGACTGCCTTTTGCTCTCAACGCCGCCCTTGAAGGTCTGCATAACTACGTGCCGCCGGAGCTCAGCTTCAAGGCTGCGCTTTTTGCTCTCATTCTTTTCAGTCTCTGCTTGTCTCTTCTCATCGCTGTACTGGGCCGGGAAGCGCTGGCCGATGACAGTCCGCTCAGGGAGCAGGCCGGGGAATTGCCGCTAGCTATTGCCGCCGGTTATGTGATCGCACTTTTTTGTACCCGCTTTGAAAGCGGAGTTTTGCAAGAGCTCTTTATGCTTGCTCTCATCCCCTGGACAATTTTTCGCTGGTTCAATTACCAGCAGATGCAGGCCCGGCCTCGGGGGTGGAGACTCTTTTCTGTTCTTGTCGGATTGTTTCTCGGTCTGGGGACCATACTCGACCTGCCGCATCTGCCGGTTGTACTGGGGCTGGAGTTATTTTTCCTGGCTGCTTACGGTCGCTATAAGTTTGACCTGGCGGTGCTTGCCGGCGGCGCGGTGACGCTTGCAGATATTATCTGGCTGCATCTTTTGCCGGCCACCATGAACAAAGCCTTCTGGCAATGGACCATGCCTATTCGCGCCCGGCAGTTTGTCAGGTTTGACGCCAGTATCTCAGCTTATGTCGCATCTCCCGATAGACGTGACGCACTTTATATGATGGCACTGTCAATTGTTGTGGCACTGCTATTGCAGGTGAAGCAGGATTTTTTAAGGCCCCTAATTGTGGTCGCCGCCCTCGGTCTGGCTCTTTATGTGGGTGAGGGCGATGGACTGAGCAGCGGCCTGGTAGTGGCCGTCTGGGGCTCATCATTTATTTTCGCCGTTGCCGGCGCTACTCTCTGTCGTTCTCTAGCTCAAACAAAAGTTGCCGGCGCATCCGCACTGCTTTCGGCACTGCCGGCGGTGCTTTTGCTTTTGCTTGGTGCCGCCGCCACCTACAGTCTGGACCGCGCCCGCGATGTCGTGCGCCAGACTCCGGTGGTCTTCCGCGAGCAGGCCAAAACGGATATTTTTGACGTCATAAATACAAATTCTAAGAGCGGGGATCCGGTCATCGTTTTGTGCGATTATCCGATGCCTATCTATCCACTTTTGTTTGACCTTGATCGCCGGCCCGGGTCCTATCTGCTCTGGTCGCGCCCGCTGCGCGTGCTCAACGCCATCAATCACTTCAATGCCATGACTCCTGCTCTGGCTGAGTTTGAAAAATTTCTCTACAGCCGCCTGGAGAGCGATATCAGCCGGGGGCAGAGTCCTCTCATTCTGGTGGCCAAAAATACGGTCGCTCCGGTGGTGGAAAATTCCAGCTTGAAAAAGGTTCTGGCCGCCGCCTACGAGCGCAGCGGCGAGTGCTATTACTGCAGCGTCAACAAGGCGCCGGCTGAATATTGCGGCTTTGAGACTGGCTTCGATATTTATCGGAGGCGCGTCAAATGAAGGCGTCGAAGGTAGCTATCGGACTGGCTTTTGCTGTATTTTTCTTCTACCGCATGGCGCTCTGGTGGGCCCATCCCCTGCGCTCCTGGGCTGATCAAGCCGTATATCTGGCCATGAGTCAGCTTCTGCTAATGGGCAAGGTGCCCTATCTTGATTTTTTTGATTTTAATCCGCCGCTGATTATTTATCTCAATACCGTGCCCTGGCTGCTGGCCGGTTTACTCAGCTGGCCTATCACCTGCGCTTTTATTTTGTTTATCTATCTGCTTGCCGCCCTCAGTCTCTGGCTCTGCTGGCTGGTCTTTGACCGCTATAAAGATACTCGTGAGTATCAATACCGCTGGTTTATGCTCTTTGCCATGCTCGCTTTCACCCAGTCCCATCAGGCTGATTTTGGGCAGCGTGAGCACATTTTTGTTCTGTTCTTTTTGCCCTATGTGATTTTGCGCTGTTTTGTCTATGACAATGCCGGGCGAGGCGATGAAAAAGGACAGCAGGTAGGCCCTGGCCTGGCGCTTGTTATCGGCCTTCTCGCCGGTCTGGGCGTTTGTATCAAGCCGCATTTTTTAGAAGTGATTGTCGCTTTTGAGCTTGTCTGGCAGCTTTGCCGACGTAACTTCCGCAGCCTTTTAAACCGTGAATGTCTGGCCGTCTACGGCACCGTTGTGCTGTATTTCGCTCACTTCCTGCTTTTGCCCCGGGCGGCTCTGGACATTTTGCTTAAGGAAGCGCTGCCTATTTATACAAACGGTGTCGGCGGTTATGCCAGCAGCATTATCTGCGGACTCACCCTGGACTCAGCCTTCTTTCTGCCCATGTACGCTCTGGTGGCCGGTCTTCTGCTTTCGGCGGCGGTTGTGCGTCGCAGTAACTGGGTGACGCCGCTGAGCGCGCTTGTGCTTGTTTCTTTTGCCATCTATTTGCAGGCCGGCACTGTCTGGACCTATCGCATGTTGCCGATGCAGGCCTTCCTCGACCTGCTCTTCGGCCTCGACCTCGGTATTGTTTGCTTTATGCTGGTTGAGAGTTTGCCCGAAAAGGCCCCCGAGGTCGTCAAATTTTTTGCACCTTATCTGCTTTTGTGCGTCAGTTGTCTCTACGGCTACAGGGAAGCAAACAGCTATATCGAAGACATTAAGGGTACCGATAAATTTTCGCTCAGTGCTCTTGGTTATAATGGCAGCAATCCGGAAAACGATCTGGATGCCATTTTTTACACGATTTTGAAGCACACCGATAAACTGGACAAAGTTGTATTGATGGGCCCCGCCGTCCTGCCCGGTTATCCAGCTATCTTACAATCCGGCCGCCTGCCTGGTTGTCGCTATCTGCACGGCATGATCTTGCCGATGCTGCATTATTGTCGCGAGCATGACCTGGGCAAAAAATTTGATGATCTCGAGCGGCAGACAGTAAAAAACTACGGCGAAGATATTCTCAAAAATAAGCCGCGACTGGTCTTCATATCGGATGAATTCATCAAGCCTCAGATTGAACACTACGAGTTTATCCCCACCTATCTCAAAGATTATGATTCGCTCGGCACCCTGCACCAGGTCAAATACGAAGTCTTCAAATTGAAGGACGGTAAGTTTGCCGCCGGGGTATGGACCGTTGAGAGGCGTCGGCAACTGGTTTTGAAAATACTGGCCGATAGTTTATCGGTCGATCAAGAGGCTGCGCAAAACGGACTGAGCAAGGAGCGCCTGGCCCGCTGGGTGAAGGCTGCCGATGATGCCCTCAGGGCGGCACTGACTGATAATCCCGGTGGCGGAGAAACCGAATTGCGCGCCATGGTCCTGGAATCAATCGAAAAGGCTCACCGGCTGGAGCTTGAGAACGCAGCTCTGCGGAAAGAAAACAACGATCTGAAGAGCAGATAACGTTGGTAAAAGTGTTCTGACATGGGGTAAGAAAGTATTGGCATCGAGCAAGGACACCGATAAGTGCTACCGCGGCTTTCAATAATCAGCCCTGTTTGCAATGAACAGGATACAATCCCGATCTTTTTCGAACGAATGAAACCCGTTCTGGATAAGCTGTCGGAGCGGTATCGCTGTGATCTGGTCTTTACCAATAATGCCTCCACCGATGGTACCGTCGACCAGATCAAAAACATTATCAAAGATAACCCCAACGTTTATCTGATAACCATCAGCAAAAACGTCGGGTATCAGGCTTCGCTGGAATGCGGTTTGCGCAATGCCAGGGGCGACGCCCTTGTATTTATCGATGTTGATTGCGAAGATCCGCCGGAGATGATTCTGGATTTTGTGCACTGGTATGAGCAGGGCTATGACGTTGTTTATGGGGAGCGCATCGACCGCACCGAACCCCGGCCGATCATGCTGGCTCGCAAGTTTTTCTATCGGGTAATGAAGATTCTGGCGGACGATGAGGTCATTCTCGATATGGCCGAATTTTCGCTCATGGCCGGCCACGTGCGCGAAGCCATAGCCAGGGACCATACTTCCTTTCCCTTCATCCGCGCCTCTATTGGCCGGGTGGGCTTCAAACGTAAAAATCTGCCCTATAAACGTCACAAAAGGGCAGCGGGTGTGACCCATTTCCGCCTGCGCGGCATGGCAGACTTCGCCATTTCTGGCATCCTTGCATCCTCGACGCTCTTTTTGCGCCTGCCTATATATCTGTTACCATTCTGGCTGATCGCCGTTACTTGTCTGGCCCTTTTGCGCACATATACAGGTAATCCCTATCTGGATGCCGCAATTCTCTTTTTGATTCTTGCTTACTTTGGTTCGGCCATATCCTTTATCGCGATCTATGTCGGTCGTACTTACAAAAATTCACTGGGGCGGCCGAATTTTGTAATCGATAAGCAGCGTTCTATTTTGCAGGATGAATGATTGATGCAAATGCGAAAGATCAGAAGATGACAGAGACTTTTCATAGCTTCGACGGCGGTGTCACCGTTCAATCCGTCAGCGGCAGACCGAGCGAGCTCAGCTTGAAAGGCTTGAGCGATATGGAAGAAAAACTTCTCGCCGGCAGAAAATTACGCATTGCCCGCGGCGCCGGTCTCAATTTTTCCGCCGCCAGTTTTGCCCCCAATTCCGTTTCGGTCGATATGGCGTCCTTTCGCAACATCCTTGGTTTTGACAAGGAAAAGGGCATTATCGAAGTGGAAGCCGGCGCTACCATGGGCGATATCTACAATTATCTGCTCGATCATAATCGTTATCTTCTGCCGCAACCTGGTTATCCCTCCATCACCACCGGCGGTTGTATTGCCGTCGACGTGCACGGTAAGAATCAGTTTAAGGACGGCAATTTTTCGGATTATGTCGAGTCGGTCAAATTGCTGCATCCGGCTTACGGCGTGATCGAAGTCTCCGAGCGCTTCAACAAGGAAGTCTTTGAATTGACCCTGGGCGGTTATGGCCTGACCGGTCACATTTTATCGGCCAAGCTCAAGACCAAGGTCATTCCCGGCGCGCAGATGGAGCTTTCGGTTGACCCAATAGAGCTGTTAGAGCAAACGCCGGAGATGATTGAAAAAGCCGCACGGCACTGCGATTTTACCGTCTCCTGGCACGATCTGACCGGCGAGGGTAAAGCTTTTGGACGCGGCTTTTTGATCAACGGCGTCTTTAAGAAGGGTTCGACCGGTCTCAGCAAGCTGACCGAGGGTCATTATGTGGACAGCGACAACCGCTCCGGGCTGGGTCTGTCCTTTTACAGTCTGCCTTTTACCCGTTTGATGAATGTTATGTACAGCGGTCTGCGCACCATGCGTCCGGAAGCGAAGCTTGTGCCCATTCACGAATGTCTGTACCCCAGTCGTCGCCTGCGGGATATGTACTACAAGATGTTTGGTCCGCAGGGCTTTTGCGAGTGTCAGATGATTGTGCCGGTGGAGCATTTTGAGGAATACACCGCCGCACTGCGTGACTGGCTCTCGCGTCATGAGCTGCCTATTACGCTTGCCTCCGGCAAATTTTTCCATGGCCAGCAAAAACTGTTGCGTTTCTCCGGTAAGGGTATTTGTTTTGCCCTTAATTTCCCGCGCACACCGGCGGCGGCTGAATTTTTGCTTTACCTTGACCAGCTGGCGATGAAACTGGACTTGATTCCATATATAGCCAAGGACTCCCGGCTGCCGCTGGAGGTCGTCCGCCATTGCTATAAGGACTATGACAAGTTCAAAGAGAGATTGAGAAAGTACGACCGCGAGCGACTTTTTAGCTCCGAAGTAAGCCAGCGTCTGGAACTATAAGCCCCGGCTTGTTGTCAAGCGGCTGCGTCAGGCGAAATTGATCAATAACATGGGTATATCCAAAGAGCGGAAACCTTTTGTCTTTACTGCTTTGGAGATATCCATATGTCCGATAAAGTCCATGCGGGACACCAGTCAAAATCTTCGAAAGACTTGTTTAAAGAAGGTTTTAAGGCTTTTAAGGACGCGCTCAAGGGAGCCGAAAGCGCCTTTGGCGAAAGCTCCAGTCTGGAATCCGAAGCCGGGCAACTGATTGGTTCTACCGCCCTGACACTGGCGGAGCTGCCGAAGATTCTCTTCAAGCTTTCGCAATCGACCAGCGTTGGTGCTGTCATTACCTCGGCGACCGGCACTGAGCTGATGGCCAACAATGCGTTCTATGCGCTGGCTAAGGACAGTGGTAGCGCCGGTGGTGCCATGCACAAATTGCGCAAGGGCGCAGACTCGCAAGAGGTATTAACACCGCCCTGGACCAGAGCTGCAAAAAACCGCAAGGCCATTTTTGAAAGACTCCTGTGCGGCGATGGCGAGCAGGCGCACTATCTGGATTTTTATTGCCAGCCTCTGCTGGCCGCCGGCGGTGAATTTGAAGGGGCTTTCACCCTGATCGCCGACAGCAGTCATGAAGTCAATCGCCAGGAACATTTGCGTGAACTGGTAGCAGGGGTAGAAGCTCATATTGATGATTTGAAAAAGGCCAGCGACGAGCTGGTTCAGTTTCTCAAGAGTAATGGCCAGACTGGTGCCGTAGTCCCTAATCACCTTGGTTCCGCGGTCGATCAAATTGAAAGTTTACCCGATGCTTCGCTCAAGTCCGTGCTGGATTCTTCCAGTGATTCCGGCTCGTCGAGCGACCTATCGGTTGTTACCGCCGATACCTATGATTCTGTGCAGGAGCCTCTGCATCAACCTTTAACCGAGGCCCCTTCTTCTTCTTCTTCTTCTTCTTCTTCCAATTCTTTTATCAATTCCGAGCCCTCCTCCGATGAGACCGATTTTGATCCGGCCCTGTTGCAGCAGGTTGTTGATTCCGCTTCCGCTTTCATCCTCGATCAGGAAGCGGCCGGTAATACCAGCCTTGAGGCTGCCGAGGAGGCCGGTCCGGAGGAACTCTGGCAGGAGATGTCTGCTGGTCTGGCTGAAGTGCTCAATGTTGAAGAGACAGAAGAAGCTAAGATTCAAGACATCAATATGACCATTCTGGAAGAGAAGCCGGCCAAGTCCAATCATATCGCCGCCGATAAAAATACCGAGGCTGTCTTCAAAAACCCTTCCGGTGAGCCTGCCGCTTGCCTTGTTGTTGATGATATCCCGGTCAATCAAAAGCTCCTGGTGTTTCAGCTGAAACATTTCGGCATGTCGATCGACACCGCATCGAGTGGCAGTGAAGCCCTGGAGATGATGGCCAAAAACAACTACGATATTGTCTTTATGGACTGCGATATGCCTCGTATGAGCGGCTTTGATACAACGGCGGAGATCCGTCGTCGCGAACAGGCAAGCGGTCGCAAGGTGCCCATTATCGGTATGACCTCTCATGATCGTGACGGCGACAAGCAAAAATGTCTGCGCTCGGGTATGAACGAAGCTCTCTCTAAGGGTGTCAGTGAAAGCGAATTGCGCCGCACCATTGCCACCGCTCTTGGTGTTGTGGAAGTGGTCAAACAAATTGACGGTCCCGACCACGAGCGCTCCTTTGACCCACAGGAACTGGAGGAGCTGATTTCCACTTTCCTTTACGCCATGGAGATGTTTGTTTCGTCGATGCAACGAGCCATTGATGAAAAGGACAGTGCCCTTGTACGTGAGCTTGCCAGCTCGGTCAGCGGTCCTTCTAGAGTCCTGGGATTGCATGATATGAACAAGGTCAGCCAGGAAATGGTAAGACTCTCGTCCAGTGGAGACTGGCCCCAGGTCAGACTCAAATATTTGAAACTCAAGACCGTTTATATGCGCTGTCAGGATGACCTGAGGAAACTCTGCCCCCAAGCCTTTTCGCAGGTGTCAGCTACGCACTAGCAGGGATCTGTCCTAGAGGTATTAGATACGCATGTCCGACGATACAAATCAGGGTCAATCTGCTCCCGCGGATCTTCATAATCTCGAGCAGCAGTTTGGTTCTGAAACTACAAGAGAACTGGTCCGAGCTTATCTTGAGGATACGCAAGAGGTTTTGGAAAAGATGCAGGAAGCAATTATTGGTCGGGACGCTAAGGCCCTGAAGCCTCTGGCTCACATGCTGAAAAGTGCATCCAGGATAGTCGGCGCTATCAATCTTTCGACTCAATCAAGTGAGCTGGAAAATCTCTGCGGCGGCGAACACTGGCTTACAATCGAGAGCTTCTACGAAACCTACGCCCAATCTTTTCATTCAACGACCGATTACCTGAGGCAATATCTACAATGAACGGACTTGAGAACATATTGCTGTATGTGTCACTGGCTCTCGCTGCAGCCGGGCTGGCTTTCTCAACCTACTTATACATTGATCAACAGAAGAGACAGGCTTTTGGCGAAAACAACCGCAACAAGTCCATGGATCAGCTCAATAATGAAATTGCTTCGCTCAAGCGGGAGCATGCTCACCTGACAGAGACGGTTTCACGCTTCCGTGCCCAGAGTCTGGCCGGTATTACCGAGGCCATAAATGAGCGTGAAAAAGAGCTGGGTCTCTCTCTCAAAGAATCACTGGACGATGCATACAAAGCTGATCTGGCCCTGGTGACCAGAGAGCTGGATCTGGCTCTGGAGGCCATAGTTGAAAGGCTCGGTCGTCTGGAAAAAATGGAGCCCAGAGACGCAGCTTACGATGCCCGTGCTGATCTGGCTATCCTGGGACGCAAAATAGACCAGGTCGAGGCTATGAGCACCGGTTTTGCCACGGCTAAGGATTTGAAGAACCTGGCTTCGGCTCAGGTTATCGATAGATTTCTCAATGCTCTCGATGATCCGGAAGAACGCTTCAAGTGTTTGCTTGCTTCTTTTGATTCGATATCGGATAACGCTACCCTGGGTAAACTGGCTGTGGCCTATCCGGGCAAAAACTCCTGGATTATTTTGAAGGAGTTGTCCGACCATGGTGTCGTCAGTGACGTGGCTGCCTGGGCTATGGTGGCCGGTGCCCGTCTGTGCGCGGCCCGGGGCGATCAAAAGATGGCTGCTCATCTTTATCATGGGGCAAGACATTCGTTTATTACCTGCGGCGGCAATCAAGACGGTCTCTGGGTAGTCAACACCGCTTTGAGCAAACTCTCCGAAGGCGCGGCGGCCGAAAGTCACAGTCAGGACGCTATGGCCAATATCTTTGCACTCAAGAGCAACAGTCCGCAGTCGGCGGCTCCACTGCAACTGGCCGAGTTTTACCAGAAGGAAGATCGGCCGGAAGTAGCGGCTATCTTGCTTACCGTTGTCTCCGAGATCTACTACGAGCTGGATAGTCTGGCTTATCAGGCCTGCCTGCGGGTAGTATCCTCGCTCGGCCAGTCGCTGCTCAACTTTTATCAGGGTCGCTCTAAAAGTGCTGGAAGTGATTTTTCCTTTGATTTCCTCTCCGGGTCTCTGCCTCAACTCAAGGGCATCTACGGTCGCTGTCCCAGTCTGGATAGAGAAGCAAAGGCCGGTCTTCTGCTGGCTATCCTCTATCTTTCCCGCACCGCCCGCGATGGCGACAGCGCGCTCCTGGCCGGTTCCACCCTGATGGATCTGTGCCAGCCCCAGGGACCGGATCACAGTGAGGCCATGGCTGATGATTTTGCCGGCAGGCTCTTTACCCTGGCGCCCAGTGTTTTTGAAAGCATTCTCTCCACTCTCGACAGTCTGGAGTTGACACGCAAGAAACAATCCATGCCTCTGCTGGATCGTCTTACCGCTGCCTTCATGGATATCAACAGTTTGACCCGGGCATCTTCCTGCGGGGCCAAACTGGTCGATTGCGCCCTGGAATCATACGGTGATGCCTCGGCTGAAACCGTGGGTCCGATTGTCACACTGGCGGCCATATATCGTCGGATGGAGCGTCTGGATCTGGTGGAGGAGTGCTTCCGCCAGGTGCTGGAAATCCAGTACAAAGTCTACTCCAGCGAAAGTGAGGAGATTGTCGAGACAATGCTCAGTCTTTCCGAGACTTGCCGGGCGCAAAACGACGTCGGTGAGGCCGATATTTTTCTGGAGTCGGCCATTGAAACGGCCGAAGAACTCAGCTCAAGCGGCAAGGGCAGCGATAAGCTGACGGCCCTGCTCAGCCGCGCCCGCTCTGTCAGAGATAGCGCCGCCGACAAAAGCGCCGCTACGGAGTCAGCTCTTATCCCGGCTCAGTCGAGCGCGGGAGGCAAGAAGAAAGGCAAGAAAAACAACGGTAGCAGGCCAGAACAGGAACAGGAACAGGAACAGGAACAAGTTCCGACCATCTGAATCCCGGCCTAATAGCGTTTGAAGAATTCCTTGAAGGCTTCGATCATATAAGCGGCGCGGTCATCGTCGATGCCCGGATAAACGCCCACTACAAAAGAATTATTCATCACCCGGTCGGTATTGGCCAGCTCACCGATAGAGCGCGATGTAATCTCCTGATAGGCCGGCTGGCGCGCCAGATTGCCGCCAAAAATGTGCCGGGTTGCGATTTTTTTCGACTCTAAAAATTGCACCAGTTCGCCCCGTTTGAAGGGCGCGTCGTCCTTTACAGTGAGGACAAAACCAAACCAGCTGGGTTCACTACCAGCGGTGGCACAGGGAAGGATCAGATATTTTTCAAAATCTTTCAAGCCGTCGCGCAGCAACTGCCAGT
This sequence comes from Cyanobacteria bacterium SZAS LIN-3, assembly GCA_018266215.1. Classification (GTDB taxonomy): domain Bacteria; phylum Cyanobacteriota; class Vampirovibrionia; order Obscuribacterales; family Obscuribacteraceae; genus REEB67. The sequence goes on along the minus strand of JAFEAV010000018.1, from coordinate 82,500 downwards.
TTTGGCGCCTGGCGGCAACGAAGCGCGGCAGCTTTTTCAGCTGGGCTACACCAATTGCCGCCTGCATATCGGTCAGTTTCAAGTTGTAACCGATATGCGAGTAAATGTACTTGTGGTCATAACCGACGGGCAGGGTGCCCAGTTGCCAGCCAAAGCGTTTGCCGCAGGTATTGTCCTTGCCCGGATCGCAATAGCAGTCGCGGCCCCAGTCGCGGAATGATTCGACGATGATTTTCAGAGTGGGGTTGGATGTTATGACGCAGCCGCCCTCACCCATTGTGATGTGGTGTGCCGGATAAAAACTGAGGGTGGCCATGTCCCCGAATGTACCGGTCAACTGATCGTTGTATTTGCTGCCCAGAGCGTCGCAATTGTCTTCGATCAAAAAGAGATTGTGTTTATCGGTGAAGGCTTTGACTGCGCCCAGATCAAAGGGATTGCCCAGGGTATGAGCAAAAATGACGGCCCGTGTTTTTGCACTCAGTGCTTCTTCCAGATAGCTGACATCGGCATTCATCGTGGGCAGATCGACGTCGATAAAAACCGGTACCAGATTGTTCTGCACGATGGGATTGACCGTCGTGGGGAAGCCCGCCGCTACTGTTATCACTTCGTCTCCGGCAAGCAGGCGGCGATCGCCCAGACGCGGTGATGTGAGGGCGGAGACAGCCAGGAGATTGGCCGAGGAGCCGGAATTGCACAGAAGGGCGTAGAGCCGTCCCATCTGTTTGGCAAAGGTCTGTTCAAAGTCACGGGCATAGCGCCCGGTGGTCAGCCAGAAATCCAGGGATGAATCGACCAGATTGACCAGCTCTTCTGAGTCAAATACGCGGCCGGCATAAGGTATGAAAGTTTCACCCGGCTCAAAATTTTCGCCGGGCCACTTCTGGCGGTGATATTCGCGTACCAGATCGAGTATTTGCTGTCTGAGTTTGTCGGTTTCGGACAATGGGGAATGCCTACAGGCTTGACCTATGAGGCTATAATTATAGCCCTTGCCGAGCGATCGGCGAGCTTTACCAGGACTCGGTGACAGGGACAATTGATGAAAGTAGCTATTCTGGCGGGTGGTCTGGGTACCAGACTGCAGGAAGAGACCAGCATAAAGCCCAAGCCCATGGTCGAAATCGGTGGGCGGCCCATGCTCTGGCACATCATGAAGATATACGCCTCCTACGGCTTTACCGAATTTGTCGTAGCTCTTGGATACAAGGGCGGTGTTATCAAGGACTACTTCACCTCTTACCGCTATCGTGACAGCAATCTCGTTGTAAAGCTCAAGGGCGGAGAAATCACCGTCAGCCACGACGACGATGTGGAAGACTGGACTGTGCATCTGGTCGACACCGGTCACGACAGCATGACCGGTGGTCGTATCAAGCGCTGCGCCAGATACATCGGTAATGAACCTTTCCTTGCCACCTATGGTGATGGCGTCGCCGATGTCGATATTAATGCTGTGCTGGCCCTGCACAAAAAGGAAGGTCTCAAAGCAACGGTGACCGCGGTGCGCCCTCCGGCTCGCTTTGGTGAGATTTATCTGGAATCGCAAAAAGTAACCCACTTCGAGGAAAAACCACAGACCCATTCCGGATGGATCAATGGCGGCTTTTTTGTTTTTGAGCCCGGCATCGATCAGTACATTGAGTCTGATGAAACAGTCTTTGAGCGCGAGCCCCTGTCGACTCTGGCCGCCGAAGGTCAGCTCGCCTCCTATCAACATCAGGGCTTCTGGCAGTGCATGGATACTGTCCGCGACGTCGAGCTTTTGCAAAAGCTCTGGAGTCAAAACGAAGCACCGTGGAAAAACTGGAAGTAGATAATCAGCAGTAAAGGCGTGTAGTAAATGTCTCAAGGAACTTCCGAAAGTTTGATCGACGGCGTGGTGATCAAAAAGCTCTCGCAAATATGCGACGAGCGCGGCAAAATCATGCACATGCTGCGCCAGGATGATGAAGTATTCGAGCAATTCGGCGAGATTTATTTTTCGCAGGTCTATCCGCAGGTAATCAAGGGCTGGCATCTGCACACCAAAATGGTGCTCAATTACGCCGTTGTTTTCGGCACCATCAAACTGGTGCTTTTCGACGATCGCAAGGACTCGCCGACAAAAGGCGTGGTGCAGGAAATTTTTCTCGGGGAAGCCGATTACAAGCTGGTTAAGATACCGGTGAATGTCTGGAACGGATTTAAGGGCGTGGGCGTCACACCAGCTATAGTGGCAAACTGCGCCAGCATGGCGCACGATCCTGAAGAAATCCGGCGCCTGGATCCTTTCGACAAATCAATCCCCTACGACTGGGCACTCAAGCACAGATAGGAAAGACAGGAAAGATAGGGCAGGACATGCATTTAGTAATTGGAGCTTCGGGTCAAGTTGGTGGTGCTCTTCTGCTGGAGCTGGAACGGCGCAAGCTCATATGCCTGGGGACCTATCACAATCACAAGGCGCCAGTCGGTAATTTTGAGAAGCTGGATCTCAGTCATGCTGAGGACGTTGCCGCCCTCGTTGCTCGCACCAGGCCGCTTTATATTTATGTACCGGCGTCCTATACCAACGTTGACGGCTGCGAAGACGATCCCGACAAATCTTTTGCCGTCAATGTCAGAGGCGTCCAGGCCATAGCGGCGGCCGCTCATCAGCACCGGGCCAAGCTTATTTACTTTTCCTCCGATTATGTCTTTGACGGCACTTCCGGTCCCTACGACGAGCTGGCGCCGGTTTCACCAATAAGTGTTTATGGCCGGCACAAAGTCGAAGCCGAGCAGGCGGCGATGAAAGAGACTGAGGATGCGGCTTTGATAGTGCGCACGACGGTTGTCTTCGGTCCGGAATGGCAACAGAAAAATTTTGTCCTGCGCTTGATCAAGCAACTCTCCGAGGGCCGCGAAGTGCCAGTGCCCGATGATCAAATCGGCACTCCGACATTTAATAGAGACCTGGCCCACAGTACGGTGGAGCTGGCCCTGGGAGATCAGACCGGTATCTTTAATGTGGCCGGCGAGGACCTCTGCTCACGCTACGAGCTGGCCATGGCCGTGGCCGAAACTTTTGAGCTGGATGAGGAGCTGATTATCCCGGTGCAGACCGAAATGCTTGCCCAGAAAGCAAAAAGGCCCCTGAAAGCGGGCCTTAAGGTGGATAAAGTAAAGGAAGTACTGGCTCGCAATGCCAGGGTGACAGGCTTCAGAGAAGCTCTGGAAGAGCTTCATCGTGAAATCGATGAGCTGGAGTCGGCCGGCGGCGAGGACTGATCATTTTGATCAGCCGGCAATGGTGACCGCTACTGCTGCTGGAAGTTGGGATCCAGCAATGTCGGGTCCTTTTTCTCTTCCAGGTCCTTCATCAGCTGGTCCTGCCGTTTTTCGGCCTCGAGGGTCTCGGCGGCGCTCTTTTCCAGCATCTTGGCCCTGGCCATCTCGTCCCAGCGCCGTCTTTCGTACTCTTCCTTCTGACGGCGGCGCTCGACTTCTTCTCTTCTGCGGCGCTCTGCCCGCTCTTCTTCTACACGGCGGTTGGCATCTTGTTCACGCTGCCGGCGCTGTTGGTCTGCAGAAGCCATAGGTTTCTCCTTTCGCTCACTAAGTCATGAGGGGGTACCAGGGTAAAATGCCCTAGATACCTTTTACCTTATTTTGGCTCTGCCTAATCTTGGTTCTATTGTTCGATCGGATCGACCGGGTCCGGCGTACCCTTGCGGGCAACACCGGTCTTGATGGCGACTTTTACCACTTCCTCGGCCACCCGCTGGGCTACCAGGGGATTAAATACACCGGGGATAATGTAGTCTTCGTTCAATTCGCTGTCCGAAATGCACGAGGCGATGGCATGGGCGGCGGCCAGTTTCATTTCTTCATTAATGTCCGTGGCCTGGCAATCCAGGGCGCCCCGGAAAATGCCCGGGAAGCAGAGCACATTGTTAATCTGGTTGGGATAGTCGCTGCGGCCTGTAGCCATGATGCGGACGTAGGGCGCGGCTTCCTCAGGCATGACTTCGGGGGTGGGGTTGGCCATGGCAAAGACGATCGGGTCGCGGGCCATTTTTTTCAAGGCGCTGGCCTCGATTGTGCCCGGTCCGGATAAGCCCATATAGAGGTCGGCGCCTTCCAGGGCGTCCTGGATGCTGCCTTTAAATCCGGTGGGATTGGTGTGGTCGGCAAACCAGTCCTTCATGTAGTTCATGTGTTCGCCGCGGCCTTTGTAAATGGCCCCCAGGCGATCGAAGCCAATGACGTTTTTGACGCCGGCATTGAGCAAAATCTTGGAGCAGGCCACACCGGCGGCTCCGACGCCGCTGACGATGACCTTGAGACTGGACATTTCTTTTTTGACAATCTTGAGGGCGTTGATCAAAGCGGCCAGCACAACGACGGCGGTGCCGTGTTGATCGTCATGGAAAACCGGGATGTCCAGCTCTTTTTTGAGGCGCTCTTCTACTTCGAAGCAGCGAGGAGCGGAAATGTCTTCCAGATTGATGCCACCAAATACGGGGGCAATGTGTTTGCAGGCCTGGATGATTTCTTCAACATCTTTGGTTGCCAGACAGATTGGAAATGCATCAACTTTGCCGAATTCTTTGAAGAGCATGGCCTTGCCTTCCATGACCGGCAGAGCCGCTTCCGGCCCGATGTCGCCGAGGCCGAGGACGGCGGTGCCGTCAGTTATGACAGCTACAGTGTTGCGCTTGATAGTCAGTTTGTAGACATTTTCCGGTTCGTTGTGAATGGCCATGCATACCCGGGCTACACCAGGCGTATAGGCCATGGACAGGTCATCGCGGGTCTTGAGCGGCACTTTATTTGTGACTCTGATTTTGCCGCCCAGATGCATCAAAAATGTGCGGTCCGAAACATTCACGACTTCGATGCCGGGGATTTTCTTGACCTGCTCTACGAGCATTTCTCCATGACCGGAGTCTTTGACCTTGATTGTGATATCGCGAATGATGGCGTCATTTTCAAAGCCGTGAATATCAATGGCGCCTATGTCGCCGCCCACTTCGCCTATGAGAGAAGTGATTTTGCCAAGCATGCCCGGTTGATTGGTGATTTTGACCCGCAGGGTCAAACTGTAGCTGGCACTGGGTTTGGAATTGTGCAGGTCGGCATTTTTTACGCCGTCTGGCTGCTTGGTGGAGGTCATGTTCAACTCGCAGAAGATGTGGTGCTTGGAAACGATCACGAAATCTGGGGATTCCAGTTCGCAACAGAGTATATGTTAAGCTGGACCCTAGCAAATCCCGCCAAGCTTCTCATTTTATTTAATTGCTTGGCAATGAGGCCTGGCGGAGAGAATTACTTCTATTTATGAAATAGAAAGGAGTTTTGGATGTCGTCTAATGAACAAATAGGAAATTATGAAGTGACGAAGGATGGGGTAAAAACCCGTCGCGAAGTGTTGCTGATGGGCGCTGTTGCCGCTTCAACCCTGGCCAGCCTCAGTGGTGTGGCCCAGGCCGCTTCCACTCCTGCCGCCGCCGCTCCAGCCGCTCCCTCGGGTAAGGATCCCTATGTGGCCAAGGACTTCAGTGCGCTAAAGATGGATGGTTTCACCGCCAATCAAATTGAGTCTCACTTGAAGCTTTACAAAGGTTATATTGGCAAGGCTAATGAAATTCACACCAAATTGCAGGATGTGGATTTGAGCACCGCCAATGCCACTTATTCGGCCCTCAGAGAGTTGCTGGTTGAGCAAAGTTTTGCCGTTAACGGTGCCGTCTATCACGAGCTTTATTTCGGTAATCTCGGCGGTAAGGGCGGAGATCCCAGTGGCGATGTCAAAGCGGCCCTGGATGAGCGTTTTGGCTCTACCGGCAAATTTATGGACTTGCTCAAGGCCGCCGGTAAGTGTATGCGCGGTTGGGTAATAGTCGGCTACAACACCCGTGGCGGTTATATCGATACCTTTGGTCTTGATATGCACAACATGTGGTCACCGGCCAGCACCGTACCCCTGCTGGTGCTTGACGTATACGAGCATGCTTACATGATCGATTACGGCATCGACCGGGCCAAGTATCTCGATGCTTTTGCCAAAAATCTTGATTGGGATGTAGTCGGTAAGCGTCTGGCTATGGCTCGCAAGCATCCTTTTGGTCAGGATGCCACCTGAGGCATTGAAGCTCAGTAAACATTGACAGAGACAATTAAAGAGAGAAAGGGCACCGATCGGCGGTGCCCTTTTTCATGAGTTTGGCGGAAATTGTCGACTGCTTTATTTCTCTACCGAGAAGCTCAGTTCCATTTTGTTGGGAGCAACCTCACCGTCGTTGATTTCATTGGAAACGGTTTGAATGCTGCTTATCGTGCCCTTCTTGGCTTTGACCGAAACTGATCTGGCGAAGTAAACCTTGGATTGGTTTACCAGGTTGCGATACTGTTCCATCGTCATCTGCGCCGAGCGAAAAGGGCTGTCCGGCACTTTGGCCATTGCCACCGAGACCGGTGCTTCATCCTTGGTCGGATAGGCGAATATAAACAGTCTTTCTTGCTGATTCTTGGTGCCTTCGGCAAGCGATACTTCAAAATCGAAATTGCTGTTGCTACCGCCGATGGTGACAGTTTCACCGGCTTTCACGGCGCACTCTTTTTGATATTCATTGGGGAATATCTGAGTAAGGGTGCCCTTGCCGTCGAAGTCATAGATGACGACATTGCAGTCTTTCGAGGCTTTGACGCTCACTTCCATCTTGTCGCCGCTCTTGTAGCAGGGATGCTTGCCGCCCTTATTGAGCCAGGCTTTGATCACTGTTTCGCCCTGGTCCGATGTGGCGACGGCGCTGTTTTTCCCGCCGTTGATATCAAGCTTGGCTGCGGTTTTATGCGCTGCTTTGTCTTTTGCCGGAACGGCCTTGAGACTTGTCGTCTGCTTAGTTGATTTTGCGGCCGGCGGAGCGGCTTTGGTCGACGTTGAACTTTGCTTGGAACTGGTCGTTTTGACGCTGTGCTCAGTAGTTGTAGTCTTCACCGCAGCTGTCGGGATAGGCGCCGGGCTGATGCCGGTACCTTTGTGGACAGTAGTTTTTTCGGATTTAGTTTCTTTGCCGGCGCTGCCGGAAGTGGCGGCGGGAGCCGTGCCGTTGGCCTTTTGCAATTCGAAAGCAGCCGGATTGCCCGGCAGTTTCAAGAAGAGTCCGCGCTCTTTGGAGTTTTTCAATTCCTGGGCGGTCGGTTCCTGAGCGTCAGGCTTGGAATTGTCAGCCAGGGCTCCTTGGCCTACCCCTAGCGACATCGCGCATGCGCCTAGTAATGCTAGATAGCTGACTCGATTCATTATTCTGTCCTCTGAGTTTCTGAATTATTGGGAGCAGGAGATGCCTTGGATTGCTTGTTTTTGTTCTGCAGGTAGCGCTCGCGAGATTCTTTGGTGGCTTGCGGACTGTCGAATACAAACTCCAGCACCTGGTCCGGATTGTTTTTCTGTCTGCTTCTGGCTTCCTCGACCTCGGGCGTCGTATCGTTCATATTAATGAGGTCGGTGCCGCTGCCGCTCTTCACGTACTCATACGACGGCACTATCTTCAACGGGGCCTGTCCGGATTTTAGGACGATCAGATGTAATTTTGCCGCGTCGCAGTCGACGCGAATCTCCGCATTGCCCACCTGGTCTACTCTTCGGGTCGTTCCGGCCGATAGGGTGTAGGACGAGGGATTAATCTCATCGTCGCTTTTTGGGAAATTAGGAAAAAGTCTCTGGAAATGACCGTTGCCGGCATCCATATATAGGTAAGCCATACAGTCGGAGTGCGCTTCCAGGGTGAGTGTCGCTTCCTGGTAGTACTCGTATTCATCGAGCGGATGGTTGAAAGTGACTGTAAGAGGCTTGATGGCGCTGTTATCGACCCGCAATTTCGAAAGGGTGGGATAGGCTCTGTAGGCGCTGACACCGCCTATTGTGGCCAGAAAAACCAACCAGAAAGCGACGATGGCCAGGGCCGGACTGGCCTGGCTGGCCTGTCTGCCGCCGCCGCCGCCGGCCATCAGACCTTCTATGCCAAGGTCCCGCAGGGCGTCTACCCAGAGAGCCAGACGGATTGATGTCGTCGGCAGGTTCAGACCCGGCAGGGTGGCCGTGTCGCCGCAGTGCAGGGCGACCAGAGATTCGTTGTCGAAGATGGGAGCGCCGGAGTCGCCCGGGGCCAGTGCTGTGTCATGCAGGAGGTGGAAGTCGTCGTTTTTGCGCAGGGGGCCAAGCAGGCGTCCGGATTGAGCCAGGGGATTGAGGGCCGAGCTGTACTGGCCCAGGTGCACCGGATATCGGACAGCCGTCAGAGCCAGCTGTGAGGGCAGATCCTTCTCGTAGATGATGGGCAGAATATTGGCCGATAGCTCGGGCTCGTTGAGTTCGACCAGCAACAAAGCAGCGTCAAACTTGACCAGGCCGTCGGATTGTCTGGCATAAGAGGGATGCAAGCGCATCTCTTTGATCGGATAACGGTTGCCGGAGTAAGGAAAGGTAACGATCAATGAGCCGGCTTCTTTTAAGTGGGGCTCGACAACGTGGCCGCAGGTGACCAGCTTGCCTATGCCGGCCAGCCAGGCCTGACCGAGAACCGTCTCGCGTCGGCCCTGGTCGGTGGTTTCCACCTTGATGATGTGGGCCAGTGCACCGGCGTAAACGTCCGGGTTGAAGCCTAGATTGGTAAAAGTGCTGTTTGCTCTGCGCGCTGTTTTTGCCAAGTGGTGCTTCCTAACGGTCCTCTAATGCTTGATCTTAACGCCCCGGGGCCCCGGCCACACAAAAGATTGGGGTTGACCCTATACAATAATATGACCCAGTCGAAAAATGGCCTGACAATCTAGATGACCGAATCTTCCTCCGAATCAGTTTCAGAATCTACAGTAAATCCCCTGGCACCTCCTGCCGTGACCGAAACTGTGCCGGTTGTCGCTGAGCCTGCGCTTGCCAAGAAGAAGGCGGAGGGTGAAATTGTTTCGCTTGCTCTGCAATTCTGGTGGATTCCGGCCTCCTATTTTATTCCTTATTTGTTTACCTATCTTTTCTTTGCCGGTCACAATTCGGACGATAGTTTCGACCGGGCCGGAAGAGTTGGGGCTATTGGCCTTTTTTCCGCCGCACTTATTTATGTGCTCTGGTTTATTGACTGCAGATTTGGTGCCAGACAGATATTCTCCAGCTCGCGCGATACCGCGGCCAAGGTGCTTGTATATCTACTGGGCCTGGCCTTGTGGGTATCCTGGCTGGCGGTGGGTATCGCCATGAATATGTCTTATGACCAGGTCAATAATGTGCCGTCGACCCCATCGATGAGGGTGCCTTAGTTTGCTCACCAGCAGTAGCGCTATCGAAGAAGTTTTGACCCTGGCCCCCGAATGGAAGCCCGTGCTTGACAGCGTTAAGGACGGCCTGGAAAGCGGATCTAAGCCCCGGACGAAAGATGTATCTCTGGCCGATCTTTTTGAGAGACTGGGGGCTAAAAGTTTGTATTTGAAGGCTCTGGCTCTCGGCGATGAGCGCGGCAAATTTGTTTCACTCTTGCGCGATCATTATTATCAGCCGATGTTTGCCCGCATGCTTACATGCAATCAGCATCTGCGCAGATTTCTAGCCCAGCGCAAACAGCCCCTCGATTTTCAAAAAAGTCAGGCTGTTTCCATGGCTGTCGAACTGGCACAGAAGATGGAAGGCGTTTTGCAAAGGCACCTCACCTCAGGCTCTGAAGACGGCTTCAAGGTGCTGCTCCCGGCTTATGCGCAGCGCAGTGTGCACAACGCTGTGGTCGACTATATAAAGGAAGAGTGGCAGTGGGAAAAAGAAACACTGCAGGACCTCAATCTTGATCCTGAGCAGGAAGACCCCCGGCAGAACACCGCCGATGATATCAAATACGGTCCTGAGAACCGCATTTTATCCAGCGAACAGGTCGGTCAGCTCAATCAATTGCGCACCGAGCTTACTGCCATGCTGCAGGATAAAAGCCTGGCTCAAGAACCGCTTATTGTTGTCGACTGTATGTTTGGTCTCGGTCTGACGCCCAAGTCAAAACCTGAGCAGGAGCTGACCATGCGTGAAGTGTGCGATCTGCTCGGTATCGCCGGGGAGACGCAGGCTCGCAAAATCGCTCGCTGTCAGGTTTTGCTCGATAAGGGTCTGGACATGATTCGGGGTAATATTCGCAAAAGACTTCCCGGTCTGGCCGAATGCTGGCAAACCGACGTCAACGTCAATACCGCTTCCCGACGCGAACTGTCTCACCAGCTTGGTTTGACCGAAGGCGAAGTGGAAAAATTGATAGTCAATCGCCAGTATTATGCGATGGCCGAGCTGGTCGACCGCGCCGTAGTCAAAGCCAATCGTATTGAAGAAATAGTCAAAAACGGTGCCGTTGCTTGCTTTGTGCCTGTCGATCTTAATGGCTGCACCACCCGCGATATGATCGACATTCTCGGTCTGACCAAGGAATGCGCCCAGAAAATTACAGGCAAGCGTCCGCTGTCCGGCTTTGAAGAAGCGCTCAAACTGGGCCTTCTGGACGCCAAATCAATGCAGACTGCCATCGATCGCGGTGCCGTGCTCAAGGCGCCCCCCGTAAATAAGTCGCGTGTTGACGTTAATCATGCCAGTGCTGAAAGTCTTTCCGCCCTCGGTCTACCCGCCGACATCGTCAAGAAAATCGAGCGCGGTCGTCCTTTCACCACCTGGGGTGAGCTGGAGGAGTATTTATCTCCGGAAGAGGCCACCTGGCAGATTCTCAGGCAAAAAAGCCGTCTTTCTTTATTTCCCGACTAATTTTTTAGCCAGATGAGTCTTAGTGAATGTGAGGGGTAGCACCCTGGACCTGATGAGCAAAATGGTAGAGGCAGATGCCTGACGAAAAAAACCTTGATTCTAATCAAATAGAGCTGAGCCTCGAGCTTGTCAGACTGTCGCAGGTGCGAGTCCGCGAATACGGCGTGCGTCTGGATAACGAGCTCAGCCGCCAGGTGGCGGAAATGGCCATCATGGCCTTGCCCGAGGACCTGAGCCTGCTGCTCGATGAGACGGCCACAATGAGCCAGTCCAATGTACTGAGCGCTGCCGTGGGCGTCAACGACATCGTTGTAAATGGTCGCCAGATCGACGTGCGCCCGCTTTTGCAGGATGAGACCGTTTCTATCGACCGGGTGCTGATAGGTTCGCCCTATCTGGCCCAGGGCTCGCTGGTTGTGCGTCTTGACCAGAGTCGTCCCGGTGTCGGCTCCCTGGTCGGTTACGTCACACCCAATGCCTGGCTCAAGGCCGAGGAAGCGCAGAAAGGCTCGGAGCACGTCACGATCAAGGTGACCGTGAGCGCCGACTTTGACCTGGCGGCTACTTTGACCGCCATCAGTGAAAGACCGATTATCAAATTGCCCTCGATAAGCCGCATCGGCGATGTGAAAGCCGAGGTGGGTGAGCTTGTAAACAACCGCGAAAACCTCATCAGTGCAAGGCAGAAGCAGATTTTTGCCTACCTCTCCACCAACTGGTCCGAGGAGCTGCTGGCGATCGTGGAATCGGTGCCGATGAAGCTCTCCAACGCCCGCCTGCAGCGCGTCCTCAGTGACGCTGCCCTGTGGAACGGCAAGGTCGAGCGCCTGGTGGAAAAACTTGCCCCCGGCTTCCCGGATCTGGGCAGGGACGTGCTCAAAGCTCGGGTCCTCAGTGCCGGTGAGCGTCATGGCGCTCAGCTCGGTGCCCCGCGCTATCGCCGCGCCCTCCTGGCTGAGCTTGTGGCCCTTGATTTGAAGGCAAAAAACGCCAAAAGCCCGCTTCTGTCTTCTCTGGCTAAGGCCCAGGCCCTGGCTGAGAAAGTCCTTTCGGGCACGGCCGCTGTTGATGCTGTGAAAAATGTAATCGGCAATCAGATGGCCGTCGATCTGGCCGTGGCCATTCAAAAGCAGCGCGGCAAAGCCAGTATTTCCGGTTTGATGGCCGCCACCGCCGAAGAACTCGGCCTGGCTTACGGTCAGCTGGCCCTGAGCCCCGCTTTTGCTACCCATAGCAGCGGGGAAGAGTCCGGTCTGGAGAGCGTCAACGAAGCCCTGGCTTTGATTGAAGCTTCCCAGAGAGCGGAAAATGCCAAGACCGTAGAAATAGACCTGGCTGCCTTTTAGGCAGTCCCGGTATAGCCGCCGGATATAACAAATTTTGCCGGAAACAGGACCAAACCTCTTGGTCCTGTTTTAGTTTGGGGCCATTGTTAGGTACAATCGCAGCATGCCGTCCAAGCCAACTACCAATACTATAGCCTGTGGCAGTTGTGGAAACGCCAATGCTCCTGATATGTCCTTTTGCGTTGCCTGCGGCAAAGTGCTCAGCGCCCGTATGGCTGCCCTGCGCAAAGCCCGGGGCGTAAAAAAACGCGAGTGCACCAGCTGTCATAAATCGGACGAGCTCAACAATCGCTACTGCATATTTTGCGGTGCTGAAATTCAAAAACGTCAACTTGGTGCCGGTAACTCCGAAGCCCTGGAAAAATTCACCATGGAAATTTCGGGGGTGCAGGATCGTTCCGAGGTGCCCGAACGTTTGCGGGTGGTGGAGCGCCCCAGCGGCGGCTCCGCTGTCGCTGCCTCGTCCGCTGTTGTCTCAGCCGGTATGCTTCCGTCCATGCTTGTTTATGTTGGCCTTGGTCTGATCAGCGCTCTGGCCGTCGCCTATTTTTCCAAGGTCAATTTCGCCCGCACCTTTTACTCCCTCACCTCCCCGGTCCAGGACGGTCTGGTGCTCTATACCGCTGAGCCCAACGTCAATGTAATATTGGAATCAGGTGATAAGAAGCTCTACTGGCTTGGTTCGACCGGCAATGCCAGAAGTCTGGCTTTTGCTAATCTGGAAGGTGGCAATTATCTGGCGCGCTTCAGTAAGGAAGGCTTCGAGACCGTCTCACAAATCATTGATGTGCGCAAAGGGACAATCAACTTGCTCGGTTTTGACAGTCCCCTGGAGTTGCCCAGAACCTTTGGGGAGAAGAGTAAATGAGTCCGCCCGGCCCTGGAGCCGCCTCCACCAGCGAAAAGCAAGTGCCTTGCCCCACCTGTGGTGCCAGCTTCCCGCGGTCGGCAAAATTTTGCGGCTTCGATGGTACTGATCTTTCTCTGGCTACAGCCAACGGTCTTACGCGCAAGAGTTGCCCTGTCTGCGGTCGCTTTTATCCCGGCTACGCCAGCTTCTGTGCTTTTGATCGCAGCTCACTGGCGGAGGTGAAAAGCAGCTCCGACATTACGGTCAAGACGCCGGTCAACTCGCCCACGGCCACGCAGCTTTCTCCCGCCAGTCAGCAGTACAGTCAGAGTCAGCCGGTGCAAAACGAAACCACCGACATATCGACTGCGCCGGTAAGCGCCTGGGCTGCGCCTCCCGGCGTGCCCTCCGGGCCCACCGCTTCCTCTTCTCCGACCAAAGGTACGATTACGCCGGAGCTGGCCGAACAGAGTCAGGACATGCTGACCATGGACGAAAACGGGCAGCCCTACTCGACTTTGATCGGCAAAACCATCGACTCCAAATATCTTGTCCAGTCGGTCCTGGGCGAGGGCGGTATGGCTATCGTCTACCGCGCGCACCATTTGCAGATGGAACGCGTTGTAGTTATCAAAGTGATGCAGGGCTGGCTCACATCCAATAAGACTTCGGTGGAGCGCTTTGAGCGCGAGGGCAAGCTGACGGCCAAGCTCAATCACCCCAATATCGTCGCCGTCTATGACGTAGGCAGTATCGACGGGCGCGAGCCTTATATCGTCATGGAATACATCAAGGGCGAGGCTCTGGCCGACAGGATCCACAACGGCGGTCCCCTCGACTATGACACCACCGCCAATATCATTATCCAGATCTGCCACGGCCTGGAAGAAGCGCACAGCTCGGGCATTATCCACCGGGACCTCAAGCCCGATAACGTGCTTTTGCAAACCAAGTCGGATCGACCCGACTGGGTAAAAATCGTGGACTTCGGCATCTCGAACATGGTGCAGGGCGCCAAGCGTCTGACCAAGACCGGTCGTATGGTTGGCACCCCCGAGTATATTGCTCCCGAGCAGCTCAAAGACAAGCCGATTGATATCCGCACCGACCTTTATGCCGTGGGCATCATGATTTTTGAAATGCTCACCGGTCGCGTACCATTTGACGGTGAGAGTGCCGAATCAATCCTGATGAAGCACCTTCTGGAAGAGCCGCCGCCGATGTCGACCATCCGGCCCGAGCTGGCCGGGGAAAATCCTTTTGAGCCTGTAGTCAATAAGCTGCTGAAAAAAGCACCGGAAGAGCGCTACCAGAGCGCAGAAGAGCTGCGCCACGTAGTCGAACAGCTGCGCGAAAGCTTACCGAAAAAATAATCCTAAATTTGGCGCTAAACCTGTTGTAATAAGCATGATGTCCTATTTGAAGGCGAGTAATTTTGTCTGTCGGGCGCTATTGATTTCGCCCCTGCTTTTTGCCGCGCTTTCGCTGTCACCCCTGCCGGTGGCCGAAGCGCAGTCCTTCAGCCCGCCTGCGGCGACCTTCAGCGCTGATCGTACAGTCATACCGCTGGTGCCGACCGACGTCACCAATCTGCGCCTCTTCAATCAGCCCTTGATGGGGCCGGTGAACATGCCCAAGCTTGATCCCGGCGCCTGCATCAAGCGCTTGAAGGAAGATTCCTTTCCCGATGTCTCACAGGCCCGGGAGTCCAGCGACGGCATTATCGTCAAGCCCAAGTCTGGCTGCGACTTTGAACGACCGGCCCCGGCCGATGTGCAATTGATGAGCGGGACTGTTTTTGTCAGCGTGCGCAAACCGGCCAATATGGTTTTTGTGACCACCCCCCACGGCGTGGTCAGCATCAACCAGGACGCCGAGGTGATCGTCTCCTATCGCGACGGGCTCTTGATTGTGATGAATCTTTCTGCCTTCAATGAAAGAGTCAAGGTGCGCATCCACCAGGCTGCCGTCAGCGCCCAAATCAACGGTAAGAGCTACAGTGAGGCCAGTTCGGAAGGTATTGTCGTTGCCGTCAAGTATGGTCATGAGCTGGTTGCCGGCGACAGGGCGCTCACGGCCGGCGATCTGAGACCGGCTGACAGTGTGGCTCGCCGCCGCACCGCACTGTTTGAAAACGATCATATGGCGGTTTCTGAATTTTCTCTCGCTACGGCCTTGACCGATAGTGAGTTGCTCAGCGATCTTGGGAAACCCGACGGTGATCCGCGCGAGCGCAAAATATTGAAGGATCTGGCAAAAATGGCAGCGGTGCTCAATTATGTAAATGGTCAGGGGGGATATGTGGCCCGTGGAAAGTCCAATTAAAATGAAAAAATCGGCACTGCTTTTGAGTCTCAGTCTCTCGCTCATTTGCGCCGGTGCGCTTCTGGCCAAGCCTTCGGGCAAGGCAGAGCGTGAATATTCCTCCACCTCGATTGGCGCCCCGGGGGCCGATGCCCAGGCCGACGACCGTGAGGGCGAAGGACGGGGAGCGGCTGCCAGTGCTGCTGAAATTGATGCCCTGCGTCAGAATGTGACGCGTCTCAACGGTACGAAAAAACGAGGCGATCTGGCCCTTGCCCTGTATCAACTGGGCAAGGCCCTGGCCGAGCAGCGTACTTTTGCCGAGGCGCAAACCAATCTGCAGGCCGCTCTCGACATAGATCTGGAATTGCAGCAATCGGACAGCATCGTCAATGATTATGTGGCCATTGCCATGGTGCACACCTATCAAAAAAATTGGGACAAGTCGAAAGAGTCCTACGAAAAAGCCCTGGCCATCGCTAAAGACAAGCAGATGGCGCACTGGATAGTGACTATTAATAACAGTCTGGGCAGCAACGCCATTTACGCCGGTCAGTACGATGTGGCGCGCACTTATTTTGATCAGGCCAAAGCCGCCGCAAAACTGGCCAATGACTTTGTGGGCGAAGCCAATGCCAGACTCAATCTAGCTATTCTTGCCCAGCACGAGGGCAAGCTCAAGGACGCCATCGCCGAAACCGAAGAAGCCGGCAAATTGCTGGACGGCGACAGCAAAGACTCCCTGCTAGCCGCCCAGACTGCCCTCAATCTCGGCCAGCTTAAGGACCGGGCCGGGGACCTTGATGGCGCCATCAAGCAGTATCAACTGGCCGCCGAGTCCGGCGCCGACTTTCAAATTGAAGCCAGCGCCTGGGTTTCCCTCGGCAATATCAAACTGAGTCGGGGTAAGGCTAAGGAAGCGGAGGCTGATTTCAACAAGGCCCTTGCTATCTACAAAGCCGAAAACATCAAAGAGCAATTGCCCCTTGTTCTGACCAGACTGGGTTGCGCCAAGGCCGACCTCGGTGAATTTGCCGAGGCCCAGAAGCTGCATGCCCAGGTTGTTCAGATGGCGAAGGAGAGCAAGGACAGCGATGACCTCTATCTCGGTCAGTATGAACTGGCCAATGATTTTTATCTGGAAGGCAACACCGAGCGCTCCCTGGCAAAATTTGAGGAGTTGCGCAAAAACATGAGCAGCGGCCTGACAGTAAGCGATCCTGGTGCTCTGCCGGACGTCTACAACGGCATGGGCCGCTGCTATAAGGCGATGGGACAAAATGTGGTGGCGCGGGATTATTACACCCGGGCTATGGAAATGTACAACCAGGCCGGCAATAAGCTCGCCGCCGCCAATTGCCGCAACAGCATAGATTGTATTTATCTCTTCGATTCCAGTGCCGGTGAATACCGCGCCCGCTATGACCAGATGATGCAGGAGCTGGCCGCCATTCCGGCCAAGGACAGGGAAACCCGTGACTATAAGCTGCTCTGCGCCAATGTGGCTTTTAACTATGCTCAGAGCCAGGTCAATTCCGCCAGGTATGACGGTGCCCTGGAGAGTTATAAATCCGCGCTTGCTTCCTTCAACGAATGCGGCGATATTCGAGGTCAGATGAACGCCCTTGTCGGTATGGGTTTGACCAGATTTTCCGCCGGGCGCGACAGCAAGGACAATGCTTTGCTGACCGAAGCAGTCGGCTATTTTGATCAGGCGCGCAAAATCGCCCAGCAGTTGGGTTCCGATGAAGGTCAGTGGGACGCGGCTATTGGTGCCGGTTCTTGCTACCGCACTCTGGGGAACGCGGCGGAGGCGGAGAAAAATCTCAGACTGGCCATTCAATTATTTGAAAAACAAAAAGGCCACTTGAGCCGCGACGATTCCAAAACTTTCACCCTGGACTTTCGCCGGTCCGCCTTTGATGAGCTGGTCGCTCTGCTCTTTGAGGAGAAACGCTACGACGATGCCCTGGCTGTTGCCGAGCGCGGTCGCGCCCGAGCCTTCCTCGACCTGCTGGAAGGTCGTCAGCGCAATGTATTTGGCGACGGCAAACTGGCGGTATTGACCGGAGGGCCGGCCGGTCCCAATATCGGTGGCGGCAGCAAGCCTGCCCCGGCTACCTCTCAGGCACGTCCGGACAATATAGCCGCCGCTCCCGCGCCCGCCAAGCAAGGTCCGAAGCCCAGGGACACAAGTACCCAGGTGGCTCTGGTGGCAATGGCCGACATCGGCATGGCTACTCGTGGTGTATCGGTTGTGCCGCGCCGCGAAGTCGATCTGGAGACGGCCCTTTCTCCCATCAACGCCGATGCTCCTACCCTGGAGCAGATCAAGGCCCTGGTGGCCAGTCACAATACCTGCGCCGTCGAGTATTTTGTCGGACCGGATAAGCTCTATATTTTTGTCGCCCATCCGGACGGTAAAACCGAAGGCGCTTCTTATTCAATCTCACGCAAAGATCTCTATGCCATGGTGGATAAGACCTACACATCGGTGATCACGCCCCCGGCTAATTTGACCGATCTCAAAGGCAGCAATGATCGGCGCGAGAAAAATCTTGCCGACCTCTACAGCGTTTTGCTGGCACCGGTCAAGGACATGTTGCCCAAAGACCCTGAAGCCCTGGTCACGATCGTGCCCCACCGCAGCCTTTTCCTGGTGCCTTTTGCCGCACTGATTGACGGCAATAAAAAATTCCTGATCGAAAACCATACACTATCCGTGGTGCCGGCAATTGGTGTACTGCGGGCAACCGAAAAAATGGCCGGTGAGCAGGCTACCAGTGCTGGAGCCTCTCAGGATAAGCTTCTTGCCTTTGGTAATCCGACCATAAAATTTGTCCCCGGTCTGGGGGCACTGCCCTATGCCGAGCAGGAAGTGAAGAAAATTTCCTCACTCTTCGGCGGTAGCGATCGCACTATGATCAAGACCGGAACCGCTGCCACTAAATCCGCGCTGACGGCTCTGGCTCCCGGATACAACGTCATCCACCTGGCCACTCACGGTCTTATCGACGAAGAACATCCGATGGACTCAGCCGTCCTGCTCGCCACCGAAGGCGCCGACGACGGTATTCTTTCGGTGCGGGACATCCTCAAATTGCCGCCGTTGAAGGCGCATCTGGTCACGCTCTCCGCCTGTCAAACCGGACGCGGCAAGATCAGCGGCGACGGTGTGGCCGGTCTGTCGCGTTCGTTTATCATCGCCGGCACCCCCTCGGTCATGGTCAGTCTCTGGAACGTTGACGACGTCATGACGGCCTATCAGATGGAGTCCTTCTATAAAGACTATCTGGCCAGCTCGAGCAAAGCCACGGCCCTGCGCCAGGCCCAGCTCAAAACCATCACCTTTATGGAAAAGGGCCTTACCCAGGCGGGTTCAAGGGCCAACCCCCGATACTGGGCGGCTTTCCAGCTCGTGGGCGAAGCTAAATAGAGCTGGCGAATTAGCTCTTCAGTTTGATCGGGAAGATTGGCGGCTTGCCGACATCAGCTCTCAGCCCGCCGAAAATACGGAAGTTGAATCCGGCATAACCGGGGCTGTGATTGGCGCCGATGTTGAAGATTGGCTGAGCGCGAGCAAAGGCTGTCATCCAGGGCAGGATTTGACGGCCGGCTTCAAAGGTCATGATGATGTTTTGATTGTTCGGACCCTGACGCAGATTGCTGTTACCAAAGTTGGTGACAAGGGTGGAGTCAGCCGAATAGAGCCATTTGTTCTTGCGCCAGGCGCCGCCCAGCGTGTAGAACTGGTCGCCTTCCTGGAATTTGGCGCAGATGTCGCGGAAGCGGATCTGACCTGTGACGTTGGCGTAAATGACGCCGTTGTTGACTCGTCTGGTGAGCAGGAAAGAGGGCAGAAGATCGTTGAAGACAATACCGGGTTGATGGCTTGTATTGATGAACAATACGCGGGACATGAATCCGGTAGTGAGCGTTGTTTTGTCGGTCAGATGAAAGTCGTGGTTGATGGCGCCGCCGACTGACTGGAAATTTCTGCTCAACTGTTTGTTGCGCTTGTCGTACTGATCTCGCAGGAAGAAATAGTTTGCTTCGATGCGTGTCTTGGGCGTAAGTGCGTAGCCCACTGTGATGTTGGGCAGGACACGGTAAACCATGTCGGAGAGATAGTGGCGATTTGTCTGGAAGGTGTTGACTTCAAAACGCAGACTGTTTTCCAGTGAGAAGTTGAAGAACACTCGTCCCGGTAGTCTGGTCAGTGTGCGGGTCCTGAAAGCGTCAAAACCATTGAAGCTGGTATTGCGGTCGGGCAAACGCACGGGCGTCAAGTCAATCGGAACGATGTCTCTGCTGGCGTTGGAGGCGGCGTTGGCCTGGGCCAGGAGTTGACCATCGATTGTGGAAGGGGCCTCGGCCGGTACGGTGAAGTTGCCGGTGGGCGTGGAAACCGGAGCATTGGGATTTACAGGCAGGCTGATGGCCGGTTTCAGCGCTGTGGCGGAGGCGATGGCGGGACCGGCCAGGGCACTGGCGGCGGTGGCGGCATCATATGTGGGGCTGGCTTTGACTACACCGGGATCTTGATCTTCGGTCAAGTCCGAGGCCAGGGGAACAAATCTTTTGATGTTTACGACACTATTGACAGTGGCGCGGTCCAGATCGAGTTGCGTGGCAAATTGCGCCATAGCACGCTCAGCAAGGGTCATTTGCAAGCATGAGGCACCAACAAGTCCCACGACAAAATTAGTAAATCGGGCCATAAACTCCAGGTCCAGTCAAAAGTGAGAAGACAGTAGTAAGGGTTTCCAGGAGGACGCCCGGGCAACGCCTGGCGAGCCCCGATTATAGCCTAGCTTTCAACTCTTGAATAGCCAGATTAAATGCTCTCCAGAATGCTATGTCGATCGTTCTATTGAATAGCTTTCTCTCTATCCTTTACGATAGGGAGCCACGGAATCAAAGGAGGGCACGTGTCCATCAATACAGGCGCGGGCGCGAGTGATAATTTTCAAGAGAAACGGGATCCCGCTATACGCGTTGTTCTGCAACCCAAGGATACGAACAAGCAAGGGACTATATTTGGTGGAGTCATACTCAGCTATATCGACCTTGCCGGGGCGGTGGAAGCGAGCAAGACCACGGCCCAGAGAATAGTGACCGCCGGCATTAAAGAAGTCGACTTCAAGGCTCCGGTTCTGGTCGGTGAGGTCGTCAGTTTTTACACAAAAACAACACGCCTTGGACGCACCTCAATTACGGTGCGAGTAGATGTCGAGTCGACAAGAGGACATGAGGTGGTGCATGTCACCTCCGCTGAGCTGACTTTTGTCTGTCTGGATGAAAATGGTAAACCCACACCGGTGGTGCAAAGCTAAAGGAGCCCTTCCATGACAACGCTGGATCCCGTTTTTGAGAAGCCAAGTGTAGAGAAGATACGCCTTTATCTCGGTACCGGTTGCGGTAAGACCACGGCCACTTTTGGCCTGGCCCTGCGGGCGCTGAGCAAGGGCATGAATGTCACCCTGGTTTTCTTCGACAAGCTGGAGGAAAATTCCTCCGAGGGTAAGGGCTTGCGTATTCTGGCCCAGGCGGCCGGCACCACATTTGGTCGTCTGACCATGCACTACACAGGTGTCAATAGAATCGGTACCGGTCCCAAGGGCAGCTTCCGTCTCTACAGCTCACCCAACGGCATTTTGCCCGAGGACAAGGACGCCGCCCGCGAGGGCCTGGCTTATCTCAAAGCCGGCCTGGAGCGCAAAGATGATCTGGTCATAGGCGACGAGCTTTTAGACGTCGGCCGGGTCGGTCTGATTGATTTTGAAGAAGTGAAGGAAATGCTGCCCCTGCGCCAGGATCCGACCGTCCTTGTCTTTACCGGCAGGCGCGCTCCCGACTGGTTGATGGAAAGTGCCAGCACCATATCCACCACCACTCAGTTGCGCCATCACGGCAGAGCGATAGAAGGCATCGACTGTTAACCAGCCTGCTTCAGGCTAGTCTTTGTTTGTTACGGGCTGTGTGACTGCCGGCTGCGAAGCTGTCTGGTGCATTTTGTCGCGGGCGATTTCGTCCTTGATCACTTCGATAGCTTTGTTCAACTGGATGTCATTGCCGTCGGTTGGGCCTTTCTTGAAGTTCTTCATTTTGGCGTCGAACCACCAGGGGCCTTTGCCGTTTTTGATGTCTTCTTCCTTTAGATCGACTTTGAAGTCGGGGATGATGCCCGTCTTGTTGATGTCGGTATCGTTGGGGGTGAGATATTTGGCAATGGTGATGTTGATGCCCGAGCCGTCTTCCAGGCGGTTGATGGCCTGCACGAGGCCCTTACCGAAGGATTTCTGACCGACAAGCTTGGCTCTGCCGTTATCGCGCAGGGCGCCGCTGAGGATCTCACTGGCGGAAGCTGAGTAACCGTTGATCAGCACCACCAGCGGTTGGGTGCAGATTGGTTTGCCGTGGGCAACCTGTGATTGCTTGTAGCCTTCAGCGTCCACCGTACTGACGATGATGCCCTTATCGATAAAGAGCTGAGCGATGTCTACAGCGTTGGTCAGGAGGCCGCCGGGATTGTAGCGCAGGTCGAGGACGATGCCGTCGCAATCTCTCTTGCTCTCCAGGGCCCTTTTCATTTCGTCGTAGCCGTTTTTGGAAATGAAGCTTTCCAATCTTATATAGCCGATATTACCGGGCAGGGTTTCGCTTGTTCCAATTGCCTTAACCGGGATCTCGGCGCGCTGCAGGGTGACTTTTTTCTTTTCGTTTTTGCGCAGGAATGTAATCGACACTTTGGTGTCAATCGGTCCGCGAATCTGCTTAACCACCTGGTCGAGGGACTGGCCGCTTACAGATTTGTTGTCCACTTCGATAATTTCGTCACCGCCGGTCATACCAGCGTTGGCCGCCGGTGTGCCTTCGATGGGCGCGATGACGACGATCTTTTTGTCTTCCTGGCGCCAGCCGAGCTGCATACCGACACCGTAAAGGTGGGCGTCGATCGAGTCCTTTTCTTCGGCGAAGGCGTCTTTATCGAGAAATCTGGTGTAGGGGTCGCCCAGACTGGCCAGCATCGTCTCGATTGCCTTATGCGAATCTTCCGATGTCTTGAGCTTGCCGTCGAACATGTGTTCCCAACGGCTCCAGTTCTGGTCGTTGTAGGTCTGCTGATAATACTGGTCTTTAATCAGCTTCCAGGCTACGTAATAGATCTTTTGCGGCGAGGTGTTGGATTTGATCGCCTGTGAAATCAACGGATGAGGTGCTCTGTCGCCACCATCGGCGATTATCACGCGCGTACCGCTATCCGGACTTTTGTCCTTGGCAATCAGCCAGTTTTGCACTCCGAATGAGAAGACACATAAGGCTAAAGGAACGCCTATCCGAAAAACGAGTTTTCTGTCCAACAACTTAACTACCTCAGAATGCCCTGTCGATTGTTATATCTATTCCAAATATTAGATCACAGTGACCACACCGTGCCACGCCTCGCCCAAAGTAATTAACTTTCGTATTAGAGGGTTCTGGTACTTAACCCTAACTTCATTAAAAGCCTTGAGAATTTTTAATTGTAGCTTCTGAAGGCGGCATAAGTCGATACTCATGGCGCAATTGAGCGGCTTTTAGTCAGATCTGTGCCCCAAGTTAATTATTTCGGGTTTCAAGTATCTTGGCATTACCCTAACATTGAGCCCTACAATAAAGGACCAAAGTCCTAAGGTCGTTGGCACAACAAGGTTTAGGCGACGCGGGTATTTAGATCGCATATCCGAAACCGGTACGGAAGCATAGCGGAGGCCAATTTAGATGTTGTCGAAAGGCTCAGGTGGCACGACCCTGCTCAAGGAAGAACAGGTATCAGTGCCCGACAACGCTGCCGGAATTGAAAGTCTAGTCCATGGCCGCCATCCCCTGCTGGATAAGGTCCGCCAGATCAAGATTTCCAAACAGACCAAGCTGCGCCTGAAAATCGGCGTTTCGCTGGTGATGTTCTGCAGCCTATTTCTCTTTGGCAAAGTCGATCTCTCTAAATGTATTCAAGTCGCCCTGGGCGCCAACCGCTGGTTTCTCAGCCTGGCCCTGGTCGTATTTCTCTCCAGCACCTTCTTAAATGCTCACCGCTGGCAGCTCCTGGCCCAGGCTGTGGGCCTGGAAAAATCACTGCTCAAGCTGACCCAGCTGTGCTTTGTCGGTCTGTTTTTCAATCTTTTCCTGCCCAGCACCGTAGGCGGAGACGTCAGTCGCTGCTATTACCTTTCTAAAGGCACCGGCAAATACAAAGAAGCCTTCTACTCGGTCCTCGCCGACCGTACCGTCGGTATAGCCGTGCTCTTCCTCTTCGCCACCACCGGCATCCTGCTCGGGCCCGGCGGCGGCGGTCTGCCCCTGGAGCTGAAGCTGCCCATCATCGCCGGCACCCTGTTTGTCTTCGGCCTGGTGCCCTTCGCGCCGCAGTTGAGCGTCAAATTCCTGGGCGAAAACAACATCATTACTCGCCAGATCAACAAGTCTCCGGCCCGGGTCTACTGGTCCAATAAGGGGCTCATGGCCACCGCCATCGGTCTTTCGGTTGTGATGCAGATTGTCATCGTGGCCGTGCATGTGGCCATCGGCATGGCCCTGGGTCTGCACGACATACCGCTCTGGTATTACTTTGTCTTTTATCCTTCGGTAGCCGTCCTGGGCTTTGTCACCCCCAGCTTCAACGGCATAGGCATCCGTGAATGGGCCTACACCTACTTCCTCACCATGGCCGGTGTCGATCGCGCCCATGCCCTTACATATGCGATTATGTGGTTAGGTCTGACCACCGTGGCCAGCCTGGTTGGCGGTCTTGTATATATCCTGGGGCATTTCCAGATATCCAAGGAAGAGCAGGACCACATGTTTGAGCCCGAAAATACTGAAGGCTCGGACTTGCAAGTCTCGTAAGAACAAGCGAAAGAACCTATGAGCGGTACATTTAGACCGGGGCACCACCCCCTCGATTGCGTGCTGGCACGCGATGTATTCGACTTCGGGCGGCGGCAGCAGGTCCAGCTCTATCTTGTAGGCGGCTTCGTGCGTGACTGTCTGCGCCAGGGCGATGGCCCTTCGCCGGTGGAAACCGTGCGCGACCTCGATTTTGCCGTCCTGGGTATGCCGGCCATGCAATTTGGCCAGCTTGTGGCCGAGCAGTTCAAAGGCCACTATGTGCCGCTGGACGAAATAAACGATGTCAGCCGGGTGGTGATAGATAATGGCCCGACTCTGGATTTTGCCGGCTGTCAGGGCGGCTCGCTGGCCGCCGATATTCAGCGCCGCGACTTTACGGTCAATGCCATGGCCCTCGATCCCGACAGGCCCGATGAGCTTATCGATCCCACCGGCGGGCTGGCTGATTTGCGGGCCGGTATCATTCGCGCCGTCAGTCCCCAGGTGCTTACCGAGGACCCGCTGCGACTCCTGCGCGCTTATCGCTTTGCCTGCCTGCTAGGTTTTGTGATCGAGCCGGCCACCCTTGAGCACATCCGGGCCAATATCCAGCTTTTGCCGACTGTGGCCCGGGAGCGCATCAATTATGAGCTTTTCACCCTGCTCGATTGCCCCGACGTCGGTCGCCTGGTGCACGAAATGGGTGAGATCGGCCTCTTTGAGGCGATTTTTGCCGAGCTTGTCGCCACGCGCAAGGTGACCGCCAACTCTTTCCATCACCTGCCGCTTTTTGTGCACAGTCTGGAAACCATCCCCCAGCTGGAGGCGCGTCTGCCCAGCCTGCCCGATTTTGCCCGCGAGTCCCTGAGCCAGGAGCTGACGCCCGCGGTCAGTCGTCTGGCGGCGACCAAAGTGGCGGCCATTTTGCACGATATCGGTAAGCCCGACACCTGGCAGATTACCGAGGAAGGTCGTCATACCTTCATCGGCCACGACAAGCTGGGGGCGACGATGATCCGCGAGACGGCTGAAACCCAGAAGTGGCCGCGCGCCCTCGGGCGCATGGTGGAGCGACTGGTGCTCTGGCATCTGCGACCGGGTCAGCTTTTCCACACCGGTGAACCAACCCAGAAAGCGCTCAATCGTTTCTATCGCACGGTCGGTGACGACGTGCCCGAACTGATGCTGCTCTCCTTCGGCGACCTCGGCGCCACCCGCGGCCCGGGACTGACCGGGCCGGATCGTGAGCGCCTGGAAAAACGCCTGATTGATCTTCTAAATGGATACGCGGTCTATAAGGAAGAATGCAAAAAGTTGCCCAAACTTCTAACCGGTTCCGAACTGATGAAACTGCTTGGCATCGCTCCAGGTCCGCTTGTTGGAGAAATTCTCAACGCTCTGGCCGAAGCGCAGGAACTGAAAGAAGTGCGGGATCGCAGCCAGGCTGAGGCTTTTGCTCGATCGTATTATGCAGCTAATCAAGTGCAAATATAAAATGTCCGCTTGACAGCTAAATTTGCAGGTTAATGACCTGTTTAGCGGGCATAAGAAATGCAGAGAAACTAACCCAGGACTGGGGAAGATTTCAAGAGTCTAGACAAGGCAAGACCTCTCATTGAGAGGCTTGAACCCTGGCCAGGCAAACTTTGGTGTGAATAACTTTGGGCTGTCATAAATAGGTGAACAGAATGAACGTAAAAGCTGACAAACTGCAAAACTACACTGTAATCGCTCGTCTCGACGATGCTATTCCGCTCAATACCGAAGAATGGGTATCGGTCGAACGCATGCTCAATCAAGTCAGCGAGTTTGTGCCCATGTCCATGCTCAACAATCTTACTGAGCTGATTATCAACTATGCCGATGATCAGGCTCGTCGCGGATATATTCTCGGTCAGGAAGACCTTGTCTCCGAGCTGAAAAAGAAAGCTTCCAAAATCGCTTAAATTAGGCCCTGAGTTCGATATTTAAATATCGACACCCAAAGGTTGATATTTAAAGCTCCATATCCAAGGTTTGATACCCGCTCGGTTTTAACCACCGGCGGGTATTTTCTTTTGTTCAAAAGTGGCAACACCACGCTACTTTCCACTATAATCGGCTTATGAATAAAGAATTTCCCGTGCGACACTGGGTCACCCACTCCACTGATTTGGTCGCTGATTGTCGCGTTTTTTCAGTCCATAGAAATCTTTCCAGTCGCTCACCCGAAGACGACAAACATCATTTTTATATTGTCCGACCATCAAACTGGGTCAATGTCATACCGATAACCCCAGACGGCAAGGTCGTTTTGATTGAGCAGTTTCGCCACGGCATCGGTGGTATCACTCTGGAAATCCCCGGCGGCATGGTTGATCCCGAAGACGGTGGATCCAATATCGCCGCCGAGCGTGAGCTCCTGGAGGAGACCGGATACAAAGGCCAGGAATTGCATTTCCTTGGATGCAACCATCCGAACCCGGCTCTGCAACCAAATATTTGCGACACTTACTTATCGGTAAACGCCACGCACATTCAAGTGCCCAATTTTGACAGCACGGAAGAAATCGCCATCAAGCTTGTGCCGATCAAAGAAATCCCGGCCCTGATATCGAGTGGGAAAATTTCCCACGCACTCGTGATCGTCGCCTTCCAGTATTTGCAATTATTCTGTGTGCAAAATCCTGGGTACGCGCATCTCAATCCGTTTAATTAGATTCAGCGCCAGTCCTGTTTTGTCTTTGTCGGCAGGGTGAAGTACGCTTTGTTTGCTTCGCTGGCGCCAAGTTTTTTATAAAACCTTATGCCACTATCATTGGTGCTCGGTGTCATTACTTGAATGCTGTCGCAATCCAACTCGGCTGCGCGCTGGTGCAACCTGTCGAAGATGCTGGTGCCGATGGATAGCCCTCTGACTGCTTCATTGAGCCACAGGCCATCGACAAAGAGAAACTTGTTCTGATGCCAGCTGTCGAAATGGGACATGAAGGTGCAGTAGCCTTCAATTTTGCCTTTGACTTCCACAATCAGACATTCATAGTGCGTTTGTTCTTCAAGGGTGCTTCTGAGCTTCTCCAGCTTGCCCCGGGGATCGAATTTTTCACCGCCCTCGAAGGCGGCATGTTCGACAATCATGTCCAGTACGCACTGGGCGTCGCTGCCGCGGGCTCGTCTAATTTTTATGTCTTCGGTCATGGGACGGCCTTCTTGGGGGTTGATTGCGGTTGCTTGAAGATTGGAACCGTTTAACCATAGCAAACAATTTTCATATGTAGAAGAGTTCAGTTGAATAGTGAGCGCGGCACTGCTATTATCCACTTGTCAACAGAGGGAATATCCGCCTGTGCTTCGTCCTGACGATTTTGCAATAGCTCTTTGCGGGCTGGTACTGATTGTGCTGGTCTTTTCCGATGTCTTCCAATCGATCATCGTGCCGCACTATACGCCCAAGGGCACTCGCCTTTCGCCGCGTTTCATTTCCAAAATGCTCTGGCAACCTATCCGCGCCCTGGTTAAGGCCCGTCCGGACAGTGTTCTCATCCAGAGCAATCTGACCATGTTTGCCCCCGCCGCCATGATGGCTCTGATTTGCTGCTGGTTGGGTCTCATGACCTTCGGCTATGGCCTTATACTCTGGGCCGAGCGCAGTCAGATCCGGCCGCCCCTGGATAATTTTGAAGAAGCTCTTTATTTTGCAGCCACTTCAGTTTTTACGATCGGCTACGGCGACATGATCGCCAGCACCGGCCTGGCGCGCTTCACCGTCATCTGCGGAGCTGTGTCCGGCATAGTCTTGTTGGCCATCACAGTCTCTTTTTTGTTCGCCATTCAATCTCACTTCCATGTGCGTGAGGTCAACTCTCAAATCATCTCATCGCGCCACGAGCACAGTGCCAATGGCGCCGTGCTCTATCACAACCTGCGCCGCGAAAACAACGCTTCCGGGACGCTTGAACTCTGTGAACGCTGGCTGACCGAGGTTTATCAAAGTCATTCAGCCTATCCGCTTTTGCTTTATTTCCGCTCGCGCAGCACTAAGGCCTCATGGCTGGTGCAACTGGGAGCGGTGCTCGATGCCGCCGCCATCGGACTGGCTCTTGATTCGCAAAATAATCGCGTACTGAAGCGCTCTATCTATGACAATGGCAGCCGTGCTCTGGCAGTGTTTTCCAACTATCTCAATCTCGATCCCAGGCAGCAGGATGATGTCCAGGACTCGCGCGTTTTTGAACAGGTCTTCCACGCCCTGGGCGCACCCAACTATATGCAGGCGGCCAGGCGCTTTACCGAATTGCGCCAGCACTATTATCCTGAGCTCTATGCTCTGGCAAATTTCCTGCTCATTTCCCTGCCGCCGCTCAGCATGATAGATGCCGATCAGCTGCATGATGATACTGGAGCGCACCGCTCTATGCCCAGGGATAAAGCCCATGTCCCTGGCTCGACGGCGCTCTTTGATTGGCCGCCGGGCCAGAATCTGCGCTAAATCCGGGCATAGCGTCAGTTATTTGCGGTGATTATTGATTGGGTTCTGCTGCCGGAGCTGCGGGCGCGGCTGGTGCTGCTGGTGCTGCTGGTGCTGCGGGAGCTGCGGGCGTAGTTATATTGATGCTCGGAGCGGGCGCAGGTTCAGTGGTAGCTGGGAAAACGTTTGTGGTGTGCACATCGGTGTGGGAGAGCGAGCCGTTGTTATATAGATACACGCCGCCGACCACAAGAGCTACTGTCAGTAGCACGCCAAGGACGAGTCCCATAGCTGAATTTCCCGAATCTGTTTTTTCTACAATAGTAGTCATCTGTTTTCTCCAAACTTAGTTTTGCTAGTCTTCTGCAACGACGCAGACTAACAATCTTGGTTCCGCCTGTGGTTATCTGTGGTCTAGGCACCACAGGAAATGCAGAACTGGAGCCGGTTTTGCGGAAACAATAGGCACTTGCTCCCGTCGACTCAGGTATCAGCCTGACTGAGGAGAAAAATCATGAACAAGAAAATTTTCGCAGCGATGTTTATCGCCGGCGGATTGCTCGTATCTACTAATGCCGCTTTTGCCGATCACGACAGAGTCGTAACCAGAGAGTATGTACAGCCTTCAACCGCCCAGACCACGACCACAACGACGACAACTGCTCAACCTGATTCCGCCGTGCTGGTACGCGATGGATTTGGTGGTACCGCCGTAATCGAGACACCATCAGCATCGACAACCGTTCAACGGACGACGACAACCGAGAGTGCGCCGGTTATTGAACAAAAAACCGTAATCGTTGATAAGCACCATCACCATCATCACCACCATTTTTTCTGGTAATGAATGGAAGGTTGGTTAGCGAACGTAATTAAGCGGATTATTGGGCTTGCCGTTGACGCGCACTTCAAAGTGTAAGTGCGGTCCAGTCGAGAACCCAGTTGTACCTTCGTAGGCGATGATATCACCCTTGGTGACGTTGTCGCCTACGCTGACGTTGGCCCGCGAAAGGTGCGCATACAGCGTAGCCATGCCGTTGCCGTGGCTGATAATGACCACTTTGCCGTAGCCGCCGTAATAGCCGGTGAAGAGCACGTTGCCGCCGTCCGCCGCGCGAATAGCCGAACGGTTAGGACCGGCCAGATCGACCCCGGTGTGGAATTTGCGTACGCCGAAGATCGGGTGGTTGCGCCAGCCAAATGGTGAAGTAACGGGAGCGCGCAGCGGCATACACATCGAGCCGGAACCGACCGAGATGGGACCGCCACGTTTGTGGTTGGCGCTTTCCATCACGAAAATCTGGTTTTCCAGGCGGCGCGATTCCTGAGCCAGTTCACGCTCAGCCTGTTCGTAGAAGGCGCGCTGGCTGCGTAATTTTTCAGCGGTTTCCTGCTGGCTGCTCTTGGCCTTGGCGATTTCCATGGCTTTTTGAGCGATTTGCGAAACCATTTCCGCCAGAACATTTTTCTTCTGGCCCAGTTCGTCTTTGTGATGGGCAAGCAGGGCTTCTCTCTGACGCAGTTCGTCTATGAGTTTTTTGTCCTGCTCGGCGACGCGCTCCTGGTAGTACATGCGGTCGAGCAGCGACTGCAGATTATCTACCTGGAAGAGCATTTCCACAAAGCTCAGGCGGTTGCCTTCATATATTTCACGCAGCCGTTTGGAGGCACATTCTTTTAAAGAAAGTTCTTTGGTCTGCACCGTATTTAGTGTGGCCGCGGTTTCTTCAATTTTATGGGCCGTATGATCGACTTGATGCTTTGTATCGGTCAGCTGACCGTTGGTGGCGTTGAGCTGCTGTTGGATGACGTGCAGCACCTTGTAGGCCTGGTCTTCCTTCTTCTTCAGCTGAGCCGCTTTTTTGTGATACTCGTGCTTTTCGCGCTCGAGTTTTTGTTTTTCTTGTTGTAAAAGACGTTTCTTGGACTCTATCGCTGATGATTGTTCAACCGCTGAAACCGACGTGGAAGCGTGGGACAGACCGGCAACATTTACGTCCGCCGCTAAAGCCTGAAAACCTGTTCCACTGGTTAAGCTCAGAGTCAGAGCTATCACCGTCCCCGGTATCAGTACCAGAGCCCGTACGGCACTGTGGCTACTGAGGCGGGCACTAACTTTCTTAGAAGTGAAATTCAAAGAGTTTTGCCTATATTGGGGGCGCCATTGGGACATCACTTTGGGACATTCCAGACTGGCAATACTACCATTGAAAACCACGTGCGGCCAAGAAGTCTGAACATCCCTTAAGCGCATAGAAACAATATATCGATTTGTTGCGTGGGCCGCTCGTGGGCGGGGCGAATTATTGGCCCGAAAATTAGATATAATTTGGCGAATCGGGCAAACCGAGCTATGTCTCGGCCTGGGCAGCCCTGTCGGATATCGCCTTTTTATCCTTTTTAATCGAAGGCCGAAAACGCCAATCCGCTGGGTTGTTAACGAGGTTGCTAAAACTAATTCCGTCTAATCTAGCCGCGAGCGAAAAAATGTTGCAAGAGATTGTCAAGTATCCGCTATCGATAAAGGGTTGCCCCACAACCGAGTTTGTCGATGTAAAAAGTCCCTATTCCGGCGAAATCGTCGCCTCGGTCGGCCAGGCCGATGAGAAGGCCATCGATGCCGCCCTGGCGCTGTCCAAGGAAACTTTTGAAAAGGTCATGAAGGTCATGCCCGCCTACAAGCGGTCGGAAATCCTGGCCAAGACTTCGGAGCTAATCAAGGCCAATCTTGAGGACCTGGCTCAGACCATCGCCCTGGAAGGCGGCAAACCTATTAAAGATGCCCGCATCGAAGTCAGCCGCGCCGCCAATACCTTTGCCATCGCCTCCCGCGAAGCCCTGCGCCTTGATGGTGAGCAGCTGCAGATGGACACTCTGGCCGGCAACGAGTCCCGGGTCGGCATCATCATGCGCGAGCCCGTCGGTGTGGTGGCGGCGGTGACACCATTTAATTTCCCCCTCAATCTTGTCGCTCACAAACTCGCCCCTGCCATCGCCGGTGGTAACACAGTCGTCCTCAAGCCCTCATCCAATACGCCGGTCTCCAGCTTCAAGCTAGCCGAGCTGATGAAACAGGCCGGACTGCCCGACGGCGCGCTGATACTTACCCCCTGCCGCGGCACCAAGGGCAATGCCCTGGTGCGCGATAAGCGCATTGCCGTTTTGACCTTCACCGGCTCCCAGGAAGTCGGATGGCGCCTGCGCGGCGAAGTCTGGCCCGGCGTGCGTGTCATTCTTGAACTGGGCGGCAATGCCGGTATCGTTGTGCACGACGACGCGGACCTGGAAGCCGCCGCCAGAGCCTCCTGCCGTGGCGGCTATGCCCACGCCGGTCAGGTTTGCATTTCGGTGCAACGTATATATGTACAGAACAAAATCTACGACAAATTTATGGCCCGCTTCAAAGAGCTGGTCGGAGCACTCAAAGTCGGCGATCCCCTCAAAGATGACACCGATGTCGGTCCGCTCATCGATCAGGGCTCGGTCGATAAGACCTTGAGCATGGTGGATGAAGCCGTTAAGGCCGGCGCTAAACTTGAGTCGGGCGGCAAGAGCTCGGGCAAGAATATCGTCGCCCCCATCATCTTGACCGAGACCGTGCCCAAGATGTCGGTTGTCTGCCAGGAAGTATTCGGACCGGTCGTGGCCGTGATGAAATACGACACCGTGGATGATGCCATCGCCGCCATGAACGATTCTGTTTATGGTCTGCAGGCCGGTGTGTTTACATCCAACGTAGATGTTGCCTTCAAGCTTGCCCGCGGCATCGACGCCGGTGGTGTGATCGTTAACGACGCTCCCACCTTCCGCGCCGACCATATGCCCTACGGCGGCCGCAAGGAGTCCGGACTGGGTCTGGAAGGCGTGCGCTACGCTTTGACTGAGATGACTCAGCCGAAGTTTATCTGTCTCAACCTGGATCCCAAAGTATAGAATCCCGAATTTAGAATGACATCGTCTGCCAACTCAATAAAAGATGTGATTGACTCCATTGACGGTGCCATGATCGTCTCCTGTCAGGCGAGCAAGGGCGAGCCGCTCTGTCATCCGGATCATATTTTGGCCCTGTCGCTCTCGGGCATCAATGGTGGTGCCCGGGGCCTGCGACTGGAGGGTGTGGAAAACATCGCCCACGTGCGCCGCAGCCTGGACAGTATCTATGAAGGCAATGTCCCGATAGTGGGACTGACCAAAAGTGAAATTTCACCCGAGGAGAAGCTGACCTCGGTCTACATCACCGCCAGTTTTGCCGACGCAAAAAGTCTGGCCGAAGCCGGTGCCGATATCATCGCCCTTGATGCCACAGGGCGCAAGCGCAGCGATGGTATGACCCTCAAGGAAACTATCGAGCGCATCCACAGTGAACTGAACAAAGCGGTCTGGGCCGACTGCGCCACCTTCGGCGAAGGGCTGGCCGCTCATGAGGCGGGAGCCGATATTATCTCCACCACTTTGTATGGATACACCGCCGAGACTGCCCTGCCCAAGGAAGCCGGGCCCGGTCTGGATCTCCTGAAAGAATTTATTGCTCATATAAAAGGACCGATCATTCTGGAAGGCCGCGTCTGGCATCCGGAAGAGTTGACCCGGGCCTTTGAGCTTGGCGCCCATGCCGTTGTAGTGGGCAGCGCCATCACCCGGCCGCAGCTCATAACCGAGCGATTCGTCAAAGCCATACCATCGAGACGCGTGCGACGCACAGCATTCCAGCCGGTTAACAGATGACCGACCCAAATAATTTCAGTCTCTTCATCCTGCTCTTGCTTGTTGTGATCTCCGTTGCGGTGCGCATGATGCAGCCTATTCGATGGGGCTACCTGATGCTGGGTCAGTCGCTGGTGACACTGGCGGTGGTGGTAGGCGGTACGCTGCTCAAACAACCACTTATAGGCCAGGGCCTCGGCTGGTTTCTCTTTATCATTTTCCACATCCCCGCCTGGTACGTCTTCCGCCAGTCCCGCCGGGCGATGACGAGTATGAATACCGTCGCCATGCTGCGCTACGGCCGCCTCCTGCCCTATCTCTTCTGGGGCGCCCCCGGTAAATTCTGGCGCGACATGACCGAAGCCTATGTTGCTTATGCTTCGGACAAAAAAGCAATGGGTGACCAGATCCTTGAGCGCTGGCAAAATTATCCCAGCCTGCCCAAGCAACTCAAAGATGTACCGGTGCAGTATCGCCTTTACGGCCAGGCACTTTTGTGGCACTGGCAGGGTGTGGTGGACGAGTTTGAAAAGCTCAGATTCGGCGCTCACAAAGTATCGCCGGCCCTGTATTTTATGGCCTCACGCGCTTACATAGAGCTGGGTCAGTACGCTAAGTCGGCCGAATGTTTGAAGCAGGCAAAATTTGAAGAGTCGATCAATCCCCTCGATAGTCTTGCGCTTTCGCTCCTGCCTTTCTTTGCTCTATGTGGTGCGCGCGGACCGGTAGCCAAACTGTTGAACATCATTGGTGAAACGAATAAAGACCTGCCGTACTCGCTCTCGCTCTACTGGTTTGGCCGCTGTCTGGCCAAGGAAGGCGAGCTTGCCCAGGCCCGCGAAAGCTTCAATCAGGCCATGGATCTGACCGACGTGCCGCTTCTGCGCAAGCGACTGGAAACAGCCATCGCCAAACTCGACGAAGTGGTGCCCGCCGATGAGTTCAGTATCGATCAGTGCCGCAAAGAAGTCGACGACATCTGGAAACTCTTTACCCGCGGCGCTTTCATCCAGGAGATACTGTCGCCCAGACGCAGCTCCATCCTTGTAAATGGATTAATCGCCGCCACCATAATCGCCTTTCTCCTGTCGAATAAATATTTCCAGCCCTTTGGTGCGCGTTTCTCCTACGACATGTTTACCTTTGGCGCGCTAACCGATGATACGCTGACCAAAAACCAGTACTGGCGCCTGGTTACTTATTTGTTTCTACATGGCGGCATCATCCACATCTGCGTCAATTTGCTTGGCCTGCAATTTTTCGGCCGCATAGCTGAAAATGTATTTGGTTCGGTGCGCTTCCTGGCTATTTATTTTGTCGGCGGCATTCTCAGCGGCATCGCCCACCTCCTGCTCAGTCCGGGGCTCATAGCCGTCGGCGCTTCCGGCGCCATCCTGGCCATCTTTGGCGCTGTCGGTGCCGGCATCTATAAACTCAAGGACGTCTTGCCGGCGGACCTGCGCAAGCGCTATTTGTATTTCATGCTGGCGATTGCGCTGTCGCAGGTGGTGCTCGACCAGTTTGATAAACATATCGCCGCCTTTGCTCATCTCGGTGGGCTGATCTCAGGCTTTGCCCTGGGCATGGTGACCTCTATTCGCACACCTTCGGTCAAGAAGGTCGACGGCACCCAGAGATTTGTCGAAGGCTAACTCAAACAGGCGCCCGAGATGATAGATTAGTCGTTGATTGTTTCCCCTAACCGAGAACGTTATGCACGATTGTCCTGCCTGCAAAGTACCTCTCCACGGCTATGAGCCTACCTGCCCGGCTTGCGGTGCGCCTCAAAAGGTGACCAGGGGTTACAGCAAGCTGCTTGGCGACGAAATGAAAAGGCCCAAGACAAACCCGATGCCGTTTGTTCTAGTGACAATCGTGCTGGTGGCAGGTCTGGTCTTCATGGGTCAGCAAAGCTGGGTCGGTCAACTTCTTACCCGCGGTCCGGTCAAGGAAGACCCGATTGCCAAAATGACTTTCCAAGAAGCACGGACTTTGATCGACACCAAATTGAATGAGGGCTTCACCACCGCCGGGGTGGCCGGCACTGTCAAATGGCAGCGCGCCGGTGCCGATGTGGATAAGCTCAGCCCCGGATCGATTGAAGTGACAGTGGACGCACCGCTAAACGATCCCGAACAGCACAAGGGCATCGTTGACCCGATCAAGGACTACATGGCGAAAGCCGAGATAACCTCTCTTGTCTTCAATAACACCAAAGACCCCAAGAAACATCAGAACTGGACTTATAACGTGTCGGTCGCCCCGGCGGCCACAGGCGATGCCGCAGCCCCCGATGGCGGTGCGGCTCCGGCACAGTAAATAGCGTTTCTCGATGCTAATGCCTATAAGGGTGTTCGTACTGCTGAGTCTTGCAGCGGTGTGCTTTTGTTGCCCGGCGTTGGCTCAAACACCAGTAGCAACACATACTCCTGCAGCTAAGTTTCACCCGATATTGAAATTTTCAAAGGCCGCCGATCTTGATGTGGACTCTCTGGATCCTTCCGTCTACAAGAAGCTGAATGACATATACGGGACTGTCTGGTGGGAAAAGTATTGCTCTGACGATATTTATCAAGGTGAGCTGAAAGTTTGCGAGCATCTTTGCAAAATACTGCCGGGTATGACCGAGCATCAGGTCGAGAACCTGATTGGCAAGCCCGAAATTACATGCGGGCAGATTGAATGCTGGCCCGATTCAACGGCTGGCGAAGAAAACTGGATTTATAACTTCGGATACTTGCATGTCAATGTTCTTGCCGTTTTTCGCGAGCACACCTGTGTACGGGCAGAAGTCTTTTACAAGGAGCGCCATTCAGCATTTACCAGGTGGTGGACTGAGCGAATTGAAAAATTTGCTCCCGGAAAAACCGAGGCGGAGATTGTGGCCTTTGCTGGTCAGCCGATGAGTCGAGAACTGCGTCTTCCTACTATTGGTTGGCAGGAATTGAAGGACGCGGATTTTATCCTGACTTACGAGGTCAAGTTCGGCTCGGGAGTCTACCTTGGGTTTAAGGGCGGTAAATGCTACATGGCGAAGTCCTTTATAACTCTTCAGTGAGTATCGGATTTTGCGGAAATTACCCTTCCCGGACCTTGCGTTCAGGGGGTAAAGTGAAATCATGAAGGTGCTAGCGCAATTTCTGCTTTTCATATTCCTGGCTTTACCGATGTCGGTGCAGGCCAAAACGTCTTTGCAAGAAACTAAGCTGGGAAAGGGACGGGAAGTCCCTGTCGAGACCATGCGAAAGCAGGCAATTTCTCTCCTCAAGCAACAGAAGCCCGGCGAGGCGATAATTCTTCTAACCAAAGCGCTTGCCATCAATCCCGATGACCCCACGACTATCGACATCCGGGTAGATGCCTACGCACAGGCGGGACGTGCTCGTCAGGCACTCGCCGACCTGGATGCCCTCATTAAATTGAAACCGACGGCCTCAGACTATTTGCGAAGGGCTAATTTCAAGTTGGTGCTAACTGACCGTGATGGAGCTATAGCCGACGACAGTCTCGCAATCCAACTTGACCCGCAGTTCACTGCCGCAAGAATGGATCGTGCAACCAATTTCTTCAACCGGGGTAGCTATGAAGCTGCGATTGCTGATTACAGCGCTGTGATTCAAATCCAGAGCGGCGGCAACGTCGAGCCGTATTTTTACAGGGGACAGGCGTATAGGAATTTGGATAATTTAAATGCGGCCTGGTCTGACTTCGATTTTGTAGTCCGGCAAGATAGCCAATATCCCTTGGGATATTTACTTCGAGGCAGGTTGAGTTCTGAACGTGGAGAACACACGAAAGCTCTAGCAGATTTCGATAAGGCAATAGCTCTTCTGCCGGCTTTCGCGAAATCGTATTATGTGGATATTGCTCAAATTTACGCGGAGCGAGCCGCTGAACGAGAAGCACTCCGTGACTTTACGGGTGCTATTGAGGATTACAATCTGGCTCTCAAGATGCGTCCAGCCAATTCAAGCTACCTGGTGTCTCGCGGCCTTGTGAAAAGCTATTCGCATGATGACAAAGGAGCCATAGGAGATTTTGATAAGGCACTGGAGATCTCGAAAAATGCTATCGCGACACATTTTTTTCGTTCCACGAGCAGGCTGCTTGTTGGCGATTTTAGAGGAACTGCCGACGATCTGATGGCCGTTGTGGCGCTGACCCTCACTGGTAAAGACGCTTCCTCCTCTGAAAGGGCCTTTGTCCTTTTGTTTTTTGCGACATTTTTTACTCTTTTTGGCTATTGCTTCATTTCTCCTTTGATTTCAGTGCATAAGCAGTAGGGGGCTTATTTTTGATGCAAAAATATATTTGGACTCTTGAAGAATGAAGAACTTTTGGATGATTCTCAGCTTTGCTCTCACAGCTTTTTGCTCCATCTCGGCCGCTAACGCATTGGGAAAGATGGCGCCCTGTTCTGACCCGCGGTGCAATTCGATTTCGGAGAAATCTCAGGCTGAGGCCCGCCGGCTTCGAATCGATGCCGAAGCAAATTTCAACTCTCGCATTAAACCGTACTGTACTACTCGCGCTCTGGCTGAGTTGAATCGGTCAATTGAAGTAAATCCTTTTGATCCGGAAGCGTATGAGTTGAGAGCGGCTGTGAAGAGTCGATCGGATGATATGGCTGGAGCAATCGCAGATTTGGATTTGCGTATTAGGTTGTGGCCGCAGGACCCGCAGGGGTATTTGTTACGGGCAGCTGTGGAAGACGAGCGCGGAAATTTTGACGCTGCATTTCGTGACGATATTATGGCTTTGAATCTTGATGGCAATTTGGCTGCTTCACATCAGAATCTCGCATGCGACTATCTCAGGCAAGGTGACAAGAGCAGGGCTTTGCGCGAGATGGATCGGGCTATCGAACTCTGGGCACTGGCCAATGCTCCCTCTAAAGTCCTGGCTCAGAGGGCGAGTGTTCTTACAGAGCATGGATTGAATAGAGCGGCCATCCAGGATTACTCTCGACTGATAGGGTTTCAATCGTGGCGTCTTTCTGCGTTTCTTGATCGAGCCCGTATCCGCTATCAGCTTGGAGACTTTGATGGTGCGCTGAAGGACCTTTCTGTGGTTTTGTCTGTGGACAACGACAATGTCGAGGCTCACTATGTTTGCGCTCAAGCCCTCCTGGCGAAAGGTGAATTTTCGGCTGCTGCGCCAGAGGTCCAATCGGCGCTCTGTTTGACTATTGCTAAACCACCCCAGTGGCTGGTCTTTGTGTTTCTCATTGCTTTAAGCAACCTCCCGTTTCTCCTGCCGCTAGTTTGGTTGCGCAGGAAAACTTGGGGTATCCTGTCGTAGTCATCACTGAATAAACCTGAGGCGCATACCGAGTAGCCGTGCTATGCCCTATTTCTCCACTGGGCCTACGACCTGGCATTTCGGCAAGTCGTAAAAGTCTTGTGAGACCTGCTCATATGCCGACATTACCTTCTGATATTCGTCACTGTGGACATCAATTATCTGGCGTTGCCCGTCCTCGGTAATTTGCGGATGTCTACCCCTGTGCTTGATGTCGTAAGATTTACCGTCGAGTTTGAAATGTGTCTCACTCCAGCCCGTGGTCATGATTCCGTCTGAAATTATATGCACGTCTTGAGTGGCTGCGACTTGCTTCTGATCGCCGCTATTGACGATTGTTTTGTTGTGGTCGGTCAGTTTAGTGCCGAAGATTCTTTCAAACAAAGGTGTTTCATCGATTGCACCACCGTCTTTGACGCAGCGTGCGTTGTCATTCTTGTTGACTGCAGGAGCTTCGATGGGCGAGCTTTTCATAAGAACCTCAACTGGCCTGTGAACTATTTGTGGTCAGTATGCTGTTGCTCTCGTAAAAAACACTAAAAATCCCTCAGCGCAAATTTAATCTGCCGGCCTGTCCAGATTTGGGGGCAGGTGTATAGATGCGGGGACTGTCGCTTTCCCTTTAACAAGCGGTCCTTACTATGTCATCAACAGATACCAGTGGGGACCACCCACTCCATCCTACTGCGCCTGAAATTAAGACAGATTCTACTTTGCAGATCTGGGCGCAAAACAATGTCTATTCCGACACCGCCAAAACCAGCGGTGCCGGCACGAATAAGGCCGATTCCAGGCCGCATCTTGCCTCGGGTCCGGTTGATTCGGATGTGGCCAAAATCCTCGGCGATTTTAAGCTGAGCGATAACGGCCCGGAGGCGCTGTCTGGTGGGGACGCTGGTAAGGAGACTGCCCGAGCTGTAATCGAGCAGCTTAAAAATCAGGCTAAAAATTCGCCAGATGCGGCCATGGTGGCCGTAGCCAATACCCTGGCCGACGACGCAAGACTGGCCGGCTATTTGACCGACAGCAACGGGCTGATCACCCAGAAGGCTGCCGGTAACTTGCACATGGCGGATCAGGGATCGCAGGAACATCAGCGAGACAGTAGAAATCCGCAACCCACTATCCTGACTGACGCCGAACGTAAGGACCTGGACTTCATTTTGAAGAATAGCGGAGTCCTCGGCGGCGGTATCGTGGCTGGTGTCTTTGCCGGAGCTACCACGAGCGAAATTGCAAAAATCGCAGCCAAGCATCCCGACGCATCGGTAAGTGAGCTGACCGTAATAGCTGCCAGGTCAGTGATGGCAACTATGGAAGCTGCCAAAAAGACAGAAAAGCCAGTCATTCGTCATTCTGATGAACCGACCGTAGCTCCCGACAAATTTGCAGATGTGGCCAAACGTGTGCTTGCAAAAATTGATACCGGCCACAGCGGTGCCGTCACCAAGGAACAACTCGCTAAAGCTATGGAGGACCCTCAATTCAAAGGCGCTGAGGCCCAGGCTCTTGCCGCCATGTACAGAAATTTCGACAAGCTGCACAATCTCAGCAGTCATGAATATATTTGGTCCACCGCTACAATTACTACCGGCGATCTCGACAAATTTGCAGCGATACAGAAAGAGCATACGCCAAAGGTTCTTGAGACCGCCAACCTGTCCAACTGGGCAAACAATAATCTGAAAAACTTTACCAGCAACGGCAGCGAGTACCTTACTAGAGACGATATTGAGCGGGGCTTGAAGAACCCTCGCACCTCGCAGTACGACCGCGAGATGCTGCAACTGGCCAAAAAGTATTACGGTGAAATGGACAGTATGCTGAATTTCTCCGGCCTCAAGGCAAAGGACTTTCAGGATCTGGCTAAGAAATACGATGAAGACGGCGACAGTAAACCGATTTCGGCTATCTTTGCTTCTTGCTGGTACGTGTCGGAGAACGCTCAGAAAACCGGCACGGCATCATCCCTTTATGGAGACGCCGACCCTCTCAAGTCGATCAATCCAGAGGCCGTAAAACAGGGCACAATCGGCGACTGCTATTATGAAGCTGTTGTGGCTGGTCTGGCAAAATCCAATCCAGCGGCCATTCGCGATATGATCAAGGACAACCACAACGGTACCTACACCGTTACTTTCCCCGGTGCTCCCAATGAGCCCATAACCATCAAGAAGCCCACCGAAGCGGAACTCGGTACCTACAATTTTGGTGGCAAAGACGGCATCTGGGCGTCGGTCCTGGAAAAAGCCTATGGCGAATATCGTCGCAAACACGGTCATGGAGCGCCTACTCCTCAGGAAGGCGCTGATGGCGGTGGACGACCGGAGCCCGTGGTCAAACTCCTGACCGGCAAAGACGCCGATACAACCATTGTTGAGGGCGCAAAAGCCGCGGACGTGGCCAAAAAACTGACCGATGCCTTCGCCGGCAAGCCTCCAAAGGTAGTAGCTGCAGGTATCAACGCCGATGGTAATTTCTGGCACAGACTGTTTGGTAATCTTGACCCCAAAACGGCCGACCAATACTATCGCCAGCATGAATACACCATCGTCGGTTTCACGCCGGATGGTCATGGCGGTGGTACTGTTGAGGTCAGAAATCCCTGGGGTGGTGCCATTAATACCCCGAACGGAACGTTTAAAATACCACTGAGCGTCTTTATGCGAAACTTTAGCGACGTCACGATCCAGAAGTAAGGGTTGTAAAAGTATGTCTGATTTCCACGACAAACCACCTCTGGAGCAGCGGCAGATCGTTGATCGCTCGGTCACTTTTCAGGATCTCTTTGACAGTGAGCGCCGCGGCATTGCTCCGCAGTTTCGGGCTGAAGTCGTCAGCGAGTTGGGATCGCATGCCGGTGAGTTTGAAAACGCCTGGCGGCAGAATTTTACACGGCTGAAGGATAGTCTGAGTGCGCAGAAGGAAGGGCATCTGACCCCGGACAGACGCGCCCAACTGGAGATAATGTCGCAGCAGCTGGATGATTTGAACGACATGAAGCCGGGGGAAAGAATTGCCCTGTTCAAGGCTTTCCGGGATAACAGTACGCATATGGCCAAAGCGCGGACCGCTTCAAACGCCGTAAGGGAGGCGATTACGGCGGGCTTCCTTCCGGCGGCGGAAAGCAGCCAGCGCAAAGTGATCGATGCCGTTGGCCAGCTCAATCCCAGGGCCACTATGGCAGTCATTTCCAGTACCGAAAAAGTCCTGGCCCGGGAGACTGACCCTGAAATAAAAGCGGCACTGCAACGCAGTCTCGATGATGCCCGATCGGTGCTGGCAGCGCCTTTCATCGAAGGGGCGCGGATGGGAGCCATTTTATTGAACAATAAAAAACCCTATCAGGCCGAGGACGCTCTGGATAAAGCTCTCACTGCTTCGGTGCCGGGAGCGGGCTGGCAACTGCAGGCCAATCGCGATCTCAGGCAAAACGTCAAAGAAAAGACGCAGGAGCTCCATGTACAGAACAATCTGAGCGATCTGTTCGAGAAAAATCTTGCCGTTTACGGCAGCACAGAGGACCGCCACATCGATGCTGACGAGCTGAAAGCCGCCGCCGGCAAAGGCGACGAGAACGTCAACGCCCTGACGAAGTTTTTGACCGAAAACTACGCTTATCTAACCCGTCATCACTGGCCAATAGTCTCAAAGCCGGGCATTTCCGACGATGACATCAAGGCCTATGTGCAGGAGCGCTCCAGGCAAATAAACGATCTAAAACTGCACTAGAGGCGGCTCTACAAGCGCCGATTGCTAGCTGTCATGCAAGATATTTGCCTTGCCCACCAGGTCGTCGATTCTGGCATTGTCGGCCAGGTGCACGGTTACCGCACCCCAGGAAACCACTTTCACCCGACAATTACCGCCGGCGAAAATTGTCGCCCCTTCATAGGCTTCGACCGTGCAGTTGTCGTTGGCAAAAACAACCGAACGCCCCAGCGCGCTAATTTTGGCATTGTCGCTGGCGTAGACTTCCACATTATCGGTAGCCATTACTTCCGAATGCCCACCGGCGTCCACTATGGCCTTGCCGCGGGCCTTAACCGAGGCATGGTCCCTGGTTGTGACTTTGCATTCGCCGGTTACTTCGGCAAAGGCCTGGTCCTTCAATTCAATAAACGTCGCTGGAGTCTTCTTGCTGTTTAAGCAGTGAAGATTGCGGCCCGAGATCCCGCCAGCACCATCTGTGGTGCTGCGCAATGCATGCATTTCTGCCATATTGAAGTACTCTCTTCTATTGGGACGTGCTGCGAAGTTTTATTGGGTTCTGCACGGAGTATAGGCAGAGCCAGGGCATGGGTAAATGGGACTTCCCCCAAGGCTGCCGAGGGCTTAATGTTGGTTGCCTGAAGCCAGCGCCCTTTCGATCTCGGCGGCGCTTTTGTAGCGGTCTTCTTCGGATATATTGGTGGCTCTGGCGATAATTTCATCCAGGTCCTGACTCACTTCCGGTACTTTTGCCCGTGGATGTGAGGAAGAAATCGGCTCCGGATCCTGGCCGGTGAGCAGATAGTAGAGAGTGGCGCCCAGGGCATAGAGGTCGCTCTGGCTGGTGGGCTCGCCACGGAACTGTTCCGGCGGCAGGTAGGCATGTTTGCCCACAACCGTACCGGTGGTGGTTTCCTCGACCTGCTGGGCAACGTTGAAGTCGATCAGTTTTAGTTTGCCGTCATTGCGCAGGATCAAATTGTCGGGGGTGAAGTCCCGGTGTACCACCGGCGGACGCAGGCCGTGCAGATACTCCAGTATCCGGCACATTTGAACGGCCAGGGAGCGGACCCGGTCTTCTTTGAGCGGTCCCTGTTTGTCTACAAGAGTGCGCAGCGACGTACCTTCTATATGCTCCAGCACCAGATAGGCCCGGTGGTCTTCAACGAAAAAGTCGAGCAGTTTGACGATTTGATCATTGTTGAGCTGGCGCAGGATTTTGGCTTCGTTTTCAAATTGTTCAAGAGCGCTCTTGCGCACCTTGACGTTGACGAAAACCGGAAGAATGAACTCCTTCAGCACCACGGAGCAATTATCAACACGG
Source organism: Cyanobacteria bacterium SZAS LIN-3 (assembly GCA_018266215.1). GTDB lineage: Bacteria > Cyanobacteriota > Vampirovibrionia > Obscuribacterales > Obscuribacteraceae > REEB67. The sequence goes on along the minus strand of JAFEAV010000018.1, from coordinate 38,892 downwards.
TCGAGGGCAGTATACGCCGATCCCTGACCGCCAACCCCGAGCGCCCCCAGGACCTGGTAGCGCGCATCATGGAGCAGGCTCTGGTCGGCCAGAGGCTTCAGCCTCTCACGCTTGGGCGGGGCAGAGAGTGCTTGCAGCCACAGCTCAGTATAGGTGTGATTGGCCGAAGGCAGGAGCAATTGCTCGACTTCGGGGTCGCGCGGCACATCCTTGCCCCATTTTTCTATACCGGCGAGCAGTGCTTCTTTGTCCTCAGGCTTTTCAATTGATGAGAGCGTCAATTTGACCACACCGCCGGTAGTATCATTGAGTAGAATCTTTTTGCTGGCAAAGAGTCTATTGTCTGATGGGTTTTCGTAACCGATAGAGGCCAGCTGGCTCCAGGGTATTTCTTTATCCAGCTTGCGCGCTGCGCGATGTCTCCACAGTAGCTTCAAGCCCTTTGGTCCCAGCGCCAGTTGGGTAGGCTGGGCGAGATAGCGGGCTGTCGCAAGTAGCCACAGTGAACCGAACAGGAGGGGAAGAGCCGTGACGAAAAACAAATTGTAGGTTGTCGTGCCGGCACCTGCGACGGCCAAGGTGGCGCCCGCCGTTGCCAGGGATGGCTGCGCTGCAGTGGTACCGGCGGCACCATTAAACAGTGCTACTCCCCCTATTGCCAGAACAAGCAGGAAAGGGGCAAGGACCGAGGCGAAAATTATCTTGGCCGATTTGTTTTCGGTCTGGACGGCAAATCGCTCCCTGAGCCAGCGTTCCACGCCGGCATAGGCCTGATAGTTCACGACCAGGGGGTATTCTTTTGACAATAGTTTGAGGGCACTAACTTTCGCCTTAATGGTCTTGATCAGCTTAAGGTCGTTGCTAAATTGAGCCCGCAGGCATCGATTGTAGACTGACATGGTGCCGAACTGACACAGGGTCCAGGCTGGTATGAAGAGCATGGTAATGAAGGCCGGTGAGGGCACTGCTGCAAAGAAAGGTAAGAAGGCGCAACTGAGGGCTGTGAGCCAGACGGCCGTGTAGGTATAGCTCTTTGGTGCCACTCCCAATCTTTTCGCCTGACCGCGTTCCAGGGCCATTGAAAGAACCCATGGCCCCACCATCTGGCTGCAAAGCCAGATCCAGGCAAATGGGTCCCAGATGTAGGCTCCCATGGGAAAGGCGTCCAGCCTTGGCAGGCAGAACATTGAGATTGCAGTCAATAGAAGAATGGTCATTTCACTTAGCGGGGCTTCAGTACCAAACTTTTTGCCCGTTACCTGACTCATACGATAGAGGCAAAATGCCCAGTACAACTGCAGTGGCATGAGGGCGGCAGAAAACGCCATCAGATCATCGCCGCGGAGTAAGGTTTTAAGAAAGATAGACAAACATAACAGCAAAGTAGCCGTGCGCAGGAAGCGCGGCGTCGCGAGAAGCGCTTCTTTGGGGCCGCCGCTCTCGATTGCGCCTGTGCCCGGGTTCGTTTGTGGTATCGCCGGTACGCCACTACTCATGGTGCACCTGCAGCTGGGCGAGAGATTCTCGTAGCGCAGAGCCTATCTCTTCGGCGCTCTGGTAGCGCTGTTCAGGCTCAAAGGCGGTAGCTCTGGCGACGATGGCGTCGATTGACTCAGGCACTGTTTCGTTTAAGCTGCGTGGATGTGATGATTGCAGAGCCTTTGGATCCTTGCCGGTGAGGAGATAGTGCATGGTCCCGCCAAAGGCGTAAAGGTCGCTCTGTGTAACGGTTTTACCCCTCAGTTGCTCCGGCGGGATGTATGACTGTTTGCCGACAATCGTATTGGTGGCTTTGCTGATAAATTGATTGGAAGCCCCGAAGTCTATCAGTACGAGTCTTCCGTCATGGCAGAGTACAAGATTGTCCGGGGTCAGGTCTTTATGGATGATTGGTGGATCCTGGCCGTGCAGATATTTCAAAATATCAGCTATGACTATGCTCCACTGCAAAGTCGTCTCCAGCGGGGGGCAGCCGTTTTGTTTGACAAACTGGCGCAGATCGGCACCGTTAATGTATTCCATCTGCAGGTAGTGTCGGCCGTCCTCGATGAAATAGTCATAAACCTTGGCGATGTTCGGGTGGTCCAGTTGGCCCAGTAGCTTGGATTCGCGGGCCAGATGCTTCTCCGCCTGGGCTCTGGCCTCGGCGTCATTGTTGCCTGGTATCACTGCTTCTTTGAGCACGACCAGCTCGGTGCCCCTGTTCTGTGCCAGATAAATCGCCGACAGTCCGCCAAAAGCCAGTTGCCGCACTATTTTGAGGCGACCGTCCTGAAGGACGTGGTCGGGCTCCAGCGGTACAAAAGTGGTGGCACTGAAGCGCCGACTGAGCTCCTCTTCCCACATCTGGGTATAGCCCGGAGCCGAGTGGTCGTCCTTGCCGATAGCCTGAAGGCTCTGCTGATAGTCGACCAGCTCCGGTGCCCGTTTGCAGTTTTGCCCCCAGAGCTCTATAGCCAGGAGCAACTCTTCAATGTTTTTTGCATCAAAATTGGCCAGATTGAAGGAGAGGAAGCCGCCGGAAAGGAAACTCAGGGTGAGGGTCTTTTGCTGGCCGTTGCTCACAAGGGAAGCCCCGGACAGATCCGACCAGTTGCGATTACGTCTGTAATTCAGTCGGGGCAATAGATAGAGAGGGAATGACAGGCCGGTCTTAGTGGCAAACAGTCGATTGTCTTCGCTGACAGCGGTGCCGATGAGACCGATCAAAATCGTGCCTATTAGAGCAAAGGATGTGCAAACCAGCTCAACTATTGTCCTGGCTTCCGGATGTACGAATGTGCTGCCGATCAAATAACCGAGCGCGGCCGGAGCGATCAGTGCCCAGAGAGGAAAGAGTGCGCACATGACCGAAAAAGCGGTTTTGCCGCCTGCTGTTTTGTATTTCGCTTCGACTTGCAACTCAGCCATTATTTGCGCTCCTTTTTCAATGAGCTGAGCCGATTGAGTTTTTCCAGATCTTTCTTGACCTCTGAAACGTAAGGTCCCATGTCTGTTCTTTGCGTTTCGCTTATGCACAGGTCGTAAAATTTGCGGGCATTGATATAGTCGCCTGAATCGCGGTAGCTGTTGGCCAGGTACCAGAGCGCATAGGTATAACCTGCTTCCCCGGGGTAGTACGACTTCAGAACCTCAAGTGAGTTTGTTATGTGTTCGATGCTGGCTCGGTAATGGCCAAGTTCGCCTTCGGCGTGACCAAGCAGGTACCGGCAATAGGTCTTTTCATACGTCGCTTCTGTTGAGTTGCCCAGTCTCTCAGCCATTGCCAGGCCGGTGCGAGCCATTTCAGCTCCGCGTTCGAAGTTGCCCGCACTGTTGAAACAGTAGGCCGCTTCGCGGAAGCCCTGGGCTCGCCAGACCCTGTCTCCCCGAATTATGGTCTTATCCAGTGCCCGCACGTAAGACTTCGCGGCATCTGCAAACTGCCCCTGATGTAGCTGAGCATCAGCAATTTGCCAGTCGAAATTTGAGTACTCTACAGGGTTGCCGCCCTGCCAGTATTTGGCCGCGGCGCGCCAGAGTTGTATGGCCACTGGCGTATAGATATTTTTATCATCCTCGCGGTAGGGCATCATCTTGCCCAGTTCGTTGAGCTGCCAGACGAGCGGCATGGGGACATGAGCTGGAGGTGTTTCTTCCAGACGCTTTAAGGCTGCTTCGATTGTCTTGACGCCGTCATCCAGCCGCCTGTCCTTGATTTGCACCGCCGCAATCCTGAGCTGCAGGCGTATCTCCTTTTCCGGCGCGGGTGTGGGCATAGCACTTAATCTGCCGATGCCTTCCTGCAGTTCTTGCTCGGCCTTATCTGCCATGCCGCGCCTTTGCAGGACGTTCGCCAGGTTGATGCGCATATCCACGAAGTCCCGGCCGGCAGGTCCTTGTGAATCTATGATGGCCGTAGTGGTTTGAGCTCGCCAGACCTCGGTCATGGGCGAGCAACCGACAATGGCCATGACAAGGATAATCGTCATGACGCCGTATGGCAGGAGAGGCAACTTCGGGGCAGTCGGAAGTTGCGGAATTCCTGTCGTTTTGCTGCTGATCAAGTCCGGCTCGGCGGTCGGCTCTGCCTCCGGTAGGGGTGCCGGCAACTGCCCGGCGGTCGGAGCGGTGAGCCAACGAACGAAGTCAGGCGCATCGTCCGTATGGCCAAAATCAGGCCCCCTCAGACGGGGACGAGGCTCTTTATACTTTTGCGGTTCGTCCGATAAGTCGGCCATCGATTACTCGCCCAAGGGCAAGCATCTTATGCCACAGATGGACCGATCTTACTTCTTGCCGCCGCCCAGGACGCCTTTGATGAATTTGCCCAGGGGATCGTAAAACTCGTCCACTACGCGCTCTTTCAAAGGAATGATGGCGTTATCTGTGATGTGGATATCTTCCGGACATACTTCGGTGCAGCACTTGGTTATATTGCAGTAGCCGATGTGGCCTTCGTCCTTGAGGAACTTCAAGCGATTGGCTTCATCCAGAGGGTGCATTTCCAGACCTGCGGTACGCACCAGGAAGCGCGGCCCCATGAAATTATCCTTGCGGTCGTGGTCACGCAGCACATGGCAGACGTTCTGGCAGAGGAAGCATTCGATGCACTTGCGGAATTCCTGTACCCGGTCGATGTCTTCCTGATAGACAGTCCAGTCGGCGTTTTCGGCTGGGCTGAACGGGGTGATTTTTTTGTTCACCTCGTAGTTCCAGGAGACGTCGGTGACGAGGTCCTTGATGATCGGGAAAGTCTTGAGTGGTTGGACCATGATGTCTTCGTCGTGACGGAACTGATCCATACGCGATTTGCACATCAAAGAGGGCATACCGTTTACTTCAGCCGAGCATGAGCCGCATTTTGCGGCTTTGCAGTTCCAGCGCACTGCCAGTTCCGGATCGTAATTTTGTTGGATGTAATGAATGGCATCGAGGACAACCATCCCGGCTTCCACCGGCACTTTGTAAGTTTGATAGTCGCCTTTACCCTTATCGCCGCGATAGACTTTCAGGGTCGCTTGCCTCTGAGAATGCGTACCTTCAGACACTAGCGGCCTCCTTCTTTTTTACAAACAACTGCTTCAGCTCATCCGGCATCTCCGGTTTGGGAGTGTGTTCGAGCTTCATCTTGTCGCCGTCTTTACTGCAAGCAGTATTGACTGTGCCCCACTCTTCATCGTTGAGATCGGGATAGTCGAGTCGGCTGTGCGCGCCGCGGCTTTCCTTACGAGAAAGGGCACTGCGGGCAATGGCTTCGGAGCAGATCATCATGTTGCGCAAATCGCGGCACATGTGCCAGCCGGGATTATAGGCTTTGCCGCCTTTTGCTCCGGCGTGCTTGATCATTTCCTTGATCTCTTCCAGTCTGGCGATGCCCGTCTCCATGTCTTTTTCCTCACGGAAAATGCCAATGTAGGTGGACATAGCCTTGTGCAACTCTTTCATGATGTCGTACGGATTTTTGCCGTCCGTCCGTTTGAAAGGTGCTTCCATTTCTTCAATGGCATCCTTTATATCTCCTTCGGAGATCTTGGGAGTGCCGGACATGCCTTTGACGTACTCAGCGGCACCCATACCGGCGCGGCGTCCGAATACAATCAGGTCGGAGAGCGAGTTGCCACCGAGTCTATTGGCTCCGTGCATGCCTCCGCTGCATTCGCCGGCGGCGAACAATCCGGGCACGCGCGACATCTGTGAATCGGCGTCAACTCTGATGCCGCCCATGGTGTAGTGCATGGTCGGACCCACTTCCATGGGACCGGCGGTGATATCCACATCGGCCAGGTCTTTGAACTGGTGATACATGGAAGGCAATTTTTTCTTGACGCGTTCCGGGTCCTGATAGCTGATGTCCAGGAATACGCCGCCGTGCGGAGAGCCGCGGCCCTCTTTTACTTCGGTGTAGATGGCGCGGGCCACATTGTCTCTGGTGGACAACTCTGGAGGACGGCGGGCTTCGGTCTTGGTGCCGGCGATGGCGGCGTTGACCCAGGTCACGGCCTCTTCATCGTTGGCGGCATAGCCGTCTTTTGTGGACTCGGGCAAATACTTGTACATGAAGCGCTCGCCCTTGTTGTTACGCAAGATGCCGCCTTCACCGCGCACGCCCTCGGTGACGAGGATGCCGCGCACGCCCGGGGGCCATACCATGCCCGTCGGGTGAAACTGGACAAATTCCATGTCGATCAAATCGGCGCCGGCGTCATAGGCCAGGCCCTGTCCGTCGCCGCTGTATTCCCAGGAATTGGAGGTGACGGGGAAGGATTTACCCACGCCGCCTGTAGCCAGGACAACAGCTTTGGCTTTGAACAATATATATCGGCCGTCTTCGCGGAAATATCCGAAAGCGCCCGAAATTTTGTCGCCATCCTTGAAGAGTTTGGTGACGCAGCATTCCATATGCACATCAAAGCCCTGATGCACGCCCTTGTCCTGCAAGGTGCGGATCATTTCCAGGCCGGTTCTGTCGCCGACGTGGCAGAGACGTTTCCAGGTGTGACCACCGAATGCGCGCTGCAAAATCTTGCCGTCTTTGGTGCGGTCAAATACCGCGCCCCAGCGCTCAAGCTCTTTTACCCGTTCGGGCGCTTCCTGAGCATGGAGTTGAGCCATGCGCCAGTTGTTCAAAAGCTTGCCACCATTCATGGTGTCTTTGAAGTGGGTTTCCCAGCCGTCCTTCTCGTCCACGTTGGCCAGGGCTGCGGCGACTCCGCCTTCGGCCATAACCGTGTGCGCTTTGCCGAGCAGCGACTTGCATACCAGGCCCACTTTCACACCCAGGGCGGAAGCTTCAATGGCGGCTCTGAGTCCAGCTCCGCCGGCGCCGATTACCAGCACGTCATATTCTTTTGTTTCGTATTCTGTCATTTTAAAAAATCTTGAAGTCCAGGGAGGGGTCTATAACGGTGAAGCGGATGTACATGTCTGTGGCGGCCACGGATAGAAGAGAAGCCCATGCCCACTGCATGTGACGCTCGTTCAGTTTTGTGACCGCATGCCACATTTTGAAGCCGCGCTTGGGAGTGCCGTCTTTGCAGGTGAAGCAATCCAGGCCACCGCCAACAAGGTGACGATAGGCGTGGCAACCGAAGGTGTAACCGGAAAGCAAAATCACATTGAAGAGCATGACCAGGGTCAGCACACTCATATGGAAGCCGCCGTCGTAGTAGAGAGTCTTGAGGGCGTCATACCAGAGAATGCCGATGATGGGCACGGCAAAGTAGAAAGCGTAGCGATGCAGATTCTGTAATACGAAAGGAAATTTGTATTCGCCCTCGTAGCCTTTGCCCTTGAAGACACCGACGGTGCAGGCCGGCGGAGAGGCGAAATACGCGCGGTAATAGGCCTTGCGGTAGTAGTAGCAAGTGGCGCGGAATGCCAGAGGGAAAGGCAAAATCCACAGAGCCGGTGAAAACCAGGCGGGCATGCCGGGGATTTGCACAAGCGGTGAGTAGAAAGGCGAGAGATAAGGACCGACTTCGAAGTAGTTATTTTCGAAAGCGCGGCCGGTGGCGTATATGCCGAACAGCGTAAAGACAAAGGCGACGAGCGCAGGCTCGGCCCACCAGTTATCTTTGCGTGAGGTATTACCGGTGTATGCCGGAGCTTCGTTGCTGCTCGGAACACTCGTGGAGAGTTGAGATTGGGTCATTTTGGAGTCCTTCACTGAGATAGCTGGCGCCCGCATCGGGGCTGACCTGTCGGCCATCTAACAGAGAAGATTATAGCCCTGCAAAAGAGCGTTTGGCCCTTGAGTTTCCCTAATTTTGGACGGTTTCGGGGCGTGCGAGGGCTTTGATAAATATCAGTTTATAAATGTCCCGATTTGCCCGCATGTTCTTGAATTCTTCTGGAGTCGCCCTGCTGTGGGCGATTTGAGCATCATGACAAACGGCGGTATATCGAATAGACCCCACGGAACATCATTCTCGGTGGTGGCGTCTTTCCCCTCAGACAAAAGGGGATGCCAGGATGAAGCAAGTGATTCCTGGCGATACCTCTTATTGTTTCGTAAAAATGTCAGGCATACAGGCTAATTTGACGAGCCGTTTAGTAGAAGACACAAGCTCAGCAAACATACAAGGAGCGCCAGCATGAAAGGCGTAAATCAAAAATTGGCGAAACTATCGACGTCCAGCGACAGCCCCCAGGCTGATGTCGCCGACAAACGCGCCAAACGTTCCCAGAAGCGTGCTAAGGGCAGCTCGCAGCCAAAGCCGCTCACCGCCAGTGAATTGTCTTCCATCAATCGCCGCCTCGACCAGTGTCTGCCCATGGAGACAATGGAATGGCAGCGAGTGGAACAACTATTGATGCAAGTTTTGGAATTTGCCCCCTCCAACCTGGTCTATGAAACCGGCATGGCCGTGGCTCTTTACGCCGACGACCAGGCCCGTCGCGCCTACATGCTCGGGACCGCAGACGCCCGTGCCGCCAAGGAAGACGCCGCTTAGGCGGCTCTTCGGCAACCGCCGACCCTCCCTCGGTATATTTCCTGGCCCACTGGCGCTATGATGTAAGAGCGTCACCAGGCTTGTGTTTGTATCGGGGAGGGCGGGTGAAAATATTCAATTTAGCTTGTCTGACCTTGCCGTTGGCCTACATGGCCCTGTCCCCGCGGGTAGGTAAGGCTCTGTACCGCTCCTTGTTGTTTCAACCGGCGCCCTTTCTCGATGAACTTGAGGAAAACCCGCCTATAGTCGGCGGCATCAGAGCGCAGGAGTTTTTCTTCACCACGGCCGCGCAGATTGCGCCCAGCGAAATGCTGCATGCCTGGTACTTCAAAGATATCCGTCCCAGTCAGGTGACCGGAAGCGGACTGGAAGGCAAAACCATTTTGCTCAGCCACGGCAATTCGGGAAACCTGGCTATCCGTCTGGCTCTTGTTGAATTGCTTCTGGCCTGTGGTGCATCGGTTTTTGTCTACGACTACCGCGGCTTCGGCAAAAGTACGGGCGAGCCTTCGGTGGAAGGCATCTGTCAGGACGCGCTTGCAGCCTATGATTTCCTCACTAGAGAGCTGGGTCTGTCCGAGCGCAATATTGTCCTCTACGGTGAATCTCTCGGCGCCGCCCTTTCTTCCTGGCTCAGCTGTCGCCGCCAGGTCTCAGGTCTTATTCTGCAGTCCGGCTTCAGCTCCCTGCGTCGCATCGCCGCCGAGCGTTTCCCATTTTTGAAAATCTATCCCGAGTGGATGTTCGGCAGCACAATGCTGGACAGCCTGAGCGTGATGAAGGGCGAGCACCCGCCTCTGCTCGTCATCCACGGCAAGCTGGATCAAGTCGTACCTTTCCATCATGGTGAGAAAGTCTTTGGCGCGGCTAAACGCAATAAGACCATGTTGACCATTCACCATGCGGCGCATGGAGACCTGGTTTCGCTTGCACCCGAAAAAATGAAGGACGGGATCAGTCAATTCCTGCAATCGCTTGCGGGTGAAGCCGTCGAGCGCCGAAAGTTCCAGGTCTGAACCCTAATCTTTATATTGGAAATCCCAGTAGCATTAGCTGGTAGCCAAGAGCACAATAGTAATAGTGGTTCTCTTTGAGACTCTGTATTACGCGCTGCTATGAGGTCTTGTCTATGATAGTTCTTGGAGAAACGGAAGTCCCAAACGTCGCCGCCGAGGGAGCCGCATCTTTAGTTGAACAGTGTCTGATCGATGAAGGCAAGGTCATTTCGGTTTATTTGATCAAAGGCTTGTATCGGGTGGCCAGGGAGTGGCAGGAAAAAGGTGAGAACAGCTCGGCTCGTCGCATTTATAGCTTTATCGCCGGCTTGCACGAGCGCTCCCCGCAAATTAAGTGCGCTGAGATAGCGCAGAGCACTGCGGCTCTGGCAAGTATTGCCGGCACTGAAGAGAAATTTTTGGAAGCGGAACAGCTCTACATCAGGGCAATTGCGCTGTGTCTTGATCATCTGGGTGAACATCACCCGGTGTCGGCTGAAATTTTGCACGAGTACGCGGTGCTGCTGCGCAGATTACATCTGACTACGGAAGCAAATGTTGTCGACCTGCGCGCCGACGAAGTCTGCCACCTGCCTCTACCGGGGCCAAATAAGCTGAAGAGTGTCAGTTGACGCTTTAGCGCCCGCTTTTGTCGACAGAGTAATAACGCGGATGACACTATTATTGGTGTCAGCGACATAGATTTTGCCATTGGCGTAAGCCAGTCCGCCGGGCTCGGCAAACTGAGCCTCTGTGCCGTCCTTGTAGCCGCTCTTGCCATTGCCGGCGATGGTTTTGATTGTCTTTGCCTTTAAATCCAGGCATTTGATTTTGTGGTTGTAGCTGTCGGCGATATAGAGCAGACCCGGTGTGCCTGCTGCTCCCGGTGCCCAGGCGACACCCAGCGGATGTTGCAGTCGTGCTTTTTCCAGTGGCCCGTCAACGTCACCAAAGATGAAGAGGCCTTTGCCTATGAGAGTTGAAACAGTTGGCACTGCTTTGCTCAACGGCATTGTCGAACGAATGCTGCTGGTTTCGGCGTCAGCAAAGTAGATAGTCGCGCCGTCGCTTGTCAGGCCGCTCGTCTGAGCCAGAGCCGCTTTTGTATAGTTGCCGTCGAGGATATCTTCGCGACCGCTGCCGATCAGAGGTTTGATCGTTTGGTTTTTGAGATTCAAATGCCAGATTTGATGAGAGCCGGCCATGGCCACATAATATCTGTCCGTCCCGGCGGGGATGATGTCCCAGGGCGAACTCAGCTGCGTGCCTGGAATACTTCCGCCTTTTGCGCCCGAATGAGCTTGCTTGCCGTCGCCACAAATGGTCGAAGTCGTTGCCGTGTTCAAATCAATTTTTCTGATGGCATTGTTGCCGGTGTCCGCAACGAATACTTCGGTGCCGACTACTGCCAGACCTTGTGGGCCGTTGAAGGCGGCATCTTTAAATTGGCCGTCTTTAAGGCCCTGGTTCTCTCCAAATTGGAACTCTATCACAGCACGGGTGCCGTCTTTGCTAAGTGAGGCAATGAGGATGCGGTTGTGACCGGTGTCGGCTATGGCCAGATATTTTTTGTCGGGACTGAGTGCTATTTTTCCAGGGAAGGCCAGTTCGGATGACATCTGAGCTGGACCTGTCTCCGTTTTCATTCCCGTTCTGAGACTGCCGCGATTCTGGTAGAGCGGGCTGGTACGCTCTATTTCGGCGGCTATTTCGTCGGTATGCCCTTCGCCTGAATAAGTGGCCAGCAACTTACCTTCAGGATCAATCAAAACAAGAGTAGGCCAGGCCTGGACGTTGTAGGCGTCCCAGATTTTGAATTCGGCATCGTTGATCACCGGATGCTTGATGCCGTAGCGCGCAATTGCTCTGGTGATATTTTCGCTGTCTTTTTCGTTTTCAAACTTGGCCGAGTGAATGCCGACAACTGTCAGTCTGTCGCCGTATTTTTGTTCGAGTTCAGCCAGATGCGGCAGTATGTGCATGCAATTGATGCAGCAAAACGTCCAGAAGTCGAGCAGGACAAAGTGTCCGCGCAGACCCTTGAGTGTGACTGGATGCGTTGTATTGAGATAGCCCACGCCGCCGTTGAGTTCCGGTGCCGCTGCGGGATCGGCCAGGGCAGCCAAACAAAAGCCGGTCACAAGCTGCGCCATCACCGCAAAAAAGGCGATGAATGCAATTACTCCTGACCGGCTCTTGCGCGTATGCACTGCCGTCGGCTTACTTGCCGAGTTTCTTTTGCTTGATCAAATTGAGAGCCGAACCAGCTTTGAACCACTCGATTTGCTCGGGGGTGAAAGTATGTTTGACTTCAATTGTTTCCATTTTGCCGTCTTCGTGGTCGATAACCACTTCCAGATTTTTGCCCGGAGCAAAGTCTTTGAGGTTGATGATGCTCAGGCGATCTTTTTCACCGATCTTGTCGTAGTCGGCGGGATTGGCGAAGGTGAGGGCGAGGATGCCCTGTTTCTTCAAGTTGGTTTCGTGGATGCGAGCGAAGCTGCGGACGATGACGGCCTTGCAGCCGAGGAAGCGCGGCGACATGGCGGCGTGCTCACGGCTGGATCCTTCACCGTAGTTCTGGTCGCCGATTACTACCCAGCCCATTTTTTCGGCTTTGTAGTGACGAGCAACCTGCGGATAGGAGGCGGTGGTGCCGGAGATAACGTCGAGGCCGACGCCGGGTTCACTGGTGAAGGCGTTGATGGCGCCGATGAACATATTGTCCGAGATGCGATCGAGGTGACCACGGAAGCGCAACCAGGGACCGGCCGGTGAGATGTGGTCGGTGGTGCACTTGCCCAGAGCTTTGAGCAGGACGGGCATCTTGATGTAGTCCTTGCCGTCCCAGGCTTTGAAAGGCTCAAGCAATTGCAGGCGCTCGGACTTGGGATCGACTATCACTTTTACCGCCGAGCCGTCTTTTGCCGGTTCCTGATAGCTGAGCTCTTCGCAGAGGAAGCCTTTGGAGGGCAATTCCGGAGCTTCCGGCGGGATTAGTTTGAATTCCACGCCATCGGCGCCTTTGATTGCATCGGTCAGAGGGTTGAAGGTCAGCTTGCCGGCCAGGGCGAAAGCAGTGACGATTTCCGGTGAGCCGATGAAAGCCAGGGTGGCGGCGTTGCCGTCGTTGCGCTTCTGGAAGTTGCGGTTGAAGGAAGTGATGATTGAGTTGGGTCCGCCGGCGGAGGCGTCGTCACGCTTCCACTGACCGATGCAGGGACCGCAGGCATTGGCCAGCACTGTGCCGCCGATTTTTTCCAGGGTCTGCAACTGACCGTCGCGTTCGATGGTTTCAAAAATCTGTTCCGAACCGGGTGAAATCAAAAATCCGCAGTGGGCTTTGATGCCGTGATCCGAGCCCTGCTGGGCAACGTTGGCGGCACGGCTCATATCTTCATAGGAAGAGTTTGTGCAACTGCCGATCAGGGCGTAGGACAGTTCAGCCGGATAACCCTTTTCGGCTATTTCGGCGGCGAAAGCCGAGATCGGTCTGGCCAGGTCGGGGGTGTGGGGGCCGACAACATAAGGCTCGAGGGTGTCGAGATCGATTTCTACGATCTGGTCGTAGTATTCCTTGGGTGTGGCTTCCACTTCCGGATCGGCTGTCAGACAGGCTGCGTACTGCTCAGCCAGGCCGGCGATATCAGCGCGATCGGTAATCTTGAGATAGTTGCCCATGCGCGAGTCGTAGGGGAAAATCGAAGTGGTGGCACCGAGCTCGGCGCCCATGTTGGTGATAGTCGCTTTACCGGTGCAGCTGATGGACTTGGTGCCGGGACCGAAGTATTCGATGATTGCTCCGGTGCCGCCGGCGACGGTGAGGATGCCGGCCAGTTTGAGGATGACGTCCTTGGGTGAGGTCCAGCCGTTGAGCTTGCCTTTGAGGTGGACGCCAATCAGTTTGGGCCAGCGCACGCCCCAGGCTTCTCCGGCCATTACGTCTACGGCGTCGGCGCCGCCGACACCAATTGCCACCATGCCCAGGCCGCCGGCGTTAGGGGTGTGGGAGTCGGTGCCTATCATCATGCCGCCGGGGAAGGCGTAATTTTCCAGCACGACCTGGTGGATAATGCCGGCACCTGGCTTCCAGAAGCCAATGCCGTGCTTCTTGGAGGCGGAAGAGAGGAAATCAAAAACTTCCTTGTTGTCGTTGAGTGCGACTTCCATGTCTTTCTCAACGCCGACTCTGGCCAGGATCAGGTGATCGCAGTGCACCGTAGTTGGTACTGCCACCGTCGGCAGTTGCGCCTGCATAAACTGCAAAATTGCCATCTGGGCTGTAGCGTCCTGCATCGCTACTCGGTCGGGACGCAGGAAAGCGTAGGTTTCACCACGCTTGATACCGCCCTCGGGCCAGTGATCAAGGTGAGAGGTAAGGACTTTTTCTGCCAGGGTCAGGGGGCGACCAAGCTTCTCCCGGGCTTCTTTGTGCTTGGCGGGCAGGGCGCTATATATTTTTTTGATGTCATCGGCAGTTAATTGCGACATGGCTCTCTCTCTCACTGGTAATTAGGAGGTCGCAAGACAGAGCATCTTGTAAAGTAGGCGCAAAAGCTTAAGCCGGGCCACTTCAGATACTGCTGCGCGTCTTGCGCGACCACCTAAATTGTACTAGTTTTGGCTCGCTAAACGCTTTTCAAGGGCATCAATTGCCGTTGTTAGTTGTAGTCCGTAACCTGAAGGGTCATGGTTTTTGTCGACAACGGTAATGTCAGGAGCCACGCCCACTCCTTCCAGCCTCTCTGTTTCTCTGCCCTTTAGTTTGAGATCGGCTACGGCCAGATAGAGCGCGCACTGGTCGTCTATCGGGAAGAGTGTGCCGGCTACGACCGCGCCGGCGGTGGTTTCGCCGATGAGCGTGGCCCGTCCGCTCTTCTTCAAGCTGTAGGCAAGTAGCTCCTTGCCGCTGCGTGAGCCGGAGTTGATCAGGACAACGACCGGCTTATCGAAGTATAGCCGCTGCCAGGAAGTCTCGCCTTTGCGATTTTTTGTGATGCAGTCGGGATAGGCCGCCGCCGGTCTGTAAAACATGTCGAGATCTTCTATTGATGCGCCGCCATAGCCGTCGCGCAGGTCGTAGACCAGGCCGTCGACATCGCGAAAGTCATCGCCCAGTATTTCTTTGACCGCTTCGGCGCTGTCCGAGCCGCCGGCCCATAGATGGACATAACCGAGCGAATATTTACCCTGCTTTATTTTCCTCTTGCTGGCTATGGTCGCCTGCACATATAGCGAGTACAGGTCTTTTTTCACCGGCTGCAACTGCAGCTCCAGGTGCTTGCCCTGTCTGTCTACGGAGAGCTTGAGGGTCTTGCCTTCCTGTCCGAAAAATTGCAAGTAGCCGCCGTATTTTTTGCCGTCCACGGTCAGGATGTGATCGCCCATAAGCAGACCGGCCCTGGCTGCGGGACTGCCGTCGAGGACGTAGCGGATCTGATCGTCGGCGAAGCCGCAGCCTCCGGTAGCCAGACCGGTGCAGGCTACAGGCTTGGCCCAGGAGTGAGGCCTGGTGCGGTTGGCCTTGCTCATGCCGCCAAACAAGGAGTGGAGGAAGAAAAAGCTCTCATCGTTCTGGGTGACAAATTGACAGTGGCTGGTTTTGAGCGAATGCAGTGCTTGATTGAGTCGTTTATCGAGCGCGGCCAGGCTTTGTGGCGGCTTACCTTTGGCCAGCTCCGCCTGCAGCTCTTTGTATGCGGGGTCCCAGGCCGATTGCACAAGAGTGGGATCAAAGAAGTTCGCCTGGACGTATTTATCGACTTCGTCGGTGACGCGACTGCAGTAGTCGCGACTCAAGGAAGACTCTCCCATCGCCGGCAATGCAGAAAAAACTGCCAGGGCGCAGGCTGCAAATCGGACGCGGGCATTTCTCAATTTTTTTGGCGCCTCGTTTCGTGTCTTTATGGTTACAATGCTAATGCATTTACCAGGCGGAAGATTGAAAGCACTTAAACCGGCGATTTTTGTACCGACTCTCTACTTCCTTGAGGGTTTGCCCTACGCACTGGTTGTGATGGCTTCGGTCATTTTTTATAAAAACCTGGGACAGTCACTCGAGTTCATCGGTCAGGTGACGAGCGGATTTTACTTGCCCTGGGTTTTGAAATTTGCCTGGGCGCCCATGGTTGACCTCTTCGGCACAAAGCGCGGCTGGGTAATTTCCGCCCAGGTGGTGTTTTCAGTTGTCTGTCTTGTGTTTGCTCTGACGGTGGGCACGCTGCCAAAAGACACAGTGATTCAGATCACAGTTGCTGGTTTCTGGTTGATGGCGTTTGTCTCGGCCACCCAGGATGTTTCCATTGACGGCTATTATCTGGAGGCTCTGACAAACAAGGAAGAGCAATCTTATTTTGTCGGTATACGCAGTGCGGCCTACAAGATGGCCATTCTTTTTGGCAGCGGTTTGCTTGTCTATATGATTGGTGTGCTGCAGACGAGTCGCGGGCTGCCCGTTGCCGCCGGCTGGGCCATTGCGTTTGGCATATGTTCTGCCATCGCGCTCGCCGCCGCCGTCTTCCATTTTTTCGCTCTGCCAAAAACCGCACCGGCAGCCAAACCTGAAGGCGACGAGAGCGAGGTAGCCGGGGCTTCGCTCAAAGGCTTCCTCATAATTTTCCGCACTTTCTTCGAGCAGGAGAAGATACTGTGGATAGTCATCTATATATTGATATTCAGATTGGGCGACGCCTTCGTTCTTAAGATGGCCAATCCGTTTTTGATGGATTTGCCTGCTAAGGGCGGCCTGGCACTCGGTAATGATGTAGTCGGCTTAATCAGCAGCATTGGTATAGTGGCGCTGCTTCTCGGTGGTCTACTGGGAGGCTTTGTTGTCAGCAAGTACGGACTTAAGCGCACGCTAATGCCGACTGCAATATTTCAAAATCTATCCATCCTCTCTTACTTGTTTCTAGCGCAATACCGTCCCGGTCCTGTGGTTGTCGGCGTTTTCAATTCTATTGAGCAGTTTGGCTATGGACTGGGCACCGCCGCCTATACAGTTTTTTTGATGAGCACGGTTAAAAACAAATATAAGGGTGGGCACTACGCTATCGCCACTGCCTTTATGGCCTTTGGCATATTGCTGCCCGGCTATTTCAGCGGCAACCTGGCTGCCATGCTCGGATATAAAACCTTCTTCCTTGTTTCCTTCTTGGCGGCTATCCCTGGTATGATGACTATCCTATTGCTACCCCTGGAAGATAAGTAAACAGGGGCGGGCATATCCCATAGCGTTTATTTACCAGGACATATCGATGCATTTTCGACGGTTAGGCAGAAGCAGTGTCAGAGTTTCTGAAGTGGCACTGGGCAGTTGGCTTACCTATGGTGGCTCGGTCGATGAAAAAAGTTCGATCAAGCAAATACACCATGCCTTTGATCAGGGTATCAACTTCTTCGATACGGCCAACGTTTATGCACACGGTGCAGCCGAACAAGTCGTAGGCAAGGCTCTGGCAGCCTACAGACGGGATGACAGTTTTGTCGCCACTAAAGTGTTTTTCCCCATGGGCGATGGTCCCAACGACAAGGGTCTATCGCGCAAGCATGTTATGGAGCAGTGCAACGCCAGTCTTAAAAGACTGAAGATGGACTATATAGATCTTTATCAGTGTCATCGCTTTGATCCGGAAACTCCGCTTGAGGAGCTGGTTTTGACCATGGATATTTTGACCCGCCAGGGCAAGATACTCTACTGGGGCGTGAGCGAATGGAGCGGATCGCAGATTGAAGAAGTCTGCCGCGTTGCAAAAGAAATGAATGCTCAGCCGCCCATATCCAATCAGCCTTGCTACAACATGGTTACCCGCAATATCGAAGCGACTGTCATACCAACCTGCGAAAAGTTGGGCGTGGGCCAGGTTGTCTTCAGCCCGCTTGCTCAGGGCGTTTTGACCGGTAAGTATGTGCCGGAGAAACCGCTGCCCGGTGATTCACGCGCCGCCGACAGCCGTGCCAATGTCTTTATGATGGGTCGCAGTTTGATGGCCAACGAAACACTGGAAAAAGTGCAGAGGCTGTCCAAACTGGCTCAAGAGCTGGATCTCACCATGTCGCAGTTTGCCCTTGCCTGGTGCCTGCGCCAGTCGAACGTTTCCAGTGTCATCATCGGTGCCACCAAAAATGCCCAGATTGACGAAAACATCAAGGCTGCCGGGGTAAAAATTCCCGCAGAAGTGCTTGAGCGCGCGGAATCCATCCTTGGTGTAAATGTAGCCGCCGGGCGTGCTTGATGCCGATCCCCAGCCGGGGGTTAAAAGCGGGCTGCCTGGGCACATAACCTTTGGCGTCAAACTTTCTTGAGACGTGGTGAAAAACTATGCGGACCGGACGTTTATACAAAGCGGCAACTTGCCTCAGTCTGACACTTATTTCGGCAATAGCCCCTGGCCTGTCCGCCTATGGCCAGGTAATCAACGACTACTATCCCAAGCAATCGCCCAATCCTTTTGATTCGCAGACCCAGGCGGGCGGCTCGACTTCCTCGGCCGGTACGACATCGGGTTCAGCCACGGGTTCTGCAACCGCACCCGCCGCAGGTTCAAGCTCGCCTGCCCAGAGTGCAGCCGCCGCTGCCGATCAGGGCAATTCCACAGTCTGGACTCCTTCCGGCTCAACCCCCGCTTCTACGACTACCACTATTTCGCCCTCGACCACTTCTCCCTCGACCACTTCATCTACGCCTGCCGCGACCGCTCCTGCTGCTCCGGCCAAACCGGCGGTGCCTTTCAGTAATGTCAAAGACCCGCTCGTTACCCATCCTGGTGTCGATGACGCCGCTGCAGCCGTTTTGCCAAATAGCGGCACGGCTATCCCCAATATGGTGGCGCCGGTTTTCAAACCGGGATCCACCGCCGCCGCTGAACAGGCCCGCGCGGCCGCCGCCGCAAAAGCCAGGGCCAATCAGCCGATGAAGTTGTATGGTCGTATTGAACAGCTCACCGCCACCAAGGGTGCCAATTTCCCCATTGTCCTCAAAGCAATGACTGCTCAAATGGACAACACACCCAGTTCAAAATTGTCGGGCAAAGTGGGAACGGATCCGACACTGTTTTCGGGCACGATTGCTAAAAGCTTCCCTTCCGACTATCGCGGAAACTGGGGCGGTACGCTGAAAGTATGGACCGTCGTCCAGGATCCGATCTGCTATCGCATCGATCCGGTTGAGGCCGCCAAGCTGGCGAAAATTTTTAAGAGCGGATCCGAAGGCCAGGTCAACTTTATGTTTGCCAACGACGTGAAAGGCGGCATTTATCTGGCACCGGCCCAGGTCATGTTTCAGGAATCCGGTGCTGATGCCGGTCTTGGCCAGCAGATGTCCCAGATGATGGGCGGGCAAAGCCTGGCTCAGATGGGACCGATGGGTGCGATGATGCAACAGATGGCAGCCAGCATGCCTGTGCCCGTTATCTTTTCTTTTGGTGACATCCAGTCCAGCAGTATGGCCAAAGGGCTGTCGGGCAATGACTTTGTCCAGCGTACACTGCGCAATACCACCAGACAGCTTGCGCCCAACGTGCTTGAGCAGGACGTGGTCGCCGAGAGCAACGAAATCATGAAAGCCACGGGACAGCCGCGCAAGCGCTATTCCGAATCGGTGCTGCGTTTCACCAAGCTGAACGAGCAACAGATGTACGTCCAGGCTGCGGCTGTGACCTACGGCCCGGATAGAAAGTTTCAGGACAAAATCATCATGTACGGTTACGTGACCAAAGGTCAGGTGGCGCAGACCAACCCCTATGCGGGGATAATGGGTGGCATGCCCGGCGGTGGACAAATACCCGGTGCCGGTTCTATATTTGGCGGCGGCAACGGGCAATCGCCCCAGTTGCCGGGCGGTATTGATATGGACGCGATTAAAAAGATGTTTGGTGGCCAGTAAAAACTATGAGTATTTCCCCTGCACGTGATCCAGGCGCAGAGCTGGCGCAGTTTGTTGATGACATGATTATCCAGCACGATTATCCGGGCTTTGAGCCCCGTGCTTTCAAGATTGGTTTGCCCGAGCACATTGTGCAATCTCCCAGTCGCCTCTTTGGTGATGCGCTGGGTAATGAGAGTATTTATGTGCGTATAGCCGCCCTGCGCTGGTTTCAAGAAAAGACCGGGGCGATTAAGCCTTACATCAAGGCCATCAGCGGACTGACTGCCCATGAAGACCCGTGGGTGCGCTTCGAGGCCAGTCAGGCGCTGGAGCGGTATCACCATCCGACTGTGGAAATTGCCACCACTATTGCTGCCCTTCTCAAGGACAGTGAAGCATTCGTACGCCGCGGTGCCGCCAAGGGTCTGGCCAAGGTTTTGCCCAAGCTGAAAGAAAATCGCGTCAAGGATGAAGAGCTTGAAGGCGTAGTCGCCGCTTTGAAAGAGGCCCTGGCTGACAGCGACGGTCAGGTGCGCCAGAAGGCGGAAAAGGCTCTGCGTCGCGGCGGAACTTTTGCTGGTTAAGGTGCCGGCTAAAGTGCCGGTTAAGTGCAGTTGAAGTGCTGCTTCAGCCGAGCATCAACTTTTTAAATTGGTCAAGCAATCTTTGCGAATCTGCAAGGAAAGTTTCTTCATTTGTCAGCTTGTTGTAGTAGTTGAATTCAAAGTATTGCTCGACGAAATTGAGGTCGTAGCGCAGAACTTTGAGCAATTCTTCAATGGTGCTTTCAAGACTGGACAAAAGCTGATCAAAATCTTCGCTTTGCGCTCTGATCTGAACGGTAGTTAGTGTGCATTTAAATCCAATCTGACCGCTTTGTGCGCCCGTTAAAGGGGCTTGTGCATATCCGTCGGTGGTATTCCCCTTGGGGGTGGTGGCGGAAGCCAGAGCGCGGTGGAAAAAGCCCGCCAGCTCCATCATGTTGCCGCCTACTTGATGAAAGTACGAGCGGATCATCTTTTCTTCCAGGGTGACCCGCTTTTCGCTGAGGCGCCCGACGACCTCATTTATCTTGAGCGATAAGTGGAGGTGCCTGTCGAGTACCTCCAGGATGCGCTTCATTCGGGCTTCTTCTTCAACGTTGTGTAGCATGTTAATAAAAAACCGCCCTGGCGAAGGCAGGACGGTCCCAGAGAGGAGAGATTTAAAGCTTAGGTGGAGCTGGTTGTTCCGCTGCCGGCGCTAACGTAGGTGTCGCTCATTTCCAAAGTGCTTACGGAGAGATGGTTACCTTGCTGTCTTCTGAAATTATCGAGATAGCGGCGAAGAGCTTCTCTTATCAGGTCGGATCTGGTGCGGTGTTCGCACTGGGCAATAAAATCAACTTGTTCAAGCATGGCTGGGGGCAGAGCGATCAGGACCTTTTTGGGCATATTCGATTCCTCGTAGAGACAAAAGGGGACCAGCAAAATTACAACTCAAGTAGACCGCGCAAGTTCAGACTTCTTGAGATGTCTTATGTATGGAAAAAATCCAAACGGTTCTTAACAATAGGTAAACCGCTTTCAGGTGGCGGGTGGATTTCTCAACCACCTTCAACAGCTATTCAATTTACACATGAAAGTCGATATCGTAAAGGTCTAAAAGGGGCATAAATACCTAAGTTCCTCAATATTGACTTAAAAGGTTTTTCTTAAACTCGCAATCCTAATCCTGGTAAGACTCGCGCTCGATTTTAGTAAAAACCGTATAGATACTAGGGTCTCCCAACATATATCTGCCTATTGCAAAGGCAAAAATTTATGCTATGGGGTCAGGCGCTTTTGGGGTGTATATGCGCGAAGCCGGCTTGTGTAGCCACTTTCGGATATAGCCGTTTGCTGTTTATCTGGGCTTAGGGTAACTGGTTGCATGTCTTGATGATGTGACATATTTGGTCAATGTCTATAACGTAAGCTGGACGGCATCTACTTATCATTAAATAGTATCGCTAGTGGTATCGCGCTCGGATATGCGATCGGTGTATGCCCCGCCTGAGGATTGTCTTGTGCCCTGGAGTTAGAGCTGATGCCGATTTGATTGAAAATGCGATGCTACAAAGGTTAGCCCGGTGATGGCTGCCTGACTTTTCTACAGGTTTTGAACTGAATCGAAAAAGCGAGGATTTGCTTCGGCAATAAAAAAGTCAAGCCTTGTTGCAAGAAAAGCTACATTGGTAAAAGTGCTTGGAAAATGGCTCAAATAGTGGTTTATTGGTGCTTTGAATAGCGATAAATACCGACAGTTTTAAGGATTTGGAGTTGCTCATGATTGTTGCCAGCTGGAACGTTAATTCGATTACCGCGCGTCTGTCTCATGTTCTCGGTTTTCTGGAAAGTGCCAGTCCCGATTTGCTTTGTTTGCAAGAGCTCAAGTGCGTCGACGAAAAATTTCCCCTGGCCGAAATCGAGAAACTTGGCTACCACTGTCTATTAAATGGTGAGAAAACCTACAACGGTGTGGCCATTCTTTCAAAGGGCCGCCCCGCCGAGCTGGTGTCGAAAGTTTTACCGGGCTGTCCTGAGCCCGTTCAAAGCCGTTTAATTGAGGCCAAGGTAGAGGACATCTACCTGCTCAATTTGTACGTCCCTAACGGCTCAGAAGTCGGCTCTGCTAAATACGAGTACAAGCTTCTCTGGTTTGAAGCACTTCTTAAATACATAAATGAAAATCACAAGCCCACAGATAAGCTGATTGTGGTAGGTGATTTCAACATCGCACCGGAAGACCGGGATGTCCACAAACCCGAGGAATGGGTGGGCTCGGTTCTGGTGAGCGAGAAAGAGCGGGAATTATTCAAGCGCATTATTGCTTTCCCATTGATAGATACTTTCCGGGTTTTTGAGCAGGATAAGGGCCATTATTCCTGGTGGGATTACCGCATGATGGCCTTCCGTCGCAACAATGGTCTGCGCATCGATCACATCCTCATAACAGAACCGCTCCAGGCGAACCTGAAGCGGTCTTGGATAGATAAGGAAGTGAGGAGGTTGGAGAAGCCTTCGGATCACGCTCCGGTGCTTATAGAACTGGACCTCAACTAGCCCCGGCTTATTTTGCGGATTCGGTCTGCACTTTGGCCGGTTTATCGCCCTTTTCGTACTTGAACAAAATCTCGGCGGTGTCAACATCGGACAGGCCGGGGAATTTGCCATCCAGCACCATGTCGGCAAGTTTGCTGCAGGAGCGGAAATAAGTGTCGGATGGGCGTTCGCCGGTAAGGCGGCGGCGCAAATCCTGGCAGAGGATGTCGGCCGAAGCTTCTATCACCGGATCTTTGGTGGAATGAGCATACATGGCGGTTACGAGCATGATGATGGCATCCTGCACTCTTTGCGACATGTCGGCAATGCGGCACTGGCGGTCGGCCAGTTTGAGCTGGTGCTTGACCATGTTCTGACTGAGCTCCAGCGGAGACTCGGAGAGAAACTCGGTGGCGAAATCAATATGATTTTTCAAGACATGGCTCATATTGGGCACTTCATGCTGATCAACGCCTTCGAGTTGCTTGCCCATCCACCAGACGGCGTAAGGCACGAGCTCGTTGCGCAGAGCAAAGGCATGCAGCGGGTTGACCGGCTGGAAGTTGCGGATCTTGTTCTTGGCCAGCGATTTGGCGATGGGCTCGAAGAAGTGCGATCCGTGATTTTTGGCCAGCGACTTGAAGAAGGCCATGCCAAGCATTTCGCCTTCACCTTCATAAATGCAGGGGGCGAGGAAATCATGGATGTTGTCGCCAAGCAGGTGACCTTCGAGGAAGGAGCGGCCGCCATGGGTCTTCATGAAAAGTTCGATGGCGCATTCTTTTTCCGCTTCGGAACCGAAGATCTTGGCGATGATGCACTCCAGCTCACCACGGAAGCCCTGGTCGAGCAGCCATGAACCCCAGGCCACAAGCGCGTCGGCACCGGTGATCAGGGCAGCGGCTCTGGCTATGCGGCGTTTGACCAGCTCGCGGGTTTCAATAGCATTACCGTAGGTTTCTCTAAACTTAACCCAGGGCATCATGTTGGCCAGCATTACTCTCATGACGCCGGCGGCTCCGGCGCAGAGAGCCAGACGGCCCATGTTCAGGCCGTGGTAGGCAACGGTGAGGCCGTCGCCGGCGGCGCAGTGCAGGAGATTTTCCTTGGGCACTTTGAAGTTTTTGAAACGCAGGCCGTTGTTGAACGCATGTTTGAGAGCGTGCAGTTTGTAGGGCACGATCTGGAATTCATCGTTTTCTTCCTTGGGAAGATCGGCAATGAGCGCCGCCGGTTTGCCGTCGATCAGGCAAACCAGACCGATGGTGCGTCCGGGGATGGCGTTGGTGATGAAGAGTTTGTCGCCGTTGACTACATAGTGGTCGCCTTTCAACTCGGCAACTGTCTTGAGCGCCGTCAGGTCACTGCCTGCCTGGGGCTCGGTCAGGGCGAAGGCGGAAAGAGCCTCACCGGAAGCCAGTCTCGGCAAGAGGCGTTTCTTCTGTTCTTCGGAGCCGAAAGCTCTGAGCGGATCAACAGCCCCGATACAACCGTGGACTGAGGCCAAACCTGCGCAGGTGGGCTCGATCGTGGCAACCTGGGTAAGGAAGTTCATAAACTGTCTGACGTTGGCTCCCTGGCCGCCATACTCTTTTTCAATGAGCATGCCCCAGTAGCCGACTTTGGAAAGATCGGCCAGGACTTCGTCGGTGATTTTGCCGCGCTCGTCCATCATTGTGCCGGCGCGCTTGTGTTTGCGCAGTACTTCCAGCGATTTAGTCATGGCCGGCATCGTCAGTGATTCAGCCGTTGCCGCCGGAGTGGCGAAAAGTTCGAGCGGTACCTTGGCGTCCCAGACAGCCTTGTGTACCGGGCTGTTAGAAGTTTTGTACTGTTCTGCGAAAAGGGACTCCACCTGGTCATCGGCGCGATCGACGGCCCCGGTGCGCGAGGCTTCTTCTGCAGTTTTCCCGGCCAGGGTCATGGCTGTTTCGGCAAAACTGGCTTCTGAATTGGGATCTTTAACGGATGTCATAACCTTACCTGCAAGAAGTGCAATTTAAATTCACCTCATATTCTAGTACATTCTGCGGCTAAATCCGCTGTACAAGACGATTGCAAAGTACTTGGCGTTTTCTAATCTTTCTCGACGGACAGTCGGACCGGGGTTTCGGAGTTTGGAGCGATTGTCAGAGAAATTTGCGAGCCATCAAGAATCTTTAGCAATTGGCTTCCCACCAGCTCAAAACGCCAACCGTTCATGAGCGGATGATCCGATTCGTCCCCTTCTTTTTCGGAAGATGCAGAGCCCAGCTTGGCTTTACCCAGTCGGACAAAACTTTGCAATTCTTCCCGGGTGGATATCAATTCCGGAGCGATCGCCAGATCCTGTGATCCCAGCTTCAATACCATATAAAGAACGTCGGCGATGAGCACATCGCTCTTTGACGGCGCCCTGCCGGATGGCCACTGCGGCAGCTCGGTTTCGGGCATGGACCTGGTTTCCTCCACTACCCTGATGATATGTTTGCCCCATCCCTGCAGTTGGTCCGGGCGCACTCCGCGGATGCGCTGAATGTCGCTCAAATGCTCTGGTGGCTTGCGTGCCAGCTCCAGCATGATGTTGTCGCTGAGGACCGATCGCGCCGGTTTGTCCTTGCGTTTCGCTTCCTGATCGCGCCAGAGGCACAGTGCCTGGAGCACTGCCAGTTTGCGGCGATGCAGACCCTGAGCGCCCTTGACTCGCAAAAATTCGCGCCCCGATTCTTTGATGTAATAGGAGGGCTGCTCATAAAGGCGGCACTCTTCAATCACCCACTCCAGGCGGTTGCGCTCGACAAGCTGATCCTTAATGCGGTGATAGAGGGGCAGCAAATGCAGGGCGTCGTCTATGGCGTAGTCGATTTGCGACTGGCTCAGGGGGCGTGCCTGCCAGTCGGTAAATGATTCGGTTTTGGACAGGGTAATGTCAAAGAGGCTGGCCAGCAGTTTGCCGTAACCGGCCGGGTGCCCGAGTCCCAGGAAGCCGGCAGCAATTTGGGTGTCGAAGATATTTTTGGGGATAAGATTTGACCGCTGGAAAATAATGGTCAGGTCCTGGCTTGCGGCGTGCACAACTTTGACGATGCTGGGATCGGCTACGCGTTGCCAGAGCAGATTCAGGTCCTGCAATTTGATCGGATCGACCAGATAGACCTTGTCCTGCACATTAATCTGCACCAGGCAGATGATCGGATAGTAGGTGCGCTCGGGGATGAACTCCAGGTCCAGACCAAACTCTTTGCTCTCATCGATCTGCTGTAGTACATGATCGAGTTCGGCGGCATCGACAATAAGTTTGCCGGGCCTTTCGTGAGCTTTTTGACCGGATACTGAATTTTGCGTGTTCGTGCGTGTGCTTTTGCCGTCCAAGCGGATCTCCCTTACATACTTACTTGCTGCTTCAAAAACTCAGGACCGAGATGATTATGGCACCAGCTCAGGGCTCCGCGGCGACCCATAACGACGGTTGTATCGTGCAGGACTTGCGGCAGCGGGAAGGCCAGTCCGCCGCTTTCCATAGTGCCTACTTCCAGACCGGCTCCCAGGGCGATTGCCGCGGGTCCGGCCGTATCCCATATTTTAAGTTTGCGCGATAAATGTGCAAATACATCGGCCTGGCCATCCAGTATGCGTCCGACCTTGAGGCCGATGCTGCCGGTTTTGACGAGGGAGACATTTGGCATATCATGGACCCAGGGGTGGGCTTTCTTATCCCTTGAACCCATGAGCAAGCGGGCATCGCCAGCGGGATCCATGGGTGCAGGCTCCTGGAAGCGATGCGCTTTAAAGCCATCGGCATCAGCGCCGGGTTCTTTCCAGTAGGCCCCGTACCCCGGGCCGCCAAAATATGTTTTGCCGGCGGCCGGAGCGTAAACCCAGCCGAAGCCGGGCTGGTTGTCTTTGATCAAGCCGACCATGACGCAGTACTGCCCGTCGCCGAGAATGTAATTTTGCGTGCCGTCGATAGGATCGATTATCCAGAAACGTTTTTTCGCGTCGTCAAATAAATGCTCGCTGTCCTCTTCCGAGACGACGCAATCTTCGTCGAATCGTTCGGCAAGCCCGCTGCTTATTAGTTTGGACAGGGCGATATCGGCGGCGGTCACTTTGTCGTCGGGACCGCTTTTAAGATTTATCTCCACGCCTTCGCGCATGGCAACAGCCAGTCGGCCGGCCTCTTCCACGAGAGCGCAAACGTATTCAATGTCCGTGTCGTCTAGTAGGGCGTGTGACACCGGCTAGCCAGAATACATGCGGCAACCGAATTGATCCGCCAGTTTGTTGTCCAGTTGATCGGCGACATAGGCCACGTGCCAGACGAGATCGTCGAGTTCTTCCTGCACCAGACCAAAAGTCGGTCTCTGCGCCACCACCAGCACCAGGTTTTCATGCGTGGAAAGGGCACAGCTGCTCAGTGTGCCGTTAATGTCCAGGAGGTGTCTGTAAAAGGCTTCGAGATTTTTCTCGGGCACTTGCACTATCGGGGAAGTAATGCGCAGGGTGGCACCCTGGTAATTGTCCAGGAGGTAGATGTAGATCTTTGCGCTGCCTTCAACCAGCCACCAGCCCATGCCTGCGGCGTCTTTTAATTCATGCTGATGGGGGTCAAGATTGCGTCTGGAAAAATAAGCCTCAACCATTGCTTTGGCCTGGCTGGTCAGACCAGCATGCTTTTCCGTACCAAAAAGTCCCATTGCCGGGGTCCTCAAAACAGTAGAAATAGAAGGCACTCAGAGAGAAGGCTCCCAAGCTTTGCACTTTGTTGCAATGCTCGCCAAGCCTCACAGTATACAAAATGGAGCCTTTCCAGCCATTATTAAATGCTGATAATAATGCACTCTATGTCCTTGGCCGCAAACCAGGGATCAACAACCCTGGGGGCATGCTAGTATTGTTTTGCTGAGCGGGAGGAATACTCCCGATCCGTGTTGCCTATTCCCGAGTAGCGCAGCGGTAGCGCAGGTGACTGTTAATCACTTGGTCGCTGGTTCGAATCCAGCCTCGGGAGCATATTAAAAGCCCTGCCCATGCAAGACATCGGGCAGGGCTTTTTTTGACTTTCACCAGATTGTCATGGGAGACAGGGCATTCGGGATGTAAGCAAAAAAAACGGTCCCCGACTGCCCGGGGACCGCGTTTTAATTTGCAGAAGAGTTCTTATGCTTGCTTTTCGCCAGAGGCTGCGGCTGCTGCCTTCTTTTCCTTAACGGTCTTCATCAGCTTGGCCAACTTGATGATCAACACCGGCATTATGATAATTCCGGCGAAGACGATGCCCATCGGGGCAAAATTATCCATATCCATCTCACACTCCTTGCTTCTAACACACCGACCATACCTGAACTCTCGGACTCATTATAGTATTGCCCCGGCATCCTGCATAAATAAATTCACTCGATAACTTGATTGCCAAGAGCGATTATTTGATTGGTTTGTTCCAAACATCGGAAGAAACCGGCTCAAAAGTGTCTATTTTCCAGAATCCGTTTTCAAAAACCAAACCGACGCTGTAATACTGACTATCCTGGAAAAGTAACGTTCCGTCCAGAAGAATTGTCATTTTTCCGCTGGATAGTTCAACCACCTTCATACAACTGGGGATCATCGTAGCCGGTCCAAAGTCAGGCCGGAACTGCGGTTCCTTGGCAAACTTATCCTTGAATTTGTCCGCCGAACCGGGCTTTTTCCAGTTTGAACTCATTAACGTTTCGTAGGCCACTTTGAGGCGGCTGCCTTCGTGGTCGGCGATGGTCAGCAAAAACTTTTCCAGCAGTTCGCGGGCCGGGGTTATCTGGCCGTCGCTGTCGTCCATGTGCTCGCCGTTGCGCATGATGAGCGAGTCTTTGGGGCCGCGGTCGCCGCGCACGGTCCAGCGATTGCCGATGGAAAGGTCCTTATTGTTTTCCCGGGTGCTGTAATCGTTGATATTCACTTCATTCAAGTTAACAGTCAGCATGTGAGGATTGGGCGGGGATGTCCTCATGAAGATGAAACCAGGCGATTGTGTGCCGGTGCGTGAATCAACCGAGCCCGGGTTGAAGTAATAGATTACGCCGACAAATTTCTTTTCCAGGGCGAAGGGGTTCTCGTTGCCCAGGCTGTTGAAATACATGACCAGTCCGGTCAGGGCCGCGGGAATGATTACCGCCATGGCCGAGACGATCAGGACCTTGGGCGTGAGGATGGCCTTGAGTTTGTCCAGGACGGGAGGAAACTCATTTTTGGGTTTGCGGTCGGCCACCGGTTTGCGCACGCCGGTTTTGCGACTGCTCTCGGGCGGCGAGGCCGGGGGTCTGACTCCGCGCTGCGAGGGGCTCAAATTGGCTGTGCGCCTCTGACCTTCGCTGCCCGATATATAAGGACTGGAAGCGGTGTCGCGGTCGCGGCTCATAGTTGTGCGCTGTACCGGCGGCGGATCGTTGCCGAAGAGTCCGCCGGATAGATCGAGATCTTCCAGGTCGTCGTGACGAAGAGGAGCCTGGGAAGTCGTGGAATAACCCATCATCGGTGGTGCGCTGATCAGAGACGGCACACTGCCGGTTTCATACTGCTGGCGCATGGCCGAGTCCAGAGCGTCGCGAAATTCCTGCATCGTCTGGAAGCGCTGTTCCGGCTTCTTCGCCAGGGCTTTGAAGGCGATGCGCTCGACTGCTTCCGGTATCTTCAGATCAGCGCGTGCCTTGGAGAACGGCTCGGGCATCTGTGAGACGTGCATTTTCATGGTGGCATATATAGTGTCACCCATAAGCGGCGGCAAACCACTCAGGGCTTCATACATCATGGCGCCCATCGAATAAATATCGGAGCGCGAGTCCAGGTTCTGGCCCAGGCACTGCTCGGGGCTCATATAAATAGGACTGCCGAAAATTTCGCCGGTCTGGGTGAGGTTCTGTGCCACCTTACCCGAGGCATTGGTCAATTTGGCGATACCGAAGTCCACCACTTTGACGAAATCTTTTTTGCCTTCCACTTCCACCAGCATGATGTTGCTGGACTTGAGGTCGCGGTGGATAACACCTTTCTGGTGGGCGTGTTCCAGGGCCTCGCAGGCCTGAATGAAAATTGGAACCACCCGCTGGTAAGGCAGGTGATTACCGGATTTGATGATGTCGGTGAGACTTTCGCCTTCGAGAAAGTCCATCACTATATAAGGTTGACCGGTGGCGACCACGCCGCAGTCGTAGACCGTAATGATATTGGGATGTTGCAGGTGCGAGGCGGCCTGGGCTTCCTGCTGGAAGCGCTTGATGCTCAGTTGGTCAGTGACGTGCTGGGATTGCAGCATCTTGATGGCCACGGTGCGGTCCATCATTTCGTGCACACCTTTGTACACGATACTCATCCCGCCCCGGCCGACTTCGACCAGGACGCGGTAGCGATCGTTCAGCACGGTGCCGATCAGTTCGTCCTTTTGAACATACATGAGCATGCTCTTGTCGGTCGGACATACTGCTTGAGTGGCGGGGAACTCGCGCTTGCAGACAGGACATACTTTCTTCTTGATAGTCGGATCTTCGAAAGTCATCTTGTCAGGTGGTGCTTCTTTCTATTGGAGGTCGTAGGTATAGAAATCAATAATATCAAAGAAGATTCTAATAGAAGTATCAAGCCATCGCTACCTTCAAATCTTCGCAGATGGCAAGAGCCGCTTTTCGACCTGAGGCCAGTGCGCCGTTGATTGAGGCATTTTCGCGATGATCGCCGCAAACGTAGATATTGTTGTCTTTCCCACTGTTCAGCCTGACGCTGCGGCTGGGCTCGGCCAGCCAGGGCGGCGTTTGATCCGGCTGGGCATGGTGGATGCGATAGATTTTGAGGAGTTTCCAGTCATTGACCTGATCGCCAAACCAGTTGTGCATCTGTTTCAGGACCGATTCGCTCAGGCGCTGGTCGTCGATAGGGCCTGTTTCTCCCAGCACAGTCAGTGAAATCAGACTCTGACCGGCCGGAGCATATTCACTGGATACATTGGACATGACCGCCAGATTGTTGACCGGTCCGTCGCCATCACCGTTGAGGACCAGAATGGCCTCATCGAGCGGAGCCTTGGGGGCGGAGAAATAAAGGCAGGTGGCATGGCGTGATGCCGGCTTCTCGATCTCGGGGACGAGGCGGTGCGCTTCCGGGCCCTCGGTGGCCACCACAATGGCACGGGTTTTTATGATTTCGCCCGATTCCAGCTCGACCTGACAGTTTTTGCGGTCTATGGCTTTGACCCGGGTTTCCAGCCTGATATCGCCGGGGGCAATGCCCTCGGCCATTTGTCTGGTGATTGCTCCCATACCTTTGCGCGGCACGACAACCGAGCCCTCGGCCATCATTTTGTAGACAAATTCAAACATGCGACTGGAGCCGGACAGGGTCTTGTCCAGGGTGATGCCACCAAAGAAGGGGCGGAAAAATCGCTCCACTATCGTCTGCGAGAAGCCGCAGTCGGCGGTCAGTTTTTCTTCAATCGGTCGGTCCTTTTCTTTGAAGACCTGCGGCAGCGTTGTGCTCATCAGTCTCTGACGCAGGAAGGCGACTTTCACCTTATCGGTCAGGGGCGCTATATCGCTGGCCAGCATCGGCACAAAGGCCAGGGGCTCTCTAAAGGGATCGGTCAGTCGAATGAACCGTCCGTTTGTGTGAATCAGGGCGCCGCTGAGAAAGGCTTGCAGATCAAGCTTTCTGTAATCGAGTCGGCGAGCGGCTTCAGGATAGGCGGTGAGAAATACCTGGAAGCCCCGGTCGAGCAAAAATCCGTCCACGTTGTCCGTGCGCACCCGGCCGCCGATGTCATCCTGCGCTTCCAGAAGCAGGGCACTGAAGCCCCTTTCCTGCAGGGTGAGTGCGCAATTCAGTCCGGCCAGACCGGCGCCGATGATGACGACATCATAGAGCTTGTCTGTCGGATGTTCTTTGCTTGAGGCGGAGTTTTGCACGATTTATTCCTGGTTTCCGTCTGAGGCCGACTTATCGTCGTAGGGTGCCATTATTTCAATTTTGTTTTTGGACGGGTCGTCGATATAGATGGAGCGTGTCCCGTCTCGATGAAGTTTCAGCTCACCAAATTCCTCCGCTCTGGGTGAGACAAAGGCAATGTGCGGCGGATGCTGCTCGGGTACCACAAAGGCCAGCTTGATGTTGCCGAAGCGCAGGAAGGCCCAGGTATTGTCGCGGTAGATGGTGGAGCATTTGAAATTCTTCAGATAAAACTCGACCGTGCCGTCGAGATTGTCGCTCGTCACCGGGATCGCTATGTGATCTATTTTGTCCATGGTGGTCATTGTTTTCAGTCCTAAACGAGCGCTGTACGCAGGTTCCATAGTTCTGGGAAGCAGCGCTTATTGACGGTGCTGCGCAGATAGGCCACGCCCTCACTGCCGCCGGTGCCGCGCTTGAAGCCGATTATGCGCTCGACTACGGTGACATGGTGGGTGCGCCAGAGTGAAATCAATTCATCGAGGTCGACAAAGCTCTCGGCCAGGTCATGCAGATCGGTCAAAGTCTCGTCTTCGTACATGCGACAGAGTTCGCGGATGCGTTGGCTTTCCAGCTTCCTGGCTGTCTCTTCGTCGTCCGAGGGCTTGGTCGCGGGCAATTTAAAGCCGTGGCGGCGCAAGAGGTCGTAAAAGACATCGCCCAGTGTTTCGTTGTTGAAGCGGCGCGTGAGAGATGCATAGGCCTCTTCATCCGACTGGAAGTGGATGAGCATGCGCGCATCTTTCAGGCCGGCCATAAATTCAATTTCGCGAAATTGCGATGACTGGAAGCCCGAGGCCGGATTCAGTTTGTGGCGGAAGCCGAGGAAGTCGCGCGGGGCCATTGTTTCAAGGATGTGAATCTGGGCAACCAGCACTTTCATGATGGCGGAGACCCGCTTCATAAAGTGAGTCGCTTTGCGCACACGATTTTCTTTCATCAACTCCACTACAAGATCAAGCTCATGGATGATCAGCTTGAACCAGAGCTCGTAGGTCTGGTGGATGATGATAAAGAGCGGCTCGTCGTGGTGGGCCGGTTCCGACTGGCATATCTGCAAACTTTTCAGATCTTCGACTTTGAGATAGCTGTTGTAGGTCAAAGAAGTGTGACCACCGCTGGTGATACCACCGTATGCCATCGGACAACCGCCTTCGGCGGCCTCTGGTTCAACCGTGGACTTTTCATGGTTGCCCATGGGGCAGGCGCCTTGTTCAGAGAGAAGTTGATCTTTCTTTTCCATTTTTCTCGTGCTACTTAATCGGTGTTGGAGTGGTTGTCGCGGGATTGGGTGCCGGTGTTGGTGCTGGTGCAATGGTCGGCGGCGCTATTTTGGGCGCCGCTGGCGGAGTGATTTTTGGGGCTACCGGCGGGCTTGGTGCCGGCAAAGGCTTAGGTGCCGGCGTCTGGGCCGGGGCTGCAGTTTTTGCTTCGTCTTTTTTGCTCAGGTCGCCGTCGGATGTTTTGGCCGGTGTTTGCACCTGCGGTGTACTGGTTTTGGCTTTGTCCTCTTCAGCGGCCTTTGAGCTTTTTAGATCTTCAGAGTCTTTTGAATCTTTTGCATCTTTTGCATCTTTTGCATCTTTTGCATCTGTGGCATCTTTTGAATCTTTCGAATTTTTCTGATCTTTCGAATGCTTCGCTTCTTTTGGTTCTTTGCCTTCTTTAGGCGCTTTCTCGCGTTTTTTCTTGGCGGTCTTTTGCGATACCGCGCCTGATACCAGGGGCAGGAGCGCGTTTCTATCCAGATCTTCGCCGTCGGCTATGCGGATAAAGCTCTGGGGCTTGCTGCTCGAGTACTGGAAGGCCAGGCGACTGCTTTCCAGAATCTTCCGCGCTTTCTTCACCAGGGCTTCGTACGAGACCGAATAGGTCTCAACCTGGACCGATTGAGGCGATACAGTGAAAATTTTGAACTGGCAGGGATACATCGACAGGGTTGCGGCGGAGACGTACCAGATGCCGCCTTCCTGCTGCACTTTGTTGACGGGGACATGTCCGGAGACACAGAGGCGCACATCGCGTGAGACGGCGAATATTTCGCGGGCCGAAGCGCCCTGCAAAACCGTATAGTCGTCCCAGGGCGGGCCGGCGTCGTAGGGCGGCGGTGCCAGAAGCGGGTGGTGACTGACGGCCAGGGTGAATTTGCCCTTGTTGGCTTCGAGATCACTTTTTAGCCAGGCCAGTTGCTCGGATGAGAGGTCACCGGTGGTGGTATTGGGTCTTGATGTGTCCAGCCCGATCAGATGAACGTTTGGTACCGGATCAGTTGACCAGTATGGTTTGCCGCTGGTGAGATTGCGACCTTTGAAGTCGGGGCCGTAGGCATCCATTTTGTCCACGGCGCGGCGGCCGGAGACATCGGCTTCACCGAGGACGAAAAACCAGGGAGCGTTCAAGTTCTGGCAGACATCTATAAATAGATTCCAAAAGCTGTCGTCCTTGCCCGGACCTTCCACCTGGTCGCCGCCAAAGACAATGAAATCCAGCTTGTGCTGGTTGAGCTGCTTGACTACGTCCTGGAGGAAAAGCTGGCTTTCCTGCAAGAGGACGGTTGTGTCGGCCTGGCCGGTCGAAAGATGCACATCACTGATGAAGGCAAAGGAAAACGGCTCGAAATTAGCCTGGGCTGAAGCTTCCTTCGCCAGTGGGCCGAGTGCCAGGGGACTGAGTGAAAGTACTGATGTCAGGCCCAGTAGAAAGCGACGACGATTGACGAGGAGGTTTTGACTTGAGGTTTCACCCAAACCTGACGCAAAACCACTATCGCGCACCTACCGACCTCCCCAAGGCTGTTGACCAGCGTCTACAAGGACTTAGTTTAGCGCATAGTCGCAGGGAAAAGACCTGACAAATGCCTCAGTGGCGGCTGAGAAGATTTAAAATCTCTGCTCGTAAAGCGGCGTCTTCCTTATAGCAACCGCGGCTGTCTATAGTGACGGTGCTGCTGCCCGGCTTCTTGATGCCGCGCACGGTCATGCAGGTGTGTTCGGCCTGCACCATGACTATCACTCCGAGCGGATCGAGCTTGTCCACGAGGGCCTGGGATATCTGAGCAGTCAGTCTCTCCTGCACCTGCAGGCGAGCGGCGGCTATGTCCACCACCCGGGCCAGTTTCGACAGTCCGGTGATGCGACCTTCCCGGGGCAGATAGGCGATGTGAGCCTGGCCGACAAAGGGCAATAGATGATGTTCGCAGGTGCTTGAAAAGCCAATGTCTTTGACAAGTACCACGCCGGCGCTGCTTTCAAAAAACTCGCAGGAAATCTGGTCGGCCGGATCGGCCACCTGGCCGGCGGCCAGCTCTGTCCACATACGGGCAACCCTGTCAGGTGTCTCCAGCAAGCCCTCACGATCGGGATCCTCACCGATGGCCTCGAGTATCAGCCTGACGGCCGATTCAATTTTCTTGCGGTCGACTTCCACCGGGCCGACGACGGCGGGATCCGTGTCTTTTGCCTTGAGATCCTGCACCAGGGTGGTGAGACGCGAAAAATGTTGCACAGATTCCATGTTGGACTTGTCCTCTCAGTTACCCCGAAGGGCTATGGATAATCCATACTGTATATGGTTATAAAGACCGGCCGCCTTTGTATTAAGCGCTGTTAACTGGCCGGTTCGACGAAATATTTGCTCATGTACGGTTATACTTTTGCATGGCAATTCGGGGCTTTCTGCCCCGTACTGTGCACTTTATAGTCATTTTTGAGGATCGTTTTCAATGACCGCAACAGCAACACAGGGACTCGACATTCAGCAGATTAAAGAGTTGATACCGCACCGCTATCCTTTTTTGTTGGTCGACCGGGTCACGGAAATCGAGCCGGGCAAGAGTGCTAAAGGCTATAAAAATCTCACCGCCAATGAGCAGTTTTTTGAAGGCCATTTCCCCGGCAAGCCTTTGATGCCCGGAGTCTTGATGGTGGAAGCCATGGCCCAGCTCGGCTGTATCGCGCTTCTGGCCAAGGATGAATTCAAAGGCAATCTCGGTGTTTTTACCGGTATTGACGGTCTCAAATTTCGCTCCATGGTTGTGCCGGGCGACAGACTCGATATGGAAGTCGAGCTGTTGAAGATGAAGGGGCCTATCGGCAAAATGCGCTGTATGGCCAAAGTCAACGACAAAATTGCCTGCGAAGGTGAAATTACCTTCGCCATGGTCAAACCGTAAAAGACTTTAAGGCAGGACCCAATGACACTAACTACGAGTATTCATCCCACCGCCATCATCGCCGATGGCGCGGTTATCCACGAAACGGCCCAGATCGGCCCTTATGCCGTAATCGGCCCCAATGTCAAAATCGGTGCCGGCACCAGGGTTGGTGCCCATGCCGTCATTGACGGGCACACCACCATTGGTGAAGATTGCCGCCTTTTTGCCGGGGCTTCTGTCGGTCTCGAACCGCAGGACCTGAGCTACAAAGGTGAGCCCACCGGCGTCATTCTGGGCAACCGGGTCACCCTGCGTGAGTATGCCACCGTGCACCGCGGCACCGGTGACAGGTTCACCACTGTTGGTGACGATTGTTTCTTTATGAACTACTCCCACATTGCCCACGACTGTACTATCGGCAAAGGTGTAATCCTGGCTAACGGTGCTACTTTTGGCGGTCATTGCGTAGTCGGCGACTATGTTGTCGGTGGCGGCCTGGTGGTATTTCACCAGCATGTGAAAGTGGGTCGCATGGTAATGATCAGCGGTATAACCGGCACCAGAGCCGATCTGCCGCCCTTTTCCATATGCGATGATCGTCCGGCCCGGGTGGTCGGCGTCAACGCCGTCGGCATGCGCAGACAAAAATTCAGCGCCGAGACTCGCTCGGCCATCAAATCGGCTTACAAGCTCATTTATCGATCCGGCCTCAACTATGCCAATGCCCTGGCCAGAATCGAAGCGGAGTTGCCGCCTCTACCGGAGCTCAAGGAAATAGTCGATTTCTATCGTGCCTCCAAGCGAGGCGTCGTCAAGGGCGGTTTTGGTGAGGAAAGTTCCGAGGAAGACGGTTAATATGATAGTGGCCGGTTCAGGCCACGTCTTTTCGGGGTGTCTCTATTAAGTGTCCTCTCAAGCGCCAGAGCTCGAGTTAACTCAGTCCGGTCCGGGCGGCTTTAAATCGCTGTTCAAAAACCGGCAGTTTATGAGCTTATGGCTGGCCCAGATTTTTTCGCAGTTTGGTGACCGGGTAGTCTTCGTACTCTTTGTCGCCGTCCTGACGGCCAATCCCAACGTCAAAATCGGCGGCTTCCACGTTGCCGCCGCCGAGCTGACCAGCTGGCTCTATGTCGCTTTCACCATACCGGGCATAGTTTTCAGCCCCATTGCCGGTGTCTATGTCGACCGCTGGAGCAACCGTGCCGTCATGGTAGTCTCCAACATGGTCAGGGCCCTGGGCGTCTGTCTGGTGGCCACTCCCTACGTCAAAGCTTCGCCGACCGCAGCATTTTCTCTTGCCTTTTTGATTTCGGTGGGCTCCCAGTTCTTTGCCCCGGCTGAGTCTTCGGCCATTCCCCGGGTGGTGCGCAAAGAAAATCTCTATGCGGCCAATTCGCTCTTTTTTACCACCATGATGATTGCCCTGGGCTTTGGCTTCGCCATCGGCGAGCCCATCATCTCGCGCACCGGTATTGGTAAGGCCCCGTTTGCCGTCGGTGCGGCTTTCATCCTGGCGGCGGTTTTTGTCACCCAGGTGACCGACAATACCCCTTCCAAGGCCAAAAGTGAGGCCTGGTGGGAGGAGTTGCGCTTCGGCCTGGCGTATATCGTCAACAATCCGCCGGTTTACAAAGCTATTTTGAAGATCACCGTGCTTTTCTCCACCGTCATCACCCTCAATATCATCGCCGTGGCCCTGACCCAACAGGTGATGAATCTTGAACCGGTGCAATTCGGCTACATCGTCGCCGCCGCCGGCGTCGGCATGGGGGCGGGTAATTTTCTAGTCAGTCATTACTTTACCGAGGTGCAGCCTACCCTCCTGGCCTACCGCGGCTTCACTTTGCTCGGCCTTTTCATGAGCCTGCTTGGCTCTCTGGGCTTTTTGCAGGATGACCTTTTCCCCCGCATCGGCATGGCCGGCGTGGCCTTCCACGGCCCGCTCATCATCGTGCCCCTGGTCATAGCGGTCTTTATTGGTATTTCCTGTTCCCTGGTGGCCGTGCCTACCCAATCTCTTTTGCAGGCGGCGGTGCCCCCGGACCTGCGGGGTAAGGTGTTCGGAGCTCAAAACACTGCCATGTCGGCGGCTTCCACCATTCCGGTCGTGCTCACCGGCGTCTCGGCGGACTATTTGCCCGGCGGTGTCTCCACCACATTGCTTATCCTGGGACTGCCGACTTTGATTGTCGGATTTATCAATCACAACAAAACAAAACGTGAACTGTCGCTTCTTTCAACACCTGTCAAGCAGGTGAGTGATAATAGTAGTAAGTAGGACCAATTCTAAACATTTGCTCAGGTATTGACTTGTAGTGTCCGGATAACGTCATTCTTATAGACAATATAATTGTTCTGAAAATAGGTGTTCCCCAGTACATATGCGAAATCGAATCGTACTTTTCGGCGTTATCGTTTTGCTCTGGATCGCTCTGAAGGCTATCGACCACCTGGTCACCGGCCCGGAAATCCTGATCATTCTCTCTATCGCGCTGAGCATGATGGCCGCTCACAGTGTCTGGCTCTATATGGCGCAAACCAGGCGTCGCCGGGAAGGACGCCTGATGCACTGCGGCGATCTCGCCGCTCAGGCTGCCGCCGAGTGGCACCCGGATGTGGACATCTTCATTTCGGCTAAAAACGAGAGCCGTGTCATTGAGACCACCGTCCGCAATCTCTTCAAGCTCGATTACGACCGCTTCCTGGTCTGGGTGATTGATGATTGCTCGACCGACAGCATGCCGGTCATTCTCGACCGCTTAAAAGACGAATATCCCAATTTGCGTGTGATTAATCGCAAACCCGGTTGCTGCCCCGGTAAGTCGGCTGCTTTGAACGAAGCACTGGCTCTGGCCAAGGGTGATGTTGTCACCGTCTTTGATGCCGACGCTTACGTCGCTCCTGATTTTCTCAAAACCGCCCTGCCCCACCTGCAGCCTGAAACCGTCGGTGCTGTGCAGGCTCAGAAGCGTATGTTTGAACACCAAAAAGGTTTCCTGGTGCACTGCCAGGATTCTGAGTACGCTATGGATACATATTTTCAGGTCTCGCGTGACCTCATCGGCGGTGCCGTGGAGCTGCGAGGCAACGGCCAGCTGGTTAAGCGTCAGGCCTTGATCGACGTGGGTGGCTGGAATAACAAAGCCATCACCGACGACCTCGACTTGAGCATGAGATTGCTGGTCAATAATTGGGATATCAGATTTTCACCGGAAGCGGTGGTCTGGGAAGAAGCCGTCGGTAACCTCAAGGGTCTCATCCGTCAGCGTCGCCGCTGGGCCGAAGGCAGCATGCGCCGCTACCTCGACTATATCTTTCCCCTTAACTCGCCGACACGCCTTTCTCTGGTCGAGCGACTGGACACTCTGGTCTTTACCGTTTACTTCCTGGTACCAGCTTTGATGCTCCTGGAAGTGACATCAGAGGTGGTGCACCT
>JAFEAV010000186.1 GCA_018266215.1 Cyanobacteria bacterium SZAS LIN-3 | reverse complement strand
GGCGTCTCCGACATCGGTATCGCCGGACCGAAGACAATCGAAATGGGTGCCTGGACCGGACCCGACACCAAGGTTGCCGTTCTCCGCAAGGGCAATGTGGTTGTCGCTCCTGACCATGACACCACTATCGAAACCGCCTTCGGCAAGGTTACCGTTGCCGCCAGAGCAGTTGCTCTGATTATGGCCCTGCCCACCGGCACGGCTGTATTCAACCTCGATGACACTCACAAAGACTCCGTCGTTGTGACCATCGGCAACACCAAGATGCCTCTGGCTCCAGGCAGACACACAATGATCACTTCGCACCTGGTTTCCAGCTTCGAAATGGTCAACCCTGCCGAAGGCCTGGCTCACCGCAACGTAACCAGCCACAAACTCGATGGCGACCTCCAAGCATTCCATTCCGAATTCTTGATGGCCCACGCTATCGGCAAGATCAAGCAACTGAAATTGCTCGTCAATTCCAACGCTCCTGAAGCAAAACGCGTGACCAGCCATCTGCTCAAGACAGCTGCCATCGTCTCGCAACTGGGTGCTTCGAATGCCTCGCAATATCAGCTGTACAAGCACCCTCGCCTCACTGCTTCAGCCAATCTGAAGTAGGCGATAGACAACACAGGGTCGACTAAATCGGTCCTCTAAATTCTCAAGAATGGCGTTGGATTTTTTGAAAATCCGACGTCATTCTTGTTTCTTCACCCACGTTTCCTCCTGTATAAATTTGTTTTTTGCATGTCAGTACGTCTTGCGCGACAGCACAAGAAAAAGGACAAAAAGAAGACAAGTCCTCGGCTATTTTTTTGCAGTAGTTAAATAGGCCGGAAGCAGGTTAAATAGTCAATTTATGGGCCTTTTCGGGTGGACAAACACTTTCCCAATTTGCTATTTTGATCACCGGTGAGAAGTCTAAAAAGTACGTTTCGTTAGACGTTTCTCCCGGGAAAAATGTTTCTGTATAGGCAGGAGATTTTTCGGGAATCCTGATCGTTAATTTGTTCGCCGTTAAAGCGGCGCTAGCAAGAGCTGCTATTTCGCAGCTCTCTATTGGTATGTGCTATTTCGTTCGTGTGCCCACCTAGGAGTACGTAATTATGCAGAAGTCGCCTTCATCCATTCGGACAGGGACACAAGTATTACGCAGGAAGAAATTCGTCGGACTGACGATGTTGAGTCTGCTCTTCCTTGACTCAGTTA
>JAFEAV010000185.1 GCA_018266215.1 Cyanobacteria bacterium SZAS LIN-3 | reverse complement strand
TAGGGTCCTGTTCTCTACTCAATTCCCAATTTTCTCGGACAAACTACTAGCAACCTCTCTATTATCCAGCTAATCCCAAAGAAAGCAATTACCCTCACGCCTTTATCGGTGGAGCCCCCTAATTGTCTTTCGAAGTGCCGTTAACGCAAGCTGCGAGAGGGGTCTGAGGTGATTAAAGTGATTGTCTTTGAGTTGGCGGTTTGGGGCGCGCTTGGCAACGTGATTGGGTTTCGGGGATTTGTTACTTCCCGTTTAACGCCGGTAAGTTTTAGGTCGGCAGAGCGGGGCCTGGCCGGTTTGAATTTCGGTATAGGTAAATTGGTGCGATTGCGGTTTGCATCTTGGACCCAACGTTAGCCACAGAACCTTACGCGTCAAGAGGTGCTGGCTATCGCATCTTTGCAACAGAATTGGCCGTCGGCCGCACCGGAATGCAGGTGAATAGTGGAATGTCTCTTGTTCTATCGCGCCTGTATTCCCGTGCGGTGGCAATCCCGCCATCGCCGTTTCTCCGAACCTAACTCACAACAACTACAAGGAGGCTATATGTTTAGTGCTCTTTTCGGTGGGTTCAAGAGACTCACGTCTTGGAAGCTACTGCCTCAAGACGCCCCACCAAACTCGAGTCCGACAGATTCATATTTACAGAAACTGGTGACCTACGTGCCGGCTGACGTGATTGGAGCGTACCTGGCTATGTCCGGTGTTATTGCTCAGTCGGCAGCCACCACGCCTGCCTGGCTCTCCTGGGCAGTGTTTCTCGGACTGCTTCTACTCACACCTTTCTATGTCTGCTATCTGAAGACGAGTCCACCCGGCCTGCAAACCAGTAAGATTTTTCACTGGTCAACATCCTGTATCGCTTTCACAGCCTGGGTTTTCGCGATGGGTGGTCCTTTTCTGCAGACCCACTGGTATCAGCCTGTTTATGGCAGCATCGTGTTGGTCTTCGTGACGCTGATCATCCCGGTGCTTGAGCGCAGGTTCGTCAAAGATCCCGGTGGCGCTTCTGGTCCACCTGCTGGCGTAAATAATTCCGACAAAGCCCAGAGTGGTCTCGAAAAGGATAAGAAGGATGATGCTTCGCCTCCGGGCAAGTAATCGCTTCCATCGGGCGATAAACCGCCTCTCCGTTAACCAAAATCCTAACCCAAAGAGAAAGTCTTACCAATGAGAACCGATCAGTACTATGGCCTCAATGCCTGGGCGCGCAATTTGGTCCTGGCCACGCAGAAGGTTGAAGAAATCGGCGTGCGCCGATTCCCCGACG
>JAFEAV010000184.1 GCA_018266215.1 Cyanobacteria bacterium SZAS LIN-3 | reverse complement strand
TACTTTTGTAGGAATCGACTACGCCAAGCGGTTCTCGTACATCACGGTAGGCGATCAAGATGGTGAAGTGCTCTGGCAGGGCCCGATTCCCAACGAAGTTGGCCGGCTTGAACATTTCTTTGAGCCGTATCCCAAGTTAACTGTTGCCATCGAGGCCTGCAGAGGCCACGAGTGGCTGGTAGATTGGCTGCGGGACCGCAAGTACAAAGTGCACGTGGGTAACGTCTACGCAATCAAACAGATTGCCCAGAGCCGCTGCAAGACAGACAAGATTGACAGCAAAATTTTGATGGAATTGCTGGCTAAAGGCTTTCTGCCGACCACGTACCAACCGACGAAAAAAGAACGTGACTACCGAGAGCTGGTGCGGTGGAGAGCCAAGCTCGTTAAATCACAAAGTGAATACAAATTACGCGTTCATGCGCTCCTGGATAAAGAAAATAAAGGCATTTCGATGCCATTCACAGCGGCTGGCCGTGAGGCTCTCAAGCAAGTTGACCTGATTGGCCCGAAACAAAAAATACTCGAAGAATCACTGGAGGTAATCGAATTCATTGAAAAACAAGTCCACGAACAGGACTTAAAGATAAGAAAGCTGGCGAAGTCAAACCCTGACGTATACCGGATTAAGCATATTCCGGGATTCGATGTCCTAACTGCGATGATTTTCGTAGCCGAAGTCGGAGATGTGACTCGATTCCGAAAAGCAGAGCAGCTGGCAGCTTTCACAGGATTAGTTCCTAGAGTCTACGCAAGCGGCGGTAAATACAACCACGGCCGAATTACAAAGGCCGGTCCCGGCTTGCTTAGACGAATGCTCGTTCAAAGCGCCTGGGCGGCAATAAGATGCTGCCCCGCGCTACGAAGCAAGTTCGCCTCGATATGTAAGCGTCGCGGCCGCAAAATTGCAATCATTGCGATTGCAAGAATGCTGGCAGAAATCGCCTACCATGTGTATTTGGAGAAGACTCCCTTTGATGAGACGAGGCTGGGCGCCGGGTTAGTGCGAGTTACTGAATGACCCCCTAAAATGAGGTCGTAAAAAAGATTGCTACAACCCGGCACGAAATAATCACCGAGGCCGCAGCCCTGTCTGACGGCGCATGGAAGCGAAGTGAAGCCCCTTGGTGGCTCTCCTGTCATTCGGTCTAAGTCCCAGAGTTTGGAACCAAAACGGTTCCGACGCCAAGCTCTACACCTGAAGGTGTAGGCTTTGCGCCGGCTTAAAGGTCAGAAAAAGTACAAAAAAGGCAAAAAATGCCCAGAAAACCGAGTTCTTCTGAGCATTCCTTGACAAAAAAGCCCACATAGAATCGAAGTAAAGCCCTCG
>JAFEAV010000183.1 GCA_018266215.1 Cyanobacteria bacterium SZAS LIN-3 | reverse complement strand
CAAATTGAAAATTTCGGAAAATAGTCCGCACTGCCAGTGGTGGCGTTGGTGAAACTTCCGATTTCGCTCAGGCTTTTTCCTTTTCGCTGTCGTTCAGTTTAAGCGTGCCGCCGTTATCTTTTTTTTCGCCTTCAGCGTTATTGTTGTTGCTGGAATCTTTGTCTTTGGCCGCCGGCAGGCGTAGACGATTGATATTTTCACTGGCGGCTTCGGTCATGGTTTTTACATAGGACATGATTTCCATCGGGATGGGAAAAATCAAAGTGGAATTTTTTTCCGCTGATACTTCCACCATGGTCTGCAACTGTCTCAGTTGCATGGCGCCCGGCTCCGCGTTTATCAGTTTGGCCGCCATGGCTAATTTCTCCGCTGCCTGGTGTTCACCTTCGGCCGCTACAATTTTTGCGCGTCTTTCTCTTTCCGCTTCGGCCTGTCGCGCCATGGCTCGTTGCATGCTCTCTGGAATTTCAACATCTTTTACTTCCACCGAGTTGACTTTGATGCCCCAGCTCTCAGTCTGACGATCGATGATGACGGATAGTTTGGCGTTGATGGCGTCTCGCTCGGTCAGCAGTTCGTCCAGCTCATGCTGGCCCAGGATGCTGCGCAGAGTCGTCTGCGCCACTTGAGAGGTGGCGGTAAACGGATCCTCGATTTTTGTCACTGCCTTGTACGGATCGATTATCTGGAAAAAACAGACCGCCGCAGTTTTCACCGAGACGTTGTCCTTGGTGATGATTTCCTGCATGGGGATGGCCATTGTGATGATGCGCAAATCTATTTTGCGATCGGTTTGAAAAATCGGGTAAACAAGCTGCAAGCCGGGACCTTTCACTCCATCAGCTTTTCCCAGCGTGAATACAACGCGGCGTTCGTATTCTTTGACGACCTTGATGGACATGAGCAGGTATCCCAGGGCAAACAGAAGAAAGCCAATTCCCATTTCCACGGCAAGTCCTCCAAGACTGTGTCTCTTTTATGCCTTTCGAATCAGAAAGGTAATCAAGATACAGTTTAAGCAGATTTTTTCGCTGTCGCTCAGCCGGCGACTGGGGAGCCCGGGCCTGCCGGACCGGCAGGGCCGCCCGGACCACCATTGCCTGCCGGGCCACCATTGCCTGCCGGACCACCGGGGCCACCCGGACCGCCGGGACCATTTGGACCTAGAGGGCCGAAGGGACCGCCCGGAC
Organism: Cyanobacteria bacterium SZAS LIN-3; assembly: GCA_018266215.1. Taxonomy (GTDB): domain Bacteria; phylum Cyanobacteriota; class Vampirovibrionia; order Obscuribacterales; family Obscuribacteraceae; genus REEB67. The sequence continues at coordinate 216 of JAFEAV010000183.1, read as the reverse complement.
CTGTTGGGCCACCCGGACCACTGGGGCCACCCGGACCTGTTGGACCGCCTGGACCGCTGGGGCCGCCCGGACCTGTTGGACCCGTTGGACCCTTAGGACCACTGGGGCCGCTGGGGCCACCCGGACCTTTGGGACCGCTCGGACCTGCCGGGCCACTGGGACCACCCGGACCTGCCGGACCCGCCGGACCACTGGGGCCACCCGGACCTGCCGGAC
>JAFEAV010000182.1 GCA_018266215.1 Cyanobacteria bacterium SZAS LIN-3 | reverse complement strand
GTTAGGTAACCTAGCAAAGGCATAGTCGACCATCTGGCCACCGAAGGCCTTTTAACTCAGAGAAGAGGAACCTTGCAAAGGTGCTTCAGCAGGCTCGCAGGTGTGACTTGTCCACCAGATGTAGAAATGCTTGCCTCGAGATCGCTTCTGAACTCATCTGAAGTAAGAAATGTGTTTTGGACAGTCAGTGGTGCCTATGAAGCACTACTGCTCGTGTTCAACTTAAAGACCACACCGGACGCCCAATACCATGCTATGTCATGTCACGCAGGACCGCCTGGCCCCACACCGACCATACCATTTTATGGTAATTTTGCGGCTTGGATCACCATACCTGACTGGTTGCCATCAAGCTCTGGTTCCAAGCTGAATGAGTTAGCAGGACCAAGGTCAAGCCATCCAGAAGAAAGCTCGAGTTCAGACTGAGCAAAAGCTGCCACACCGAAGAGGGAGTGCAATAAGAGCAAAGCCAGAAAAGCCAGAGTGTGAGGGAGGTGTGTTAAAATGCTGGGCAGTGGCGCATGGAACATGAGCATAGTGGGGGCAAGAGTAGAAGCTGCACACCAGCAGTGGGTGACGAGGAGGTCTTGTCAGCATTGGAGCAAAAATCAAATCTTTGCTACGGCTACAACACGGAGGCAAAACCGTGCAGCTGTGCCCATTAGTCAAAGAATGCAGGAAAGGCTGGAAAGATGAAAGGAGATGCGATGCAATAAGCCATCGCGACTGAGCTGAAATGGGGCAGTGTGGTGTGGTATATTGTGGTGTGGCGACGCATGTGTGGTGGTGCGGTTCACCAAGTGTAGCGTGGCATCTTGAAGCACTATGTAGCACAGTGGGAGTTAAGAAGTGTGGAGCAGGGTGGTGTGGCGGAATGAGAAACAGTGTGGTGTAGTGCGGTGTGGTGCGGAGTAGAGCAGTAGGGTGAAATGTGGAGAAGTCTGGTGGCGTATGGATTAGTCAGCATGGACTGGAGTGGAGTGGAATGATCGGAGTAGCATGGCGTGGTGTGGCAGTGTGGTATAGTTGTGGTGTGGTGATGTGAGGTGTGAAGGCAAGTGGGGCGGTGCAATATAGCGCAATGAAGCCCACAATGCATGTTGTCCTTTAGTGTGGTGCCGAGTGGCAAGAAAGGCGTGGTACAGAGTGTCCCATTGTGGTGCAGTGCGGTTTGGGGTCGCGCGTTGGAGTGGGGGAGGTGTGCCGCGGAGCAAAGTGGCACAGATATCTTGCGCACTGGAGTAAAGCAAACAAGAAGGTAAATGACGACGAAGCAAAGAGGAAAAAAATAAAATGGAAGCGGTGACATGCAACATCGATGCCGACCGGATAGCGTTAGGGTTGCAGCTAGGTTTAGGGTTACAGGAGTGGTTCAATTCCAGTGTCGATACTGAACGGATGAAGCTAGGGTTATAGCTAGGTTTAGGGTTGTAACCCTAGCCTAGAAAAATGACCGCTTTGGGTTAGGGTTAGGGTTAGGGTTAGGGTTAGGGTTAGGGTTAGGGTTAGGGTTAG
>JAFEAV010000181.1 GCA_018266215.1 Cyanobacteria bacterium SZAS LIN-3 | reverse complement strand
AGTCAATCAGCTCCAGCCCAATCAGCCCTACTGGATCTCCACCGATGCCTCCGCGAGAGGAATCTCGATCCTGCCACGGGCTGATGGCAAGGGCGTGCAGATGTGCGCCGAACCGTCGCCCGATGCCATGCTCCAGACCGTGGCTCAGCTCACGGCTCAGGTGAAGCTGGCCAATCCGCAGGTCGATGCACAGACTCAGATCCAGTTTCAGACGGCTGTGATCGAACTGACCAAGCGCACGACCACGGTGGTGTTCTTGCGTGAGGTGCTCTATCGCGTCTGCGAGCAGAACCTCAATCAGAACCTGAACTCCGAACAGACGATGCAGCTGTATCAGCTGGCGATGCAGACCGCTCTGAAAATGGCGGAATCTGACCTGGCGCATGACCAGAGCAAGATTGCCGATGCTCTGCGTGACCCGAAGGTTCGCCAGATGTGGAATCAGCTGGTGGGTCCTGCTGTCGGTACGTCGAATCTGAGCGGCGGTGAACCGGGCGGCATCGTCAACGGCCTGCCGAGTGCGGGGCCGGTGCCGAAGGCAAAGAGCCAGGCAGTTAAGCACTGAGTCTTTCATACAGATCAGCTGAGAAAAAGGAAACACGATGAAAAGATCAAACACAACCCCTGATCGGAAAGAACCTGAATTTCTAATCGAGATGCCGCACTCACTGCGCCATCTCATCATGAAGCGTGGCCAGATGCTGCGAAGTGGTCGGACCCGGACCATGTTCTGCCTCGGCAAGGGTGGTCCGAAGTCCTGGCTGCAGGCCAAGCTGATTCCCAATGCCGGCGAATCGACGGAAGAGAATTGGGACAAGGCCCATGAAGTCGCGGCCCGTTTCAAACGCGAGCTGCATAGCGATGTGTATGTGGAACCTGCCAATGAGTTTGGCCGGTTCAAGGAAATGACCGCACCGCCGTTGCCGCCGGAGATGGACTCGGCCGATACCTTTGGTATGCCGAATTTCGGTGTCGATGGCGGTCGTACCGCGCCGTCGGATCCATTTGGGTCCTTTGGAGTGGGTGGACCGTCAGGGTTCGACCCATTCGGTGGTATGCCGAGAGGCCATTCCTTTGGTGGTGCCTTCGGAGCAGTTGGCTTCGGTGGCGGTCACATGAATATCCCCGGCATGCCGCAGCTTCCAGATCCCATGAGGGATATTCTGCCTCCGCAGGTGCGGCAGGCTATGGGGATGGGTCAGCCGACAGGTGACTCGTCGGAGAAAGCAAAACGCAAAGAGCTGGCTTTTCCGCCTCTGCGTGACCTGCCGGGATTCTCTGACCTGCCGGAAACTAAGCAGAAGATGTTTGAAGTTGAGGCTGCTCAACTTCAGGGCGACGAGACCGCGCCGGCCCTTCCCGCAGAATTGGAACTTCCAATTCCTACGATGAATATGACTGAGTCAATCGATGCAGAGCGCACCCTCGCCGCATTGTCCGTTCATCCGAAGATCTCAGCGGCTCTCAAGCGATTCTTGCTGGAGAGCTTCGAAGCTGCGACTGAAAGCGCGGCTGAGACACAGAACTAACCAACTCCGTTCATTCTTCCAGAACCAATTAAACTCCGCGACTGTTCTGGCTATCGAGCTGGGATGGTCGAATCCAATCAATTTACATCAAAAGGAATAGACAATGTCTACAACA
>JAFEAV010000180.1 GCA_018266215.1 Cyanobacteria bacterium SZAS LIN-3 | reverse complement strand
TTTCGCTCCTCGACGCGCAGCGGCCAGGCTGCCTAATCAGGGGAGGTAAGTTTTCAGTGCTTTTACTAACTGCTATAGTTATTTTATTGTGACGAGAGAAAGGACAAATGAAAGAAATCATCCCAAGTATTGATCACGCGGTTAGCGAAACGAGGTTGTGAAGCGGTTCGCGGGCGGCCACGGGCACCAGGGTAAAAATTTCCCCGGGAGACACTAAAGGCAATTCCCGGCCGCTAATCAGCCTTTAGGATTACTGCACCTCCAGCTCCAATTTCATCGGCTTTACAATTTATCCAGAGCCATTTCTTCCGACACAGCCAAAGCACTAGGTTTTGCTATCGCTCTTACATTTCTTTTTTCACAAGGCATTTTCCTCTCAACTCCCACAGCCGCCCACTCCCACCGCGCTTCCTCATCTACTTCAGGTAGACAAGCCGATCATCCTCAAAGGAATCAGGGGCCGCAGGGTTGCTGAGCGAAATTTTCTTGTGCTCTGAGAGCGCACCACAATCAACCAAACAGACAGGAGCTACACGTATGATTTGTCCACATTGCAGTTCTCCCCGTCACAACCTCTGTGCCGCCGGTTTCCGCCTGGAAGTCGACATGACCACTCTGGCCGACGCCTGCAGCGATTTTTCCGCAGCCCACTTGCACGAAAGCAAGGCGCATCTGCTCGGCACCCCGGCGCCCGCGGCTGAAACCGAGCCCGCCAACGTTCCTTTCTCCAGCAGCACCCTCGTCGTCCTGCCCGCCTTCGAAGACACCGGCCTGGGCACCTACGGCTCACAACTGGCCGCCGCCCGGATCCCTGCAGTCCTCAAGGACGGCAAACTGGAGATCGGCGCCTTCCACGGCCAGTACGGTCAGACCCACCTGGTGGTGATGGCCAGCGACGACAACCCCGCCGGTGAGCGCATGAATGTGCTCTTCATCGGTCTGGGCAAGCGCGCCGAATGCGCCGAGAAGAGCGTCTGCGGCCTCGTCGGCACCGCTCTGGAAAGCGCCGTCAGCGGCCTCTATGAGCACGTGGTCATCGCCATGTCCGACTTCACCGGTGCCACCGTCAACGGTCGTCAGATCGGCGCCGTCTCGCGCTGCCGTCTGGCGCAGTCCATCATCGAAGACCAGTCCGACCGCGTCTTGCAACGCATGACCCTGATCGTTCAGGCCGAGCAAGTCCCGGCCCTCTGCCAGGGCATCGACATCACCGGTCCCCTTTGTTCCAGCTGTGACCATCCTCATGCCGGCATGATGATTCTGCCGCGCAAGTAGAGGAAACACCAATCTCTTAAGGAGTAATACCATGTCAAAATCTCTTCCCGCCGGTTGCGCCGGTTGCAGTGGATGCAGTCTGGCTGCCGCCCCTGCTCCCGCCAGCGCACCGACCATCACGGTAATCGCCGGTATCAACCCCAGCCATCAGCACGGGGTCGAATTCGACGATGCCGATCTGCTGATCTTGACCAAGATGCTCGACGCCGACCTGGGACCGGGGCCCATGGCCTTCGATGCCCATCATGGCGGCGTCGTCACCCGGGCGCTCCACGAAGCCAATTTCAAAGGCGCAGTGGGCGAGCACCTCAACGTTCTCTTGCCGGACTCGAAACGGCGCGTCATCGTCATCGGCCTGGGCAAGTCCGATGAAGTCACACGGCGACGCGTGTGCGACCTTTTCTCCTACGCCCTCAACCTGGCCTGCCAGTACAACTCGCAGACCATGCTCCTCCCCATTTTTCCGCAGCGAAGTTCCGGACCCACCCTCAATCTCCGCGGCACAGGAGCAATCCTGCGCTGCCTCGTGGATGAGAAGGTCCGACGGGGCGCTCTCAGCCAGCTGAAAGAAATTCGGCTGCTCTGCGCGCCTCAGGCCAAACGACATCTGGTCGATGGATTGGCCATCGACCGGGTCCTTTGCGGCACCTGCCGCCGCCCAGACTAAAAAGGAAAGCAACATGGACACCCTCAAAATCGACCTCCAGCTCATCCGCAAGAGCGTTCTCCGTTCGCAGTTGCTGGCCCTGGAATCCCAGGCCCAGGCCATCTATTACCTGACGACCGAACACCAGGACGGCGTGGATCTGGGGCGCAACCCCCTGATCTACCTGATCGTTCAGCAGGTGAAGGACGTCGCCGCCACCGCCAAGGTCATCGTCGAAGAGGCCAAGACGATCGAGCACGACGCCATGATCGGCCGCCTGCAGGCGCTTCAGACCCTGGCCACCGCCACCGTCCAGCGCGCCGAAGACGTCGTGCGTCAGGGTCACCTGGACGCCGATCGTCGCCTGGAGAAGAGCGTCACCGAGAACCTCAACCCAGGCGAAAGCACCACCGAGCTGCCGCAGCTGCCCGCCGACGCCAAGCATCTGCAGGCCGGTGCCGACATCGCCTGTCACCGGGTGGAGATCGACCAGCACGACACCTTCAAGCTCCAGGTGCGAGCCATCTGCGACCTGGCGCTGGAGCTGACCTTCACCGCCGCCGTCGAAGCCGGCCACCAGTACCCCTCCGACAAGAACTACTGGCAGCTCGGCTAACACTGCCGGCATCGTTTCAGTAGAAGCTTCATTGCAATAGGAGCTTCTACACTGGGGATCCGGCCTTGCCGGATCCCCTTTTTTCTGCATACCTCCCCAATTAATGCAGCCTGGGATTAAAACCCCCAGCCACTCCGTTATT
>JAFEAV010000017.1 GCA_018266215.1 Cyanobacteria bacterium SZAS LIN-3 | reverse complement strand
GCTTCCGGATTGGCAATCGTGCCCTTCATGAAGAATGGCCTTTTCAGATTTATCTGGCGACCTTCGACCGTAAATTCGCCGTAGAGAATAACGTCGGCATCGCGCCAGACTTCTGTGTCTTCGCTCTTAGTCATGTTGCCTGTGCGCGGATCACAGACGTAGTGGCGCATGCTAGTCGTTTCGAATTCTAAGCGCCCGCCGTCGGCTGCAAAAAGCACCGTCGGCGCAAAACGCCAGCCTGTATCGTGCTTTTCGGGAATCCACTGGGTGTGCGACGCCGAACGGGAGATCATATTTTTGCGCACCAGCAATTCCGCCAGAGAATATGATTTGATGATTTTGCCGTTCTTGAAACAAATCAGAGCCGGTGCTTTCATGGCCTGGTCGTCATATGGCCCGCTGAAGCGTTCACTCAATAACCAGGCGATTGTTTCGCCGTTATTGGAGATATAGGCGCTGCCGAGGCTGAGGCGCTCCATCGGCGGCTCCGTTGTGTATAGGACTTTGCCGTTTGCCGTGGCTTTGAGCGCTGCACCGCCGGCTACGAGCTCGGCCTGAGCCTCTTTGGAGCGAGACTGGAAGACTGCCCCGTCGCGCTTGACGTTGGCTTCGGCGTCGGCCAGCGCCGGATCTGAGCCGCTCAGCCAAATAGCACCGGTGGCGACAAGGAGCGCGCTGGTTGCAATAAAGGTATTAAGCTTGCGATTGGAAACCGATGCGGATTGTGTTTTCATTTCTCGACCTGACTGGTGCTGGTACAAATACCGGGGGGCCGCGCTCCTAAAACATTAGAGCCGCGGGTATTCTATACTGTTTCTGGCCAATAATCTCTAGAAGGCAGTTGAAGTACATGGTTAAGAGAGCGCTCCCTTTGTTTTTCCTGCAGGCTGCTGCAGTCTGCGTGTTTTTTGCACCCTCGGCCTCTGCCGCAGGCGCCGCCGATGAAGACCATACAATCCGCCCCGGGATTGGGCTCGGCACTATGACCCTGGGGATGACTAAGGCGCAGGTGCGGAAAATCTCGGGCAATATGGACGGTAAATACACTCTGTCCGACGGCATCAATGTGGAGTATGCCGAGTGGCGGGAGCGCCCACCCAAGCAAAATCCCAATTTGCGCTACTTCTATGATAAGACCGGCAAATTGATTCAGATCAATTGCACCGCTCCCGTGCCTGCCACTGCTGGTGGTATCTCCTGCAAGTCGAGCATGGCTGCAATCGCGGCTGCCTATAAAAATCTCAAAAAAATACCGTGTCAGTCTCTAAATGGTTTCGTCGATTATTATGACGAGCAAAAACAAGGCATAGCCTTCAAGTTCGTTTCGCGTAATCCCCCGGCCAATATTCTTTATGCCGTCATCGTGCACCGCCCGGGACAGCCCGTACGCATAGACAGGTACGAGCAACTTCAGCATCAATGATCAGCAAATTTTGCGGTTGTTTATCGTCTACAGAGAAGCTCATCCCGTCAGGTTCTTTGTCCCGAGTCTGATAACGAGATAATTTTTCAATCCTCACAAAACACTCACACATCTGGATCTAACATGGGTCTGTGGTCAAACAGGGCACTGCCTCTAGACCAATATTTTGAACCCAGAAAGGTGTGAATCATGAATCCTATTATTCGCAAAGCGGTTCCAGTCATAGTCTCGATGTTGTGCTGTTTGCCCGCTGTTCCCGGTGCCCTCGCATATAATGATCGCACCGCAAGTAATTACCAGCAAACCTATCACCCACCGGTCTATCAGCCGCAGCCCATCACGTTCCACGATTACATCTCCACTCATCCTAAAATGAGATCGGCGACAATCGGAGCTGGTGTTGGTACTGCCGCTGGTGCCATTACCGGTCTGCTCACCGGACGTGGCGTACTCAGGGGCGCTGTCATAGGCGCGGGGGCCGGTGCAGGTACCGGACTTCTCCGTTCGTCTTACACAATGCAAAGGCATCCCATCGTAAACAACATCGCCACCGGTACCATGGTCGGCCTAGGCCTCGGTCTAGCCGGCGGCAGGTTCCATGGCACGACCGCTCGCACAGCCGGTGTAGGCGCTGCGACCGGCCTGGCTACGGGCTTGCTGGTGCACGGACTTTAACCGAGCTTTCAATCAAAGTCTGAGTTGAGTCCACGTGTGACACACGTATCCCTCGCGGGAGGAAAGGACTATGAAAAAATACATTTTGGCAACGGCCCTTGCGCTCTGTGCACTTGTTGGCCCGACTGTAGGAAGCGCTAACGCCCAGGGGTGGTACGGTCGTGGTGGCCCCACCTTTATAGATCGCCTTGTTGGAAACGGCTATAACAATTATGGCGGTTACGGCAACTACGGTGGTTACAACAACTATTTCGGCAACCGCGGTGGTTGCAATAACAATGGTTGGGGTAACGGCTGGGGTAATGGCAACGGCTGGGGCAACAACGGCTGGGGAAATGGTTGGGGCAATGGCTGGCGCCACCATCATCACCACCACCGCCGGTTCTGGTAACTCTCGATTTCTTTTAACTCACCAAACTCCTGCCTTAAAGCTGATATAGCCGATCGCATATGTGCGACCGGCTATATTGGTAACTTGTAAATAGATACTACTCTTTGCTGCCTACCAAAATGATGTTGGCGCCAACCTGATACGGCATGCCGTTCTTCGGGTTTTTGATTTTGCCGTTAGCGTAAAATCCGGTGGAACCAGTCTTAAACTCACGTCCCTCGGCGGTGATGGTTGCCCAAACCTCGCCCTGGGGCGTCTTGAACTCAATAATTAATGCGGGCGGTGCATCTGCGTCGACTTTCTTAGCCACTGTATTTCCTCCTGACCGTCGTCTATCAGCTTACATTATTGATCGCATAAATCAAACTTCTATATTCAAGGGCTGGGAATTATCGTGGTCTCCTGGTGTATCCAGGCTATATAAGTCTGGTCGGCTCCTGACTATCCGCTGCTAAAATTATGGCTTCGTTTCCCGGGTATTCTCCATGAAAAACTATCTGTCGCTTGCTCTGGCCCTTGGTCTTGTATTATCCATGCAAACCCGCGGGGCACTGGCTGATAGCACAGTTACAAGTGGCCACTCGCCCCTTGCTGTCGAGAGCTACAAAAGTGGCGTTCATAAAGGCGATCCGCTCAGGTCCTGGGCTGATGGCAGGGCAAAGGAGCGCATCGTCAATTTCGTCAAAGATGTTGTCGATCCCAAAAGCAAAAACTTTGTCCCGCTAGAGGACCGATATGCCACCTTTGATAACGACGGCACCATCCTCTGTGAAAAGCCCGCTTTCTTCGAAGTAATCTATACCCGCGATCGCGCTCGGGCCGTGCAGGACAAGCATCCCGAGTGGGCTTCGGATCCGCAGGTGCAGAAGTTTCTAAACAGCAGCGATGATGATCTGCTCGATGTTCACACCAGCGAGTCTATGAAAATCATGGCGCAGGCCGCCGGACATTCCAGTCTGGAAAGCCTGCGCGAGCCCGCCATGCAGTGGTTGGATAGCGCTAAACATCAGCGTTTCAAGCAGCTCTACAAGAAATTGCATTATCGGCCGATGCTGGAGCTAATTGATTATTTGCGCGCTAATGGTTTTAAAATCTATCTCTGTTCCGGCGGCCAGGCAGATTTTATGCGCTGCTACGCAAGCAGCGAATACGGCATCGACTCTTCGCAGGTGATCGGCAGCAGTCTCGAGCTGGAGTATTCGGACCAATCCGGTAAGTCTGAAATTGTGGCGCAGCCTAAGCTGCAGGTGTTCAATATCAACGGCAATAAGCCCGTCACTATTTCACGGCACATCGGCAAGCGGCCGGTGATTGCTTGCGGCAACAGTGACGGCGATACGCAGATGCTCACCTATGCCGGTGATCGCAATGGACCGTCGCTATCGATTTTGATCCATCACGATGATGCCGCGCGCGAATACTCTTATGACCGTGGCGCCGAAAAAGTCCTGCCCATCGCCGCTCAGAAAGGATGGCTGGTGGTGAGTATGAAGGACGATTTTCTCAAGGTCTTCGATTTTTGATTGCTAAATAGCCATACAAAAAAATAGCCGGACCTTCACAAAGTGAGGATCCGGCAATCTTTTATGTAGTTACGACCTAATTAGTAGGAGCGGGTTTTAGGTCTGGAAGCATTAACGACCAGTTGGCGACCGTCGACGGTCTGACCGTTGAGGCTATCAATGGCGGCTTCAGCTTCAGCTTGAGTGCCCATTTCTACGAAGGCAAAGCCACGCTTTTTACCGCTATCGCGATCAGTCGGGATAGCCACGGAGACTACTTTACCGGACTTAGCGAAAAGCTCTTCAAGGTTAGCTTCTGTAAGGTTGTACGACAGGTTTCCAACAAATAATTTAGTGTTCATATAATCTCGGATTGAAAAAGTCTATGCCATAAGACGATCTTGGGCACAGGAGTCCTTATGACTCAAGTCAAGTATGACTTATATTGGGGGAAAATAATAGATGTGGATTTCTAATCTACTTCACAATACATATGCGGTATTACCCCAGTTCTCATATCAGGCAACCCAATATGTCCGTTATAACCAGCTGCCAGTCAGTTTCCAAGTCTTTTAGCGCCCGGCCGTTATTCAAAGATATTAGCTTTACAGTCGACGATCGTGACCGCCTGGGCCTTATCGGGCCCAATGGTTCGGGTAAATCAACTTTACTTAAGATTCTCACCGGGCTGATTGAGCCCGACGAGGGTAGCGTAGTCCCGCGTAAGTTCTTGCGATCGGCCTATGTCAGCCAGGACAACAAGTATCCGGCCGGGATGACCGTGCGCCAGATTGTTTCGGCTTCGCTTGATGGTCTCGATATAGAAGATGGGGAGCGCCTTTCGCGGGTCGAGGTCACTCTTACCCGCATGGGCTTTGAGGACTTTGACGCTGACGTGGCAAGCCTTTCCGGCGGTTGGCGTAAGCGCCTGGCCCTGGCGGCCGAGCTGGTGAAGGAGCCGGACTTTCTCCTTCTTGACGAGCCGACCAACCACCTGGACCTCGAAGGTGTGCTCTGGCTGGAGGATTTGCTCAAGTCCTCGCAGTTTGCTTTTGTCGTCGTCAGCCACGACCGAAATTTTCTAGAAAACGTCACAAACCGTACAATCGAACTAAATGCTCAATATAAGGATGGCTACCTCGGTGCCAAGGGGCCATATAGTGTTTTCCTTACTGCCCGACAGGAATATCTTGCCGCTCTGAGCAATGAAGAGCAGGCCCTGGCCAGTAAAGTGCGGCGGGAGTTGGCCTGGTTGGCGCGCGGGGCAAGGGCTCGGCAGACCAAGTCCACCAAGCGCATTCGTGACGCCGGGACATTGCTGGAAGAATTTGAAGATGTCAAGCAGAGAAGCAATATGACCAACAGCGTCAATATTGATTTCAACGCCTCCGGCCGCAAGACCAAAGAGCTTGTTGTTTGCAAAGGGATTGAGAAAACCCTGGGCGGCAAAAAGTTATTCAGCAATCTCGATATCGTTCTGACGCCCGGGCAGAAGCTCGGCCTGCTCGGCACCAATGGCAGTGGCAAAACCACTTTGCTGAAAATCATTGCCGATACGCTGCAACCGGACAAAGGCACGGTCAAGAGAGCTGATGGTCTGAAGATTGTCTGGTTCGACCAGAATCGTGAACAGCTGGATCAAACCATCACTCTCAAGCAAGCGCTTTGCCCCAGCGGTGATAGCGTGGTGTACCGCGACAGACAGATGCATGTGGCCAGCTGGTCGAAGCGCTTCCTCTTCCGCCCAGATCAGCTCAGCATGCCGGTCAGCTATCTGTCGGGCGGCGAGCAGGCGCGCATTCTTATTGCCAGGTTGATGCTGCAGCCGGCCGATATTTTGATTCTGGACGAACCGACCAACGATCTGGACATACCTTCGCTGGAGGTACTGGAGGAAAGTCTGGAGGATTTCCCCGGCGCCATTGTGCTTGTCACCCACGACCGCTTCATGCTCGACAGCATTTCCACCATACTCCTGGCCCTTGATGGCAAGGGCGGGACTGAGTATTTTGCCGACTATCCGCAGTGGGAGTCGGTCTTTCAAAACCGTGGCAGCTCCGGTGGGAAAAAAGAAGGACGCAAGGGAGACAAGAGCGATGCGCGCATCAAGGCCGCGCCCGCTCCCGTGGCCGAGCCCGCTGCTCCCGTGAAGCCCCTGACCGGATCTGAGAAGAAAGAACTGCTCGGCATGCACGATAAAATTGAGCAGGCCGAGGCGGTTGTGGCCGCTGTTAAAAAGCGCATGGAAGATCCGAAGCTGGCCAGCAATCACGTAAAATTGCAGGATTGCATGGCCGAGCTGCACCGAGCTGAGGCGGAAGTGGAAAAGCTTTTCACTCGCTGGACCGAGCTTGAGCAGCGCCAGGCGGCTACATAGCTGCTAAAATGCAGCGTTTGATTGCTCATTTGCGAGGCTCGTATGTCCACAATTTGCGTTATTAGCGGTACCGGTAAAGATCGGGTCGGCATCGTGGCCGAGCTGGCCGAATATCTCGGACAGCATGGCTGCAATCTCATGGACAGCAGTATGACCAAGTTGCGCAATGAGTTTGCCATTATCCTCATGGTTTCGCTGCCCAGCGAAGGTTTTGCTGCCTTCAAGGCCGGACTGGAAACCAAAAAATCCGAGCTGGGTTTGACCATTACAGTGCGCGAATTGAATGCCGAAGACCTGGCCGAACAACAGGTCGCTGATAGGTATTTCCTGGTGCGGGTGTACGGTGCAGACCGTACAGGCATCGTGGCGCGGGTTACCCGTGAGCTGGCGCTCCTTGGGTTGAACGTCACTGATGTGCAGACCAAAATGATCACCCAGGAAAAAGGCGATGTTTTTGTCATGCTGCTGGAAGCGACTGCTCCCGAATCAATGACCGAGCACAAGGTCCAGAGCGTGCTCGCTCCTCTCAGCGCCGAGCTTGGCGTGACGATTTCGGCGGAAGAAATCGAAGTGATGGAGCTCTAAAATGGCGGTCAGAGAGGTACTGGTTTTTCCGGATGCGCGCTTGAAGGAAGTTTCCGCCGAAGTCGATATCGGTGACTACGAGCTCAAGCAAATAATTCAAGATCTGCAGGACACACTGGAGGCCAGCCCCGGCTGCACCGGTATCGCCGCGCCTCAATTAGGCATTCAAAAGCGCATTGTGCTAATTGATGCCACCCGCGCGCGCAAGCCCAACGCCAATCACGGCCGTGTCTTTTTGATCAATCCTGTAATTGAGTCCAGCAGTGGCAGTGCCACCGCCCGTGAAGGCTGCCTCAGCGTGCCTGATTTGACCGGCAATGTCACCAGAGCCGAGAGTATCACCGTGGATTTTGTCGATATGGACGGCGTCGCCTGCCAGATCAATGCCACGGCTTTTGAGGCCAGACTGATTCAGCACGAAGTCGATCACCTTGATGGTTACTTGTTTATCGACAGAGTCAGTTGTCTCAAAACCGATGTCTTTCGTCGCAAGCGTTACGAAGGCTAAGCCTGCGCGCCGTCCACCGCCGTGGCGGCTTCAATTGATGCCTGTGCTGCTGCCTCTTCGGCCAGCTTCTTAACGTAAAATTCTTCGCCCAGATAAAGGCCGATGGAAACAATGGGAATGGCTACGATTGCCCCGGCGATGCCGGCCAGAGTAGCGCCAACAACCATGGCGATCAATACCGCCAGCGGATGCAATTCGACCTGTCGGCCCAGGAGTATGGGCACGATGAAGTTGCTTTCCACCCACTGTTCGGCGGCAAAGAGTACGACTACAAATAAGCCCAACCATGGGTCTTGATTGAATGCTACCAGTATTGAAAATAGGGCCGCTGCAAACGAGCCGATATAGGGCACGATATTGAGCAAACCGGCTACAGCACCGAGTGTGAGCGCGTAGTTTACGTGCAAGAGACTGAGCCCAATCATAAAAAATGCTGCCACTGCTGTTGCCACCAGAATCTGACCTCTGACATATCCGCCCAGGCGATCCTGCAGCGGTTCAATCAATGACGTCGCTCGGCGGTGAAATGATGGGGGGATCCAGCGGAATAATTCTTTCCAGATGCCCTTGGCCTGGATAACGAAGTAGGCTGCGAAGAAAAGTACGAATAGTGCGTTTAAGATCAGGCCGAAAATGCCGGTCGTCATATCGAGGGTACGGTTCAAAGCTTTCATGGCGAATTCTTTGGAATCCCCCGGGGAGAAGCTAACCAGATCCGCTTTGTCCCCGGCAAAGGCCAGCATGTTGTCGTACCAGATTGTCAGTTTCTCGATGTCGCCGGGGATGTTCTGCACCAGGGTGCGGCCCTGTTCTTTGATGGCCGGCAACAGTGCCGTGCCCAGAAAGACATACAGGAGAACCACAATCGCGTAGATGATAGTGACAGTGAGCGCGCGAGGGACTTTTTTCTTCTCCCAGTATTCGGCCACCGGAGTCATAGCCGCCGCCAGCATGAGAGCAATCAGCAGGCACAGTATGAGCGTCTTTGTCGCCAGCGCCAGACCGATCAGCATAGCTGCTACAGAGATGTAGCAAGCTGTTCGCAGCGCCTGAGCTTGATTGGTTGACATGATTTCCCTTGGGTTGCGGGACTGGCAAAAACGTGCGGACCTAATTGTAACCTAAGAGCCAGGCCTTTTGGCCTGGCTCCGGATGCTTAAAATGAACGCTGAAACACTGTGCTATTTGCTCAGTGGTGGCATGATGACTTTTTCCAGAATGAAAATTACACCGTTGGTGCAGGGGATGTCCGCCGTTTTGCAGAGCACACCGTCTATGAGCAGGTTGCCGTTTTTCTTCTCGATGGTGATCTCGCGACCTTCCATCGTTTTGACTGTATTCATCTTGGTCAGTGCCTTTTCATAATAGATGCCCGGCACTACGTGATATGAGAGCACTTCTTTGAGTTTCTTTTTGTTGGCCCAGAGTGTGTCTTTGTCATCCTGCGGCAACTTCTTGAAGTCGGCGTCGCTGACGGCAAAGAAGGTGAAAGGTCCGTTATCCTTCAATGTTTTGTCGAGGCCATAAGCTTGAGACAGGCCGTCGAGCATGGTTGAGAAACCGGTTACTTCATTGTCTTTGAGAGTGTTGATGATGTCTTTGGGCTTGCGTTCGAAGCCTTCTTTTTGAGTAAAAGTTTGTGTCTTGTTGGCGAGGCCGCGGTCGTTCAAATATTCGCTGGCCGAGTGATCGCGGGCCTGGGCAAATAACTGGCCGCTCAATCCAATACTACATGCGACGGTCAGAAACAGACAGCCAAATTTTTGCTTATTCAAATTCATTCCTATACTCCAGTACACTAATGCGGTCTATCGGGTACGACGGGGCGACTACCCTGAAGTTCCGAAAGTCTACAGCAAACACCATTCGGGTAACGGGCCAGAGGTTTTAAAGTGAACGAGAAATATTCCTTGAAAGGCAATAGAGCGCTGGTTACGGGCGGCACTAAAGGTATAGGCCTGGCCATTGCTGAGGAGTTTCTGGCTCTTGGCGCCACTGTTACCATCGTGGCGCGCAATGCCGGAGATGTTGAGAAACAAGTATCGGCCTGGCAGGCAGAGGGTTTACCGGCATTTGGTCTGGCCGCCGACATGTCCACCAGCGATGGTCGTAAAGAGGCCATCAAGTATGCCGTAGAAAAGATGGGCGGTCTGGATTCGCTCATCAACAATGTCGGTACAAATAATCGTAAAGCCACTCTCGACTACAGTGCCGAGGAGTATCAGGCCTTGATGTCCACAAATTTGACATCGATTTTTGAAATGTGTCAGCTGGCCCATCCTTATTTAAAAGCCGGAGGCAAGGGCAGTATCGTCAACATCGGTTCGATCGCCGGACTGACGGCCGTTCCCACAGGCAGCATCTACGGCATGACCAAGGCGGCAATCAAGCAGCTGACAAAAAATCTCTCGGTTGAATGGGCTAAGGACGGCATCCGGGTCAATTGCATTGCTCCGGGATTTATCCGTACTCCCCTTACAGCAAACTTACTGGCAAATGAGTCCTTTGTGGAGCGCGCCAAAAATCAGATCCCCATGGAGCGAGTGGGCGATCCTTTTGAGATTGGCTGCCCGGCGGCGTTTCTGTGCATGCCTGCCGGCGGCTATATCACCGGCGAAACAATAGTCGTCGATGGTGGCTTCACAGTCA
This sequence comes from Cyanobacteria bacterium SZAS LIN-3, assembly GCA_018266215.1. Classification (GTDB taxonomy): domain Bacteria; phylum Cyanobacteriota; class Vampirovibrionia; order Obscuribacterales; family Obscuribacteraceae; genus REEB67. The sequence continues at coordinate 86,142 of JAFEAV010000017.1, read as the reverse complement.
AAGGCATATAAAGACCCTTTAGTCGTTTGTTGTAAACGCTTAATATTCTGATTTTCACTTTGTGGGAACTAAGCTTCATTGTGTCCCGTCGTAGCCATAGTCTGCGCAAGTGTTTAATAGTCGATAACTTCCACTCTTGTGCACAGGAGGAAGTATGAATAGTTTTCGCCGGGTATCTTCGTCATTACTAATGACTTTTTTAGCGGCTGTTACCAGTGCTCAAATGTCTCTGCCCGCGGTTGCGCAAGGCACTGTTTTGATGGGCAAAGTACAGTCCGTAAATACGATGGCGCCCAGCGCCCCTCTGATGCCGAGACAAGCTGAGTTTGATACGACTCCGCATTATGCCGGTACTACTTATGTCAATCCCAGCGCCAATCGCAGGTACAGCGGGAATGTAAACAGCGGCGTGCAGCGTAATTTTCAACCGCAGCGCCCTATGATTCGAACAGTTTATGTGCGCGACAACCGCACATTCTTCCAGCGACATCCTAAGGTTAAAGCAGCTTCGATTGGAGCTGGCGTAGGAGCTGGAGCCGGCGCACTCACTGGCCTGGTGACAGGTAATGGAGTCGTCCGCGGCGCTTTGATTGGTGGTGGAGCCGGGGCCGGCGTTGGCCTGGTACGCTCCAGTGATACACTCAAGCGCCACCCTATCGTGCGTGATGTGGCGACCGGTTCGCTTGTTGGTCTTGGCCTCGGGGCCGCCGGCAGTCGTGGTCACAGACGTGCTCTGCAAGCCACCGGTGTTGGTGCCGCCATCGGTCTTGGTGTCGGTATGTTCAAAAACTTGCGCTAGGGAGAATTTTCAATGTCTAATAATGTAGCGAAAATCGGCAGCAAACGCCTGCCGGTACTGATGGCCTTCTCCTTTGCCGCACTGGCATTTGTCGGTTGCAGTATGAACGGCAATGTTGCAAGCGTCAGGTCCGCCGCCGCCAAGGATGTGGCCAGCAACAATTACGCCGCCGCCGAGTCGAAGCTTAAACTCGCCATCGATGATAAGGCCAAAGGCGATGGAGCCGTATCCCCCGACCAGGCTGATTTATTAATTGATCTCGGCAAGGTTTACGCCAAAGAAGGCAAGGCCGCTGAAGCGGCTCAGGCATTTAAAAAGGCGTCGGATATTCAGCAAAAAGACATGAAGCCGCAGATGATCGCATTGACGAGAAGCTTGAATGGTCTCGGCCTTGCCTACATGCGTCAGGGTAAACTCGAGGCTGCCGAAGGCGTCTTGCAGCAGGCTCTGACTATTCGCGAGGACAATCTCGACGCCGGCAGCAAGGAAATTGCTGAAAGTGAAAACAGTCTGGGACAGCTCTATTTTGAGTCGCACCACTGGCCGGAAGCTGAGGCTCTGTACAAAGAAGCACAGGCTATTTACGAAAAGAATTCCGGTGCCGAAAGTACCGACGCTGCCAATGTGCGCAACAATCTTGGCAGTTTGTACTATGCCGAAGGCAAGCTAGCTCAGGCCGAACCTTTGCTCAAATGGTCCTTTGATGTTTTTGAAAAGACCTCGGGACCCAATAGCATGGACCTGGCCAATTCGGCCAACAATCTGGCCGAACTCTATCGCGCCCAGAGGCGCTTCACCGATGCTGAGCCGCTCTACAAACGTGCCCTCGGGATCTATGAGACGAGCGCCGGTAAAGACAGCCCTGCGGTGGCAAATTGTTGCAATAACCTCGCTCTCCTCTATTTCAGCCAGAATCGCAATGCCGATGCCGAGCCGCTCTATAAACGAGCGATTGCAATATTTGAAGCCGAGGGCGGTCCCAACAGTCCGCAACTGGTTAACGTGGCATCCAACTATGCCGAGCTCCTGCGCACTTCCGGCCGAGTAAACGATGCTCGCGCGGTAATGCAAAAAGCAACCAGTCATATTGCTCAGCAATAGCAAGACTGTCTAGTTAAGCGACTTCAGCGCGCGGATTTGATCCTGCGGATACATACAGCGATTGGTCGGCACCTTCAGTCCGGCGGTCCTGGCTATGTGTGTCGTGAAGGAGAGGCAGTCTCTCGTGAGCGCGTGGAAGTCAGTGTCTTCCCACTTGTTGCGCTCGGCAATAGTTTTGTCGAAGGTTTCGGGATCGACTATTACGGTCAGCGACTCCAGATTGCGCTGGTTGTACAGGGCCGCATGGTAGTGCAGCATGCCCGGGACCGTGACGAGCGGTGAAATGAACTGGTCATTATATTTCTTTGGTATAAAGCCAATAGAGTCGGCCTGGAGCGGATCCTCTTTATTGGTTTTACTCCAGACTACATAGGCGTGACCCGGGAATCCATGCGGGTTGCCGGCAAGTCCGGCGCAAAATGTGAGGTAGCGTGTGCCGTGATATGGCGGTTTGCGCAAGTCGACGATTTTGGGAGGCAGCGCGGAGATGCGATACCAGGCGTACCAGTAGGCGGCGTACGATGCTATGGCCAGAACCAGGCTCACCATCGCAATAACGGTGAGGCGAAAAGATTTCAGCGATGTGATCGTCCTGAGCGGCATTATTTTGTCGGCCGTGCCTGGGGTTTTCTCAAAATAGCAGCTGATCGCTGCCCTGAATCGAGCAGCCAACACTTGATGGATTGTTCGCGCTGACAAAGGGCTAGGTGTGTCTGAACAAATACCAGTGGCCGCCCAGGTCTTCTATCCAGAGCCAGGATCGCGGAGAAATCGAGGGCGTCTTGCCGCCGTCGGAATAGAGCAAGCCGACAATGTCGCGGTCAACTCCACCGATGACTGCTTGCATTTCACCACTGTCGTGTATCGAGATGCCGTCCAGGCCGAGAAGCTCGATTGATTTTGCGATGGCCGGATACTTTTTGTCCGATGCTTTGATGGCACTCGCATGTGGCTTCGGCAGGGCTTTTGCCGCCAGTCTGAGAGCGTCCAGCTTGGCTCTGTTTTTGTCAAACCAGGCTTTCAGCTGCGCGTCGCTGCTCAAAATCAAATCCATATTATTTAGCTGGTAGGTTTGTTCGGCGCTGGGTTTTTTGTGGGCGCGCAGTTTTTTGCGCGCTTCCCAGACCATGCCAATGGACGCCAGGCTGCGGCAGTCTTCCACTGTCCAGCGGCCATCTTTTGCGCGCACCAGGTAGAAGTAATAATCGGTTGTCTGGCCGTCCTTGCCGCGCCATTGCGTGCGACCTACGGCATGATTGTCGTCTGTGGCCACAATTTTGTCCGGCTGCGGTTGCAGGGCCCCGAGGGAGGGGATCTGCCAGCTCTTAGCTACCCCGCTGAGCATAGCCAGCGCCGGTTTGCCCGCCAGTTTGCCTTCGTTGCTGTATTTAATGACCTGCACCAGGGTGGCGCGGGCATCGTCCAGATTTGCCGCCTTGGCTGTCAACAGGGGTGCTGCCAGGCTGAACAGAGCCAGGCCGAGGGAGAGAATTGATTGTATGCGGCGTTTTGCGTATTTCAAGGCTAATCTCTGATTTTTCATTTTTGAATTGCCTTATATGGTAAACCTTTATAGTCATCCGGTCTCAGTGATAAGGAACTAGAACCTTGGCTTGGTCATTTAAGTCTTCTCTGGCAAGTAAGTTGCTCTGTTTGGCTCTCATTGTGGCGCTTGCGCCCTTGCTGCCGGCGGCGGCTAACCCTTATCAGGTCCAGGGGCTGTCGGAGGCCGACTTGCTCAAGAATATCGACCTGCACAATAAGGTTGATAACAGCACTCATTTGTTTCTCTGGTGGATAGATCACGATGGCAAGAAAGTACAGAAGCTAAATTATGAGGCTGTAGATGTCTTGCAGGGAGGCGTTGCCGCGGCTGTCCGTCCGGGGTCATACAGTAGTGTGCTAATCGGCATCCAGGGTCAACCAATCGGCAAAGAAGAATTTACCTCTCTTGGCACATACTCCGAGGGCCTGATACCCGCTTGCACGCAGCTCAACTGGGGCTTCATCGACCGGAGCGGCGGCTATGTTATCAGTCCGCAGTTTCTCTCGGTGGAAGAATTCCGCGAAGGTCTGGCGCCGGCATGCAAGGACAAACTCTTTGGCTATATCGATAGATTGGGTAACTGGGCAATCCAACCGAAATTTCAGAAGGCGCTCAGTTTTCATGAAAACCTGGCTGCGGCCAAGCTAAAAGACAAGTGGGGCTACATCGATAAAGACGCCAACTTTGATATTCCTGCCAAGTTTGATGAGGCCGGTAAGTTTGCCGATGAGCGGGCTTGTGTAAGAGTTGGCACCAAATGGGGTGTCATTGATCAAAACGGCAAAATGATTGTCGAGCCAAAATTTGATGACGTTGGATTTTTCCGCGAAGGTGTCTGCCCCGTCAAAGACGGCGCGCAATGGGGCTTCATTGACAGGCAGGGAAATATGGTTATTCCAGCCAAGCTTGATCGGGCCTTCCCCTTCCACGAAGGCAATGCAGCTGTGCGTGTCGGCAATAAATTTGGCTATATCGATCACGATTGCAAGTTTGAAATTGAGCCTAAATTTGATCTGGCGCTGCCCTATGCAGAAGGTGTGGCGGTGGTTGGCGAAGTCAACTGGAATCATCCTTCGGCGCGTATGTTTTTATTAAACCGCCACCTTGAGACCATGACCTGGCGCAAAGATTTGACGACCAAATCCCCGGTGGATTTTTATGTGCCCTTGAATCAGGACGATGCGGTGAAAGAATTGCTCAATACCCTGCCTGCTAAAGCAATTGAGGATATGAAAATCATCAGCCTGGACGAGATGTCCAGTTACCAGTTTGAGCTGGGCCTGCAGATGAAGCTCAACTGGGGCCTGACTAAGGCCTCGCGTCTGGGGCAGTACTACAGCAAGAAGGGTATTAAGCAGCCAGATGAGATGACAGCGGCAATATTGACGGCTTTGTGGAACAATCTACATAAGAGTAAGTAGTTGTTCCGGGCCTTAAGTTGCTGGAAAAATTTGCCCCAAATGTAGCGAATGCCCTCGAACGCGCGAAGGCAGAGGCGCGTCTTCTCGGACACCGGACCGTCAGGCCTGTGCATCTTCTTCTGGCCTTCGCCGCGTTCCCGGCGGCCGGCAGCCTCAGTGATCTGATGACAAGGAACGGCCTCGACTACAAGTCTTTGCGTGAGCGCGTCAGGCACTATTGTGGCTCGGAGCCAGCCCTTCCCGAACATTTGGAACTGCCCTGGGATCAGGAGCTGACGGCTTTTCTTGATAGTTTGGATTCTCTGATACCCAGGCCCGCCGGCATGCCGATTGCAGCACATATGGTCTACGATTTTTTGCCACGTGCTCCGGTCGTGGTCCATTTATTATTGACACCAAAAGATATATTTTTTCGCACTCGATCGCCTCTTCCACGGCCTGATTCGTGCGTCGCTTCTCAGCATGTGGTCTACCCTGCGCTTTCTGGTCCGCCTGAAATTTTTCCTCGAACTGCGCCGTATGAAGAGGATTTGTTGTGTTGGAAGGAGGCACCGCGGCCGGAAGAAACTACCTCCTATGATGTGCCCATGGCCTGCGGCGATTTCAGTGCCGCCGCTAATTTTGCAGTGCTTTTCGCTCGTCTGGAGGCGGCCATTTTTAATTCTCAAGACCGGGCTTTAGATTCCGAAAGCTTGCTGGTTGGTATTGCAGCTGAACAAGGTGGCCTTGGCGGTAAATTTTTGAGGAAGTATGGAGTTACGGTTCGCTCCCTGCGTCGGCAACGAGATGGTCAGGCCAGGGCTGCAGTCGAGGCTGATTTGCACAAGGTACACTTTACCCCGATGGCTCGCAGTATCATACGTCGTGCGAGAAAATTCAGCCGCATGAGCGGTCATGATGTTGTGACCACGGTAGAGCTTCTCTGGGCGATAGTCACCGCACCTCACGCCACAGCCAGAGATTTGTTAGCGCTTCAGATTGCGGATTTGTCGGCCTTCGGTCTTGAGTTGCAGCGCGCTGCCTCTTGTGCGCGATACGAAGGCATACCGTTGGAATTGGAAGTTAATCGAACCAATTTTGACGCCGCCTTTGAGAAACCCCTGGAGCATAGATTTAATCTGGACTTGCTCAGGCCAAGTTGTCATCGAATCATCGATGCTGCCACCAAGTTATACTCACCGTTATCGTTTTTACCATTCGATGGTAAATTCGTTTTGCTGGGGCTGCTCAATGACCTGCACTTTCAAATTGGTTTTCAGTTGTCTGGATTCAATGTGACTAGACAAAGGACCGCCGAGGTGGTCGCTGGGCTTGAATTTTTCGGCTATGTGGCAGACTTCCCTTCTTATCTGAAGTATTGTCTGGGTCCGCTCTTTAAATACTCATTTTCTCTGGCGCAGTCTGAAGGTTTGGCGCAAGTAGCCCCCGTACATTTATTCCGAGCGCTGAGCGAATCCGACGATCCACGTTTAATGCTTCTGTTCGACCGGTTAAATCTGCATTCGTCGAGTGCTTCGGGGAATGTGGAGGACTCTCCCTTTGAATGGAACTCATATCCAGGGGCTCTTAAAAAGAACTATATGCCTGAGCTGGAATCGGTGATGAGTGTTGCCCGGGACGAGAGCCTGAAGTATGCCGCCTGGCGCCTTGGCGGTGAGTTCCTGCTGCTAGGATTCTTGCAAGCTGGAGGTAAGGCCGGGGAGGCACTCAAATCTCTGGGCCTAACTTTCAACGACGTTTTCGCCGCAGTTCAATCTTTCCATTTGGCCGCTCATCTGGACCCCTGCTGCGGTGCCTATCGAGTGCAGCTGGATTCCGACTTGCAAGCGGCATTTCGGGATTCCATCCCCCTTGCCCAGCGCTCGGGCAGTGTTTATGTGTATTCGGAGCACCTGCTCTGGACTCTGATCAGACGGAAGAATCCCGGTGTCTTGCGCGTCTTTTCGATTGTTGGTATAAATCCAGACCTCGTTTTGACTGAAATTAAAAAGTTAAATCAATCTATTGCGGACGAGCCTGGTGAACATTGAAGCGAGCGCCGGGCTTTCTCATTTTGCTGCGGTCCTGCAACTGCTAAGCTAGTAATGTAGCGACCGTATGGCGACCCCGGCCAGATGCTGGAAAAATTTGCCCCTGAAGCTGTTGTCTTAATTGACCGCGCTACTCAAGAAGCGCGCGACTTTGGTCATGCCGCAATCGGTATTGAGCATTTCCTCCTGGCGTTTTCCCAGGAAGGGACTTCCACTGCGGCCCAGCTTTCGTCTCGTGGCCTTGACCGTGTGACCCTTGCGGCTGCCGTTGAGCGGATGTTTGGCCGGTTGCCCACCCATGATCTCGACCTGCGCTTCAGCCCTGAGATCAAAGATGTATTTGTGCTTTTGCGCCGTGGTTTGCAGTCTCCTTTTGCCGACCAGATTACGACCGATGCTATTTTTCAGGCCATCATGGAGGGCAGCTTTCCGACTGTATTTGCCATATACCGTGGTTTGAATCTTAAGCCACCGGAGTTAGAGTCGGCCCTTGTTAATCCGGCTCCGGCGCTGTTTTCGGTAACGGCCCCCTTTGAAGGCGTCCAATCCGACAGTCCGGCCGGTATCCAGGCTAGCCTCAATTCAGAAATTGCCCTGGCCGAAGGGGACTTCACCGAAGCTGCCAATTATGCCCTGCTTTTTGCCCGGGTGACGGCGGCCAATTTTAATTTTGCCAGCGGCAAGATCGACCCTGCCTGCCTTCTCGTCGGCCTCTGTCTTGAACATAGTGGTTGGGCGGGCAAGCTTTTACGCAAGCACGGAGTGACCGTCGAAAGTCTGCGCAGTTCGGCTAAGGATTCGCTTGTGCGCAAGCTGGAGATTGATGATCTTTCCACCCTCAAATACGACAGTCAGTGTCGCCGATTGATGCAGGCGGCGCGTAAAGAAGCACGCAAGCATAAGCAGGAGCTTGTCACTTCGGTGCATTTGCTCTGGGCGATTTTGTCTTCCGGCTCCTGTGAAGCTAAAGCATGGTTGGCCCAGGTAGTGGAAGATCTGGCGGAGCTGAAAGCTGATTTGACAGCGCGCATGCCCATTTATTATGAAGGCAATCTGGTTGAGCTGGAGTTAAATCAGAGGCTATTTAATGTCATGCTGTCCCGGGAAAACCCGCCCCTGGACCTGCCCGCCGATGCCTTTGAGTCGCGGCCGCAGGAGCGTGTGGGAGATGATTTTGATCTGCGCAATCTCTCCAGCGACGCTCAGCTCGTTATGGAACATGCCTTTCACGAATTTACGTTGCACCGCTTCACGCGTTTTGAAGCAAAGCATATTTTGCTGGGTTTGCTCGCCGCTCCTGATACGGTGGCTGCCAGATATCTCCATAAATGTGGACTCAGTCTCAAGCTTGTCCGCCGCAAGGTGGCGGAGAGTGACAAGATCCCGGTATCTGCTGCGCGCGAGAGTCAACTTGATGCCGGCGTTTCCGATTTGCTGAGCGATGCTTTTAAGCTGGCCTGTGAAGGAGGTTTTGCAAAAGCCGGAAGTGAACATTTGTTGGGAGCGATCATGCGCTCGAAGGACACGGAGTTGCAGGTCTTGTTGTGGCATCTGGGTGTGGATCAGGAAAAAGTCCTGCAGGATGCCCTGGCTCTGAGCGTCGACCGGGACCTTGAACCATTTGAAAGCGCTTCTAAATTTGCTCGCATTAGCTCGGCCGGTCTGCACATTTACGGCATGATTTGTGAACCGGCCGTGGCGGCGGCTGTGCAACTTGCTGTCGACGAAACGAAGAAGATGGGTGTCAACCTGGTTTCACCAGCGCTTCTCTTGCTTGGTCTGCTTCGCGCTCCCGGCCTGTGTGGGAATGCTCTGTGGTCTTTTGGTTTGACAGAAGACATGGTGCGCGACGTTGTTGTTAAAACTGTGGAGGTCGAGCCCTCCGAAGCTTCGGAGTTGCAGTTAGATCCGTTGATTGAGGATGCTTTTTACCAGGCTCTAACCAGGTCGCTGCAAAAAGGTCGACAGGCAGTGGCTAGCGAGGACGTACTTTACGGACTGTTGAAACTGGATGCCCCGGACATTCGCAAAATATTTGTTGAAACCGATGTGTCACCGCAGGCGGTGCTTGATTATCTCCAGGCGCTTGGCACCGAATCGTCGAACCCGAACAAATTCGGCAGAGACGCATTAGCAGCCACGGTAGAGCGTGTTGTTGCGCTGAGCACCTTGCCGCTATCGTCGCTGCTTCAGGTGGCCTTGCACTTTGCGGTGCAGTCGGCTGTTTCCATCGGTGGCAATGTTATCACCAGTGATGTGCTTCTCTATGCTCTCAGTTTTGCTGAAGTGGGGCCGACTGCCGAAAAAATGCTGGATTGCGGCCTGTCACTCGACCTTTTGAGGAGGCGCATAATCACCAGGACAAGTTCCTTCCCGGGACGACCACTCGGTGAGCCCCAGATTCTCTTGCCTGAGATGGAGATTTTTAAATCTGCTTCCGCGGTGGCCGGTTCGTTTGAAGAAACGGAAGTGCACCCCTGCCATTTGTTGATAGCTATCCTGCAGTCTTTGAGCGCGGAGTCAATCAGTGCTGTCGGTGTTGATCAAGATCGTCTCAATTTATTGCTTCTTGTTGGTGAGCCGGTTTCGCTTCGCGCCCAGCAATTGCAGCTCACATCCCGGCTGCGCTCGCAAATGAATCAATTTGATTTCCTTGCACGTTCAGTTATAGCCGGCGCTGCCGTTCGCGCTGTCGACAGTGGTCGCAATTTCATCGGTCAGGAGCATCTGTTTCTGGCCATTATTTGCTGCCGCAAAAAGAATCTGCGTCAGTTCCTTCTCGACCATAGCCTGGGTTGCTCACTGGTGGAAGATATTGTGGCCAGGTATTGCAGCCGGCTTGTCGATTATTGGCGAGAGCCGACGACCGTTACCGAAGATGTTGATGCCGCCCTGGAAGCGGCTGTGAAAATCGGCCTCGATCTGGGTCAGCCTGCCGGTGTCGAGGCGCTTTTATTGGCTCTAGTTAAGAGTGCCAGCGGCTCTCTTGATGCCATGCTGTGTGAGTTGGGCGTCCAGAGGTTGCTCTTTGCCAGAGCTGTTGAGCATTTTATGAAAGTAGATTTGTCTCGCCGCGGCGAATTGCGCAGCGCGCTTGTTAATGATGTTCTGGCTGCTGCTCCAAAGGTGGCTGCTGCTGAGACTCCGCTTCCTTCCGCGGCCGACTCGGCTCGCAGGCGAGAGCTGAGAGACAAGGCCTCCACCTGGTACAACCGCGCCCTGATGGCTCATCGACAGGACCGAGAAGACCTTACTATCCAGGCCCTGGAGCGGTGGTGGCAGTATTGCGAGGCGCTGGCGCAGGCAGAAGGGGCGCCACCGCCGGAGCCGCTTCAGGCTCCGGATCATTATTTCGGACGTCGGGAAAAAGAACGGGCCGGGGACAATGTCTCCGGTGAAAAGCCGCCGGCCTTTAAGCAATTGCAGGAGACCTATGCCGCCAGGGCTGCTGCCGATCCCCGCTCTTCGCAGCATATAGACTTATCGATTTTTTCGAAGGAAACGGCCGAGATCTTTGCAGAGGCTTATGAGATGGCCAGCCGTTATGCGGCAACGGTTGTTGAACCGCTGCACTTCATGCTGGCTACCTTGCTTGTGCCAAGGATGGCCAAGTTTGTCTTTGGCGGAGCCGTCGACAAAAAGGTTTCGGCTCTGACCCGGCTGGTTTCTTCCCGCTGCAAACCCAAAAAGGCTTACAAATCCGGCAAGTCTCTAGAGCTGTCTTCCGAATCCAGGCTGCTGCTGGAGGCGGCTTTCAGAAAATGCCAGATGTACTGTGGCAGTCCGGTTTGCATAAGCCCGGAGCATTTACTGCTGGCAATTTTGGAACGGGACGACGATGCCACCCTTTTCCTTAACCAGCTTGAGGTCGATAGACCCTCGGCAATACGCCGCTTGCTTGGGTATATAAATGGTAAGTCAGGAAGCTCCGGGCGCTAAGTCGCATCCAGTTTGGGTCGAGCCCGAATTTCCCTACTCACACTGCCTTCACCTTGGCAACATATCTTTATAGAGCCGAGGGGACCCAAATGCAAAAGAAATCGCATCTGGGCGGCTGTTGGGGGATTTTCTAAGATGCGTTTTTACCATCACTCGTTTGATACTGAAGGCGGCTGGCTTAAGGCCCTGTTTGCCGTCCTGCCGCTCTCTTTTGTCACTGCTTCGTCGCTCTGTCTCTGGGCCGTGCCCGCTGGAGCTCAGGTTATGGACTATTCCAAGCCCGCGCCCCAAGCCCAGACTGCGCCCGATGACAGCGCCGTTGACTATAAGAGCCTCTCTCCCACGGATCGCTTTGCTATTCTGGAGCGGCGCTATTTCGGTCATGGTTATCCCGACGATAAACTGGAAGACCGCCTCTTTCGCATGGAAAATCTTGTCTTCGGCACCCAGACTCATGCCCCGGTGCCGGAGCGCATTTTTAAGCTGGAAGCTGTTCTGAACAAACCGGATCAGCCGTCTGCAAACAGTGCCCTCAATCCGGGCGAGGCCAGCCAGCCCGTCGCTCCGCCGGACAGTGCTGAAGCTAAGGCCGTAGCACCTTCCACTCCGGCGAAAGAAAAACCAAAGAACTTCAACGATCTCTATATGCAGGCGCAGATGGATATCGACGCTCAGCGCTATCACGCCGCCGCCGATGAGCTTGAGCAGGCCATTCAGCTCAGCCCCGGCAATGCCAAAGCTTATAGTTTGTTGGGCAATACCCTTTTGAAATTGCAGGATCGCGACGGAGCTAAAGAGGCATTCCGGGCCTGTTTCCAGATGGACCCCTTTGGTGCCGACGGTCGTGGTGCCAAGGTCATGCTCCTCAAGATGGTGGCCGATGATACCGTCCGTGCCACCGCTCCCCAGGACACTCCCGAGGTCGTAGATCACACCATCCGCACTCTCAATAATCAAGCCGCTGATCTGGCCAATCGCTACCGGCAGGAAGGCAATCGCTGGGCAAATTTCCGCCGCTATCTGGGCAATGTGGAAGCTAGAAAAATAGAGGCTGAGGCTCGCGGTTACGGACCTACTGACTACACCGGTCGCTTCACCGGTTATGGCAACGGCTTTGGTGTCAACGGCGGATTCGGCGGCAATAACGGATATAACGCCGCCTACGGTCCTGGATTTGGTGGCGGATTCGGCGGTGGTGGCGGTGGTGGTGGCGCACCCAATAATTATATTTCGCGGGAAATTTCCGATGTTGGCAGGCTGCGCTCAAATTATATTCGCACTGATTCCAGGGTGCAGGCCAATATGGCCCGGATTGAAGCGGCTCAGAAAGCTGCCTTTGTCCAGGAGTCGGCCGCCAATCTTAAGGACCAGTTGCTCAAGCCATCGGTGCTCCGTGATGACGCTCGCTTGAAGGCTCTGGGTACATCGCTCTATTGCCGCTATTATGGTGACGAGACCCCCAGCGTTGACGAGCCTCCAGTGCCCGAGGATCCTGTGCTGGAGCTCAAGGCCCGGGCTATCGGTATGACGCATAGATGAATAATGTGCACGTGATTTTGCGGAGGATGAAAATGAAAGGTAGGGTCGCAGCGACAGCGTGGATTTTTTCGATCGCTCTTGTCGTCGCCTTTGTTGCCGGTGTGCCTGCCGCGCGGGCGCAGGGTGAGGAAGAGACTTGCTGTCAGCCGGGGCGCATTGAATCGGCTAAATCAATCATTGCCCAGGCCGAAACTTTCAAAATGCGGGCCAGTAAATTTCATACCGACAGTGCTGCGCTCATTCGTGATGCCGCTAAATTGCAGGGGCAGGCGGCGCGCCTTGATCCCAGTGCGCGTAAGCAGTACGAGGCCGACCTGGCGGAGTTCAGGCGGCATGCTGAAGCATATCGCGCGCACCAGGCGCAGGTAGAGCAGACGATGGGTTTTTGCAAAGCGACCCAGGCTCAGTACCAGGCTATGCTTGCCGAGTACAGTTTGCACACAGCTATTTTTCACATCCCCACTATTCGTCCGCCGCACGTCTGTGAGTCTATGCAGATGGATATGGCTTCCGCCGATAAGCTTAATAACCAGCTGCGTGTGGACCAGGACCGAGTCAATAAGTCGCAGGGTCAATTGATGGCGGCGGAGGAAAAACTGATTGGGGCGGCGTCGCACAACGCCGCTGCTGATGCGCCTTTGCAGGCTCGTGCGCGACTGCTGGAGGCCGAGCGCCAGCTGACCGGTGAGTTTGCCGCCCTCAAAACCGAGTACGATATGCTCGCCACTCAGCATCAGGCCCTCACAGCCGCCGGTATTAAGCCCCCGACTTTGACTAAAGTTACGGGCAAAATCCAGTCTAAAACGAGCACCAAATAGGCCAAAATTGTGGAATGATATCCAGGTGGACATAGGGGCAGTCGACTCTGGACAAACCGCTACTGATTTTAGATCTTGATGAAACCTTGATCCGGGGTGTTACTGAGCCCTTGGCGCGTGAGCCTCAGATGAAACTGGGACCTTACCATATCTATTTTCGCCCGCACGTTTTTGAATTTCTCTCCGGTTGCGCCAGGCATTTTGAACTGGCAATCTGGTCGTCGGCGACGATTACCTATGTGGGGCCGATCGTCAAGGCGCTCTTGCAAGAAATCACTATGCCGCTCTTTATCTGGGACCGCTCGCAGTGCACTGTTCGCTATGATTTCCATCTGGATAAGGAGCTCTATCAGAAAGATTTGCGCAAAGTGCAGGCCAACGGCAAGGACCTGACGCGCGTTTTAATAGTCGATGACGAGGCGTTTAAGGTCTCCTTGCAAATCGGCAATGCCATAATAGTGAAGCCCTATCTGGGAGAAGATGAGGATCTGGAACTCTTTTATCTCTATCGCTATCTTGAAGGTATTGCCGACCGCAGTAACGTTTACCAAATTGATAAATTTAACTGGCGCGAAGGATGTTAAAAGCCTTTTGAATCAAGCAACACCGCCGGTGGTGCTGGAGGCACTCTTTCCGCCCGGTGGTCGTCAAGTGTATTGTTTTCCAACTATGTCCGACCGTGGGTCGGTGTAGAATCTGAGTGGAAAGGCTGGGGGATCCATGAGCCTGGGGCTATATCTAAAAGGTCAATTTGCTCAAGACTCTGCCGGGGGCCCGCTCGGCACCAGGGTCTTTGACCGCGCTACCCTGGAAGAATTCGAAAAGTGGCTCAGCAATGTTGCTTTTGACGAGCTGGAGTGGACCCAGTGGACCGAGGATGACGAGGGTAACCCCTGTTTGATGATGCAGCTGCATCCAGGGGCCGAGCCGATGATGCTCTCCAACTGCGAGGACGGCGCCCTGCTTCTGGCCGCGGCTACCTCCTCCGCCGGGCCCGGCTATCATATTTTTATCTGTGACCTGATACGTAAAATGGGACAGGTCCACGGTCTGCAGTGGATAACCGACGACGAAGTCGAGTTTTACGACGAGACCGGTTATTTTGAAACCGGCGACAAACAGAGGCTTTACGACGAGTTTTCCACCTGGATCGGTGCTTTGACCGCCCGGGTGCAGGAACTCTCCCGGGACGGGGCAAAATTTCACCTGGCCATGCCCTTCGATGGCCATCAGTTTGATGTCCCCGAGCCCATTTTGACCCAGCTTGGGCCGCGCACGATGGACTGGCTGGAGGCCGTATCCCATGAGCCTATACTCGGTCAGGACATATTCCCCTGGTGGGAAGACGGCCACGGCGCCGAATATCACCTGGGGCGCGCTGTCTGTTATATGTGGAACGCTGTGCGCTGGCGCGATCCTCTGACCGAGAACGAAGCCGAGCTGCTGGAGGCGGTCCTGCGCCATCTGGACAGCGCCTACAATCTCGATCCCGATCTCAATTATCCCTGGCCCGAATGGTCGGAAATCCTGCAGTATCTCGGCTCGCATTATGAGCATGAGGATCTGGTGCGTGAAATGGCTCACAAGGCCGAAGACACCGAGCATGTGCCGGTTGGCTACCGCCGCCGTGATGTGCGCAAAAATCTGGGCGGGGGCTGGTCCGTTGTCATTCCCGGGGACTTTGTTGAGGAGCTGGAGGAAGGGCAGACTTTCCTGGCCTTTGATGAGACCCGCAATGTGCGCGTCACCTGCATGTCCGCCAGCGACACGGCCGGCAACAGTTTGAGCGCCACCGAGATTTTGAAGAAGATAAAAGTCTTTGACGATCCGCTCAAATACGAGCAGGGTGCGGTCATCGGGCGGGCCTACTTTGAGGCCGTCACCGAGCCTGAGAGTGCTTTCTGGATGCTGCGCGGTGTGACCGCCGCCAACGGCACCTTTACCCAGGTGACGGTCTGCTTTGAGTCTGAAGAGCAGCGGCAGTGGGCAATTGACACCTGGCGCTCGCTCGATCACCGCTCCAGCCACTGGCCCAGGGATAAAGAGAAAAAAGAGGCGGGCGGCTAACTCAGTGATTGAAGACCAGGCGGCCGGACAGCCAGAAATTGCCGGCTATCACCTGGCCTGTGGTCAATGGTCCGCTGAGCAGCTCGGGGTCGATGCATATGTCATAGAGGCCGCCCATTACTTTTACACCCGCCCACTGGAATTGCCCGTAGGTAAGCGGATTTTCGTATGTTTTGCTTGCTTTGACGACGCCTATGATGAAGGCTTCGTTGGAGTGCGGTGATTTGTCGCCGCGCTGGTAACCGTGCAATCCCGCCGCGCTTGAAGGCAGCAGGGTCTCAACCGGCCAGGCCTTGTCCGGACTGGCATCGTAGGCTTCTACCGAGGGAAAGGTCTGGAGAGTCTGGGCGAAGGCCGCCAGCTGTACCGTAACGGTGCAGGGTACTTCCATAAAAGTGTAGAAAGCATAGTCTGGGGCTTCGAAAAGCACGGGATAGTCCCCCGGTGGTCCGCCGAAACCGAGGGTGCTCTGGGAGGGGTTGATCCAGCCCAGCAATCGGCCGTCCAGGGGGCGGTCGTTGTAGCGGATGCGCTGGGTCACCAGGATCTGGCTCTTGGCCAGGCCTGCAAAGTGGGGCAAAATGGCGTAGGGTCTGTTTTCAGCGTCCAGTTTGGCCCAGAGTTCGGAGCCGCAATCGGTGGTCAGGCATACATAGTTGCCGTCGGCTGTGGAAACACGGCGGCCCTTTTCGGCTACGACCGTGGCCAGCTGCCAGGATTCCTCCTGGGTGTAAAGCTTGAATCCAATACTTGATAGCGGTGTCGGCATAGCTGTGCTTCCCTGGGGATTCCGGTTCGGCGAGCTTGAAGCACTCGCCTTGTCTGTACTAATCTTAGCGGGCCGGGGGGACAGGGGCATAGCCATTGTTAACCTGGCGGTTGTAACGAGGCCCGAGCAGTGTCCAAAAAAACGCGTCATAAATCAATTCGTCGCCGGCGTCTGACACCGAAAGTGGTGCCGGGGAGTTATCCTGAGCACGTTCGCTTCGATCCCAATGCCGCTAAGTCCGTTGTTACTTATGCCGCATACGACGAGACCAAGTTTATCGAGGGGCGGGTAGAAACCGCCGCCGAACTCGAAGCCATGGTCGGCAAATGGACCGTGCTCTGGGTCAATGTAGAGGGCCTGGGCAGCGCTGAAATCGTCAAAGAAATGCAGCGCATTTTCTCAATCCATCCCCTGGCCATGGAAGACATCGTAACTGTCCACCAGCGATCAAAATACGAAACCTACGATGAAAATTTCTTCTTGATCGGGCACATGCTCGAAGACCGCGGCCATGAGCTTGTGACCGAGCAGGTGGCGCTTTATGTCGGCAAAGGTTTTGTCCTGACCTTCCAGGAAGGTCCCATCGACTGCACCACGCCGGTACTGGAGCGATTGGAAAAAGGGCAGGGGCGCTTGCGCAAACTCGGCGCCGACTATCTGGCATATTCAATTATCGACAGTCTGATCGACTGTTACTATCCGATTCTTGAGGACTTTGGCGAGCGACTGGAAATTCTTGAGGATGAAATCCTCGATCATCCCGACCGCCGAACGATGCAACAGGTGCATTTGATCAAGCGTGAATTGCTTTCCCTGCGCCGCACACTTTTCCCCCTGCGCGAAGCGATGAATCAAATCCTGCGCGCGGCGCCCGATAGTTTTTCGGCGGATACGATGTTGCACCTGCGCGATTGCTACGACCACGTGGTGCAGATCACAGACTTTATCGAAACCTACCGCGAACTGGCCGCCGACTTGATGGACGTTTATCTATCCAGTATCAGCTTCAGACTGAATGAAGTGATGAAAGTCCTGACTGTGATAACCACAATCTGTGCGCCGCCCACTCTCATCGCCGGTATCTATGGCATGAACTTTAAATCCGAGGCCTCCCGTTTCAACATGCCCGAGTTGAACTGGGTCTACGGCTATCCCTTTGCCCTGAGTCTGATGGTCGTAACATCGCTGGTGATGTTTTTTGTCATCAATCGCAATGGTGGCATAGGCGGTGCGTCATTCGGTGGCGCTTTTAAGTCTGAAAGTAGTTCCGGGCAATCAAACGGCCAGGCGAGTACCCAGTCTAATGCCCAGGCTAACACCCAGACAAACTCTCAGGTCGGAGGCAGCGGCAACTGAGCGGTGGCATTTCAACGGTGCAGTCTGTTGTTGGGATCAAAAAATTCTACCGGCTCTATATTTTTACGAGCTGAGAAGCTCAGTTCGGTTTTAGGAAAAGCCTGACGTAGTTTGGCCAGGTCGGCTTTGTTGTTATATCTGGCCGGCAGGCACAGGAGCTGCAGGGCATGCCCTTTGAGGAGGGTGAGACCGGCCATGGTGACGCTGGTTTCATCAACGTCGAGCACACGCAAGCGCGGCAACTGGTTGACGCTCTTCATGCCGACATCGGTAATACCATTGTTGAATGAAAGCGACAGTGTCGTCAGGGTCTTTATATTTGCGACATCGACCAGTTCTTTGTCGGTCAGGAGCGTGCGCGTCAGTCCGATGTTGTCCAGGACCGGAAATTTTTGCAGAAGCCGGGTTGTGCCGGACTGCAGCGCGTCGCCGCTGAGATTGATGAAGAGTACGTTTTTCATTGCCGTCAGACTATGCAAACCCGGACCTTTAACCAGGGTTTTGTTGAGACTGAGAAAGCGCACCTCTTTCAGGTCTTTGAGTTGTGCCAGCATGGCGTCGTCAATATCGGTCTCACAAAGATCCAGTCTTTGTAGAGCGGTGTGCTTGCCAATCTCTTGCATTAGCGGTTCGTTGACGTCGACACATCCTGCAGCCAGGGAGCGCAATTTCCCGGGCGGGAAATGACTCAGGTACTGCGGTTGCTCGCTGAGCAGGGCGTTCGGCTCAAAGGCAAATGCGGCACCCTGAGGGACTTGTATACGACCACGTGCTTCGCAGTAAAAACGCGCTTGCACTGGTGTGGTCATGGGATTCCAGTCTCGGGGCAGGATGTAGATTTTACCCAGAGTCTGCCTGGCCGGGAAATCCATAGAAATGGCGCTCTTACTGCTTGCGTCTGGCAGGGGAGCGCAGAGGGCTCTGCCGGAGGAGGCAAAGCATATGACCACTACCAATAGCAGTTTGATGAGCTTAATTGCCGTCGCCGACATCCTGATTCCTGACTCCTGACGCTAGTGCAACGGTGCAAATACTTCCACCGGAATGTCATCTTTCTTTCGCTGAAATTTCAGATTCACTCCCGGATATGCCTTGCCCAGACGCAACTGACTGTCTCTATCTTCGCATCTTTGATCGAGGTAGATGACCTTGATCGGCAGACCTTTTAAGGTGAGAAGACCTGCGGTGGTAACTCTGGTGTTTTCCACTTCCAGTGTCCTCAATTTCTTTAGAGGCAATAAAGCCTTCATGCCACTGTCTGTAATATCATTGTTTGATGATAGTTTTAGATGTTCCAGTGTTTTGATCCTGGCCAGACTCGGTAAATCGCTGTCTTTGATGCAGGAATGGCAGAGGAAGAGAGTGCTGAGTTTGGGCAAATGCTCGAGATTTTGTCCGACGTTGCGGTCGACGATGACGTAGGAGAGATCTAATCGTTTCAGCTCCGGGCCCGCGATGCGCAATAGGCCCGGTCCTCGCAGGGTGTTTTTACTGAGGTTTAGATGCTGCACGTTTGGCATTTTTCCGATTTTTTGCAGCTGTTCATCGCTAATATCGGTTTCGTCGATTGTCAGTTCTCGCACCCATTGTAATTTTCCAACGACATCCAGCAGCGCGTCATTGACCTCGAGTTGGGCCAGATTGAGGAAACACAGGGTGCCCGCGGGAAACTTGGTCAGATATTCAGGCTGCTCGCAAATCGACATGTTGGGTGTAAATCGATAGGTGAGATTGCCTCTGAGTAAGACCGGCCCCCGGGCCACGCTGTAAAACTTGCCGTCGGGGGGAAGATCTTCCGGGTTCCAGTTGGGATTTACCGTAAATATCTTGCCCATGGTGCGGTCGGGGAATCTCACCAGCACATCCGCCGCTTTGACTGCGGTGGGCAGGACGGTCGGCGTTGGTTTGTGGCTTGAAGCCTGGGCCGAGGCCTGTGCCAGGGCCGGCACTGAATGCAGCGCGCCTGCCAGCAGCAGCCAGGCGAGAGCGGCTGTAATCATCGACCCTGAGAAAATGCCTCCAGTGTGTTTACCCATGGCGCCGGCCTCGTCAGCGGGATTTTATTAATTTACCACAGGTGTTTGTGCTCATGGGTAGATGGGCACATTGGCAGTGACCGGAGAGCTGATTTAATCATGAGCCTTATAACTTTGCCCGACGTGCCCTCGGGTGCCATTTTTGATAAGCGCAGGCGCTACCGTTATCTTCTCTGGCGCAGTTGGGCTCCGGCACTGCCTGCGGTATCATTTGTCATGCTCAATCCCAGTGCTGCCGATGAGCATTTTAACGATCCCACCATTACCCGCTCTATTTCTCTGGCTCAGGAGCAGGGATTCGGCCGTCTTTTTGTTGTCAATCTTTTTGCCTACATGACTAAAAGTCCTGTCCTGCTTAAATCCGCTCGCTATCCGGTGAGCTGCCGGATAGAGGCCCGGGAAGGGCGGCACAACGATGACTTTATCCGCTATGCCCTGGGCCTTTCGGACCAGGTGGTGCTCGCCTGGGGCAACCACGGCTCGCATCAGGGCCGTCACCGCGAAATCATTGACATGATAAAGTCGGCCATCGATCCCGCTGACTGTTTTGTTTTTGCCATGACAAAACAGGGGCAGCCCAGGCACCCGCTCTACACGCCAAAATCTATCGGCCTGCAACCGGCTCCGGATGAATTGTTCGCCTTAGAGCTAGCTCGCTAACTGCGCGCCCTGACCTGATGTCTTGGCTGCGGCTCCGCCCACTTCCTGTGCCTTGCGATCGGCTTCATGAATCATCGCTTCCACAAATCCGACAAATAAAGGATGAGCATTGTCCGGTCTGCTCTTCAGCTCGGGGTGAAACTGGCAGGCGACAAAGTAAGGGTGGTCGGGCAGTTCGATTACTTCCACCAGACGTTCGTCGGGGGAGAGTCCGGAGAAGATCATGCCGTTTTTGGCCAGCTCCGGTCTGAGGTCATTGTTGACTTCATAGCGGTGGCGGTGGCGCTCGCTGATTTCGGTGCCGCCATAGACTTTAGCTGCAATCGAGCCCGGCTTGAGATGGCAGGGGTATTTACCCAGTCGCATGGTGCCGCCCTTGTGGGTGACATTGTGCTGGTCGGGCATCAGGTCGATTACCGGGAAAGGCGTGTGCGGCGCAAATTCGGTTGAATGCGCATCGGGCATTTTCGCCACATTGCGGGCAAATTCAATCACCGCCGTTTGCATACCCAGGCACAGACCCAGATACGGCACCTTGTGGGTGCGGGCATATGTGGCGGCCGATACCTTACCTTCGATGCCGCGGTCGCCGAAGCCACCGGGTACGAGCACACCGTCTACATCCTGGAAATATTCTTTGGTGCCGTTTTTCTCAATGTCTTCGGAGAGCACCCATTTGATGTTAACCTGCGCGCCGAGCTTGGCGCCGGCGTGCTTGAGCGACTCGACCACCGAGATATAGGCGTCGGAGAGCATTACATATTTGCCGGCGATGGCCACTGTGACCTGTCTGCTCGGGCGCTTGATGCGATCGACGAGTTCCTTCCACTCGGCCAGGTCCGGTGCCAGATTGGGCAGATGCAATTTTTCCAGCACCCGCTCTGCCAGCCCTTCCTGCTCCATAAAGAGCGGCACTTCATAAAGATGCTGCACGTCTTTGCACTGGATGACGCAATTGAGATCGACGTCGGTGAAGAGAGAAAGTTTTTCGCGAATGGAGGAAGCGATGTTGCGTTCGGTGCGGCAAACCAGTATGTCCGGCTGAATACCGCGACTTCTCAAAGTGTCCACGCTGTGCTGTGTCGGCTTGGTTTTGAGCTCGTTGGTGGTGCGCAGATTGGGTATCATCGTCACGTGGATGTAGCAGACATTGTCGCGGCCTACATCTTTGCGGATCTGACGGATGGCTTCCAGGAAGATAAGTGACTCGATGTCACCCACCGTGCCGCCCACTTCGACGATGATTACATCGGCCTTGGACTGGGAGGCGCCTTTCTTGAGGAAATTTTTGATTTCGTTGGTGACGTGCGGAATCATCTGAACTGTGCCGCCCAGATAATCGCCCTTGCGCTCTTTCTCCAGCACACTTTGATAAATGCGGCCGGCCGTCACGTTGTTCATCTTGCTCAGATCAACGTTGATGAAGCGCTCGTAGTGCCCGAGATCGAGGTCGGTCTCGGCGCCGTCTTCGGTGACGAATACTTCGCCGTGCTGATAGGGGCTCATCGTGCCCGGATCGACGTTGAGATAAGGGTCAAGTTTGACGATACTGCAGGTCAGCTGTCGCGCCCGCAAAAGCCTCCCCAGCGAGGCCGCCACTATACCTTTGCCCAGTGAAGAGACCACCCCACCAGTAACAAAAACAAATCTGGTGTTCATATCTCCTCCTTAAATTCCCTGCTCATTCTTGACACCTTAAATATATATCCACAATCTAGAGGAGGGGGAGCTTCACCGACTTTCATCGCTCCTCCTGCTTCTATTATGTGGGGCATTGATGCTACTCCCCTATCCGTGGCACTCGAAAGAAGGCACCTTCCTTAACGGGGGCACCCTCCATCAACTGTTCGCGAGAGGCTGTCTGTACTATCCGGTCGTCCCGCAGGACGTTTGTCACTGGGATGGGGTGGGACATTGGCTCAACGCCGTCAGTGTCCACCTTGTTCAGTTCGTCAAAGTAACCAATGATCTTATCTAGCTGGTCGGTAAACTGGGTGCATTCATCCTCAGTCAGGCTGAGCCTGGCCAGATTTGCAACGTGTTTAACGTCCTTGACCGTGATCATGTTAGCTTCTTTGCGTCTAGCCTTATGCAGGCAACCGGAATAACATTCTGGTATTCTCGCAGAAAGACCGGCCGGTGTGAACACTTGATTCTTGAGATAGTTATCCTTCTGGGTTCTCTTTTGCTGACCCTGTTGCTCATTGTCGGGAGTTCCGAGCTCTTTACAAATGGCATAGAATGGCTCGGCCAGCGTTTGCACCTCTCCGAAGGGGTGGTGGGCTCCGTCCTGGCCGCCGTCGGTACGGCATTGCCCGAAACCCTTATCCCTGTTGTGGCTCTGGTCTTTTTCGGCAAGGAGCACGGGGCCGAGGTTGGCATGGGGGCCATCGCCGGAGCGCCCTTTATGCTCAGCAGTCTGACCCTGGGTCTTTGCGGCCTGACCTGCATTTTATGCACCCGGTCCGGTCGACGTGAGGCCGGTTTAAGGGTGAAAAGGGCGGTAATAAAGCGAGATTTGAAGTTTTTCATCGTCGCCTATGCCCTGGCGCTGGCGGCAAGCTTCCTGCCCTCTGCCGCGGACCTTAAATATCTGCGCTACATCATGGCTTTTGGCCTGCTGTTCATTTATCCCTACTATTTATATGTGTCCTTTCGCCATGAAGGCGAGGTGGGGGAGGAGCCGGAGCAACTCTATATCTCCCGGGCGCTGCAACCGGTCTTTGATTTTGGATCTTTGAAATTGCGTTTGATCGTGCCCCAGGTTTTACTGGGATTGGCTGGTATTACCGGCGGTGCGTATTTCTTTATCCACTATATACAGGACCTGGCGCATTATATGAACGTGCCGCCTCTGCTGCTGTCGCTCATCGTCTCTCCCATAGCCACTGAAGCCCCCGAAAAAATCAACAGCATCATCTGGTTGCGAGCAAAAAAAGATACCCTGGCCATAGGCAATGTCACCGGGGCACTCGTTTTTCAAAGCTGTTTCCCGGTTGCCTTCGGGGTGGCCTTCACCGCCTGGACACTCGATCTTGGCACTTTTGTATCGGGCGTCGTGGCGGTGATTTCGGCCGTCGTTTACTACTCCCTGCTCAAATTTGATCGCCTGCGCCCGCAGCATCTGCTCTGCGGTATGTTTGTTTATCTGGGGACGATCGGAGCGATTATTGGTTTTGAGCTCTACAAAAAATCAATCTTTTGATGGTTTGTCGGACCCGTTTTTAAATCCCAGTCAGCAAAATCTGGTCGCTCAGGATGTGCTTTACTTGAGTATGAGCGCTATTGGCTATTTGGATCTTGCTATCCATTGAGGAAATGTTGCTTGGTTGGCGGTAGGATTGCCTCAAACACACTGGTGCCGTTGATAGCCGCGAGCATTCTGCTCCTGGCAGCTTCGGTGATGGCCTTTTTCCTTTATCAACAAGAAGCCAGAAGCGACTCTCGGATCCGGGATATGACTGAAATGACCAAGTCTGCTCGGGCCGTTTTGATTGCACTTTTGGATGCCGAAACTGCTGAACGCGGCTATGTTCTTACCGGACATGATGACTTCAAGGAGCCGTATCGGGACGCTAAGTCTCGGGTCGAAGACAATCTCGCCAGACTGCAAGCGTTTGTTGCGAACGATGCATACTCCCTCCAAAAGGAGCAGATCGGCCGCTTAGATGTGCTCAGTAAGGAGAAATTAGAGTTTACCGATCAAGTGGTGCGCGTGGCTGCTCAGGATACCGGTCGCGCCGCTGCTCTGGTTGAAACACGTCGAGGGAAGGTGATCATGGACCTTGCCAGGGCCGAAATCCGACGCTTTGTTTACGACACCGAACTCTTGCTTCGGCGGGATAGTCAGCAACAGGCGGAAGGCAGGCGGCGCATGGCCTTTCTCGTTGCCTCCATGATTGTTCTTGGTTCAGTCATCCTCTGTGTCCTTCTTCTCGGGGCTTATCAGACAATCCATTCCAAAACGTTGAATGAGGAACAACTGGAGCAGTTGCTTAAAGAAAGGACTGAAAACCTGCTTCAATCAAAAGAGGCTCTGCTGGCTGTTGAACGTCAGTTTCGCGTGTTCTTCGATTCGATGCCGCAATTGGGTTGGACGGCGCAGGCGGATGGACACATTGATGTTTATAACAGGGGATGGTTCGAGTATACCGGCACGACCCTGGAGCAAATGGCCGGTTGGGGCTGGAGATCCGTGCACGACCCGGAGATATTGCCGCAGGTCGAAGAGCGGTGGCGGCAGTCACTGGATAATGGCACTCCTTTTGAGATGGAGTTCCCCTTGCGTCGAGCCGACGGGATTTTCCGCTGGTTTTTGACCCGGGTGACACCTATTAAGGATGAGGAGGGTAGGGTGCTGCGCTGGGTCGGTGTAAACGTCGACATAGAAGATCAGCGTAATGCCCAGCTGGTCTTGAAGCGGCGCCAGGAGGAAATGGAACTGGTGGCCGAGGCCATTCCTCAGCTTGTCTGGACGGCTAGACCTGATGGTCATGCAGACTATCACAATTCTCGCTGGTTGGAATATACAGGGCGCAGTGCGGCTGATTGCGTCGGCGAAGGTTGGGCTCTTGATGTTCATGCCGACGATTTGCCCGATTTGATGCGGGTTTGGAAGGCCGCGCTGGATTCTAAAACTACGTTTGAAAATATTCTGCGTTTGAAAGATGCAAGCGGTGACTACAGATGGTTTAAGAACAGGGCGGTGCCTGTCTTTGACAATGACGGGACCATGACCAGATGGGTCGGTACCTGTACTGATATTGATGACCAAAAACGATCCGAGCAGTTGCTTGAAAGCCGCGTACGTGAGCGCACTGCCGAGCTGCGGGAGTCGCAGAGGCGCTTCCAGGGGATTTTTGACAATACTTTTCAGTTTACTGGTTTGCTCTTGCTTGATGGGACTTTGATTGAGGTCAATCAAACTGCTCTCGACTTTGGTGGAATCAGGCGTGAAGATGTGGTTGGCCAAAAATTCTGGGATACTCGCTGGTGGACAATTTCTTCTGAAACGCAAGAGACTTTGCAAAAGGCTATTACCAGGGCTGCCGGCGGAGAGTTTGTCCGCTATACGGTGGATGTCCTCGGGGCCACGGGCGTTTCGACAATTGACTTTTCGCTCAAGCCTTATTTTGATGATGGCGGTCGAGTGGAGCTCGTGATCGCAGAGGGCCGTGATATTTCAGAGAGCGAAAAGACCCGTAAAGAGCTGCGTCTTCTCACTGACGAGCTATCTCGCTCCAATACCGACTTGAAGCAATTTGCCTATATAGCCTCCCACGATTTGCAGGAGCCTCTGCGTACCGTTTCAAGCTTTTGTGAGCTGCTGGCTAAGAAGAATCAGGGTAAATTAGCCGATGATTCAGAAAGGTATATCAATGTCATTATTGAAGGCACTGGCCGGATGCAGCAACTGATCAAAGATTTGCTGGCTTATTCGCAATTGGAACAGGCAGGCAAATCGATTATGCCCGTCGACCTTAATCTGCCTCTTGGTGAAGCCATTGCCGATTTGCACGCGATTATTGCATCATCCGGTGCTCAGATCGTGTGCGAAAAACTGCCTGTGGTGATGGGAGATCCCAGTCAACTGAAAATTGTTTTTCAGAATCTCATAGCTAATGCCATTAAGTTTCGCAAGCCGGAAGGAATCGCTATCTCGATAAGTGCTGAGTCTTTGGGCAAAAACTGTCTGGTTAAGGTGAAAGATAATGGCATAGGCTTAAAGATGGAATATGCTGACCGTATCTTTGACATCTTTACCAAGCTGCACGCCCGCTCTAAATATCCCGGCACTGGGATTGGATTGGCTATCTGCAAGCGCATAGTCGAGAGGCATGGAGGGTCGATAAAGGTCGAGTCGGCACCGGATCAGGGCGCCACTTTCATTTTTAGCTTGCCGCTGGCCGAAACATATATGGAGGTCGAATGTCGCGGACAATAAAAGTAACCATGATTGAAGATGAACCGGCTGACGTCGTTCTCCTCAATGAATTACTTTCGACTGTTGGATTGCCTTACTCCATCACTGTTATTGATGACGGTGAGCAGGCTATGGAGTACGTTCGCAATCTGGGTAAAGCGGACATTGCTGCTGTACCCGATTTGCTTTTGCTTGATCTCAATTTGCCCAAAATATCTGGTCATGAGCTTCTGTCTGAGATTCGCCGCAACCGTTCGCTGGACGGTCTGCGGGTGGTAGTCCTGACGACGTCGGAAAATCCTCAGGATCTGCGTCTGGTCCTTCAGCAGGGGGCATCCTGCTTTATTACTAAACCACCAACGTGGGAAGCCCTCCGGCCTTTATTTGATGCAGTCAGAACCTCTCGCTTCAAATCCAACCCTCGGATACTCCTGGTAGAGGACAACCCGGATGACGTCATTTATATAAAGGAAATGCTGCAAGGTGCAAGCGGAATGTCGGCGCAGCTGGAATGCGTTGATTGTTATGAAGCGGCACTGGTAGCTTTGCAAGATGGACAGTTCGATTTCGTCCTTGCTGATCTGGGATTGCCGGATGCTTCGGGCCTGGCCGTTCTAAACGGTCTGCGTCGTGTGGCAGCCGACATTCCAATTGTTGTTTTGACTGGACTGGACGACGAAGAGATGGCTACCAGGGCGCTGGAACTCGGTGCTCAGGATTATCTGGTCAAGGGTTTCGTCGATTCTAAATCCTTGCGCCGTTCGCTCAATTATGCGGCGACCAGGACGAATTTTGAGAACTTACAAAAGGAGATGCTTACTTTTGAAGCATCGATAATGCGTGACTTTGTGGAGAATGCTCCGATCGCAATCGCGCGTTTTGATAGTAATTTTTGTCTGCATACTTTCAATCGGGTTTTTGCCGATGCCGTGCCTGTGCCGCAGGGGCCCAGCTCCACACAATCGGTGCGCGACCTATTGCCAGGTGTGCCGTACAGTAACTGGCAGGCACTGATAGCCGACGGTCGGCCGTTTTTCGTTGAGAGCTGTCCGATTTCAGGCGATGGAGACAATGTGGAATTGCTCTGGGATATTCATTGCTGGCCGATTAAGACTCTCGATGGTGATACTAGTGGTGGTATCGTCATCGGCCAGGACGTTACTGATAAAGTCCACACGCAGGCCCAGAGGGATGCTGTTGTGGCAACGCTTGCCCACGACATGAGAAATCCCTTGATTGGAGCCGACAGGGTTTTGCGTTTTTTCCTCTCCGGGCGATTTGGAGTTCTTTCGCCGGAGGCGGAGGAAGTTGTGCTCATGCTGAGTGAGAGTAATACAAGCCTTCTGGGAATGGTTCAGAATTTACTGGATGTCTGCCAGTTTGAGACCGGTGGTATTGTGGTGCGCTCCCTGTCCGTTGACCTGCGCAAAGTATTTGCCGCGGCTCTGGAGCCTGTCCAGCTTCTCGCCAGAGAGCGAGATGTAAGCATCGAGCTTAGCATTGCTGACGATCTCAATTTCGTTGTCGGTGAGTCAAGGGAAATTGAAAGACTGATTATCAACTTGATGCGCAATGCTGTTGTATTTTCCCCCTCAAATTCGTCTGTGCGGGTCAGCGCCAGAAATGAAGGGAAAATGGTTGAGGTCTCTTTCATCGATCAGGGGGCTGCTATAACACCAGAGGAAGAGGCCTGGATTTTCAAACGGTTTGGTCAGAACCAGAGCTCGCGCTATCGGCTGGGTCCGGATACCGGTTCCAGCCTGTATCTCTGCAAGCAAATAGTGGACGCTCATGGTGGAGAGATCCGCTGCTTCAGCACCGCTACCGCCGATGGCGACACGACTTTTGTAGTTCGTTTGCCCGTCTACACCTTCGCCGGCGAGGCTTGATATGTCGGGAAATCGACATATCCTTCCGGTCCAAAGGCATACCAGAGTTTCATATTGGCCTCATCATTTAGCGGCCAGCCATTGGTGAATCGTTCGACCAGATCAGGATTTGATAGATACGGTCGACCAAATGCAACCATATCGGCGTGACCATTTTCTACCGCGGCATTGGCCGTGGGCGCGTCATAGCCGCAGTTGCCGATGAGCGGATTTTTGAACACCTTGCGAAATTCCGGCAGGGTCATCGGTTCGCCCAGATTATGAAAACCAAAGGCCAGGCCGTCCATCACATGCAGATAGGCCAGGCCGTACTTGTCCAGCTGCTGAGCGACATAGGTAAACTGTTCGCGAAAATCCGGCGAACCCATATCGTTATATATGCCGTTTGGTGAGAGGCGCACACCGACACGGTGGGCGGGCCACACCGAAGTTACGGCGTCCACCACCTGTCCTAACAAGCGGTAGCGGTTTTCGACCGAGCCGCCATATTTATCGGTGCGCTGATTTGTTTTTGATTGCAGGAAATTATCCAGCAGATAGCCATTGGCGGAATGGATTTCGATGCCGTCGAAACCAGCTTCCCTGGCTCGTTCCGCAGCCCTGCGGTAGTCCTCAACTATGGCCGGCAATTCGTCTGTTTCCAGGGCGCGAGGCACCTCGTGGGGCACTTTGCCCAGTGGCGTGTGAATCGGCTCGCTCGTTATTGCGATAGGCGAAGCGGCCACCGGCAGGGAGCCGTCCTTGCGGAAGGAGCTGTGCGACGCGCGTCCGCAGTGCCAGAGCTGCATAAACATGGGTGTGCCCGTTTCGCGCACGGCTTTCGTAACAACCTTCCAGCCCTCGGTTTGTTCGTCGGTATAGATGCCGGGGGTGTTGAGCCAGCCGTTGGCCTGTTCGGATATGACAGTCGCTTCCGACACGATCAGTCCGGCCGAGGCCCTTTGTGTGTAGTACTGAGCCATGAGCTCGTTGGCTATGCGTTTTTCTCCTGCCCTCGACCGGGTTAGCGGTGCCATGACGACACGGTTCTTAGGTGCAAGATCATGCAGATTAAATGGCGAAAGCAAACTGGTGAAGGACATTGAGTTCTCCTGGCGAAACTGTTTCAGGGCCATAGTTTAACGCAAAAGCTCAAATTGAATTGAGCAAATTCCGGGGCTCTTTCTTTTGTGTCACAAAGCTGTAAGGTCGGCTCGCCTAATATGCAGCCATCCCCCCTGCAGCGAGCAAGACGATGCCTAACCCCCTCGAAAACCAGCCTCCCACTTTTGACCAGCAAGTGGCGCACTTTAAAGATGCTATCCAGAATCATCAAAACGTTACCTGTGAGTTTAATGCTCTGCCCCGGGACGAACAGATCAAGATGGCTCGGGCTCTTTCGGCCGGCAAACTGCCCGATGTGGAAATTAAGTGGAGTGCGGGCAACGGTGGTATGACCATCACCTTTGACCAGAAGAACGCTGATGGTGTGTGCAAGGTGCCGGCGCGGCCTGAGGCTCCCAATCCCAATGCTTACGATGCCGAGGAGCTGGCTACCGCTCGTCAGTGGCAGGCCCTGCTCAAGGAGCAGGCGCCGCAGCTCAAGGCCGCGGCCGCGGCCGAGTATCAGAAAGCTCACGATCCGGCCCGTCTGGCCAGGGGGATCGAAGACGCCGCCGTACTCGATTTGAAAGATGATCAAAACGCCAAGCTGGAAGTGCGTCAACGCATCGAGGCACTACAACACGAAAGCGCGCAGGTCAGACAGCAAGTACTCGAACGGCTCCAGGCTGACGGCTCTAAATGGAATCCGGCCAATCCCGTACCCCGGGCTGAAATTCAATACGCAAAAGACGCCAACGGTAATGAAAACAAAAATGAGCCCATCGATATCGTTTTCAGTTCCGCCTACGCTTACCACGGCAGTGACAAAGTCTCCCTTACTAAGACCGTAGCCGAACAAGCCAGAGATGCAGGCGAAACCTATAACCGCGAAGTCGTCGGCAAAATGACGGCCGGTACGGCTGGCTCCGTGGGCGTGCGCGAGACTCTCAAAACAAGTGGTGCCCTTCCTGAGAGCAGCAAATTGTGGTGGGAAAAGGTGCAAACATCGCAGTAAGAGCCGGCACTGGGATCAGCCCCCGCCGCCAATTTTATAGCCGAAACCGCGGACGTTTTCTATGACCGATGGTTTGCCCGGCGTGTCCAGTTGTTTGCGCACACGCGCAACCGAGGTGCGCACTGTCTCAGAGCTGACTCCGGCTTCCGAATTCCAGACATGGTCCAGCAACTCCTCGGCGCTGAAGACACGGTCGGGGTTGCGCAGCAGAAAATCGAGCAGGGCAAACTCGCGGCGAAAGAGTTTGACTTCCACGCCGTTTTTCAGCACCAGATGCTTGCTGCGATTGACTGTGACGTCGCCTACCTGCATGACCGGCTCCACGTATTGCTGAGGGCGGCGCAGAAGTGCTCTTATTCGAGCGGCCAGCTCTTTTGTGTCGAAGGGCTTGGTGACATAATCATCAGCACCGCAGTCCAGGCCTTTTTCTTTGTCGTCGGATGAAGTATGGCCGGTGAGAAAAATTATCGGTGTGACACCACCGGTCGATCTAAATTTATTGAGTAATTCTACACCACTTGTGTCCGGCAGGTCCCAGTCGAGCAGGATCACGTCGTAGGGGTAGAGTTTGAGTTGTTCCATCGCATGGGCGCCGCAGTGGACGCACTCAACAATATGATTGTCGTGTTCAAGCCAGTCCTTGACCATGCCGCAGAGGCTTTCGTCATCATCTATGATCAATATTTTGGCCACAAAAACTCCTGCGCATTTTTGTCGTTATAGAGGATCGGGGTCGGCCAGCGGGAGTTGAAACCAGAAGGTGCTGCCCTCGCCGACAGCACTTTCCACTCCGATTGTACCCCTGTGTGCTTCCACTATCGCTTTGCAGATAGCCAGCCCCAGTCCCGTACCGACGCCGCGTTTGCCATCGGCGCTCGAGACCTGCTGGAAGCGCTCGAAGATTGACTGATGATATTCGGGGGCGATGCCTTTGCCCCGGTCTTTGACTCGTACTTCGGCGAAAGCACCACAAGCGGTGGCGCTAATTTCTACTGTGCTGCCGGGAGGAGAAAATTTGACGGCGTTGGAGAGCAAGTTTGTCAGTACTTGAATGCAGCGGTCGCGCTCCCCGATAATCTGCAGGGTAGTGGCCGGCTGTGGCGGCTTAATTGTGACCTGGCCTTTCTCCGCCGGACCGCGTACCGATTCTATCGAGCGGTGGATGACGTAGGACAGATCGATGCATTCGGGATCGATATTGAGGGTGCCGCTGCTCAGTTTTTCTACATCGAGCAGATCGTTTACGAGGTCGACCAGGCGCCGGATACTTTCCTGTGCTCCTTCGATGCGCCCCTGTCCGTGGGCTGATTGTGCGTCCATACGGCCGCTGGCGATAAGCTCCAGCGCCGTGCCGATCGATGTTAGCGGCGTGCGCAGGTCGTGGCTGACCATGGCGACAAATTCCTGTTTCTTCTTTTCGATTTCTTTGCGCTCGGTGATGTCGTGCGCTACGCAAAAAAATGATTGCTCACTTTCCGACCACTGGATAGACCAGTCTACCTGTGCGACCGAGCCGTCTTTTTTGATTAGTCGATTTTCCAGAGTAGCGGCCTTTTCGCCCCGGGCAATGGCTGTCAGTGTTTTGTGCGTTTCTTCGCGGTCCTCTTCCACAACCAGATTGATATATCTGGAGGCCAGAAGCTCCTCGGGAGTGTAGCCCCAGTTTGGCAGGGCTGCCGGACTGACGGCCTGAAATTTTTCGTCTTTGCCGATGGTGCAGATTACATCGCGGGCGTTGTCTATTACAGCCTGCTCTTTCTGTCTGGCCAGAGTCAGCTCGCGTGCCATGCGGCGGAAGGTCTGATCCATACGCACCAGCTCGTCGTGGCCCTGAAGGGCTTCGTTGAGCGGCTGATTGGCTGCCAGCCGCAGTGTATTGTCTTCAATTATGGCCAGGCGCCTTGTGATACCGCGGGCGAAAAGCAGGGCCAGTGCGGCGCATAGCAGGACGTTGGCGATAAGGCCCAGGAGCAGCAGGTTTTTTACGCGTTCGGCCAGGGCGGCGTGCTCAAGGCGGGTTGTCTTTTCCACCTGGAGAAATTGATCGAGTAAGCGGTCCGACATCTCTGTGCACTGGTCGGATACCGTATGCAAATTAGCCGCCAGCTGCCAGTGAAGCATTTGATTGCCGGCAAAGTAAGCCTCCCGGCATTTGTCGATCAGGCTCAGCCCCTGGTCCAGGCGTGCCTGCAATTTTTGCACGGCTTCCAGCTTGGAAGGGTCATCGGCGAGCAGACTTTTGAGTGTGGCCAGCTCACTGGCACTGCCGGCAATCAGGTCTTTTTGATGCTGCGATACTACAGGATTTTTTGTGATGACATACCGAATCGATTCGATCGTCAGGTTCTGCATCAAATTTGCCTGGCGATTGAGGTGGAAGATAACCGACTGCGCATGCTGTTCGCGCTGCAGTTCCCTATCGGCCTCGTGCAGCAGCCCGAGCAAAGCTGCGAC
The DNA here is from genome assembly GCA_018266215.1 of Cyanobacteria bacterium SZAS LIN-3. Taxonomy (GTDB): domain Bacteria; phylum Cyanobacteriota; class Vampirovibrionia; order Obscuribacterales; family Obscuribacteraceae; genus REEB67. Next base: position 53,697 of record JAFEAV010000017.1, on the reverse strand, counting down.
AAAGGTCATCTCCAGGACGAGGATCACGACAACGACGATCAAGCCTTTTTGCGATAGTGATAGATTCAATCTCATCGCCTGGCTCTACTTGTTTCAGTCGGCTTTTGTATCTACATCCACTTCTGTGACTTTGACGTCATGTACCGGCGGCTCTTCGGTTGGCTCGGGTATGGTGCCGGAGGCCCCCGCTCCTGTCAGAGGTACGGTGGCCGTTGCCGGTGGCGTGCCGTGTGGACGCTCCCCTTGAGCGGGATAGAAGAAGTCGAGGATTTCTTTGATTGAGGCGGCCACCGGTATGGCTATGAGCATGCCCAGAGCGCCGGCCATTGTTTCTCCGCACAGGACGGCAAAGATAATAGCCAGAGGATGAAGCTTGACGGCGTGGCCGATGAAGCGCGGGACGATGACATAGTCCTCAACCAGACGGGCGATCCAGTAGCTCAAGATGATCCAGATGGCGCAGCTGACTCCGTTTTGCGCCACACCGACTATGGTGGCAATAGTGATGGCGAAAGTCGGACCGAGGACCGGAATGATTTCCAGAAAACCGCTCAGGACAGCGATGATCAGAGCAAATTTGAGATGGAATACAAAGTGCAGGAAGCCGTAGGCGACGCAGGACATGAGGATAATGAGGTAGAGCTGGCCGCGTACATAGTTGCTCAGCATCACGTTCATTTGTGAGGACAGATGCTTGACGTTGGCGTGGTGCTCGACCGGGACAAAACGCAGGAGGAAGAGGCCGACGTTGCGACTGTCGATCATCAAGTATATGGATGAGACGATGCAGACCAGCACAGCCAGGAGGCTCTTTGAGAGCAGGCCGCCCAGGTGGACGATTTCGCCGGGGGAACCAAAGGTGTTTTCCAGGCTGGTGATGATGTCGGCGGCGGTGTGTTCGACATCGAGCTGCCAGTGGCCGGCATCGGAAACCTGCTGCACCAGGCTTACTACGATCTCGTTGCGCTGGGCGACAAGGGCATTAAATTGATCGCCCATAGAGCCGCCGCCAAGAATACTGGCGGTGACGATGAGCACCAGGGCGCCCACATAAATGATGGCTACAGCCGCTGCCGGAGGTACTTTTAGCCGGCTGGAAATTTGATTGACGAGGGGCAGAAGCAGGTATGCGAAGATGCCGCCGACGATGAAAGGTGGAAAGACCTCTCTAATAAGATAGAGAAACCACAACACCAGAAGTACGGTCAGTAACTTGAACATAGCCTGCTTCCTGCCTATTTAGCGCGTCAAATTTAGCCTACAGCGACCGGCTTTTTGCCCAGAGCGCTGAAGTCTTTTACCTTGGCTCCGACCAGTTTGCTTATCAACCAGGAAGCGCGGAAGCGCTCGTTGGGCTGAGTCTTGTCGGCATACAGGTAAGAGTTGAGTTCGGCCAGAACCCAATCCAGGCCTTTCTCATTGGCGATGGTCATGAGGCCGCGTTTGAAGCCGCAACCATTTTGCATGGCCACATCGACATCGGCGGGATCGACAACGCCTTCTTGAATGGCGTAGACGCCTTCATTGAACATCGGCAGAATGACGCGGTAGACATCAAATGTTTTGTTCGATTTGGACAACTTTGTCTCTTTGTTTGCTTCAGCAATCAACTCGGCCAGTTTTGGATTGACCTTTTTGGCTTCGCCCTTGGCCGGGACGCCTTTATCATGCAGGTAGAATCCGGCGCCGGACTTCTGACCGAGGCAGCCGGCTTCGACCATCTTGGTCAGCAGCGGGCTGGGCTTGAAGCGTTCGCCGTACTGGCTGTAGAGAAACTTGTTGACATGGGCGCAGACATCCAGGCCGGTCAGATCGAAGAGAGCCAGCGGTCCCATTGGCAAGCCCCAGGCCACGACCTGAGCGTCCAGTTCTTCCGGTGTTGCCAAGCCTTCTTGCAGAACATAGAGGGCTTCATTCATATAAGTGAAGAGCAAACGGTTGACGAGAAATCCCGGGCATTCTTCCACTTTGACCGGAGTCTTCTGCATTTCGCGGCAGAGCTCGGTGGCAAACTTGATTGTTTCTTCGGATGTTTTGACACCGGGGATTACTTCGACCAGTTTCATAAACTGGGCGGGGTTGAAGAAGTGCATGCCCACAAATTTTTCCGGACGGCCAGTGGCACTGGCTATTTCGGAGACCGAAAGAGCCGAGGTGTTGGTGGCGAAAATTGTTTTTGAGGGGCAGATGGCGTCGATGGTTTTGAAGATATCGAGCTTGACTGAAATTTCTTCGAAGGCTGCTTCAATGACAAAATCCACACTCTTGAAATCATCGTAAGAGGTAGTGCCTTTGACCAGAGCCATCATATTTTGCGCGTCAGCTTCGGAGAGGGTGCCCTTTTTGACCCGAGACTCAAACATGCGCTTGATGTTTCCAAGTCCTTTTTCGACAAAAGACTGTTCGATATCCTTGAGTAGGACCTCGATACCACACTGAGCCAATACGCAGGCTATGCCGCTGCCCATTGCGCCCGCACCAATTACCGCTGCTCTCTGCACTCTCATACAAAGCCCTCTATTGTTTAGTTACACTGACCAAGCCGCTATGCTAGCATCTTTAGTTTTCCAAGCCCCCAGCCACAACAAAGGATTAGTTTATGTCCCTACTGACATCGCTAATGAGAAAAACACCTGAAGGACTGGGGGGCGGCGAAGACACACCCAAGCATCTTGGATGGATCATGCTCACGGCGCTGGGCATCGGTGCCACCATCGGGGCCGGCATTTTTGCCATGCCCGGGATAATCGCCGGTAAAGCCGGTCCGGCCGGTATTTTGTCTTTCATCATCACCGGCTTTGTCATTATGCTGGTGGCTTTTTGCTACGAGAAATTTTCCATCCGGGTACCAAATGGCGTCTCGGCCTACAGTTACGTTTATCACTCCATGGGTGAACTCTTCGCCTGGATTGTGGCTTTTGGCCTGTTTCTTGAATACAGCTTCGGGGCTTCGGCCGTTTCCATCGCCTGGGGCGAATATTTGAAAAATGCCACCGGTCTGACTGTGACTGGATTTTTCGCCGGACCCTATGTAAAGGATCACGTTTTCCACCCCGGTCTCAACATCATTGCCGTCGGTGTCATCGCCGTGGTTTGCACCATTCTAATTCTGGGCGGCGTGAGCAAATCAGCCAAGCTCAACTTTTTACTGGTCTTGCTCAAACTGACATTGTTGGTTACTTTCCTTGCCGTTGGTTTCCGTCACGTCAATCCTGCCAACTGGGGCAACTTTATGCCGCTTGGTTTTACAGGTGTGTTGCAAGGCGCTGCCACAGCGGTTTTCCCCTATGTCGGCTTCGATGCTCTTTATACGTTTGCCCGAGAATCAAAAAGTTTGAAGGATACGAGACTGGCGACATACTGGTGCGTCGGTATCGTCGCATTTCTCTATGTCACTGTTATGGCTGTGGCTACAGGCCTGGCGCCCTGCTTCATCAACGGTGAACCCAACCAGCTCTTTGTCGGCTCCGAAGCGGCGGCTCCTCTGGCGAAACTTCTTGCCAATGCCGGTGAAGGCTGGACCGCCAAGTTCATTTCTTTCGGTGCCGTTCTCGGTATCTTCAACGTACTGCTCGTATTTTGTATGGGCGGACCGCGCATCTTCAAAAATATGTCTGAAGACGGACTGCTGCCTCCGGTTTTTCAAAAGGTCAACAAGGGCAATCCCGTCTGGGGCATAGTTCTCAACGGCATAATCGTCGGCTCGATTGCCGGCCTTGTGCCTTTCGGTGAAATCGCCGACATGATGGTTCTGGGTACCCTGGTGGCCTTCGTTTTTGTCTGCTACGGCGCTCTCCGTTTGAAGCTGGTCAATCCCGTCATCGCCATCGTCGGTGGTGTCTCCTGCATAGTGTTGATCTGTTTCCTCAACCCCATGGTTTTGCACGTTTATTCAATTACTCTGCCGGTCGGACTGGTGATTTATTTCCTCTATGGCTATAAGCACAGCCGTCTGGGCAAAGCGAACGCAGCGGCGATTGCTCCACAGACTGAGCCTGAAGCCACGCATACGTCGTAAGTCATTCGCCGTCCGCCCCGGGGGGCATGCGTATGCTGAAAATTAGGCGCTTCTCTCGCTTTTCGCTGCCGGCCACGGTCCTGGCCATTGTTTTGTGCGGAGCCGGAGCCCCCTCTGCTTTCGCTGCCGAAACTTGTGAGTGGCTCTTTGTGCAGAAGCAGGCCCTCAGTGGTTTGCATAAGATCTACTGGACGCCAAACGCGATCAAAATAGTGTGCGAAACCCAGGGGTATGCGCTGGTTACCCACGCCCCGGACTGGCGTCTTTATGCTTACAGGTTGGATGATAGGGTGTACCGGGTCTGTACCCTGCGCGAGTTTTTTATCACCTATCCCTATCAGCCCCGCCTTGCCGACCTGGCCAGAAAGCGTTCCATCAAGCTGGGCACCACTAAAAAAGACGGCCTGGAGATTGTGCGCTATCGTGACCAGCAAGAAGACGGAACCCTTCATGACCTTTATACGGTGGAGTCGCCGGCGGTATCACCGCAGGTCAGTGATTTACTCTACGCTTACTACCGTATGACACCTGCTCGCGGTGTGGTGTATCGCACCCGCTTTGAAAATTTGCCCAGGAACCGTGCCCATTCGATGGCCATGAGCTCCTGGGGAGAAAGCGCGCTAAGGTCAGATACAGGCGCTAAAGACATGGTCGTTACCACTGAGGTCAAGAAACTGCCTTATCACCCGGCCGACTTTGAGTGCCCGCGGGGCTTGAGGGTCGGCAGCGGAGATGACATTTATACTTCCAAGGCACAAAAGAAACAGGCTGAGTCGCTGGTCGATGATTTGAACCTGGGCGGCAAGTTCGGCAGTAAATAGCGGCAGCTTGTTAAAGCGGAATTACTTTAGAGCTATTGCTGTTCTCTACTACTACATTGCCTTTGTCGGTGCCGGCAATAATCACATCGTTCATCTTCAAAACCGTAACCGGTATAAGATTTTTTGGCCAATTGGCCGTGCCTGTCAGCTTTTTCACCTGACCGCTTTTGCTGCGGCAGAGAATCCCTGCGTCTGCGGTGGCGAGATAGAGATTGTCGTCTCTGTCAAAGCTGATGGCCTGAATGGATGAATTGAGTGTGGTCACGGTTTTCCAGGTGCCGTTTTCCAGGCAGCGCACGATGCCCTGGCCCGGCGTCCCGGCAGGACCTTTTGAGCCCTGGGATAGAAATAGTTTGCCGTCGCTGCTGTACTTCAAACCGGTTACCGGCAGCGTCGCCAGAGGACCATCAAGGGGCACATCGCTCCAGTTGCCGTCGCTCAGCGAGATCTTGCACAGGCCGCCTTTTTCGCTGTTGCCGTAGGCACGCCAGATAACGTCATCGGTCAGGGCATAGTAATGGCGCGCCTGGCAGTTTTTTACCTTGTCGTAGAGCCCGTCGGGCATGCGATGATAATTTATCTCCTGCCAGCTATTGTCCTCGCGGCGGAAGGCGGAATTTTCGCCGACGATGACGAAGGCCTTCTTATAGGCGCAGAGGCGTACTTTGTCGCCCATGGCATGGGCTCGCTGGGGCAAAATCAATTCGTGCCACTTATCGCCGCGCCGGTCAAATACTTTGAAGCGATCGCCTTCTTTGCCCATGGCCAGTGGCCTGTCTTCCCAGCGCCCCAGGGCAAGAATTACAGGGAAAAGGGGCAGATCCATTTTTTGCGAAGTGCCTTTAGCTGTGTCAAGACGATAGAAAACATCGGCGTATTTTGCCACCAGCTGGTTGTCCCACATGAATACATCGCAGACGGTCACCGGCTTCGGACCGCAGTTTTCCTGTGCCGATGCCGGCTGCGTCAGGGGGCTCCAGGTCTGGGGCATCAATGCCGCAAGCAGACAGGAGATAGTCATAACAAAGGCTTGACGGCGAGGCGCGTTCATTGCTTGAGCCCTGGTGCAGTATCTTCGGGTCACCATCAGTAGGTTAGCAGGTCGCCCCTGATTTTGGATAGCTCCGTCTGGACCGGGGCACCGTTACTTGCTGTTGGGTATCATCTGCCAGTAGGTCTTATCTATTACCGGTTCAAATTCGACTGTAATGTGTGGCAGTTGCTTTTTGAAATCAGCTTTTTGTGCCGCTGTCCAGTCATTGCGATCGAGGCGCAGATATTTCAGAGCGGGCATTGCTTTGAAATATCGGATGCAGCCTGGTGTCAGCAAGCTGCGGCGGATGACCAGGCGCTTCAGATTTTTCATCTGAACTAGATAGGCCAGTTGCTTATCCGTGGTTTCCTGGTGCACAAGCCACAGCTCATCTATATTGTCGTAGTCTTTCAATGCCTGGAGCAATACGGCAATGTCGTATATCCGCTTCACTCTCAGGCTGTGAATTCTCCTCAGGCTCGTCATGTGCACGATGGAACGAGCGCTCAGAGGCCCGCATAAGCCAAGGACCTTGAGGTTTTTCATGGAGTCGATTTTAATTAGGTCTCTGGGCTGAAGTGATGATTCATCCCAGTTTTCTGTGCGGTCAGGAAGAGCTTTTATGATCGTATTGAAGCAGCTGAATTCTTCCAGGCGTGTCCATTTTGAAAGTTTATCGATGGCCCGGCTGCTGTCATCGAACAGCACCTCTACACCGATTAGATCATCGGGATAGAATTTATCCAGGATTTCGACCGATGGCTTGTTAGGGGTGAGGAGAAGGAGTCGTACTTTGTCCCCGTCGCTGACCGGGATATCTCCGACCGCTTGCACCGGTGGTTTGCCGTTAATGCTTATATGTCCCATGACGAGGTCGGTCGGGAAATGGAAAGCGCCCCGGGATTTAAATTTGCTGGCCATCCATACTGGATCGCTAATGTGGCCCTTCATCCGCTTTTTGTATTCCATGGAGTCGGTGGTTATCCGCAGCGAATCGTAGATACCAATGGAGTCTATTTCTTTTTGCGAGGCCCCCATGCGATGCAGTACCTCCATCGGCAGGCCAACGCTCTCGCTCTCGTTATCACTATCACGCTCACCAAACGATGATCCGGCGGCTGTTTGCACCGGAGGAGTAACGGTTGTGGTGGCGGCGATTTTCTCGGTTGCCGCGGGTGGTTTGAATATTAACCAGCAGCCCAGTCCTGCCACGCTGAAGACAAGTAAACCGGCCACGATAGCCAGGACTTTCAGTTGACCGCCGCCCTGGCCGCTGGGCGCTTCGACCGAGTTCTCGACCTCCGGGACCACCGCCACTGTTTCCTGGGCTCTGATCAATTTCCCTGATTTTATTCGTTCCAGGTCATGCTTGATCTGACTCATTGCTTGATAGCGGTCGGCCCTGTTCTTTTGCAGCATTTTTTGTACGGCTGCTTCCAGTGCTTCAGGGAAAGTCGCTCCGCCTGCCACTTTTGCCAGAGTTGGCGGGGCTTGAGTTTGATGCATCATAAAAGTTTGGAAGGGCGTTTCACCGACAAAAGGCGGCTTACCTGTAAGAGCTTCAAAAATGGCGCAACCAAAAGAGTAAATGTCGGAGCGCTCGTCTACCCTGGCCCCGTCGCATTGTTCGGGACTCATATAGAAGGGCGTGCCGAAAACCAGGCCTGTAGCCGTCTGGCTCTGGCCGGGCAGATCCTGCTTTTGCACGCGGGCGATGCCGAAGTCGACGATTTTTACCGTAGGGAGTTTTTTCCCCGTCTCCAGAATAAGCATCAGATTGGATGGTTTGATATCGCGGTGAATAATGCCCTGGCTGTGCGCGGAGGCGAGAGCATCGGCCACTTGTATGAAGATGTCGAGGACCTGGTCAACCTGCAGGCGGCCCTGTTTGTGTATCAATTGATCCAGTGTATTGCCGATCAAAAGGTCCATTACGTAGTACGGGCACTGATTTTTGTCTATGCCCATATTGTGGATGCTGACGATGCCCGGATGGTTCAGTTTGGCCAGGGCCTTGGCTTCAAGCTGGAAGCGAGACCAGACCTCATTGCTCAAGTTGTCTGCGGCAAGTAATTTGAGAGCATAATTTTTTTGCAGGCTCAGGTGGACACAAGAGAATACTGCGCCCATGCCGCCACGGCCGAGTAATTGAGTTAGCTGGTAGGCGTTGTCGACAATGTCCCCGGGTAAATATGACCGGCTTATGCCGGAAATACCGCTGATAAGCGTGGTTTGCTGGAGCCCTGCCCTCGAATCGATAGTGTAGTCGTTCTCTTTCAATGGCTTGTCACTTTCCCTGCTGAGGCGGACCCTGGGGGAAACATTTCCCAGTATCGGCGATCGATAACGTTTTCAAAGACTATCCGGCAGTGTGGCAGCATCTTTTTTAGTTGGGCCTTTTGTCCTGCGGTCCAGTCATTGCGATCCAGGCAGAGATATTTTAGAGCGGGCATCTGTTTAAAAGAACTGGCGGCGGCGAATGTAAGGTGGCTGCGTTTGATGGTCAGGCGCTGCAGATTTTTCATGGCGGCAAAGTAACGCAGCTGACCGTCGGTAGTGTCCTGGTGCATGATCCAGAGTTCCTTTAGATTATCAAAGCGGTGCAACTCCTTGTACAGTGCTTCGGGCTCGTATATGCGTTTGATGCGCAGACATTCCAGACGTCGCAGCAGGGGCATGCCGACAATTTTTGCACCCGAAACCGGTTTGCTCAATCCCAGTGATTTTAGATGCTTTAACTGCTCCAGTTTGTACAGGTAATTGTCGCTAAAATCAGCTTCATCCATGCTTTCCACATCAGTGGGCAGCATTTTCATGAGTGGATTGAAAAACCAGAGGTCGTCCAGTTTTTTCCAGGTAGTGAGGTTGCCGATGGCAAAATCGGAGGCATCGAAGAGTATGGCTATACCGTTGAGATCATCGGGGCCGAAGTTACTTAGCAGTCTGCTTAAGCCCTTGGTTGGTGTGGCCAGATAGAGGCAGGTGCGTGCCCCTGCCGGGACCGGGATGTCGCCTGTGGCCTGACGCGGTGGTGCGTCACCGATGGTGATATCACCGAGGCTGACATCTCTGGGGAAGTGAAAGACGTTTCCTTCTTTGAACTTTGCCTGGAGCGTCGTCCCCGCAAAAAATGTCTCTAATTTGCGTTTTGCCTGTACCAGAGAGTGTTTAAAAGGTGCCAGCTTGCTTGTGTCCATTTCTTTCAGTTCCGCTTCGGTGGCACCGTAGCCCCGCAGCTCTTCCACCGGTATGCCGAAATAGGAGCGCTCATCCTCCTCTTCCTTCTTCTCTGATTTATCGTCGTTGATCCAGTCCAGAGTGTCGCCCGCAAAATTGCTGGCTGGGGAGGAGGCCACATAAGGGGCTGATTTGCTGCCGGCAGCAGTGGTGACAATTTTTTTTGGCGGCTTGTTTGTCAGGGCGATGGTGATGATGGTGCCTGCTGCCAGCACTACCAGGAGACCACCGGCGATGACCAGTTTTATTGGTGTGGTGATACCACCTGCGGTTGGCTGCACATTTGCCTGCCGCTCCGGCACATTGATTTTTATGGGCGCTTCTTCTGAGGCTCCGGTCAGTCCCTGTGCCAGAATCGGCTTACCCTGTCGGATGCGCTCCAGATCATGCTTCAGTTGAGACATGTCCTGGTATCGTTCGGCGGCCCTCTTCTTGAGCATTTTTTGTACGGCGAATTCCAGAGCTTCGGGGAATTCCAGATCACGAGCGCGACTTTTGAGAGTTGGCGCCGGTTTGTTCTGATGCAGCATTAGAGTCTGCACCGCGCTTTCTCCGACAAAGGGTGGCCTGCCTGTGAGTGTCTCAAACAGGGCGCAACCGATTGAATAAATATCGCTGCGCCCATCCACCCGGGCGCCGTCGCACTGCTCCGGGCTCATGTAGAACGGAGTGCCAAAAACCAGTCCTGTAGCTGTTTGACTTTGATTGGGACCGTCTTCTTTTGAAACTCTGGCGATGCCGAAGTCAACCAGTTTAACTCTGGTCTGACCGCTTGCCTGATCTTTTTGCAGCATCAGATTTGAGGGTTTGATGTCGCGGTGGACAATCCCCTGGGCATGGGCAGAACCGAGTGCTTCGGCCACCTGTATAAATATGTCCAGGGCCTGCTGGTAGGGCAGGGGACCCTGGCGTTCGATCATTGTGTTCAGTCCTTCGCCGCTGAGCAGGTCCATTACATAATAGGGGCACTGATTTTTGTCTATGCCCATGTTGTAAATGGTGACTATGCCCGGATGATTCAGGCGGGCCAGGGCTTTGGCCTCCACCTGGAAGCGTGACCAGGACTCGCCGGACATATCCCTGGCAGAAAGCAACTTGAGCGCGTAGTTTTGATTGAGGGCCAGATGTCGGCAGGCGAAGACGGCACCCATCCCTCCGCTGCCGAGTAATTTCGTCAGCTGGTAAGCGTTGTCGACTATGTCTCCCGGCAGATAGCTGACGTTCGTCCCCGAAATCCCGGGGATCTGCGTTGTTTGACCGGAGCCGGGGATCGCTCTGGTGGCAAGATTATCGTTGTCGTTGTCACTGTCCGCCAAAAGAGCGCCCTGCTAATTGCTGTCGGACAATTATACGCTTGTGGCTCTCTTGCAGGCGTTGCCGGCGGCTATTTTTGCATTTGCGTCCGCCACGGGCATTGACGTGCCGGTGGCGGAGTTTATCGCTTCATGCAGGTCCTGAAGTTTGCACTCGATCATTTGCTCCTTGCGTGTATCGCCGCGCCTTTGCGCTTTGTGGCGGGCCAGCAGCAGGGCGACGATCATCTTATTTATGGCCCGGATGTGCGGGTCAGTAAGGCCATAGGAGAGGGCCAGAATTATGTGCGCCGAGCTGGTGGCGGCACGATTGATTCTGCCCAGGCGATCCAGCGTTGCTGCCGGCTTGTCACAGAGCCAGCGGTGGAGATTTGTCATGGCTTTAGAGCGTTCCGGCCGGGACTTTCACTTGCTGTCTCACTACCTCCGCCCAGGCGACTATCCGCTCGGCGGTCAGGTCTGGCTCGTTGGCCTCATCCAGTACCAGGCCGATGAAGTGACCATCGATTACTGATTCGGAGTGGGCGAAGTCAAAGCCGGCGGTGGGCATGCGGTCGGCGATGATTGTCCCGCCACGTTCTTTAACTTTGTCGTAGAGGATGCGCATGGCGCTGACAAAGTTGTAGGTGTAGCCAACCTGATCGCCCAGGCCAAAGAGGGCCACGCGTTTGCCGCTGAAGTCAATGTTGTCCAGCTGAGGCAGGAAGTCGACCCAGTCATCGGTCAGCTCGCCGTCGCCCCAGGTTGAGCCGCCCAGGATGAGGAAGTCGCAGGCTCTCAGGTCCTCGGCCGAGGCCCGGTCTATGCAGCGCGCCTCGTCTACGAGCTCGGCCAGCGCTGACTGAATGCCCTCGGCGACAATGGCGGTGTTGCCCGTCATAGTGCCATAAAATAGTTTGCCCATATTGCCTCCGGTGCAGGTGTAAGTTGAAAAATTGAGCATGGCGATGCCACCACCAGAGGTGGCGAAGTCATGCCGACGGGACCGCTCGACCCAAGGGGGGCCGCTGGCGGTATTTATTGCGAGAATGTCAGTAAGGAATGAAAGTTATTGAGAATGAATCGCAACAACGGGGAATAGATTACTCCTCTTTGCTGCCAATTGCAATCTATTCGCAATAATATTTGAATCTTATTGCGAATATTTAGCGTATTTTTGCGGGTGCTTTATTTGGCGTCGCGCCAGTTTTTGGCTACGCCAAAGTCGACCTTGAGCGGTACCTTTAATGGTTGGTCCAGGAGCATGGCTTTTTCTACCAGTACCTTGGTTGCTTCAATGTCTTCGTCCGGCACTTCCAGGACCAGTTCATCGTGTACCTGCAATATAACTTTGGCACGTGAGCCGGCCTCGGTCAGATCTTTGTCCAGTCGTACCATGGCCAGCTTGACCAGATCGGCTGCACTGCCCTGGATGGGTGCGTTGCAGGCCGCTCTTTCATCCATGCTGCGCAACATGCCGTTGGAGTCATTTATATTGTTGTAGTAGCGCTTGCGGCCCCAGACAGTTTTGGAATATTTATTGCGTTTGGCATCATCAATAGTGCTCTGCAGGAAGCCCTGGACTTTGGGATAGCGACTGAAATACTTATCGATGAAGGCCTGGGCTTCCTTGGTCGAGATGCCCAGATCGACGCCGGTGGAATAAGCGCCCTGACGGTAAACCAGGGCGAAGTTGATGGTTTTGCCGATGCGCCGCATTTCGGATGTCACCTGTTCAATTGGCACATCAAAGATTTCACCTGCGGTGCGAGCGTGGATGTCCTGATTCTTTTCAAAGGCATCGATGAGAAGTTCATCCCCGGACATGTGCGCCAGAAGTCGCAGCTCGATTTGCGAATAGTCAGCCGATATCAGTGACGCGTCCGGTGAACCCGGTATGAAGGCGCGGCGGATGCGGCGGCCCACTTCGGTTTTGATCGGTATGTTTTGCAAATTGGGATCCGAGCTGGATAGTCTGCCGGTGCTGGCTACGGTCTGGTTAAAGCGGCCGTGCAGGCGATTGTCGCGTTTGATGATTTCACGCGGCAGGCTGTCGACATAGGTTGAGCGCAGTTTGGATAAGTGTCTGTACTCGAGTAATTTGCCTATGATTTCGTGCTCCGAGCGCAACGATTCCAGCACCGAGGCGTCGGTTGAGTTTTTCTTGACTTTGCCCTGGGTCTTCAGGCCCAGTTCTTCGAACAAAACTTTTTGCAATTGCTGGGTGCTGTTGATATTGAAGCCGTGTCCGGCCAGGCCATAAATTTCAGTCTCCAGGCGGGCCAGATCGGTGGACAGTTCTTTGGAAAAATCCTCCAGATAAGGCAGATCGAGACCCACTCCGGTCTGTTCCATTTTGGCCAGGACGCGCGAGACCGGCAGCTCCATTTCGTGCATGAGGAAGAGCTGATCTTTGTCGAAGATGCCGGTGTAATAGCGGGCCAGCTCCAGGGTGACGCGGGCATCGTCGGCTGCATACATCGCCACTTTATCCAGGGGGGCAAAGTTTATCGTTATCTGCTTGCGACCGCTGCCAATCAGTTCATCGATACGGGTCATCTGATAGCCCAGGATGCGCTCGGATTGATCCTTCAATCCATGTTTTTCGTCGGGATTGACGATGTAGCTGGCCAGCATGGTATCGAAGCGCAGGGGGCCGAAGCTGATGCCGTCGAGGGAGAGCACGTTCATTTCGTACTTGCAGTTCTGGGCCAGTTTGCCGATTTTGGGATCTTCCAGAATGGGCTTGAGTGTCGCACTGACATATTCCGGGCTGAGCTGTTCGGTTTCGCTAAGTCCCGCATGGCGCACCGGTATGTAGACCGCCTTGAGGCTTTCGCCGCCGTAACTGCCGCCTTTATTTTCCAGTCTGCCTTCATCGTTTACGATCATTGTCGGATCGTAGGCGATGGCGTAGCCGACAATTTCGGTGTCCAGCGAGTTCAGTCCGGTGGTTTCCAGATCGACCGATATCAATGACTGTTGAGCAAGATCTTTGACCAGCTGCTCCAGTTTTTCTTTTGTGTCTATAAGGGTGGCGGATTGAATCGGCTTCAGCTGCGCTTCGACGCGGGTAAGCAGGGCCGTTGCCGTGGTCGCTGCCGCTCTGCCGCTGTCGGACGGGGCACTGTCGGCGGCGGCAAAGTTGATTTTCAACTGACCGCCGGCCAGAGCCGCCAGCTCTACCGGTGTGTCGGTTGCTGCTATAGGGGCTGGTTTTGCCGCTTCTTTTACCGGGCTTTCGGTCGATATTTGCATGGCCGCCGCTTCCACTGTAGAAAGATCCGGCTCCAGGCCGTCGGGGCTGAAGCGCGACAGCACACGGGGCAGGCGGCCGGTCAACTGGCGGAAATTGAAACCGGAGAAATAGCCTTTGACATTGGCCAGATTGGGCATGGTCAGATGGCAGTGATCAAAGTCGAATTCCATCGGCACATCGAGTTTGATCGTGGCCAGGCGCCTGCTGTCGAGCGCGTTCTGACGGCCGTCGATTAACTTCTGCCGCACCGATGCCGACTTGATTTCATCGAGATGTTCGTAGATACCATCTATGGTGCCATAACTGGCCAGGAGTTGAGAGGCGGTTTTGGGACCGATGCCTTTTACCCCGGGGATGTTGTCCGAGCTGTCCCCGGAGAGCCCCTTGTAGTCGATGATCTGCTCGGGCCAGACGGCCAGTTTATCAAACACTTTCTGCCGGTCAAAGTTGACCAGTTCGCCGTCCTTGGGCATGAGTACCTGGACCTTTTGCGATTCGCCTTCGAGCAATTGGAAGGCGTCTTGATCGCCTGTGAGAATCAGGGCTTTATGGCCGTTCTTCTCGGCAAGCTTGGCCAGGGTGCCGATGACGTCGTCGGCTTCGTAGCCCGCCATTTCATAGAGCGGGATCTCCAGAGCTTTGACGCCCTCCTTGATGATGGGCCACTGTCTGGCCAGATCATCGGGCATGGCATCGCGATTGGCTTTGTAGTAGGCAAATTCGGCGTGACGAAAGGTTGGTTCGGACAGGTCAAAACAGACTGCCAGCATGTCCGGTTTTTGCTTTTCGATCAAATCGAAAATCGCGCTGAAGAAACCGTGCACGGCCCAGGTTGGTGTGCCGTCCTTGGCCTTCATGCCGGTGCGCATCAGGGCATAAAACATGCGAAAGGCAAGTGAGCTGCCGTCCACCAGGATGATGGTTTTTTCGTCAGCCATATTTTTTTCCTCAAATAGCCGGGTTTTATTTTGGAGTTAGGGAGCCGCCGCCGGTGCATCGGCGACACGAGCCCTGGCCGGTCCGGCAAACTGCGCCAGAGCCGGTGTCAGCGCCTGTCCTTCGCAAAGCGAGGGGCTTTCCACTCCGAGCAGACCGCAGACAGTGGCAGCAATATCAGCGGGGCTGGTTGATTGCTGGTAGCGACCGCCGGCTACGCCGGTGCCGTAGAGTATGAGCGGCACCTGGGTGTCGTAGGTGTAGGGTGAACCATTGGCGGTGCCGGTATTTTCTCCCGAAAATACAAAGCCCGGTTTGGGAATGACGAACAATTCGCCGCTGCGGCCCCAGTAGTAGCTCTTGCGCACAGCTTCGCTGTAAGGGCCGTTGGGCACCTGGTTGCCGTAGAGCTGGGCTGAGGTAATTACTTCCGATACGCCGGGGATGGAATGCGCCACTTTAGCGGCCAGTGCTTCCACTTCCGGTTGGCGATATTTATTATCGTCAATGGCTTTGAAGTTTAAGTAGACATGGGGCGGATCGAAGCTCTCAATCCAGTCGGCCTGACCCAGACGATTGTCCAGGGTATTGTCGAGGAATGTTTTGAAGGACTTGGGATCGATACGGCCGGCTTCCAGGCCACGCTCCTTGAGAAATTCGGGGATGGCGGAGGCGCCACTATCGGCGGTGAATACAATGAGGCAGTTATTGAGCCCGACTTTGGCGTCGATAGCAGTGAGCAAGCCGCTTATACCCTGGTCCATACGCAGGAGCAGATCTTCCGCTTCCTGGGAATTGGGGCCGAAGAATTCGGTCAGGTTGCCGCCGGCGGAAAGACCGATGGCGAGATAATCAGGGGCGACATGGGTGCCGAGATTTTCTTTTTCGAAGGCGTCGCGAGCCAGGTCCAGAGCCATTTGATTGGCCATGGGTGTCAGGGCCAGGGTGCTGTAGGCGCCTTCGCCCGGCAGGGGACCGGTGATCACGTGGGGGAAAGCCTTGCCGTCGGCGGGCAGAGCTCTTTCATATTGATAGTCATCGCGGGTGGCCGAGCCGTACTGGTTTTCAGCAAGCAGGCGTTGCCAGGGTTTGCCGATATATTTTTCGGCCTGGCGCTGGTCGTTGAAAGCTTTGGCCCAGGTGGGCAGGTCGTGGGTGTATTGCGAGCCGGTGACAAAGTTGCCGGTGCGGCTGTCAAACCACAGAGCCATATTGGCCAGACGGCCGCCGAGCATCAGGGCCTGGGTGTCATTGACGCCGATGGAAAAAACTTTGCTGCGGCCATTGGTGGCCAGTTTCATCTGGTCGCCAATAGTTGTGCCCTGCAAAAATTTGGAACTGGCTGCCGGAGCGTTGGCGCCGACCATTTGTGAACTTTCGTCAGCGACGCAGGAAATGGTTTTGCCTTTGCGACGATCAAACCACTGGTCGGAGATGATGCCATGGGCCCAGGGATACGCACCGGTGACGATTGTGGCGCTGCCGGAGGCGCTTTGAGCGGAGGCGGAGGCAAATCGGCAATTGGTGAAGTTGGCGCCGCTCTCACTCAAATAGCGCAGCCCGCCGGTGCCGAACTTGTCGGCGAAGCGATTCATGCCGCTCAAGGTCAGAGCCTGGGCCACAATCAAGACCACCAGTTTGGGTTTGCCCGCCGGGGCATTGGCGTAGGCGCCAAGCGCATTCCCAGCCATTATTAGTAAGAGTAATGCGCCGCCAATAACTCTATTTTTGCCAAAAGCTACCAAAGCCCGGTCTCCTTCTTGACTTATGCTCACCTGGATGACTTACGCAGCATGACTGCGTCAAAGTCATTTTACAAACATCGTTTTGTAAATAACTATCTTGATAACTTTGTAAAGATGCAAGCTTTTAGCGCCCTGGCGCCTACAATTTTCCCAGGCGTCGCGAAGATAATCTAAAGAAGAATTGTATATCAGGAGTTAATTATGAGTGACCGTACCAAACTACTCAAGAAGGCCGTCATGACCGGCGTTGGCGCTACTTCCAACGTAGACCGCGTTAAAGATGCGCTCAATGAAGCCATGCAGGACCTGGTCAAAGTTGGCCGTGAACTGTTCGATGACCTTGAAGAAAAAGGCAAAGTTAAAACCGACACCGTCGAATCCTTTCTAAAAGGATTGCAGGACGAGGCTGCCAAGCGTACCGGCGGTCTGGAAGCGAAAGTTTCAGCTAAAGTCGGCAAGGATGTGAAGAAAGCGGCCAAGAATTTTGGTCTGGTAACCCTGGAAGAATACGAAGAACTGCTCCAGCGCGTAGTGGCTCTGGAAGAAGCTCAGGGCATCACCCACACACCGTCCAACAATGACGGTGATGAAAGTCATGATTCTTCCTCAAAAGGCAAGAAAAAATCGAAGCGTTCGGAAGACTAATTGGACTTACATTAAGTCTGGTCCTACCGGTGGTATCTGTTGCACACGCTGTCCGCTCTCGGGATCGGACAGCGTTGTGCCTTTAAGGACGTTGCCCTGGGCGTCGTCTATGTAGAGAAGCGGTGAGCGCAATTGCCACTCCGCCGCCAGACCGGGGCAATTATCGTCATCGTGGCTCTTGCCGCCTTTGTCGTCGATATTGAGAGCGTGTCTGCACCAGCCGGTCGCCGGAGGCAAAAGGGGCTGCCCCAGTCGCTGGTGCGCTTCGTTGTACTCATGATTAGCGACGAGATCGCGCACAAGAATCGACCAGGCGATTTTCTGTCCGCTTTTTTCTCCCGAAAAATATCCGTTCTGGCAGTAGTAAATAAGCTGATTTTCCGGCACCGGCAGGCCTTTGAACGGGTAGTCGCGGAAATAGAGGAGCTGCATAGATGGTGTGTAGACAATCACCGCCGGCTCTGCCTTGATGGCCGGTGGCGTTTCCGCCTGCAATTCTGAAAGCGCTCTGCCTTCTACTTTTATTTTGGTGGCGGGCAGGTCTGTGACCTGGCGCACCGTGCCGTAGATAGTCATCTTCTTGGCCAGCCAGGGGGAGGCGGCTTCGGAGAAAATGTCGTTTTCCTGCAGGGCTGTGGTCAGCGGAGAAAATACATAGCGTTTGCCCAGTAAATAGGCTTTGCCGCCGCCGATGTTATCGAGACGGTTGATGCCGGTGCGACAGAGTTGAAACAGCTTGGAGCCGCATTCAAAGGACTGCGAGGCCACGGCTGTGGCATTGACTATGGCTATTTGCGAGAGACTGATGGCTTTGAGCTGTTTTTTCTGTTCGTTGTTTTCGTAGGCGATGCGATTGTTGCGCCAGTCGATTTCGTTTTTCAGGGATTTGATTTCGTCATTGTCGTTGGATAAACGCAAGCGATTGGAGAGAGAATCAAGATCCGTCTGGGCCAGAAACAGTCGTTCTTTAGAACTGCGATAGGCGCGCAGGGCGCTGGATTGAATCAGTTTGGCCGCGGACAGGCTGTCCTGGGCGGCGAGATTGGTTGAGTAAATGCTGTTCAAAAGATCGAAGGCCAGACTTTGATCAAGGCCCTGGCGCCCGGGCAGATTTGCCTGGCCGGTGCTGTCCACGACTATAGGCAGAGCCGACGCCGGAAACTTGCTGGGCAGCGCCTGGAAGCAGCGCAACAGCGCCTTCTGTCCGGCTTCCGTCGGTTTATTCTGGTAGAGCAGAGCGTAAACGCGAGCGTCCGAATCCTTGAGCAGACCGCTGTTGATTTGCAGCGCGGCGGTGGCGTCGTCTTCGCCGAAGTCGGAGAGTTGATTGTCGTTTTCTCCGATAGCGGTGGCGGTCCTGCCCTGATCCCGGGGCACGCTCGGATGGGGCCATGGCTCTTTGAGAAGGGCTGCCAGTCTGGCTGGAGCCACGGGGCGGGGCAGATTTCTCAACCAGTGATAGAGTGCTATCGAGAGCGATTCGGAACCGTTCATGGCCTGCAGTCGTGGTGCCGTCGGCGGTGCCAGTTGTCCGGGGCCGGGGACCGGACCTTTTATTGATTGTTGCCATGCACCCTGACCCCGCCAGTTGCCGTAGGTCAAAAGCGATTCCATTGATGTGAAGGCACTGGGTTTGCCCTGGGGGAAGCTCAGTGCCAGGCTGCCCTCCGGCGGCGCCGATACGAGTGATTGATTTTTTGTTTCATTGGTGGCGATCAAACAAATGGAGCGATTGCTTGTGACCAGTCCGCGTTTGTCCGCTTTTTTACTCTGGGTGGCAAATTGCGCTTCAATCAACATGACCGTCGGTAGCGGACTGTCGCTCAGCCTGGAATCAGGCGTCGCATTGTCGGGGACGAAATCGCCGGGATTGAGGGCGATTTTCTCGCGGACCTGCTGATGCAAGGTCAGTTTGATTTTACTGTATGGCACCGTCAGTGGTGTCAACGTTTTGAGCCGACCCGATTGACAGACGGCGGCATCGTCATCGGCTTCGGCCGGTACAGGGCTCAGGGCAAACTTGCCGCGGGCCGTGCCCAGCTTGATTGTCAGCGATTCTAACTTTTCGCCGCCGCGATTGCTGGCCATGAGCACACGTTTGACGTGCTCGTAGATTTTGCCGCTGCCGTCGCTTTTGATTGCGGCCAGCATCTTTTTGTGGAGCTCGCCCTTCAGGTCCTCAAGCTCGCTTAAATCACCGGCGGCCTGTTCACCCATGGTGTCGAGTTTGTAGCGCTTGGCGACAAAGAGTGACGTGCGGATCAGCGAAGAGACAGTGTTGAAGCTGCGCACCTCACGGGTGGCGCCGTCGGTGCCCGGGGCGAAGTTGCTGTCACTGTTGGTGAAATCACAGATGCCCAGGGTGCCTAAATTGCGGCTGACGACATTGAGGCGTATCAAATCAGCGGCGGCGGACGCGGCGGCGCGTTCCAGGGGATCCGAATTGCTGCTGCGCAGGTTGGTCCAGGCCAGGCAGAGGACATAGAGTGTGACGATACCGCTTATGGCAATGGTCGACAGAAGCAGGATCAGCAGGTTGTACCAGTCCACCCCGCTTGTCATGGTGGGGGATTCTGTTCTTTTGGCCCCGAGTTCTTGCATTTAGTAAGTAGCCAACCGCTAGTAGCCCTGGGGTCAATCCCCCGTGAACCTTATTATAATTGTCTTTCTGGTACCATGCTTGGTATTGGGAGAATTGTCATGCCCCGGCGGTCAAAAAAGGTATTTTTCGCTTCTCTGGCAGTCGGCCTGGTGCTGGCGTCAGGCCCTCGCTGTCTGGCCCAGGGGGTTGAAAGCGGTGCTGCCGAACAGACCGAATTTGCCGAGATCGCCAAGTTGATCGATGATGGTGCGCTCCTGCCCGCGCGTTCGCGGGTGGAGACCCTCTTGCAGCGCTATCCGGGCGACTGGAGAGTGGCCCTGCTGGCGGCCCGGGTTTATCGCAAAATGGGGCTTTCCGGTTTTGCCGCCATGCAATACGAAAAGGTCCGAGCCCATGATCCCCGCATGGTCGAAGCCCTGGTGGCACTGTCCCAGATTCACCTGGAAAATCTCAGCACTGAAATTGCCATAGTACTGGCGCGTCAGGCGGTGGAGATCGATCCCAAGTCAAAAGAGGCCCGTCTGGCTCTGGTGGACGCCCTTCTTGCCGGACAGTTTTTGCGGCAGGCGCGGGACCAGGCCCAGGCCCTCAATAATATGTATCCCGCCGACGCCGATGTAGCTCATACACTTGCCGGCGTGGCTCAGGCTTTCAGTGAGTACGATGAGGCCACCGTGCTCTTGCTGCGCGCTCTGGCTGCCAGACCGGAAAAAGTCACCTGGCGACTGGAACTGGCCGATATTTATCAGGCCGAGGGCCGCTATCAAGATTGTCAGACCACGCTCAAGCAAATACTGGAGAGCGATCCCCGCTCACTGGAAGCCCTGAATAAGCTGGCCCATTTGCAAGAATTTGATATGCACGAGTATATGCCTGCTCTGCGATCCTACCGGGCGATCAAAGAAATCATTCCCGACAGTGCCGCGGCGCAGGCCGGGATTGACCGTTGTTTTGCCAAGCAGAGCGATCTGGCCCTCAATTTTCGCAATGCCCTCTATCGCATATTTGGTCTGAAAATCAGGGACGCCAAATTAGAAGAGACAGGCGATTTGCCTGTCTCTTTCTAGGTTATTTGTTGAACGCCCCGGACTGAAATCCTAGGGATTTACGGCCTGGGTGAGCACGCGCTTCGGTCCGTGGATAGGATCTTCGATCACCACTGTCTTGTCGCGGGTCGGTCCGACGCTGACGATGGCTACGGGGCAATCCAGCTCCTCGGCGATGAAATCGAGATAGCGTCTCGCTTCAGCCGGCAGCTCTTTGTAGTTTTTGATTTTGTAGGTCGGTTTCTTCCAGCCCGGGAATGACTTGTAGATGGGCTCCATCTGTTTGAATTTGGAGAACATCGAAGGCAATTCTTTGTGGATGGTGCCGTCGGTCTTGTCGCGGTAAGCGACGCAGATCTGGATTTCGTCAAATTCGTCGAGGACGTCGAGCTTGGTGATAGCCAGGCAGTCCAGGCCGTTGACGCGTACGGAGTAGCGGCCGATGACGGTGTCGAACCAACCGCAGCGGCGCGGACGACCGGTGGTGACGCCTACTTCAGCCCAGGCCTTGCCTGTCTGACGCAGCATTTCGCCGATGTCGCCGTCTTGCTCGGTGGGGAAGGGACCTTCACCAACTCTGGTCATGTACGCTTTGGAAATACCGATCACGCGGTCGATGATTGTCGGTCCTACGCCGGTGCCGGTGCAGGCACCACCAGCGCTGGGGCTGGAGCTGGTGACATAGGGATAGCTGCCGTGATCGAGGTCGAGCATGGTGCCCTGCGCGCCTTCAAACAAGATGTTTTTCTTCTCGCGCACGGCGTTGAAGATGAGCTGCGAAGTGTCGCAAACATATTTGCTCATCTGTCTGCCGTATTCGGCGTATTCTTCCAGAATGGCGGCGGCATCAAAGGGCGGGTGGTTGTACATGCGCTCCAGGAGCACATTTTTACGCGGTACCATCCAGTCCAGTTTTTCTTTCAATACTTCTCTGTCGAGCAAGTCTTCCATTCTTATGCCGGAGCGTGCGCACTTGTCGGCATAGGTGGGACCGATACCACGTTTGGTGGTACCGATTTTGTTATCACCGCGACTTTCTTCCTCGGCGGCGTCGAGAGCCATGTGATAAGGCATCGTGACATGGGCTGAAGATGAGACTTTCAGGCGTGAATCGTCGAGACCGCGATCGGTCAGGCCTTTCACTTCTTTTATAAATGCTTTGGGGTCAATGACCATGCCCGGTCCAAGGACGCAAATTTTGCCGGGATACAAAATACCCGAGGGGATCAGGTGAAACTTATAGGTCTCATCTCCGACAACTACTGTATGACCGGCATTGGCGCCACCCTGATATCTGACAACAATGTCCGCATTGTTTGCCAAAAGATCCGTGACTTTGGCCTTGCCCTCATCTCCAAATTGCGCTCCGACAACAACTACGTTAGCCAAGGTTTGATATTCTCCTGCAATATTGTTGGTTGGTACCCATCCAAATTGAGGGCACGCCACCCACCAAAAAATTCCTCACGGCAATAAATCCCGTGAGTAAGAGCCGGGAGTTTGGATTCAAACCAACCCACGCCCTGTTTTTTTTGACCCAGATAGTCTATGCCACTCGCCAAGAGCTGTCAATTTATTCGAGCCCGGAACACGTTAATATACTTATATGCAAAGCACCCAACTCTCTTGTTTCTCCGCCGATCTGATCGCTCGACAGCCTGTCGCAGCCAGGCTTCTGGCCAATGCACTGGCGGGCGAGCGCATGGCTCACGCCCTGCTCCTGACCGGCCGGGCGCTTGATGATAAATGGCTGATAGCCAGACAGCTGGCGGCTTTCATGAATTGTGCCTCGGAAAGTCGTTACGAGAAGGGCTCTTGTTTACTTCCCTACATACAAACTCAACCTGTCGAGCCGGATGATAAGACCTTTAGCTCGGCCTGCCAGAATTGCCGCTGGCTCTTCCGGGACGAGCACCCCAAGGCCTGGAACGTTCTCTCCAAAGATGCCGGCAACAGCGGCAAGATCCCGGTCGAATCGGCCCGAAATCTTTCGGAAGAGCTGGCTCGCAGCTCGCAGTTTTTGCGGGTTGTAATCATCAATGATGCCAGCGACACGGCCTTTCACCGCCCGGCCGCCAATGCCCTGCTCAAGACCATCGAGGAGCCGCGCAGCAACTGCCTTTTTGTACTCTTCGCCCAGTGCGAGGAAGATGTCCTGCAGACCATTGTCAGCCGCTGCCAGTTGATTCCCCTCAACAACCGCTACGAGGACAATATCGGCTATCTGGCCAGCCAGAGCCCGCCCCTGAAAGATCGCCTCAAGGAAGGCTTTGCCGCGCACTTTACCGAGGCCGACAAAGAGCTCTTGCAAAGCTTGCGCTCTGAGATTTTTCTCACCACCCATCCCAGTAAAAAAATAAATGTCAAAGACGCCATGCTTTTTGCCCATCATCTGGGTGAGCTTCTTGACGATGAAAATGTTGAGCAGGCTTTTGATCTGATTGTAAATTTGGAAATTGAGCAACTTGCCGGTATTTATCGGACGAACCGCAATTACTCTCGTTATCTGGAAGGCCTCTTCAAACTCGCTGATGAAGCCAAACGCCAGTGGGATCACTATGTAACCAAGAAGGGCGTGTGCGAAAACTTCGCCCTGGCTTGGTTGGACCTGCGTCAAAAACTTACGACCAAACCTCATTAGGCAGGGGTTTTAATAGGCTCAGATATGGGCTTTAAACTATTGGTACTGGGAATCTCCAGCTTCTTATAATTTTTAGACTCAGTAAGACATTCAGCAAGAAATCCAGAGGGTTTAGGAACGTATGTTCAGTAAGAAAAAGAAGGGTGACGCTAAATCGGATGCCGCCGCCGCACCGGCTGCTGCAGCCGCTCCCGCCGAAGCGCCCGCCGTTGCCTCTGAGGCCGTCAACCCAGCTCCCGCTGCCGGTGGTGGTGACGGTGAAGGTCAAAAGTCCGGTGGCCTGGCTTCCGGTCTGGCCGGCAAGGTCAAACCCTCTGGCATTTCCGCCTCCCGTCTGGGTGGACGACCACCGAGTCGCCCATCAGCTCCCGCTCCCGAACCTTCCGCGGCGCCTCCGCCCGCGCCTGCCGCTGCCCCCGCTCCCCCGACACCAACTCCAGGCTCCTCCGGCTCCGGCATGCCTGCCGGCGGCTCCGAAGTCGACCTGAGCCAATCCGCTAAGAACAAGGCCATGTCCCAGAGTCATGCCGGTATGCCTCAGGCAGTCTCGCTGGAGGATGCCGGTCCCGATGGGGCGGCCAAGGTTAAGAACCCCTACAAGCTCAATCCATTATTCGACATTATTTTGCCCTTCGGCATGGCCATAGTTTTGTGCGGCGGTTTTGCCGCCACCTTGAAAATCGTCAAGTTTAAGCACGACATATATGGCTTTACCCAGGAAGAACAGATGGTTCAGGTGCGCGACAAGGCCCTGGCCGCACCAGCGATCATGGATGAAGTGCGCAAAATGGAGCCGGTCAAGCTCCTGGACGCCAATGACAAAGCCGGTGCTCTGGCCGCGGCTAAACCCATGGGAGCGGCCGCTTTCGCCCTGGCCAATACCAAGGGTATGGCCACTTTAAAGTCCGCCGATGCGCCGCCGCCCACGCCCCAGGAGCTGGCTGAGGAAGGCAAAACCGTGCGTGAGCTCTGTGCTTCGGGTATGGTGCTCAACGAACTGGGCGCTAAAGCCGATCGCGAGCTGGGGCTTTCCTACCTGTCTAAAGCCGTTGATATTGCCACTTACAGTAAGTACATTCGACTGATGTATGCTCGTGAACTGGTGCGCGCCCATAGTGATGCGGATGCCATGGCTCAGTACGAGACCATAGTCAAGCTATTCCTTGAACCCTGGCCCGTGCCCCACAAAGAGCTGGGCTTGCTCTATATGCGCAACAACAAGGGAGCCGAAGCCGTTGAGCAGCTCTCCGGCGTGATGAAAATGGATCCCAATGATTGCAGTATTCAAAGACAGCTGGGCCTGGCTATGGCTCAAAACGGTGATCAACAGGCTGGTTTTGAAGAGTTTCAAAAGGGCTTTACCCGCGAAGGTGACGTGCTCTCCTATCCCGCCGCCGTTAAGGGGCTGGTTGATGCTCATGGTGGGTTGGTTGATGCTACGCTGGCCGACGTCAAAAAGCAGGCGGAGAAAAATCCTGATGACGTGAAGCTGCAGCTCGATCTGGCCCGACTTGAAATTGCCACCGGCAAGATCAAAGATGCGCGCGATCTGATGGAAAAGGCTCGCAAAACCTACGAGACCAATCCTGAAGTGCATGAAGTGATGGCCGAAATTATGTGCCGTCAAAACCAGGCTCAGTCTGGATATGACGAGTTCCGTTCGGCCGTGCAAAACCTGCACTTGCAATAAGCGGCAAATTTAAACGGGCTCAGGCCTGCGTTGTCTTTTCTTTTTCCAGCTTAGCCAGCTGCTCGTAAAGACTGCGTTCTTTGTCGCTCAAGTGAGTCGGGATGACGATCTTGGTGCGCACCAGCAGGTCGCCTGCCGGCTTTTGATCGGTGTTGGGCAGGCCTTTGCCTTTCAATCTGAGCATGCGGCCGCTCTGTGTGCCGGCGGGTACTTTGATAGTCACTGCCCCTTCAATGGTGCTGACAGAAACCTCGCCGCCAACTACGGCTTGAGCCGGTGATATGGCCAGCTCGACCACAAGATTGTCACCATCTATGGTGTAGTATTTGTGGGGCTTTACTTTGATGCGCAGATAGAGATCGCCTTTTTCTGTGACACCAGGCATGGTGGCACCTTCGCCCGGCACCCGCACCTTTTTGCCGGCGCGCATGCCCTTGGGGATTTTGACTTCGATTGTTTTGGTCTTGCCGCCTGGAGCCGTCACTTGCAGGGTGCGTCTGGCTCCCTGAGCCAGCTCTTCCACTACCAGATCAATTTCGGCTTCCTGATCAAGCGAGCGCTTGCGAGCAGCCGCCCCGGCAGCTCCCGCTCCGGCTGCAGCACCCTGGCCCGGACGAGCGCCCGGCTGGCCGCCGCCGAAGGAGCCGCCAAAAATGGCTTCAAAGAAGTCGGAAAAGGAACCGGCTCCGCCCATGCCGCCCATTCCGCCCATATTTCCCATATTGCCGCCGGCACCTTTGCCGAAGTCAAAGGAGAAGCCCGAATAATCGGGCGGCGGTTTGAACTGATCACCGGCTTTCCAGTTTGGTCCCAGCTGGTCGTACTTTTTGCGCTTTTCCTGGTCCTTGAGGACTTCGTAAGCTTCGTTGATTTCTTTGATGCGCTCTTCGGCCGTGGGATCGTTTTTATTGGCGTCGGGGTGATATTTCCGGGCCATCTTCCGGTATGCCGTTTTGATCTCTTGCTCGGAGGACGTGCGGGATACACCTAATATCTGGTAGTAGTCTTTGTACTGAACCAAGCGTTTGATCCTTATTGGTAAGCGTCATTTATGCTGCCATTTAAGCACGGCTGAAAATGCCCTTCAAGTCTTGGAGCTGTCTATTGAGCCGAGCCGCTGTTGCCGTTGAGGGCGTCGGTGTGTTCGGCGGCTCGGTTGGCCTGGTTGGAGAGTGTGACCGGCTTGCCTATGAGGGGCAGCGCTCCCACCAGGGGAACGGCACTGAGGTCCATCAGGGGCCCGACGGCGAAGCTGGAGCGGACTGTGTACTCGTAGATGTAGGTTGCGGCGTCGGCGGTGACGTTGGCCGGCAGTCCGGTGTTGGGCCCGTAAAAATGGCCGGAATTGGGGTCTGAGAGTTTGGTTGTGGCGATGTAGACGTCCACGCCGCAATCTTGATATCCGCCCACCGGCTTGACCCGGGCAAACTGGCCTAGGCTTGATTCGACCAGGGCCCGGGCGCGCTTTTTGACATTGACCAGGGCTTCTTCAAAAGTGGTGGAATTGGCGGCGTCGGCGGCACAGCTCTGGCAGGTGCTGGAGACGCAGGCGTAGCCTGTGGCAAAGGCCAGGAGGTTCAAAAGAGGGATGATTATAATCAGGACAAAGATCACCAGTACCGGGCCAAACTCGGCTACGGATGCGCCTCTGTCTCTAAGCTTGCGGCGCCGAGAGCGCCGGGGCGATTGTTTCAATTCGCTTTTATTCCTCTATCCTGGCCTGATCTTTCCCCCGTTGCCGCTCCCTGTAACAGGACTGTGGGGGCTTGATTGTGATATCGCTGGTAGTGGCAGATTCGGGCCGCCGGTCGTTTTGTATTTTCACTTATGTGGAATAATGGAAAAGGAGACATTTAGTGGCAAGTCCTTTGCTGATGATCTGGCGGTGTATAAGATGCTGAAGCTGAGACTGAGAAATTTTAGTGGCCAGTCGGCGACTGAGCTCTGCATGGGCTTAATTGTCCTTGTGCCCATTATCCTCGTGCTTTTTGACCTGTCGGTCATCGTCCTGGGCGTGCAGCTCAACGACGCTACCTGCCGGGAAGCTGCGCGTGTAGCTGCCCTCGGGGATCCGACCACCTGCAGCACCAGGGCCCAGGCCGTTATCAACCGGGCCAACAATCAGGGCTCCAGTATGCTCAGTAACTTTCAACTGATTAATTGCAACAGCTCGGTCAGTGCCGCCGACATTACCGCCATGCAGCCATACGGGGGACCGGTCAGCGGTACGGTCTCAGTCACGACCCGGGTGGATATCAAGCCCTTCGTCGTGCATCTCGTTTATACCGGCAGTTCACCGCTGCATTTCCAGTCGGTGCAGACTTATCCCTTTACCTATACCGTGCCCAATCAGGCTACTCAAAACTGAGTGGTCCGATAGTCAAAGAGAGTACAAACAAAACCGGCTACCCCAGTGGAGTAGCCGGTTTTCAATTTTCTCGGGTGAGCCGGGGCTTTAGGCCGAGGCTACAACTTTGCCCAGGTTTTGCAGGCTGGCGATATCCAGTCTGACGCCCGGTCCCATGGTGGTGCTCAGATAAACGGACTTGATATAAGCGCCTTTTACCGATGGGGGCTTGAGCTTAACGATCTGCTCGACGACTGCGTGCAGGTTGGCGAGCAGTTTGGCATCATCGAATGAGAGCTTGCCGATAGCCATTTGTACTACGCCGCCGTCTTTTTCGGCTCTGAAGGATACTTTACCGGCTTTCAGTTCTTTGACTGTCTTGCCGACATCAAAGGTAACGGTGCCGTCTTTGGGGTTGGGCATGAGGCCCTTCGGTCCCAAAATCTTACCGAGCTTGGAGAGCATGGCCATGGCGTCGGGGGTGGCAACCAGTTTGTCGAAATCAAGGAAGCCTTCCGAAATCTTCGCTACCAGTTCGTCAGCTCCGACGTGATCGGCGCCTGCGTCCTGTGCTTCTTTGACTTTTTCGCCTTTGGCTACAACCGCTACGCGTACTTCCTTACCGGTACCACCGGGGAGGTTCACGGTGCTTCTGATCTGCTGATCGTTGAGCTTGGGGTTGACGCCCAGACGGAAGGCGACTTCAACAGTCTGGTCAAACTTGACCGAGTTCTCTTGTTTGAGGATTTTCAGCGCTTCTTCAGCGGTTACCGGAGCGGTAGCTTCGGCATAAATCTTCTCGAGTTTTTCGCGTCTTTTAGTTAGCGTAGCCATTTTCGGAACTTTCCTTAGCGTTGTTTTTCTTTGATTAGCGTCGGTCTAATTGCTTAGTCGACGACGGTGATGCCCATGTTCTTGGCGGTGCCTCTGACCATCGCTTCGGCTGCTTCCAGCGTTGTGGCGTTGAGGTCGGGCATTTTTACTTTGGCGATTTCAGTTACTTTGGCTGAGTTGATGCTGCCAACTTTGTTTTTGTTGGGAGTGGCGGAGCCCTTCTCTACACCGGCAGCCTTTTTGATAAGCTCGGCGCAGGGAGGAGTCTTCAACACGAAGTCAAAGGATCTGTCTTCATAAATGCTGATTTCTACAGGAACAATGGTGCCTGCTTTGTCCTGGGTCTTGGCGTTGTACTCTTTGCAAAATTGCATGATGTTGACGCCGTGCTGACCGAGAGCCGGACCAATCGGCGGAGCTGGATTAGCTTTGCCGGCTTGGATTTGCAGTTTTACCTTTCCTACGACTTTCTTCACGGTATTGATCCTATTTTTGAGAGCTATTGTGAGACCCGGTTCACTTGTCGGTGTCCACTATTTGCCATATGCGCGCGGAAATATCGATTGTATGGCACATGGGGTACATCGTCCACCACTTTTACACTTTTATAACCTGGTTGAACTCCAGTTCTACTGGGGTTGCGCGTCCGAAGATGATTACAGAAGCCTTTATGCGTTCCCTTTCCAGGTTTACTTCTGTTACTTCTCCGGTGAAATCGGCGAACGGTCCGCCGGTGATGCGGACGAAATCGCCCACCTTAACGTCAATGGCGGCGGGCTTCTTGCCCTTCATGCCGGTCATTGCCATCTGTCTTCTTAAGATCTTGCGCATTTCTGCGTCTTGTACTGGAGTAGGTTTTTTGCCGGCGCCCACATATTTCGTAACACCAGGCGCTTCGCGAACGACTCTCCAGGAGTCATCGTCAAGGATCATTTCCACAAAGACGTAACCGGGATACTCGCGCTCGCGCTTTTCAACCCGCTTGCCTTCTTTTACTTTAGTGACCATTTTCTCCGGGACGATAACGCCGAAGATGCGGTCCTGGGCACCCATTGTGACAATGCGTTTTTCGATATGCTCCTTCACTTTGTTTTCGTGACCGGAGGCAGTTTGCACTGCAAACCATCGTCTTTGCCCATCTGTCTTTATGAAAGCCATCTCTTATATACAACCCCTGAGGTCAACTATTAGCGGCCAGCCCCGTACAACCGAGCCAGGTGCTCAAGCGGTCCGAAGACCGCTTGCCCGAGCACCCAATCGAATGCCAACACCACAACCGTGATACAGAACACGAGAACGAGTACGCTCCATGTCTCGCGAACAATCTGAGCCCTGTCGGGCCAGGCTATTTTGCGGTGCTCAATCGCCACTTCTCTAAGGAATTGCGCGGTTTCGGTGAAAACGTTGCCCTTTTTCGCTACTTCAGCTTTTGAGGGTTTCTTACTTTCCACTGAGACCGGCTCCTTCTCCTTGACGCCCGCGGGAGTCTTGGAGCTGTCCTGAGATTCATTAGCCATTGATTTTCATTCTCTAGAATTCGCGCCCTGAAGGAGTCGAACCCTCAACAAAGGTTTTGGAGACCCTCGTTTTACCATTAAACTAAGGGCGCAGATTGAGGCTGGGACAAGCTGATGCCTGCCCAAGTCTCATTAGCAAGGTGAACCAAAGCGGTTTATTTCTTTGTTTCCTTGTGCTCGACATGCTTGCGGCAGGCCTTGCAATACTTACTCAAATTGAGCCGTTCCGGATCATTTCTCTTGTTTTTCTTGGTTGTGTAATTGCGTCTTTTGCAATCACCGCAAGCCAAGGTGATGATAATCCGGTCGTCTTTTTTAGCCATGACAAAATCTCCTGGGCTGTCTCAAAAAAGAAGACAGAAAAAAATGGCCCCTGGTGGGGCGTCAAGTTGCAGTATATCCAAGTATTTTAAAAACTGTCAACAAAGCTAAAATCTGCGCATGACAAATGTTTGCGATAACACAGGTTTAATACGACCGGTTATCCTTAAGCGATGTCCTCCCGCAAGCACTTACTAACCTACATTACGGTCTTTATTAGCTCGCTCTTAGTAACGGCTTGCGCCGGCGGTAAGCCCCGCTACGAGCCGGGAGTGCTGCGCGTAAACCTGGGCACCGAGCCGCCCGGCCTCGACTGGCACACATCCACGGACTTCACTTCCTTCGATGTTGTCTCCAACATCATGATTGGTTTGACGGCCTACACCAACGATTTGAAGTGCGCGCCGTCCTGCGCCGAGTCCTGGGAAGTGCTGGACGGGGGCAAGCGCTATCTTTTCCACATTAGGAAAAATATTTTATGGAGTGACGGCAAGCCGCTCACCGCCCACGATTTCGAATACGCCTGGAAGAGACTTTTGACGGCGGCGACCGCCGGGCAATACGCTTTTTTCCTCTATGACATCGTCGGCGCCCGGGAATTCAACACCCAGTCGGTCAAGGACCGGGACCTGGGCAAGGCTACGCAAGCCTCGCCGGAGCTGGGTTTTAAGGCGCTCGATGACTACACTTTTGAAGTCAAGCTGAGGAAGCCGGCGGCGTACTTTATATATTTGACCGCTTTCTGTCCCACCTTCCCCATGCGCCGGGATGTCGTTGAAAAGTGGGGGGATCGCTGGACCGAGCCCGAGCACTTGATTACAAACGGTCCCTTCAGGCTCACCCACTGGCAGCATGAGTACAAGATGGAGCTTGTCGCCAACGACAAATTTTGGGCCGGCCCGCCCAAAGTCAAAAGCATAAAGATGTTTATGGTGCCCGAGCAGTCCACCGCTTATGCCCTCTATGAAAATAACGAACTGGACTACATTGACAACCGCTCCCTGGCAACACCTGATATCGAGCGGCTGAAGCATTCGCCGGAGTACAAAAACTTTCCCCTTTTGCGCTCCAATTATCTGGGCTTCAACTGCCAGAAAGCGCCTTTTAATGACGCTCGCGTGCGCCGCGCCGTGGCCATGGCTATCGACAAACGCATTTTCCCCAAGATTCTGGGACGTAATGAAAGACCGGCGGGCAGCTGGATTCCCGTGCAGTTGCCGGGGTATTCTCCGGCCAATACCATGCCCTTCGATCCCGAGGGCGCGCGCAAGCTCCTGGCCGAGGCCGGCTACCCGGGCGGCAAAGGTCTGCCTCCCATTGAAGTGCTCTATCCCAACCGCGACGACGTGACACTGACTGTGGAGGCGGTGCAGGACGAGCTCAAGCGCAATCTCTCCATGCCTATCCATCTGGAAAATACCGAGTGGAAGGTCTATCTGGCCCGGGTCAAGAAGGATCCGCCGACTCTTTTCCGCAGCAACTGGGGCGCCGATTATCCGGACCCCGAAACCTTTATGAATCTCTTCACCAGTTACAACGGCAACAACAATACCCGCTGGTCGGACCCCAAGTACGATGCCCTGATAGCCGCTGCTGAAGCGGAGCAGGACCCGACTAAACGAGCCGCGCTTTATTCGCAGGCCGATCATTTATTGTGCATCGAACAGGCCCCGATTGTGCCCTCCTTTATGGCCACCCAAAATATTATGGTCAAGCCCTGGGTCAAAGGCATTGCCATGAATCCTCTGGACATGCAATTTTTTAGAGACGTGACTGTTGGCGAAAACTACGAGGGGCCTCGCTGATGCTCAGCCTTATTTGCAAACGCATTCTCATGGCCATACCGGTGCTGCTGGTGGTGGCGACGATTACTTTCTTACTGGTGCGGGTTGTACCGGGCGGACCGTTTGACGCCGATAAAAATCTGCCACCGGAAATAGTGGCTAACTTGAACGCCAAATATCATCTGGACAAACCTGTCCATGAGCAGTACTTCCTTTACATAGAGCGGCTTGCCCGGGGCGATCTGGGCGTTTCGTACAAGTATGTCAATCGTACCGTCAACGATATTTTGCGCGACGCCTTTCCTGTTTCGCTGCAACTGGGAAGCATCAGTCTGGTGCTGGCTGTACTTGTGGGTGTGCCACTGGGGGCGGTGGCGGGCATATCTCGCGGCGGCAAGGGCGATACACTGGCCATGCTGCTTTCGACCTTCGGCATATCGGTCCCGGGCTTTGTTATCGGCGCCGGTTTGATTTTTGTTTTCGGCATAGTTTTGAAAGTTTTGCCCGTGGCTTTATGGGAGTCCCCCTGGCATATGGTACTTCCGGCGGTGACGCTTGCTTTTTCTCCCGCTGCCTATCTGGCCCGTCTGACCCGGGCCAGTGTGCTGGAAATTGTCGATAAGGACTGGGTGCGCACGGCGCGCTCCAAGGGACTGTCGCCGCAGGATACCGTGATCAAGCATATATTGCGTAATTCACTGGTGCCGGTCGTCACCGTGCTCGGACCCCTGACCGCCATTTTGATCACCGGTTCTTTCGTCGTCGAATATATCTACGCCATCCCTGGTATGGGTCGCTTTTTCATTACCGCCGTCAATAACCGTGACTACGACTTGATTCTCGGCACGACTCTGGTCTTTGCCGTTTTGCTCATCATCGCCAATACCCTGGTCGATATCACCTATCAAATACTTGATCCGCGCATGCGGGTCGAGGACTAATCCGAGGAAGTACGAGACAGTGGACCGCAGCTTGCAAGCCAGATTGAGACAGATACCCACGGCCATGGCCGCCCTATCGGTGATCGGCTTCATCTGTGTGGTGGCGCTGACTTCCGGCGTGCTCGAGAGCATGCATTTGACCCTCACTCCCTACAGCTTTGATCAGACCACCGACGCTTACCTGGCCGGGCCGTCCATGCAGCATCCAATGGGCACAGATGAGCTGGGCCGCGATCTGCTGGCGCGCATAATTTTTGGCTCGCGTCTGTCCATTTCCATCGGTCTGACCACAGCCCTGATAGCCTTTGTCATCGGTACGCTCTATGGAGCCACGGCCGGTTATCTGGGCGGAAAAGTGGACAGCTGGATGATGCGCGGCATTGATATAGCCTACGCCCTGCCCGATTTGCTGGTGATGATTTTGATTGGCCTGATGGTCGGCCGCGGCACCCAGGGCATTCTCATATCGCTGGGACTGGTCAGCTGGATGGGCACGGCGCGCCTGGTGAGGGCGCAGTTTTTGCAACTTAAAAACGAAGAATTTGTCGAAGCGGCGCGGGCTCAGGGGCAGTCGCACCTGAATATCGTCTTCAAGCATCTTTTGCCCAATGCCGTCGGTCCCATTATCGTGGCCCTTACTTTTACGGTGCCTTCGGCCATTTTGTCCGAGTCCACCCTGAGCTTTATCGGTCTGGGCCTTTCACCACCGGCCTGTAGCTGGGGCACCCTGGCTTCGGACGGCTGGCGCTCGCTGCGGGCACATCCACATTTAATCTTCTTCCCCTCGCTTTTTATCTTCATGACCGTCCTCTCCTTCAACTTCCTGGGCGACGGCCTGCGCGATGCTCTGGACCCGCGCACCAGACTGAGCAAGCGTTCGCTCTAATAGATAACTAGATCTAGGACTGTATTTAATTCTATTGTTCCGATAATTGTGTTTCTCCGCCGGCCCGACCGGGTACGTTAGGCTTGGGCGTTTGGTTGCCTGGATGTCTGTCGAAAATTGTTGTCGAAAATTTGTAGAGGATTATTCGTGTTTTTTCTGCCTGATTATCTGAAACGGTTGCCCCGTCGCTCTTTCTCCTTGCTCGGCACCACACTTGCGGCTCTCCTTGTGACCGCGGGGGCGGCTATGGCCGATGAGCAGGGTTGGGTCCTGACCCAGCGCTCGGACAAGATTGGGGACCAGTACGTTTATGTCGCTCCCAATGGGGTGAAGCTGGTCAATCCCAAAATCGGCTACAACATTGTGCTCTGCGCGCCGGACTGGAATGTCTGCATCTACAACGATAAGACCAAGACTTTTTATTCGGCATCCTATGCCTCCTGGATGCAGGAGGTCGACAAGGCGATGGGCACCAGAGGCACCGAGCTCAAAGGCGGACGCTGGGCCAAGAGCAGCGGAGCTTCAATCTGCGGACTGAAAGCCACTTCCTACATCATGCAGGGCAGTCCCAACAGGCATCTTCGCAATGCCACCTGCTGGGTCTCAAACGATATTCAGGTGCCCTATCAGATCACCGACCTGCTGGCTAAAACCTACGGTTTGCCGGACAACAAAGCCTATCCGCTCAAGCTCAACACAGTTGATAACGCCGGTCATCTCAGCGTACAGCTTGATACCTACAATAGCCAGGCCTGCGCCATTCCCGCTTCATATTTCTACCTGCCGAACGGTTATACCCGGGTGGCGAGCAAAGAAGAAGTAATGGTCGACGACGACACCAAGGCCATCCTGCGCGACCTCGCCAGCGACAGTCCGAGCATGAGCGGCAGCAGTTCATCTTCGCCTTACAGCAGCAGACCGCAGCAGCAGGTCGTTCGCCAGCAGCAGACCTATCAGCAGCAAGTTCAGCCGCAGCAGATTCAAAGTCAGTATCAACAGCCGACCCAGACCGCCCAGCCGGCGCAGCCGCAACAGTCTCCCTATCCGACTTCCGTTAAACCGGGCGACATCATGCTGCCCAATGGTCAGACTGTGACCCTGGACAAAGAAAAAGTCAGACGCATCATCGAAGCCCTCAAGAACAGCGGTAAAACCCCACAGACTACTCCCACCACGCCATAGAACTCGTTGTATAGATGAAAGAGAAACGCCGAGAACTGAGCATTTCGACCAGGGGGTTTATCCTCATTCTTGTGCCGCTGCTTTTTCAAGTCGGGCTTCTACTGGTTCTCTCGGTGCAACTGCAGAATGCTGAAATGGAAGTCCAGAAGCAGATGCGCGCTAAGGCCATAATTTCGCAGTCTAATGCTCTGTCCAAGCTCTTTTACGATGCCGGTGTGGCCATGGGCGGCTACAGCATTACAAAATCGCCTCTGTTTACCGAGCGCTATGCAAAAATCACAAAACAAATCCCCGAGGATTTAGCGTCTCTGAAAGAGCTTGTCGGCGACGATCCGAGGCAGAAGGCGCGGATTATCAGACTTGAGCAAATTATTCGCGATGGTTTGAAAATACTGGATCAGGCCAAAAGTGCTATCGATGATAATCGGGTTGATGTGGCGCAATTCAGAGCCCGTCACATGTACAAGCAGGTCCGGCAGCTGGCCGACATGTTGCAGGCTGAGCTCAAGCTTTTGACCGCGGAAGAAAGCCGATTTGTCTCCCTGCCCTGGCAGCAGCAGCGCGCTGATCGGATCATGCTGCGCTCTATGCTCTATGTAGGCCTGGTCGTCAATCTGGTGCTCGGTCTCTGCCTCTGGTTTATGGCTTTCCTCAATAGTCTGAGAGCTGTTCGCATGCCCCATGCTTCGCCGGCAGTTCAGGCGCCTGAACCGGTTGTGGTGCCTGTTGACTCTCCCGTCTGCGAATCTCACCTGTGCGAATCGCCTGCTGTTCGCAGCAGCAAATTATTTGCCATGAGTCGGCCGCCGCACGGGCATCGCGGTAAAATAATTGGCCTGCCCCCACCGACAACAAAATACCGGCGTTTTAGAACCAAGCCTCCAGCCAGAAGGGCTTCTTAGATGAGAAAATTCAATTTAGACCTGAAGATTTCACACAAGGGATTCATCCTTGTGCTCGTTCCCCTGGTCTTTGAACTTGTGTTCTTGATCGTTTTGTCGGTGCTGCTGCAAAATGCCGAGACTGAAGTCCAGAGACAGGTCAGATCGAAGGCCATCATCTCCCAGGCAAACGCTCTGTCCAAGTTGTTCTACGACGCGGGCGTGGCCATGGGTGGTTACAGTATTACCAAGTCACCACTGTTCTCCGACAGATACGACAAGATCGTCAGACAGATTCCTTCCGACTTGATTGAATTGAAAGCCCTGGTTGGGGACAATGAAAAACAGCAGGCCATCCTGGTTCGCCTGCAGACAATTACCTCCGACGGTTTGAAAATATTGGGCGAGGCCAAGGCCGCCATCGACGACAACCGCGTTGACGTGGCGCAGTTTCGCGCCAGACACATGTATAAACAGATCCGGCAATTGGCTGACCAGCTGCAGGATGAACTGAAAGGCCTGACCGAGGACGAAAGAAAGTTAGAGTCCTTGAGTCCGGAAGAACAGAACCGATCTCGAACTATGGTTAAGGTGTCGCTGGTTATCGGGGTTGTGCTCAATATCGCCATAGCCTTCGGCTTGTTGTATTACTTCCTCAAGAGCATTTCCTTACGTCTGGGCACCGTCACCGACAACTCATTCCGATTGGCTCGGGGACAGCGCTTGAACGCTCCTCTCAAGGGCTCGGATGAAATCGCTCACCTGGACGATGCCTTTAGAAGCATGGCTGAGGCCCTTGCCGAAGCCAGCCGCAAAGAGCGCGCCGTAATCGAAAACGCCGCCGACGTTATTTGTTCGATTGATATGGACGGTAAGTTCGTAGCCGTAAACCCGGCGTCTTATGACAGCTGGGGCTATTATCCGGACGAGCTTATGGGCCGCAGATTTATCGAAGTAATTGTCCCCGAGGACGTACCCGATACTATCCGCGCGGTAAGATCCGTGCGTGGTGCCACTTCCAAGGTTTCGTTTGAAAACCGGGTGAAGAAAAGAGACGGGGCTCTGGTCAACGTCCTGTGGTCGGCAGACTGGTCGGAGAAAGACCGAGCCCTGTTCTGCGTAGCCCACGACATCACCCAGCGTAAGTTAGTGGAAGACGCCATCAAGGCCAACGAACAGCGCATCAGAAACATCATCGAACACATGCTGGTCGGCCTCATCATCATCACCAAAGACGGTAAGGTGGAGCAGGTCAATCCGCGGACCGAGAGCATGTTTGCCATGCGCAGCCATGAGCTCATGGGCCGCCACATCATGTCACTTTTCCATGACTCGACCATATTCAATGTCGAGGATCCAAACGATCGCAACGCCTTTATGGAAACGCTCTTCACCAAAGCCTTCAACCGCATCGGTGAATTTGATTGCATCAAGAACGGCAATGAAGATTTCCCTGTGGAAATCTCACTCTCCGAACTTCAGTCGCCGGATGGCCAGACCCGCTACATGGCCAACATCCTTGACGTGTCTGAGCGCAAGGAAGTTGAGCGTATGAAGAAAGAGTTCGTATCCACGGTCAGCCACGAACTGCGTACACCTCTTACATCCATCCGCGGTTCTCTCACCCTGCTGGCTGTAGGCGCTATGGGCGGTTTGCCCGACGCCGCCAAGAAAGTGGTGTCAATCGCCGAACGTAACACCATTCGTCTGATCGGTCTTATCAACGACATCCTTGATATAGAAAAACTGGAAGCCGGCAAACTCGACATGCAATTCGAGGATGTGCTGCTCTCCAATATCTTCGAGCGTTCGGAGCAGGCGGTCAACACATTTGCCGCCAACAACGGTGTCTCGCTGGAGTTTGTGCCCCAGATGAATGTGGTGCACGCCGACGGAGACAGACTTGTACAGGTGCTGGTCAACCTGGTTTCCAACGCCGTCAAGTTCTCACCCAAGGGAGCGGCGGTGACCATATCGGCCCAGGAAATACCCGGCGGCATGATCGAGATACACGTCACCGACAGAGGCCGCGGTATTCCCGAGAGCTTCAAGAATCGCTTGTTCCAGCGATTCCAACAGGTGGAAGCCTCCGACGCCAAGAAGAAGGGTGGTACCGGTCTCGGTCTGGCCATTTGTAAGGGCATAGTCGAGCAACACGGCGGCACCATCGGTGTGGAATCGGAAGAAGGCAAGGGTTCCACTTTCTGGTTCCGCGTCCCGAAAGCCCAGCAAATAATCAAAGTCGCCTAAATCAAATTTTCTTGGCCTAACCTCGATTTTTCTAGGTTAAGCTCCTTCGATGGTTGGTAAGTTAAAGCCATGAAGGTATTGATTATTGATGATGAGGAAGACTACCGCACCATAGCCGCAACCTGTCTCGGCCTTTTATCGGGCCATGATGTGGTGGAGGCGGGTTCGGGCTCTGAGGGTCTTGCCATGGCGGCGGAGGAAAATCCCGACGTCATACTCCTGGACCTGGTTATGCCGGGTATGGATGGTCAGGAAACACTTGCCAATCTGCGTCAGAATCCCACTACCCGCGAAGTGCCGGTGATTTTTTGCACCACCAAGGGGATGTTTGACGGCTTTGAGGAAATGAAAAAATTGGGGGCGCTGGCGGTGATTACCAAACCGTTTGACCCCGAGCGTCTGGGTACGCAGATAAAAAATATTCTTTTGACGGCGGGTAAATTGCGTTCTGCCGATTAGGTGGAGTAGTTCTCTCGGTGATCCTGGGTATTAATGTATTAATGGCGAAATATTGGCAGTTGGCAACTTTGGCTGAATTGGCAGGGTAGGTAAAAATATGAGAGTTCTCATCATCGACGATGAAGAAGACACGCGCGCGATAGCCAGCATGAGTCTGAGCATCCTGGGTGGTCTCGAAGTGATAGAGGCCGATAATGGCCAGGACGGTATTAACAAAGCGGCCGCCGAGCAGCCCGATGTTATCCTCCTGGACATGATGATGCCTTTGATGGACGGTCCCAGTACGCTGGAACGTTTGCGTAGTCATGAGCGTACACGTGGTATCCCAGTGATTTTCCTTACTGCTAAAGTAATGACCACCGAGATGGAAAGGTTGAAGCGCATGGGTGCCAAGGGCATCCTGACAAAACCGTTTGATCCCACCGTCCTGGCAAACCAGATGAAAGCCATTCTGGAGGGATAGATTTAATGGCCTCGTGGCAGGAAACCTTTTCAGAACTCAAAAGCCAGTATGTGCAGCGTTCAACCGATCGTCTGACACAAATCATCGAGCTTGTCACCAAGCTTATTTCCAATCCTATGAACAAAGATCTTGCCGTGCAGTTGAGCCGGCATTTTCACTGGTTGGCTGGATCCGGGTCGATGTATGGCTTTCAGAGGGTTTCCAGTCTCGGGGTTGAGGGCGAAAAGCTCTGTGAGACCATCACCAAGCATCAGGGACCGGCTCAGCCGGCCGATCTTGAGCGCTTAAAAGCCCTTTTGCAGGAGCTTTCCGGACAATTTACCGGTGGCGACGATCCGCCCGAGACCACTAATCTGGGCCGGGTCCGTCCGATGGCAACATCCGGCCGGCAGGAAATCCTCGTCATCGACGAGGACCAGAAAGACCTGCTCTCGCTGCGCAAGATGGTTGAAGAAAATGGCTACGGCTTCCGCAGCGCGCGCTCGGTTGCCACCACTCTGGCCGAGCTGGAAAAGCGCATGCCCGAGGGTTTGATCCTTGAGATCCCGCTGGCC
The DNA here is from genome assembly GCA_018266215.1 of Cyanobacteria bacterium SZAS LIN-3. Taxonomy (GTDB): domain Bacteria; phylum Cyanobacteriota; class Vampirovibrionia; order Obscuribacterales; family Obscuribacteraceae; genus REEB67. The sequence goes on along the minus strand of JAFEAV010000017.1, from coordinate 14,313 downwards.
GACGGCGATGCCTATGAGCTGGTGGAAAAGATACGAGCCATGCCCGGTGGCGATGAAATGGCCATAGTCATAGTTTCCAAGCAAACAGGATTTCTCGATAAAGTCCGCTCCATCCACTGCGGAGCCGACGCCCACTTTGAAAAGCCAGTCGATACCAAAGCCATGTTTCGCCGCCTGCGCTATTTGCTCGACAAGCGTTATCAGGAAACCCCGCGTATCCTCTCGGTCGAAGACGATCCCGACCAGGCCGCATTTATCCGCGCCTTTCTGGAATCGGCCGGGTATCAGGTGCGCACCTGCACCGACCCCAAAAATTTTGAGTCCTACATGTCGGCTTTCCAGCCTGACCTGGTCTTGCTCGACGTGATGCTGCCGGGTATGACGGGCTATGAGTTGGCTCGCTATGTGCGTCAGGACGAACGCCACGCCACCCTTCCCATACTTTTCCTCACCACCCAGGGGCAGATTGATGCCCGCATTGAGAGCGCCCGCGCCGGAGGCGACGACCATCTGGTCAAGCCCGTGCCGCCCGCTCTTTTGCTCAGCTCTGTTTCGTCCCGTCTTGAGCGCGCCCGCTTTCTGCGCACACTGCTGCATCGCGACGGCCTCACCAACTGCCTCAATCACACTTCGTTTATGGAACAGGCGCAGACTGTCATCGCCCAGCGCAAGCGCCACTCGGGCTTCACCGTTTTGATTTTGCTGGACATCGATTACTTCCGCTCCATCAATGAACGCCACGGTTACCCCGGTGGAGACAAAGTGCTGGTCGCCCTTTCTATGCTTCTGAGCCGCCGTCTGCGTCAGTCCGACATCATCGGTCGCTATTCGGGCGATGAGTTTGGCATTATCGGCGAAGGTCTGGACGAGGCCGAAGCACTCTCGCTGGCTTCTAGACTGATTGCCGATTTCGCTTCCATTCAGCATTCCACTCTTTCGCATGCCGGTTTTTATGCCACCTGTTCGGCCGGCATAGCCGTGCTCGATGCTCAGACCATGTCTCTGGAAACCTGGCTCAACGCCGCCGGTAAAGCTCTGGCCCAGGCCAAGGCCGCCGGTCGCAACTGTGCCATCGCATACACCGATGATATGTCGGTGCAGTCCAGATAATGGCAGCTAAAATAGCCGTTTTAGGAGCAGGCGCCTGGGGGCTCACTCTGGCGGGGCTGTGGGTGCGCGGTTCGGAGAAATTTCGCAAGGAGCCGCTCGATGTTTTTGTCTATTGCCGGGATCAGGTCAAGGCCGAGCGCCTGAGGCAGACGCGGGTGATGGACAAGCCAAGGGGCTTCGCCATCGCGCCGACGATTGTTGTGGAAGACAATCTCAAGGCCTGCATCGATGGTGCCAGTGTCATTGTTTTTGCCTGCACTTCGCAGAGTCTGCGCAGTCTGGCCCAGGAAGTGGCGCTCCTGCTCTCGGCGGAGGGCTCGCCGTCAGCCTCTCTGGTTTCCATCGGGCATGGTCTCGATGGTCAATTGCCGGCCCTGGTCAGCGCCGTCAAGGGGCTGGAGCTGGGCACCTTGATGCGCATGAGTGAGGTCCTGGCCGAGGTGCTCCCCGGGCGGCCCATCGCTGCCCTGACCGGGCCGAATCTTTCGGAGGAAATATTGAACGGCATGCCGGCCGCCTCGGTGATTGCCTCCAGCAATTTCGAGCTGGCCCGCGCTTTGCAGGAGCTGCTCAGTGTCTCCAAGTTTCGCGTTTATGCCAATGACGATGTCATCGGCTGTGAGCTGGGCGGCACTTTGAAAAATATCATCGCCATTGCCGCCGGCAGCTGCGATGGTCTTGGCCTGGGCGTCAATGCCAAGGCGGCGCTGCTCACCCGCGGTCTGGCCGAGATGACCCGGCTGGCCGTCCGCCTGGGCGCCAAACCAACCACTCTTGCCGGTCTTGCCGGGATGGGCGACCTTTTCGCCACCTGTGCTTCTCCCCTGTCGCGTAACTATCGGGTCGGTTTTGAGCTTGTCCGGGGCAAAACTCTGGATCAAATACTCACCGGTCTGGGGGCGGTTGCCGAGGGCGTGACAACGGCCGCGGCGGTTTGTGAACTTTCGCAAAGGTTGGGGCTGGAGCTACCCATAGCCGAGCAAGTGGAGTCCACACTTAAGGGAAATTCAACGCCCGCAGGCGCTATCATGGCGCTTCTAAGCAGACCGCTTGCGAGCGAATAGGGGGCCAATTGGCAAAAAGAGTCTTGATGCTGTCCTGGGAGTACCCGCCGCGCATTATCGGCGGACTGGCCAGAGTTGTTTGGGCGCTGTCGCAGGAGCTGGCCAAGATGGGCCTGGAGGTGCATGTTGTCACCGCCGACCATCCGGGCGAGCCCGAGCATTCGATAGACGCCGGTGGTGTGCATGTACACCGCGTCAAAACCCAGACCGACACCACCCCTGACTTTCTTACCTGGGTCAATCGCCTCAATTTCGGCCTGCTCCAGTATGCCATCCAGATCCACAGACAGACGCCCTTTGATATCATCCACGCTCATGACTGGATGGTGACCGATGCTGCCTGGGTGATGAAGAGCGGCTTCGGCATTCCCTTTGTCGCCACCATGCACGCCACCGAATCGGGCCGCATGCACGGCACGCACAATGATTTGCAGCGCTACATCCACCAGATGGAATGGCGTTTGACTTTTGAGGCCTGGGAAGTGATCGTCAATTCCCACGCCATGCACTCCGAATTGCAGCATCTCTTTAAGATGCCCGCCGACAAGATTGTGATTGTGCCGAACGGCACCGATCCTTCGGTCTTTGATTTTGAATTTGACCCGCGCACGATGCGCAACAACTACGCCTGGGAACACGAGCAGATCGTGCTTTATGTCGGTCGTATGGTGCGCGAAAAAGGCGTGCAGGTCCTGCTTGATGCCGCTCCCCGTGTGCTTTCCGAGCGTCCCGGTACGCAGTTTTTGCTGGTCGGCACCGGCTACTACTTAGAAGACCTGAAACGCCAGGCGGCAGCTCTGGGCATCAGCGACAATACACATTTCCTCGGCTACGTCGGCGACGAAGAATTGAAGCGTCTCTACAAATGCGCCAACGCTGTCTGCATTCCCAGCCTCTATGAGCCCTTCGGCATAGTCGCTCTGGAAGGCATGGCCGCTCAAGTGCCTGTGGTGACAACCGATGTAGGTGGTCTGCGTGACTTTGTCGAACACATGGTCACCGGTGTCACCACCTATGCCGGCGACCCGGCTTCGCTCGCCTGGGGACTGCTGCAGGTGCTGCGCAATCCTGAGCTGGCCCAGCGTTTGAAAGAAACCGGTTATGACAAAGTGCAGCATATCTATAACTGGAAAGTTATCGCCCGCCGCACCTATGAAGTATACGAAAAAGTCTGGCGGGAAGCCGGTTTGATTGGGGCTGATGTGGTCGCCTCGCATCCCGACAAGCCGGCCGATGTGGCGGCACCGGCGGTGGCACCAGGCAAGCGCTCAGAAAGCAAAAAGTAGAAACGGCAGATACTCGTACTAACTAGTACCTCGGGAGGAAATGAGCATGAAAGCGGTAATCATGGCTGGTGGATCCGGCACAAGGCTCAGACCGCTGACTTGTAATTTGCCCAAACCGATGGTACCGGTGGCTAATAAGCCAATTGCCGAGCACATCGTCAATCTGCTGAAGAAGCACGATTTCAGAGATATCATTTTTACTCTCTTCTATCTGCCCGATGCCATTCGCGACTATTTCGGCGACGGCTCCGACTTCGGTTGCAACATTCGCTATTCGGTGGAGGAAGGTAAGGCCCTCGGTACCGCCGGTTGCGTCAAGGCCATTCAAGATCAGCTCGACGACACCTTTGTCGTCATCTCGGGCGACAGCTTGACCGATATCGATCTAGCCAAGGCGGTCAAGTTTCACAAAGAGAAAAAATCGAAGGCTACCCTCGTACTCAAGCGTGTTGAAAATCCCCTCGATTACGGTGTGGTAATCACCGACAACGAAGGCAAAATCCAGCGCTTCGTGGAAAAGCCCGGGGCCTCCGAAATCTTTTCCGATACGGTCAATACCGGCACTTATATCCTTGAGCCGGAAGTTTTGCTCTACATCATTATGGGCCGCGAGCAGGATTTCTCCAACGATCTTTTCCCGCTCCTTCTCTTGCGCAACGAGCCCATGTACGGCTATGTAGCCGACGGATACTGGTGCGATATCGGCAACCTGGCTGTCTATCGTCAGGCCCATGCTGATGTGCTGGACGGTAAGGTCGATATGAAGATCGATCTGCCCCAGATTGAACCTGGTGTCTGGGTCGGTCAGGGCACACAAATTGACGCCTCTGTCACTCTGCAAGCGCCGGTGATGATTGGCGAAAATTGTCGCATCGGTCGCGAGACTGTCATTTCCAGCTACACCACTATTGGTGGCAATGTCGTTGTTCAGGAAAAGGCTTCACTGAAACAGCCGGTTATCTGGTCCAACGTCTACATCGGCCACAAAGCCGAGTTGCGCGCCTGTGTCGTCTGTAATAATTCCACCGTTCATGATTCGGCCGAGCTTCTCGAAGGGGCTATCATCGGAGACAATTCCTCCATCGGCCAGGAAGCTACAATCAACCCGGATGTGCGCATCTGGCCTGATAAAAACGTTGACTCCGGCGCCAAAGTTTTGACCTCTTTGATCTGGGGCACCCGCGCTCCCCGCACCTTATTTGGTGCTCATGGCGTGCGCGGTCTGGCCAATGTGGAGATCACCCCAGAGTTTGCCGTCAACCTGGCGGCGGCCTACGGAGCCACTCTCAAGTCGGGTCCTGTGCTGGTCAGCCGCGATTACTGGAAGGTCAGCCAGATGATAAGCCGGGCCATGGTATCCGGTCTGGTGTCGGTCGGCATTGAGGTGCAAAACCTGGAATCAATGCCTTTGCCCATCTCTCGTTATTATGTCAAAACCCAGAGAGCGACTGGCCTTGTGCATGTGCGGGTGTCGCAGCGTGAGATCGACAAAGTGACTGTGGAATTTTTCGACAGCCAGGGTGTCGCCATCACCAAAGCCATGGAACGCAAAATCGAAGCCACCTTCTTCAAAGAAGATTTCCCCCGCTGCTCTCCTGCCGATGTCGGTACGATCGGCTTCCCCAGCCGCGTCAAAGAGTATTACGTGGATGAATTTTTGCAGCACGTAAAAGGTCAGGTCTTTGAAGAGGACAAAGTGCCTTTTTGTATCGTGCCCGGTTCAAACTACACCCGGGTGACCAAGGCCGGCAATATTTCCACCCATGCTCCCAAGGTTGTGATCGACTACGCCATGGCCGAGACCGGTGTGCTTCTGCCCGACCTGCTCGGTCAGCTCGGTATAGAAACGGTCGTACTCAACAGCTCCATTCGCAACGTGCCGCCTCGCCAGGAAGAGCGCATCACGATGCGCAAGCAGCTGGCTGATGTAGTCAAAGCTCTGAATGCGGATTTTGGTGTCCAGATCGGTCGCAACGGCGAGCAAATGACCCTGGTCGATGAGAGCGGTCAGATTATCCGGGGCGAACTCTTGCTTGCCACCGTGGCCGATATTATTTTGCGCGACAAGACCGGTCGCTCGATCGTCGTGCCGGTCAACGCCAGCTCAATAATTGAGCGCATTGCCTCGCGCTACAACTGCAAAGTTGTGCGCTGCAAGGCTTCCGAGACCGAGATAGGCTCCACGACAGCCAAGCTCGATGACGCGGTTGTGGGCGGCAGCGCCAATGGCTGTTTCATTTTCCCCGAGTTTCAAAATGGCTATGACGCGATGTTTGCTGTAGGACAGGTGCTGGAGCATCTGACCTATCAGGGCCGCACCCTGCATCAGGCCGTGGCCGACCTGCCGCCGCTCTATTATCAGGTCGACTCGGTGCACTGCCCCTGGGAGCGCAAGGGTCGGGTCATGCGTCTGCTCGTAGAGAAGCACCACGACCGTCCAATGGAGCTTCTCGATGGGGTGAAGATTCAGACGCGGCCGGATCACTGGATTCTCATCCTGCCCGACGCCGTCGAACCGCTGGTGCATGTCTATGCCGACGGAGCCGATTTGCAGCAGACTTCGGCCGACCTGAACGAGTACACCCAGATGGTGCGATACCTGCAAAGGGCTTAAAATTTGCCCGGCTGTAAATTTTTAATCAAACCTTGTATGAGAATTACCGGGTTTGGCAGCTTTTTGCCCACATTCAGTGGGATTCAAAGGGATTTAAATTAGGTCTCTATGGGCATACTCTTGAGTGTTGGCACATTTGCGTCTGCTCAGGGGACTAATTCGATGTTTGGGAAAAACGATCCTAGAAATCAAAATAAGGACAGAAAAGATTCAAGGAAGTTTCTTGATTCCAATCCGTCTCAACCGCAGCCGCAGAATGTCCCGGGTCGTCAGGTTGACCGTTCGATGTTCTCCAACGGCGCCATCGGCGGCGGCACCCCCGATTGGTCGATGGCCAATTCGGAGCAGATCCTGGTTTATCACGAGTCCGAGCCGGTAGCCCACGGAACCGACTGGATGTCGCAGCTGAAGCAGGAGTCCTTGCAGTTCCTGGCTGACCAGCGCGGTGTGCACCTGCAGGAAGTTTACCGGGAGTCGATATACAAGTCCGGTATTGCCATTCTCGTCGACAAGATTTACGGTTTGCTCCAGCGCTACATGTTTGAGTTTAACCAGGTAGCTAACGGTACCGAGTTGCACGTTTCGGGCTCCATCTCCGGCGACGTCACTGAAGTTACTCGTTACAACCGTTTCCGCGAGGCGGAAGAGACCAAGACTTACTTCCGCGCACGTTTTTCCACCAAGCTCTGTTCGCTTGTGGTGCGTGGTTGCGATGACAAAGTCGAATGCTTCCTGGTGCCGACCAGTAAGGTCATGGCCCTGAGCCGGACCGAAAATGACTACAAAGCAATCGCCGTCCTGCAGGTCAAAATCACCGAGCAGGGCATGATGTGGCGTATGCAGGACAGCAATCCTCCTGTCGAAACTCTGGATCAGCTCTGCATGTGGCTGTTCTCGGCTATGGTGCAGGAAACCAAAAATTATGCGCGTGAGCAGGGCGGAGAGGAAGCCGCGGTCTAGTATCGCTCCGGCTTCGGCTTTCGTTCACTTTCATGACGGTCGTCTCGGGATTGACCTTTGCACTGAAGCGGCCTGCTCCGGCGTCGGCTGCGGCATCAGCGCGGATCCCAGGGGCTGATAATTGTGTCTCAACGTGTGTGTAAGCGTCTGATAGTAAGCTCTGTGGCCCTAGACGTGGTTAAATTGTCTTACAAGTGGTAGAAAACTTGTAGGAAGTAGCGCTCGCGCACTTGTCGTCAAGGGAGCAGACAAATTTTATGGTAGCTATCAATCTCGAGATGTTGCGCGAGCTTCTCAACGAGTTTACCGAAAAGGAAAACGTCCTTCGCGAAGAGAAGGACATCATTGAACAGCAAATAATCGAGCTTGACGCGCGCATTGCCTCCAACCAGAAAAAGCTCGATGGTCTGACTGCTGACCGCGACAAGATCAACGCTATGAAAGAGCGTTATCTGAGCGGCAACTGGAAAGTTGAGCTCAGCCCGCAAGCTCTGGCCTCGGCTGCTGCTGCCGTCACGGCCGCTGAGCCGGCTGAAGATGCTTCGGAAGCGCCAGAAGCTAAAGAGTCTAAAAAGTCTAAGAAGAAAGATGCCCGCGAGAAAGAAACCAAGGAAGAAGCCGAGCCTGCTGCCGCTCCTGTTGTTGCCGCCGCCCCGGAAGCTCCTGCCCCGGCTCCCGCGCCCGAGCCTGTAGTCGCCGCTCCCGAGCCCGTCGCCCCGGCTCCAGCTGTCGCCAGTCCGGTTGCCGCCCCTGCTGCCGATCCCAATGCTCCGACAATTTCCAGTCCGCTCAATAAAGCTCCGATCATTTCTACCCCTGGTGGAGCCGCTGCCCCGCCTCTGATGAATGTGGCGCCGCCCGAGCCTGCTCCTGCGCCCGAGGTCAAAGCCGAGCCCGCTCCGGCACCGGTTGCGGCCGCTCCCGAACCAGCTCCCACCCCTGCGCCTGCACCGGCGCCTGCTCCAGCTCCAGCTCCCGCACCGGCTCCAGTTCCTGCACCGGCACCAGAGCCGACACCCGCTCCCGTCGCCGCTGCTCCTGAGCCCGCTCCAGCTCCCGCTCCAACTCCTGAGTCCGCGCCGGCTACCGGCAGTGGCTTTGCCTCCGGTCCTTCACGTACATCCCAGACTCTGCCTGCGCTCCCGGCTACTCCGGTGATTGCCTCTGCGACAGCTCCTGCTCCCGCCGATGATCCTATTCTCAGTTCTTTGAACAACGCGCCGCCGGCTCCGGCACCGGATGTTATACCAAACATCACGCCGGTGACCAGCAGTCATGCCACCGATAGTGGTGCCGCTGCCCCCGCTGCTTTTCCCAGCTTCGAGCAGGCACAGCAGGGTGGATTTGGCTACACTGGCGCCGCCCAACCTGCCGCCCCTCCCGCCGACCCTTGGGGCCAGCCTCAAGCCGGTGCCGCCCCCGAGCCAACCCCTTCGATTTCGGCGTCCGCCGCCGCGCTTCCGCCGCTGGATCAGGCTCCGCAGGGCACTGCCGGTTTCGGCACGCCGAGCGCCGCTTCCGCTCCCGCTCCGGGAGCTGCCTGGGGTGATTTCGGTGAAGACTGGATCGATCCCAGTCGCGCTCAGCAGCAGCAACAGCCTCAGCCGCAGCCCACATTCCCTCCGCCGGTGCAGCAAGCGCCGCCCCAGACTTATGGCCAGGACTTCGGTCAGACCTCCGATACCATTCCTGCCGTTACGCCGGGCTCCGGTACAGTTGTCGGTTCCTGGGGTGACTGGGGCGAGGATCCCAGTGCCAGTGCGGCAGCACCGGCACCAGCTCCGGCGCAGCCTTCTTCTCCCTCGCCGGCCGATTTGCAAAATATGGACTGGGGCATGCCCCAGGCGAACGCTACACCCGCTCCGGCTGCCAATCCCTGGGGCGACCCCGCAGCTCAGGCCGGAAGCAGCGCCCCCGCTCCCGCCGCCGATCCCTGGGGCCAACCCCAGCCGGCCCCGGCCAATGATCCCTGGGGTGCTCCGCAACCGAGTATTTTGCCGCCGCAGTCTTCGGCTTCGGCTCAACAGCCGCAACCGGTATTTCCTTCGGCCGATGCCAATCAATCAAATAATGCCGCCAGCAACCCCTGGGGTGCGCCGCAACCCGCGGCTCCCACCGCCGGCAATCCCTGGGGCGATCCCACCCCCGCGGCGGAAGAGCCGCCCAGTGAGGAAAAACGTTCCAGTCTGGCCGGCGCCGCTGGTGGCGCCTTGCTTGCCAATCCCAGAAATCGCAGACGGCGGGAAGTGCCCCAGCCTGCATTTGACTGGGGTGGCGGCGACCAATCTCAGCCCGCCGCCGGTGGCGAAAACGCTGGTGGTGAGCAGTCCGGCGAGGAGCTGGACGAGGGTGCCAAGAAGATAAACGACGCCTTGCGCGGGCTCTTCAAAAAATAGACTGCTTGATAAGCCGCCCGTAATGCAGCGCTGTCAGGCGTTTGCTACCATCTGGCAATATTCTACTTATAGGAAAGAGTATTGCCATGAAGAAGATCGTCTCCATGATGGCCGGAGTAGTCGTCGAAGTCCTCGTAAAAAAGGACGACGCGGTGACTGAAGGCATGGATGTTGCCATTCTGGAATCAATGAAAATGCAGCTGCCCGTCGCGTCCGAGGTCACCGGCACGGTGGAAGAAGTCAAAGTCGCCGTCAGCGATTTTGTCAACGAAGGTGATGTGATCATGGTGCTCAACTAGACCCCGGACAAGAACGAGAGGATTGGCACAAGCTGTGTTTGAGGGCCTCCCTGCAAGCATACAAGTGGTTGAAGTCGGTCCGCGCGACGGACTGCAAAACGAAGCCGCCACTATTTCGACAGCCGATAAGTTCAGACTTATTGAGGCCCTGGCTCAGGCCGGCCTGGGGCAGATTGAGATAACTTCCTTTGTCTCGCCCAAGTGGATCCCGCAGCTTGCCGACGGGCCGGATCTGGCCCGGCAGGTGATGCAGACTCCGTCTCTGGCTAAGGTGCAGACCAGTGCTCTGGTGCCCAATATCAAAGGATATGAGGGTGCAAAAGAAGCCGGTCTGAAGCAGATCAATTTGTTTATGTCGGCTTCAGAGAGCCACAGCAAGCGCAATATCAACAAGTCTATCGCCGAGGCTCTGGCCACTATGGCGGAGGTGGCGGCTGTTGCCAAAGCTGATGGTAAGCGGGTGCGCTGCTATGTTTCTACGGTTTTTGCCTGTCCTTATGAAGGCAAGATTGCCCCGCAAGCCAGTCTGGATATTTGCAAAAAGCTTCTGGCTATGGGCGTGGATGAAATCTCGCTCGGTGACACCATCGGTGCGGCGACGCCCAATCAGGTGGTGAAGTTGATTGAGCTGCTGGCCGTGGAAGTGCCGCTGAACAAGCTGGCCTTGCACTTCCACGATACCCGCGGCACGGCCCTGGCCAATGTCGTGGCTGGTATCGAATCTGGTATCACTATTTTTGACGCTTCGGTGGGTGGTCTGGGCGGTTGCCCTTATGCCCCCGGTGCTTCAGGCAATCTGGCTACCGAAGACCTTGTCTATATGCTGAATGGCATGGGCATAGAAACGGGCATCGACCTGGAGAAGTTGACCGACGCCGGACGTCTGGCTCAAGAGATTCTGGGCAGACAGCTGCCCGGGCGATATTTAAAAGCATGCCTTGCCGAGCGCGAGCGGGCGCAAACCATAGGAGAGAGGAAGTGACAATCACGACCGATGCATTGCTGGTTGTAGAAAAAGAGGCTACCGTAGCCTGGCTCAAGCTCAATCGACCCCAGGTGGCTAATTGCCTCAATAGAGAGCTGCTCAACGCCATCTGTGCCGCCCTGGAAGATATCGCCAACGACAAGCATATCCGGGTTGTTTGCATTATCGGTGCGGGTTTGAAGGCTTTCTGCGCCGGCGCTGACCTGGCCGAACGCAAGACCATGTCGCAGGGCGATGTGCTCGACTACATCACTTTGATCCAGCGCACCATGCGCATGATTGAAACCATGCCGCAGCCTGTTATTGCCTGCCTCAACGGCTCCGCTTTTGGCGGCGGTTTTGAACTGGCTCTGGCCTGCGACCTGCGCATTATGGTCAGCACCGCCGAATTGAAATTGACCGAAGTGCGCCTGGGAATTATTCCGGGAGCCGGCGGCACCCAGCGTCTGCCTCGCCTTATCGGTAAGTCGCGCGCCAAGGAATTTATCCTCGGTGCCACCACCATCACCGCACAAGTGGCTCATCACATCGGGCTTGTGCACAAAATCATTGAGCTGGACCACACCTTCGTCTATTCAGAAGAAGGCAAGCGCGCTTCCGAAGGAGCGTTTTTGCTGCCCCTGATCGAAGAAGCTCGTCGTTGGGCTCAGGACATTGCCAAGGCTGCCCCTCTCAGTCTGAAGCAAGCAAAATTTGCCATAGATGAAGGCTATGACCGCGATATCGAAGCCGGTCTGGCGATCGAAACTAAGGCTTATTTGCAATTGGTCAACACCAAGGACCGTCTCGAGGGGCTGGCCGCCTTTGCCGAAAAGCGCGCGCCAGTTTACACCGGAGAATAGTTCAGTCGAAGACCGAGGCAGCACAGGGAATCCACTTGTAAGGGTACTAATTGATGGCGGGCCCGTTAATGTCAGACATTCCTGACTCCAAAAAAACAAGCATGGTGATTGAGACTGATACCAGGGAAACCCTCCCTTTGCCGGTTACGGCACTGGTATTGTGCGGCGGTAAGTCCAAGCGCATGGGTCGGCCCAAAGCCTTTTTGCCCTACAACGGCACGACCATGATCAATCACATTTTGACCGTTGTTGCCGACCTCTTCTCCGAGACTTTCATTGTCGCCAACGAGCCCGAGTCCTACGAAGACCTGGAAGTCGATGTGGTCAAGGATATTTTGCCCTACCGCGGACCGCTGGGCGGCATACTCTCCGGGCTGCTTGTTTCCCAGCATTCGCACGCCTTTGTTATTGCCTGCGATATGCCCCTGGTCAGCGCCAAACTGGTGCGCGATCTGGTGCTGCAACGTCATCAGCACGACGTTATCGTCGCCGCCCATGAGGACGGCATCGAGCCTCTGCTCGGCGTCTATTCAAAAAATTGCATCAAGCCCCTGGAAGAATCTCTCTTCAATGGTGACCTCTCGCTCAAGGATTTCCTCTCCGGACTGAACAGCTCCACCTATCAGATAGATGAAGCTGCAGTCGATGCTTCGCTTCCCGCCTATTTCAACGTTAATACGCCGCAGGATTATTCGCGCCTGATCACGCGCGGCTCGTCCTCGAACGGCGCACAGGTGAGCCCGATCAACGTGCGCAAGCACAGCAGCTGATCTTTGAAAGTTTGAAACTTGAAAAATAACGCCGGCGCTTTTGCCACCTTTGCCATTATCTTCACGAAGGAGCTCAAGCACGCGTTTCGCGACAAAGACGTGCTCATCTACACCTTTGTAGTACCGGCCGTAATCTATCCGATGCTGCTTATTTGCGGCATGGAAATGTTCATCATGAAGCAGGAGTCGGACAGCAAGGACCATTCCTTTTATGCCGTCGCCGCCGATGCCAGCCGGGGTTTCCAGGTCAAGGCAGTGGATGATTTACTCGCCCGGAGCAAGCGTTTTGTCAAAGTGGAGAGCAAGGATCCGGAAAAAGATTTGTTCGAGGGGCGCATTGATTTTTTCCTCGATGAAGCCGCCGCCGCGCAGTCGGGTGAAAGCGAAGTACAGGCCGTGGTGCCGCGAGGGATGTTTGCCACCAGACTGGTAGGCGATCTTAATGAAGAAATTGCCGGTAAGTATCAGGCGGCGCTCAATCAGGCCTTTAAGGAAAAAGGTCTGGGCGAAGCGGCGATACAGGTCAACACTATTCGCCAGAAGAATCTCAATTCGGATAAGGGCGGGATTTTTTCCATGGGCGTGGCGCTTTTGTTTTTCAGTCTTTTGACTGTGGCGCTGGGGGCCGCTTATCCGGCTATTGCAGCCACTTCCGAAGAGTTTGAGCGTAACACCATCGAACCCTGTCTGGTCCTGCCCGTCAACCACTGGTTTATTGTTTTTGCCAAGCTGATGGCTGTGGTGACGCTGGCTACCCTGGCCGGCTCGCTCAATGTCCTGAGCATGGGCTCGGACAGCAGTCTGGTTTTGATGGGGGCCGAGAGTGTAAAAGGTGCGGAGATGCTCCGTCTCAACCTGAAAATGTCGGCCGGCCAAATCCCCCTGGTGGTGCTTTCATATTTTTCTGTCTCGATTCTGTACGCTTCTTTGCTTTTGCTGTCGGCCGCTTTTTGCCGCACCGTGCGCTCTTCCCAGCAGTGGATTTCGGTCCCACTGACTACATTTATGCTGGTGCCGGTGCTGGCCCTGGTGCCCAGTGTTGAGCTGACCCGGACTACGGCCTGGATTCCCATTTTGAATAATCTTCTGGTCCTGCGCAGTCTTTTCAACAATGATGCTTTTACCTGGCTGCATCTGATTTCATTTATAGAGACAATAATCATCGTTGCTGTTGTGACAAAAATCGTATCCATACTTGTATTTGAGAGGTTCGAAGATACATGGCGCTTCTGGTAGAGTCAGTCGGCAAGAGATTTTACGAGAAGCACCGGGGCGAGTTTATGGCCTGTCAGGACATCTCGTTTGCGGTCAGCGACGGAGAAATCTTTGGCTTGCTCGGACCCAATGGGGCCGGCAAAACGACGACCTTGCGCATAATCGCCACGATCTTGACCGCCACTACCGGTAAGGCCACCCTTGATGGTGTCGATGTCTTTGCCGATTCACATAAAGCCCGCGCCATGATGGGCTTTTTGTCTTCCAGCACCGGTCTCTATGACCGCCTTACCCCGGCGGAAATATTGCACTATTTTGGTCGTCTCTGTGGCCTGACCGAGGCCGAGGTCAAAGCACGCACGGCGCAACTGGCCCAGTCGCTTGATTTTGAAAAGTATGTCAATGTCCGCTGTGCCGGTCTCTCCCAGGGGACCAGGCAGAAAGTTTCCATCGCCCGGGCGATTGTGCACAACCCCAAATTGATGATCCTGGACGAACCATCGACCGGGCTCGATGTCCTGGCCACACAGTCCATGCATGACTTTATCCTGGCTGCAAAAGCACAGGAGAAGGCTATTTTGCTCTCCACCCACAGTATGGACGAGGCGGAAAAACTCTGCGATCGCATAGGCATCATCAACGACGGCAAACTCCTGGCCGTGGGGACAATCGATGAGCTACGGGCCGTAACCGGCAAGTCGCGACTGGAAGATGTTTTCGTCACACTGGTGAGGGCCTAGTTTGCAGCTTGAGCGCATACGCCTGATCTTCG
>JAFEAV010000179.1 GCA_018266215.1 Cyanobacteria bacterium SZAS LIN-3 | reverse complement strand
CAGCGGCAAACATGCCGAGTGCCAGGACCAGTTCCCTGGAACGCATAAAGTGCATACGAACTCCTTCAAAGTTGATTGCAAGCCAAAAAAGCCCCAGCTATTCGGGGCCCCATTTAGCAGCAGATCGCGCAGTGTTACAGTGGACGTCCCGTACGCATTCGTTGCGCACAGAGGCGTAGTCCGCGGAGTGATCTAACTTAGACCGCGCTTAAAGTCTTGTATGTAGGTCTTGCTTGTCCCTAAGGCGTGCGGGGAAGTACAGGGACTCGTGCACAGCCGTCTATGCACGGCGATGACCACTCGTCGTGCGGAGGCTAATGCGCTGAGGGGAAAGGGATTACCTAGGTACCGACAGCCTTAAAGAGATTGCTTAAATACGGAATTTTGGATAAGTAAGGTCCTAAATTCATAAAACCGGAAGACTGAGCGGCAGGAAGGCCGAAGGGCCCACAACGGAAAGTGCGGTTCAGTTTTATGAAGCGAAGAAAGGGCGCTCCTAAGAGCGCCCTTTGAGTTGATTCCTCTCAGTCGTTCAACGATCAGAACACGAAGCTACCCTTCAATTGGATTAGCCGCGGCGATGCATCGCCACCAAGGAATGCGCCGAGGACCGAAGTCGGAGTGCTCGATGCGCCGTAGATCGTACCGTTTGCGCCGCCGTAAGTGACATCTGCCAACGGAATCTGGAAATTCGGATGGTTAAAGGTGTTGAAGAATTGCACCGCGAGTTTCAACTTCGCTGATTCCCACTTCGGGGCAACTTGGAAACTCTTTGAAATGGTCGTATCAAAATCTGTGAAGTTGGGACCGTAAAGCTGATTGCGCCGTTGCTGGCCGAAATCAGTGGAACTCGTGAAGTGCGATGCGAAGTCACAAGGCGTATCGACGTGTATCTTGCCTCCGCAATGGTGATCGAAGTTGTTGTCAATCTGTTTGGCGAGCGCTGTGTTTCCGTACACGTTATCGCCCGTTCCATCCAGCACTGAGAAGGGATAACCGGAATTATGGAAGATGGTTCCGGAAAGCTGCCAGCCGTCCGTCAGCATTCTGGCCCTGTTGGAATGCGGAATCGTGATAGCGTAATTCGCGCTGATGTAATGGCGAACATCGTAGTCAGCATTGCCATAATTCTGCTGGAGGTCGCGAGGATTGATCTGGCCATTAACACCGTTGAGCCCGAATGCGTTGAAGCCGCCGTTCGACGTCGTGTCCAGTGCGTGGCCGTACGTGTAATTGAGTTGCGCGGTTATCCAGCCGAGCCGGGTAGTGCCGGTCGCCTGGAGTCCGTTGAAGTTCGACCACGATCCGTTGTAGTACTCGGTGACTGAGCCTAGAGCCGCATTTGGCCGCGCGGCCGCATTGAGCGTTTCGTTTGATCCGTACGGGTTATAAGCATTCGGCAATCTCGAAACCGGCTGATGATACGAACGGTTTCCGACATACGCGACGGCGATTGCCGTATTCCGGGCTACCTGGTGCTCAACAGCTAAGCTCCATTTGTCGTAGGTCGGCAGATAAACCTTGTGTGAAACAGAGACGATGGTCGGGCGCGTGAATACGCCGCCCGTCGCGCAATAGATGCTCAGCGGATCGGGACAGGCGCCGGAAACGCTCCTATAGTAGCCGCCCTGGGAGAACAACGTTTGGAGTGCGTCATTCGATGCTACAGCGGTTGCGTGACCGCTGTCTGAACGTCTTGGGTCCATCGCAATGTACTCTCCACCTTGAGCTGGACCGAGAACGTTGAAGCGGATCGAGTTCGGCACGTTAGTTATCAGAGAACCCATAATCTGCGCCGGGAAATAGTCGTTGAAGATACCCACTCCACCGCGGATCGTGGTCTTAGAACCTGGCCCGAAAGGTACGTAAGCGAATCCGAGGCGTGGCTGCCAGCCGAACATTTGCTCTTCGAAAAAGCCCTTCGACATCCCGGCCGAGACAAGCTGGTTGTAAGGCGTATTTCTCGCGGTTGGAAGACCGCTGAAATCCTTCGAGAAGTTCGAGACGCAGTTGGTGCGGCAGAGCGGATTGGAATCATGCTCCGCACGTAATCCGAGTGTGATGGTGAGATTTGGGAGGGGTTTGTATTGATCCTGAGCGTAAAAGCCTTCCACGTACATAGCAATGGGCTCAGCAAGATGCTTTGAGAACCGCTCTGTCCATTGATCGGAATACCCGGCCGCAAAATCTCCCTGGTCGAGAATGTAGTTTGCCGCTCCGCCGAACCCGAAGTTGCGAGTACTCGGGGTGTAATCGGAGATGTCATTGCGCCGGAATGACCAGCCAAACTTCCAAGTATGCTTCCCGTTCAGCCACGTCAGGTCGTCACTGAATTGATAGCCGGTTACATTTCTTCCCTGCGGGAAGCTTACGTTCTGGCCGCCGACAAAGTTGGAATAACTACCCTGCAGGTCCCAGTCGAAAGACCGGATGCAGGGATTGCCATCGCTCGGATCCTGCGTAGGATCTTGTAGTACGCAGTCTGTGGATGCCCCTAGCGCAACAAGAACGAAAGGCACCTCCGACTGCCCCAGCTCTCTGCCGTTCGTATTGGTGAAGATCGCCCGGGAATAGCTGGCCGCAAAGAGAAGTTGATTCGTCAGAGTCGGAGTGAATGTGTGCGTTTCGCTCAACTGCCCTTCGTACGACGGCTGCGGGCTCTGTGCGTTGAAGATCGGGTTGAGGAAACTGGTCACCGTTGGCTGAAGACCTTTGTCCAGCTT
>JAFEAV010000178.1 GCA_018266215.1 Cyanobacteria bacterium SZAS LIN-3 | reverse complement strand
AAACAAAGTCCTTCAATTTCTCTCGCAGAGTCTGGTACGCCCTGAACAACAGCGACTTCGTCGCGCTCTCGCTCAGCTTCAACACTTCGCCAATCTGCTTGTAGTCCATCCCTTGATACTTGTGCATCAGCACTGCCATCCGCTGTCTCTCCGGCAATTCCATCACGTGCGCCCGGATCGCAGCCATGCGCTCATCGCGCAACAAAGTCTGTTCGACCGTCGGAGTATCATCCGCCACGTCCGGCGTCGTCCCCGACTCCTCGTCCGGCGCGTCCAGATATACATTCTGCGCCGATCTCTCGTGCTTTGTATCCCTCGCGTGATTCACCGCAAGATTCGTTGCGATGCGATAAAGCCACGTCGTAAACTTCGCTTCCGCCCGGTAGCTTTCACGCGAACGATACACCCGCAGAAAAACTTCCTGCGCTAATTCCTCGGCAACCGCCTGGTTGTGCACCATGCGAAACAGAAAGCTGATCATCGCGCGGTGATACTTGCCCACGAGGTAGTTGAACCCTGCCTCGTCGCCCGCCGCCACGCGCAGCATTACCGCCGCATCGCTGCTCTCGTCCTCCGCATAATTCACTCGCGGAGCATCCGGCTGGTTGAGGACAGCTCCTTGTCCTTTTGCCGGATTCAGTCCCGGCCCCAGTCCCGACTTGTCCAGTACCAGGGTTGCCATATCCTCTTCGACCCCATCCTCAGCCGAATGTTGCGCAAACCCTTCATTTTCCGGGTCCGAATCCAGACCAGGATCCCTATCCACTTCCGGTTCAGAGCCTCCGTTCGACCCCGGTCGTTTGGCCTGCGACGCCCCGGCCCCGGAACCCTTCTCCCGGCTGAACTTAGGATCATCCGCCCGCCGAGCCAGGCTTTGGAACCAGGCCCCGGCTCCAGCCAGGCCAAAACTGAGCGAGCGGCCAGGATGGGCTTCAGCCCCCGCCATAATCAGGCCGATTCCGCTCGAGCTTGGGAATGGCCCAGACAGGCAACAAGGCATAGCTTCAATCGTGCCGAAAAGCCGCTCAAAAAAAGTCCAGGCTTCAGCCCCCGCCCACACGCCCGTGTCTTTGAAGGGGCACGGCTTTAGCCGTGCCGCATCGCGAGTAAAGTCGATGTGGGCTTTAGCCCATGAAAGGAAGGGGCGTGGCTTCAGCCACGCCGTAAGACCCTCAAAGCCGATCGGGGCTTTAGCCCCTGAGGGAAGTTCCGAGCCGCCAGACAGACGCCAAAACACCCCCCTCCCCATCCCCCCGGGAGCAGACTCGCACATCTCTCGGATTGACCGTACTCGCCAGCGCATCAGTGACTTAGATGGTCTTTCGGGCGGACACAACTCAGGTTTGGCCGCGGACCGTCGCTGGTGTTACTCTACCCCATGGGAGGCCCCTCTGGCCTCTCCCACCGGGCGCTTAACTCAGCGGTAGAGTGTCACCTTCACACGGTGGAAGTCGTAGGTTCGAATCCTACAGCGCCCACCATCGAATCAATGGTTTAGCTGGATTCGCGCTCTCTTTGCGCTCCCTTCCCTTTAAAAACCAACGCAGCCACCCTCTACCGCCGTCGTTTACCGTGTCATCGAACACCGTTCCGTAAACTCCCCCGAGGGGCTTGCCATCAGGACTTTCATAACAGGATTTGGCGTATTCCGTAAGACCTTATACTGATGCGCAAGGAGAGCAACTTGGGCCAGGGACGAGTTCTTGCTGATTGGACGTTGCTGATCTTTGCGGGATTGCTTAGCGCTGAATCATCGCTAGTCGCTGCAGGAATTCATCTCTTCTTCGCCGGTGTAAAGCTTTTAGATCGCGACGCTTTTTTGCTTTCTTGGCCATCGCTGTTGTTGTTTCCGTTGTTTCTGACAGTTTTCCTGTCACGTAAATGGCATGCTCGGGTTATGTGGGTTCTCGCAATTTGGTCCGTCTTCGGTTCATACCTGGACGTTCGAGCGCGAGAACCCGGCCAAAGCGTTTTAATGGCGGGAATTCATGCCGTTCGATACTTGCCCATTTTGCAAGCGATTGTGATCGCAGTCTTGACAGAGATCGCCTACAGGATATTTCTCTCTCAGGGAACGACCGCAGAAGACGACATGAAACGGGTCCAGGAGCCTGCTAGAGAATAGCTTGGACCTCTCAGAGAAGATGCGCAGGCGGAAGTACCGGACTATTAGAGTGCCCGGCACGTCTATGAGCGCGCGATTCTCAGGATGATGGTGAAGAATTGAGAAGAAGTGATTTAGACATTCCCTCGTCGTTGCGATCCCTGATCCCTGATCCCTGACCCCTGACCCCTGGCAACCAGCTAAAATACCCCTGACCTAACCAAACCCCGTCCGGAGACCACCAACCTTGAAGAGCATAAAACTCTACATGCCCAACGGCGATGAGAAGGACTACCCCATCGTTCTCGCCCACAACACTGAGAACGGACTCCTCGCCTTCCGCTACGAACAGGTCCCCGGCGACCGCACCACCATCAAGAAGGTCATCACCAACCTTCCCTTTTTGATGGACGACGACACCGTATAGCTGGTCGGAATCTCTACGAGAAGCAGGGACTCTGTCGACCGGAACGTAATTGATCCGCCCCGATGAAAAAGACAATCGAGCAGACTAGCTCGTCAAGTTGATCCGGTGACCCCTGTCTGATCCCTGACCACTCGATCTCACCGCGCGTGCGGCACATCGTCATTCAGCGAGAAGACCTCTTTCGCATCGTCCTCTATCGGAAA
>JAFEAV010000177.1 GCA_018266215.1 Cyanobacteria bacterium SZAS LIN-3 | reverse complement strand
TGTGGTGGCCACCGCCGCCACCGCCGGTAGTGACGGCCTAGTGACCTTCCCGGCCCAGGCAAAGCTGGCGGGAGCCCAGGGCAGCAACCTGGTCGTCACCGGCGAATACGGCAAGAGCCGGGCCTATGGCGGCTTCAGCATCTATCAGTCGGACAACGACAGACACAAGACATACTTCTACACCGACCGGCCGGTTTATCGCCTCGGTCAGACCGTCTATTTCAAAGGCATCAGCCGCGTGGTGGATGAAAACGGCATCAAAAATCTGGGCGAAGGCAAGCAGCTTACCGTCACCGTCGAAGATCCGGACAACAATGCCCTCAATACATTTGAGCTAAAAACCAACAAGCACGGCACTTTCCATGGACTGATCTCCATCCCCGAAGACGCCAAGACCGGCGGCTATCAGGTGCAAATTGCCTATCCCGATGGACACACCGACTACAGCGCATTTGAAGTAGCCGAGTATCGCAAACCGGAATACCAAGTCGAAGTGACACCACTGGCCGACCGCTTCATCGAAGGCGATAAGGCCCGAGCCAAGGTCAAGGCCAGCTACTATTTCGGCGGACCGGTGGCCAATGCCCGGGTCAAATATAGCGTCTATTCGTCGACCGATTATTCCACCCGCTGGCGCCTGATGGACCGCCCCAGTTATTTTGATTTCTTCAACTCCTGGAGCGACGGTGAAGAAGGTGAAGACTACGGCGGCAGCGGTGATTTTGTCGCCGAAGGATATGCCGTCACGGATGCCAACGGTGAAGCCATTGTAGAAGTGCCGACCACACCTGCGGCCATGCCTCAGGACAGCCCCGTCGGTCAGGAATTTGTCGACAAAAAACTAAAAATAGAAGCGGAAGTAACCGACATCAGCCGCCTCTCCGTGGTCAGCTCGGGTACAGCCAATCTGGTCCCAGGTGACTTTTTCCTGACAGTCAATCCGACAAACTACGTCGTTAAAGCAGGAGAAGCCATCGGCGTCGATCTGCAAGCGAGAGACTACAACGGCAAGCCGGTCGCAGCAAAAGACGTGACCGTAAAAATGGTGCGCTATCCCTACGATCGACTTAAGAGCGAATACAAGCCGGCTGTAACCATCAGCGAAGTGTCGGCAAAAACGGACGGCAACGGCAAACTACATATGGATGTCGCGGTGGGCGAGCAAATGCCCTCCGACTCATACTCGATACAAGCCACCAGCAAGGACACCACCGGACACAACGTGGCCGACGTCAGCTCAGTCTGGGTCAGCAACAGCGGCAATCCCTTCTCCCTTTCGCTGCGCGATGCCCAGGCCGAACCGCTGACGGTAAAACTCAATAAAAAAGTCTACAAACCTGGCGACGTTGCCCGGGTGATGATCGCCGGACCTTTCAACGGCAAGTCAGGCATGGACGCCATGGTGGCCATCGAAGGGCGCAAATTGCATGACCTCAAAATCGTGCCCCTGACCTCATCTGCCCAGCTCGTCGAAATCCCCATAAAAGAGGAATACTGTCCCAACTTTTACATCACCGTATCGATGGTCGGAGCCAAACGCCAGTTTTACACACAGGAACAGATGGTCCAGGTCAGCCCTGAAAGTCACTTCCTGAAACTGGCGCTGGCCACCGACAAAGAGCGGTACAAGCCGGGCGAGACGATAAATTACACAATCACGGCCAAGGACAGCGCCGGCAAACCGGTCAAGGATGTGGAAGTTTCGCTTGGGGTTGTGGATGAGAGCATCTATGCCATCCGTGCGGAGACGGCGCCCGATATCACCAAGTTTTTCTACGACCGAGTGCCCAACTGGGTCTCCACCTTCTGCACCTTCCCCGAACAATACTCGGGCGGGCCGGACAAAATGGAGCCGCGGGTGCGCAAGGACTTCAGAGACACCGCTGCCTGGCAGCCTGAGCTGACGACAGACGACAAAGGTGAAATCCACACCCAGGTCAAATTGCCGGACAATCTGACGACCTGGCGCGCCACTGTGCGAGGCATCAATGGCGGCACCGAGGTTGGTGCCACGATCAACAAGACAATAGCCACACAGGAAATCATTGCCCGCCTGGCGCTGCCGAGATTCTTCAGCACCGGCGACGAAGGCTTTGTCACGGCCGTTGTGCACAACTATTCAGGCAAGCCACAAAAGGTCAAACTGGCCCTGAGTATCAGTCCACTGTCGGGCCTTGCACCCTCCGCTCTGAAGCTTGGAGCCAATCCCGGCACCACCCTCGACATCCCCGCCGATGGCGCCGGACGTCTGAGCTATCCGGTGACCGCCTCCGGCATAGGCAAAGTGAAAATCAAACTGGTTGCCACCTGCCCCACCGGTGGTGACGCCCTGGAGAAAGAACTCTACGTCAAGCCCATGGGCATCCCCGTAACGGTTGTATCCAGCGGCTGCCTGACCAAGGACAGCGACGAAGCCACCCTGCAGCTGACGGCGCCGCCAGACGCCGATGCCAGTGCTATGGTCAAACGCGTCCTCTCGCTTTCGACGTCTTCCATCGGGCCAGTGTTGGGTAATTTCAGCGGGCTCATAGACTATCCCTACGGCTGCACCGAACAAACCATGAGCAGGCTCGTGCCTTCGGTCGTGGCGATGCAGCTCAACAAAAAGCTCGGCGTGCCGCTCAGTAAAGACGACACCAAGTTATTTGGCTCGGTCTACACCGAGGCAATGAAAAAGCTAAGCGGCTATCAGCATGGTGACGGCGGCTGGGGCTGGTGGGAAACCGACCAATCTCAGCCCTACCTGACGGCTCTGGTGATGGAAGGATTTAAAAATCTGAACGATGCCGGATATGTGGTACAGGACAACCTCGTGAAAGGCGG
>JAFEAV010000176.1 GCA_018266215.1 Cyanobacteria bacterium SZAS LIN-3 | reverse complement strand
TAAGCTCAACTGGGGCTTATTCATTCCACTCTCCCTCTATGAACTCCCGTCCTGACTTCCAATTTTTCCAACCAACTTGTTCTATTCGCATTGATTTTGTTTTGGGAGCACTAATGGTAATGGCGGTACAGGACCGACCAGTACAGAAGCTTAACACGACTGTCGCCTCAATGCACGAATCTTTTCTAACGGCTCCAACACTTTCAACACACACTTAACACAATTCTCTTTTCATCCCTGCAAGCCGCGCCAGTGACTGTTTCCAGACATTATAGATTTTTCGTTTCGCGAGCAAATGACAACCATATGTGGTGCACGATCACTGGTAGTAAGTATGCATGTCAAGATCGCGAGAATGGCCAGCTCGAGGCTTTCTAAACAAAATTCAATCTTTGATCTAATGTGAACAAAAAGGGGCGACCGATGGCCGCCCCTTTCAGTTATTTCGTTTTCTCTGACGTTATTCGTTATCAGGCACTGGTGCGCCTTCAGGCAACGTAGGAGATGTCTTCTGGTGACGTTCGTCACGTCCGGAAGCATAGTGTCTTTCGTCAAGCACCGTGGGTTCAACCTGGAGCATGTTCAGGTCACGAGGACCTTCCACGCGGCCGATTTCTTCAGGCAACTTGAGCTGTCCTGGAGTACCGGGCAGGATGATTTCGGGTCTGACGGCAACAACCAGTTCGCTTTCGTTCTTAGCGAATGCTTTGGAGCGATAGAGAGCGCCGAGGACCGGGATTTCACCGTATATAGGAGTCTTGGTCAACTGCCGACCGGAGTTGGTGCTGACGAGACCGGAGATATACAGCTCTTGACCGGGCTTCATTTCGACGATGGTCTGAGTCTTTCTGGTGGTGAAACCAGGGACGCTACCACCACCAAGGTTGATGGCCAGGTTGTTGGCGAGGATACGTTCTTCAGGTGAGACTTCCAGGTTGATGGCGCCGTTTTCCATAAGGATGGGAATCATATTGATTCTCAAACCGAAGGGTTCGAAAACGATCGACTGTTGAGCGGCACCGGCAGCAGCCAGTGACTGAACAATCGGGATTTCTCCACCGGCCAGGAACGAAGCTCTCTCACCAGATATGGTGACAAGAGTTGGTTCAGCCAGGATACGAGCGCGGCTTTCGCCAATTACACCCTGGAAGGACGGGTTAACTGAGAAACCAGTCTTACCGCCGAAGTAGGAGGTACCACTGAACATGTTGTAGTTACTGGTGGGGTCGAAGGACGCACCACCGGGAGCTCCGAACAACACAGACTGACCGATCAGGGGCGAAGGACCGTTAACTACACCGATACCGATACCGGTGGCGGTGTATGGGCCCTGGCCAGTAATCGAGGCAAACTGAACAGGTTGAATACCGAAGCCGGTATTGAAGGGCTGTTGAGCATTGGGCAGGACACCAGCGGAAATCAAGAACGGAGCAACGTTACCGGGAGTAGCAGCAGGGCCATTACCGTTGAACTGCGAGAAACCGGGAACGCTTCCCAGGTTAGCAGCAGTGGATGAGGCGCCTCTCTGAATTGAACCGCCAACACCGAACGAGAACTGTCTGTTGCTCATGCCGAAACCGACTTGAGTAGCGAGCTGTCTGGCCGATGTGGTGTTCATTTCCATGAACGTTACGTGCAACACGATCAGAGGGCACTTGCGCACTTTCACGAGGGAAGTAACGCGGCCGCCGTCGGAAGACATAACCTGAGCCTTACCGATATTACCGGTCAGGTTGCTGAAGTATGTATAACGGTCGACTGAACCAATCTGAGCCAACTGACCAGAGTTACCGCCGCCGCTAGCAGCAGTACCGCCGGTTTCACCGACTCTCGCTGCCAGGATGCGGCTGTTGGCCACCTGGATGTTCATACCGCGGTCATCCATAAATACGTTTGACGCGGCGAAGGCTTTGATGATCGATTCGGGGTGATCAACGTCACCAGTCAAGAGCACTCGGTCAGATCCACCGACTGAGAAAGCTTTGACGATGATGCGGGGGTCAATCTCACGCAGGGTCGATTGCAGCTGAGCATAGTCTTTGCTAACGCGCAGGTCGACGGCTACGGAGTTACCGGCGTCATCCCAGAGAACCAGGGTAGCGGTACCGGGGGATTTACCAAGAAGTACGAGCTGATTCTCAGCTACGACTACAGGCTCGGCAATACCGGGATCGCTGATAGAGGTTCTGACGATTTTGTTTTTGAGTTTGAAGGTTCTCGACTGAGAAACTTTCAAATCAATAATATTGGTTGTTTTGTACTCTTCGAAATCAAGCGTGCCTGTCACCACAGGCGGTATCGGCTGGGGTACCAGCGTCGAATGGTCCGCTTGAGCCAGAATCTGGTCCGGTGCCAACTGAGCAATCACTTGCTTAGAAGCAGCGGTCGATGCGGCTGAAGAAGGGAGGGAAGCTATCTGAGGCGCAGCTTCAACTTCCTGCGTCTCTGCCGCGGGCTCGACAGCCGCGACGTCTAAAGTATCTAAAGGTAGGCTCGGATGAAGTGTCAGGGCCGCTGCCGGCGCCGATGCTCCATTGGCCGCACCTACTGCTTTGCTCTTTCCGGAAAGGAAAAGCATCGCGTGACTGGCGTCCAAATCGTTTGACTGCGCAACCGTTTTAACCGGGCTCGCCGCCTTTTTCACTCTCTGAGCTGACTTCGACACGCCTGACCCGCTCGTGCTGCCGGAGCTGGCCATACGTTGCCAGATTGCTCCTTGCGGCTCTACGGACCATGCCGACAGCATATTAGCTTGGAGCAGCACTGTTGATAGGCTCAAAGCTAAGCTCAACTGGGGCTTATTCATTCCACTCTCCCTCTATG
>JAFEAV010000175.1 GCA_018266215.1 Cyanobacteria bacterium SZAS LIN-3 | reverse complement strand
TGGCGGAAGGCGAAGGGCTCAATGCCGTCGCGCTGCATGCTCGCACGCGGGAGCAAGGATACAGTGGACAAGCCCGATGGGAATGGATCACTGCGGTAAAGCAGGCGATAGGTATACCTGTGGTTGGAAACGGGGACATCCGAACTCCGGAGGACGCGGCGGCCATGATTGCGCAGACAGGCTGCGACGCAGTTATGATCGGGCGTGCCGCCCCGGCCAACCCCTGGATTTTCAGGCAGATTGCCCAGTACACTGCCACTGGAAGCTATCAGCAGCCGACTTTTGCTGACCGGCACCGAATGATTCGCGTCTACTTCGAGATGCTGCTGGCAGAGGCAGAGGCGACCCGGGATCTTCCGCGAGATGCACGGATAGGGGAAACCGCAGGAAAAATGAAGCAGTTTGCAACCTGGTTTACACACGGTGTGCCGGGGGGAGCCAAGCTGCGTAAAGCAATCTACACAGCTAAGACCGGGTCGGAAGTTCTGGATCGAGTGAACTCATTCTTTGCTGACCAGCCAGCCTCAGGTGACTTCGATGTCGCTCCGACTGCGTTCCCCGAATCTGAGTTGGTATGCGATTGATGGCGTGACATCACGGGTGAAATCAGAGAGATAGCATTTCCCATCCGAGCCTGTATCCGTCGAAACCTGAGTAACGTACCCAGGATTACCTCTGCACCTTTTTCTACCAACAACTTAGACCGAAAGTGGCATGTCCTGGAGGGAGACTTGTCGCTATATTTGGGTTACTGAAGTAGCGAGGTCTGGCTTGTCGGTCCTGGTCGGGGATTCCGGCAGTGGAAGGGTCTGAATTTCTCTGGTGTAACGACAGTCCTCCCAGATTTGAGTATTGAGAAAGAAGAAAGATTGCGGGATTGGAGACTCAATTCGCTCAGGATTCTCGCAGGACTCGCCGCGGGAGTGGCGATTTTATGCACTCTGAGCTCGAGTGTTTCTGCCCAACGGTATAGCTTCCGCGAATACACGCAAGGATTAGGAAACCTCAACATCACAGCGATTCAGCAGGATCGCACGGGCTACCTCTGGGTAGGGACTCAGAATGGGCTTTATCGCTACGATGGCAGCCAGTTTCAACGATTCGGGCAAAGCCAGGGCATTCCGGACCGAATCATCGACACGCTGTATGTTGGGCCGGATGGGACGCTGTGGGTGGGAACCTCAGCCGGTATTTACTTCGAGCGCAAGGACAGCAGCTTTACGCCTCTGCCCCTTCCTCTTGCGCTAAACGAGTTCACGCATCCAACTGGGACGACCTTTGCTTCGAATAGACCTGATGAAGTTGTGACAGTGTCCAGCAGCCGAGGGGTGAGGCTGCATAAGGACGGCAATGACCATTGGACCGCAGAATTACTGAACTTGCAGGGCACATTCATATGGAGTGTGCTCTACGGTCCGGATGGATCGCTTTGGTACGGTTGCGACAAGGACCTTTGCAGGCTTAAGAATGGCCGCTCGGTCCACATGCGCGCCGGGCTCGATCTGCCTGAAGAGCAATGGTTGACGATGATGGTGGCGCGTAATGGCCACATCTGGCTGCGCAGCAATCAGCACATTGTCGAGTTGGCGGCAGATGGAAGCCGTGCAGACTTGCGAGACCTTCCGGGAAGACCGGGTGCACAGCCGTATCCATTGCTGGCTGAGGACTCACAGGGAAGAATTTTGACCGCACAGGGTTCAGAGATCGCTTTATGGGAGAAAGATCACTGGCGTTTTGTGACGGAACACAATGGTCTGTCGCCATTTGAAGTGCAGGGCTTATTCGTCGATCGAGAAGGATCGATATGGATGGGAGTAGTCGGACACGGGCTGGAACGCTGGGTGGGTGAAGATCGTTGGGAAGCTTACACGCAGGCGGACGGTCTGAAAGACAATCTGGTCTGGGCTTCGATTCGCGATCAGCAAGGCCGCATGTGGATCGGCACGGAAACCGGAGTGAGTTGGATTCCAGCAGGAGCAAATGCGCCAAAGATCTGGCAGTCTGCACAGGCTCAAATCAATCGCGCGGGATCCCTGGAGGTAGCTGCAGACGGAGGCATCTGGGTCGGCAGCATGGCGGGCAGCCTCACGCGAATCGATCCAAAAACTCTGGCAGGCAGGCAGATGAAAACGCCAGCTGTATACGGATTGCTGGCGGACGCTCCTGACCGTATGTGGATCGCTACGGTGTCTGGAATGTATTCGGTCAATTCTGCCGATCCAAAAGCAAAGCCTGAAGCGGTGGTGTCCCCGGTCTTTCCGAAGGCTGGACTACGCTTCACCAGCATGAGCAAGGATCTAAACGGCAGATTGTGGGCCACTTCGGATCAGGGGATATTTGTATTTGAGTCCAACGCCTGGCATGCGGTTGATGCGGGGGTCTTCAAGATCAAACCCGATCTGATCGCAGCTGACCCAAAAGGCAACTTGTGGGTTGCCGGCCCCACGCAGGACCTGATGAAGTTGCGAATCGATGGCTTCAAGGTCGCTAAAGCTGAGCCCATAGGACGCCCACCGCTGATGTCGGAGGGAATTGTGTCGTTGATGGTTGATCGTCGCGGACGCCTCTGGGTTGGCGAAGATGCGGGCGTGACTGTCTACGACGGGAAGGTGTGGCGCAGCTTTACGCAAGATGACGGACTGATCTGGAATGACACGGATAGTTTTGCCATTTCAGAAGATCGTGATGGAAGCATGTGGATCGGGACGTCAGCCGGCCTGAGCCATCTGATCACACCAGAAAACGCGCTAGCCGGATCGCCGCCGCCGCCGGTGATTTCGCAGGTTTCACTGGGAGCCGCAGACGTGGCTGATGGCGGATCAGTGAAATGGAATTCGAATGCACCTCTGACGGTCTCGATGGCTCTGCTATCGTTCAAGGACACGCAGGATATCGGGATTCGCTACAGGCTGGTGGGGGAACAAGATTCTGCCTGGGAAAACACACGAGAGCTGACTGTTCACTTCCGGCATTTGCTACCGGGAAGCTATCGCTTTGAAGTCGAAGCAGTGAACGCGGCAGGCAGCTCGGTTTCACCGCGAGCATCATTCTCGTTCAAGATCGTTCCACT
>JAFEAV010000174.1 GCA_018266215.1 Cyanobacteria bacterium SZAS LIN-3 | reverse complement strand
CGGCCAGCTGGACATAAAAGACCTGGTGGACGGCGTTTACACACTGGAAAAATTTGACTCTGTCTTTGCCGGTTCAAAAGAAAGTGAGTCCCTCAAACCGTTTTTTGCCCCCTGGGACTGACATATAATGTGCGGCATAGTAGCGATTCATCAGTCAGCCGGCGCCGAGCCGTTAAACGAAAACACGGTCGAAGCCGCTCTCAAAGCCCTTTACCACCGCGGCCCGGACGGACACGGCATTTATATCTCCCCCCGTGGCAATGTTGCCCTGGGTCACACAAGATTGGCAACAGTGGGCATAGCCACGGGCGCCCAGCCGATCTCCAGCGCCGACCACAAGATTCACATGATAGTGAATGGTGAATTTTACGAATTCGAACGCATTCGCTCCGAGCTGGAGGACAAAGGATATAAATTTAAAACACGCACCGATAGTGAGATTGCACTGCATCTCTATGAAGAGTATGGTATTGAATGCCTCAAATATCTGCGTGGTGAATTTGCCCTGGTTATCTGGGACGAGCATAAACAAAGGCTTTTTGTTGCCCGCGATCGCTTCGGCATTAAACCAATTGTTTACACCGTGCAAAACGGCAAGCTGATTCTGGCCTCCGAAGCCAAAGCCATATTCGCCTGCGGCGTCGAGGCAAAGTGGGATGAAGAGTCATTCTTTCACTCCGCCAATATGCAATACGTGCTGCCGGACCGCACATTGTTTTCTCAAATCAAACAACTGCCCCCCGGACATTATCTTGTGGCCGAGGGCGAAAATATCAACATTCACCGCTACTGGGATCTTGACTATGCTTGCGACAAGGACGTCTGGCAAGACAGCGAAGAGACCTTGATAGCCGAATTTGGCCGCCACCTGGAGGACGCGGTGCGCCTGCGTCTGCGGGCGGAAGCTCCGGTCTGCGCGCATCTCAGCGGCGGGCTCGACTCCAGCGCCGTGGTCGGACTGGCGATGAAACATTCAAGCAAGCCTCTTAAATGCTACTCAATCAGCTTCGAGGAAGAAAGCTATGACGAGCTGGCCATTGCAAAGGAAATGTCCGACTTTGCCGGCGGTGATTTTGAGCCAATCTTTGTCAGTCAGAAACAATTGATCGAAATATTGCCCGATGCCGTTTATTACTCCGAAGGCTTTGCCGTCAACGGACATCTGCCGGCTAAATACATGCTCAATCAGGTGATCAGAAAAAACGGCTACAAAGTGGCCCTCACCGGTGAAGGAGCAGACGAAGTAGTGGCGGGCTACCCGCACCTGCGCAGCGACCTTTTCAAATCGGACGGCAGACAAAATTTACTGGCCGGGCTGCATGCCAGCAACACCGCTTCCGCCGGCATCATGCTGCAGCACGGTGAATCGCTTTCTCTGGCGGCGGTGGAAGAAAAATTAGGTTACATCCCCGGCTTTATTGAAGCAAAAGGCACACTGGGCCACAAGATTTGTGCAGTGCTCGCCGATAAATTCCAGGCCCGCTATCGAGGCAGAGACTCCTACCGGGAACTGCTTGACGCCTTCGACATAGAAGGCCAGATCAAAGGGCGCAATCGCGTCAATCAGTCACTCTATCTCTGGTCAAAGACCGCCCTGGTCAACTACATCCTGCGCACCCTCGGTGATGGCATGGAGATGGCCAACTCAGTCGAGGGGCGTCTGCCTTTTCTGGATCACCACCTGTTTGAATTCGCTCGTCGCCTGCCCCTGGACTTAAAAATCAAAGGCACAACCGAAAAATATATTCTGCGACAGGCCGTCAAACCGCTGATCAGCAAGACGATCTATGAACGACAAAAACATCCCTTCGTCGCCCCGCCCCTCAGTCGCTTCGCCGGCAAGGAGGCAGACGATGCCTTGCAGGACGCCCTGCGCAGCAAGAGTTTTGAAGCCATCCAGTTTTTTGACCATAAAAAATTCAAACAACTACTCGACGGACTTAAGGACATGAAGGCCGAGGACCGCGGCGCGGTCGATCCCGTTCTCATGACGGCCATGTCGGCGGCGGCTCTGCAAGAGCGTTACAAGCTATAGCTGAAACAAACATCATGAGCACGGCTACGCTACCAGTTTTTATACAGGCCTTTGATCAGATTGTCGACAAATTTGGCAATCATCCGGCCATTGTTGAAAACGGCTTCGTCAATTGCTCGTACAGCCAGCTGAGCGAACGCGCCAAACGCCTGGCCGCTTTCATGCAAGCCGCGGGCACGACAAAAGGCGACGTTGTGGCAATCGCCATCGAAAAATCAGCGGATTATGTCTGCGCTCTTCTCGCAGTCTGGTATGCGGGAGCGGCATTTGTCCCCCTGGATCCGAATCTGCCCGCCGAGCGCATGACCCTGATGTGCGACGTGGCCCGGGTAAAAACGGTGCTTGCCGTCAGCGGCAAGGTCCCTGAGGCGCTGCGAAGCGCGGCATCCAGCGGGCGCACCATCGTTGAAATAGATAAAGTGGAAGCCGATAGTCGATTCAATCCCGACTTTCCACCCTTCAACCGTCCGAAGCACGACTCCGAAAACCTGGCCTATGTCATTTTCACCTCCGGCTCCACCGGCCTGCCTAAAGGGGTGCAGGTAACGCACCGCGGCATAGTCAGTTTTTTGCAGGCGCAGATTGCAGCTTTTGAACTGACAAGCCGCAGCCGCTCTCTCTGGTATTTATCGACAAGTTTCGATGCCTCAGTTTCAGATCTGGGCACCGCATTATTGGCGGGCGCGGCACTCTATATCGAGCCGGCCGAACGCTTGCAACCGGGGAGCGGATTGGAAGAACTATTGCGCGAGCGCGGCATCACCTATGTGGACATCCCACCTTCGATGCTGCGTCTCTTAGATCCCTCAGCCCTGCCGCCCTCACTCAAATCCATCGTCATCGGCGGTGAGGCCTGCGCACTGGATGTGGTGCGTGCATTTGCCACAAAGGTGAAACTAATCAACGTCTACGGCCCGACAGAATCAACCGTCTGCACCAGTCTCGGCACCTGCGGCGGCGACTGGAACCGCCCCCTGATAGGCCAACCCCTGCCCGGCATAACCTACCGCATACTAGATCAAGATTTGAACGAACTGGGCCCTCTGGAAGC
>JAFEAV010000173.1 GCA_018266215.1 Cyanobacteria bacterium SZAS LIN-3 | reverse complement strand
GTTGTAGGCCGGCAGCGGTGGGTTCTGGCCCGAGACGTGCATGGCGTTGGCGCCCGGTACCACAAGTGTGGAGAAGGACGAGTCTGTGACTGCCGGAATGGCTTTGTTATTGGTAAAAGAACTGGCCTGGTTGACTGCAGGGGCGGCCGCCGGTGTAGTGGCCGGAGCAATAGCAGCTTTCTCTGCGGTTGTGAGGCTGCCGGCGACAGGCTCAGCCGCCAGATATCTATTGACCAGACGCTTGGCTAAAATGGCCACTGTCACGGCCAGAGCAGCCGGGACTTCACCGTCCAGGTAGTGACGATAGCGATAGTAAGCGTAGTTGAGGCGGCGCAAATCGATGATGCAGTCCCACAGGGCTGATAAGGGTTCCTTGCGATCCTTGCGTCGGGGAAATTTAAATTCTCTGGCCGGGGGCAGATTTTTCAGTGCTACCGAGGAGTCAACCAGAATGCTCGCCAGCAGTGTTGCGGCAAAAAAGGCGATGGTTACATAACCGTTGACCAGGAGTATGTTGATTACGCTTAGACTGGCTCCCAGATTGAGGGCAAGATGGTCCAGTATGGCCAGTGTCAGACCGGCAAAGAGAAAGGGCAGGGCGATTTTTTTCTGATGTCTGTACATGGCGGCGATGCCGATGGTGCCGGCCGCCAGCGCTGTCCAGACCGCGTGGCCGCAAATAATGCGGCCGTTGGAAATTTCTGATGCCGGCATCAGCAGCGATAAATTGTTGAGTGGTGAATGAAGCTGGAAGTGTATGAACGAATCTTCGGCTATAGCAAAACCGGCACCGGCAGCCGCTCCCATTAGAAGGAAATCGGTGGCGCCCAGGGTCCAGGTACTGAATTTGCGACCACGCCAGAGCACTAATGCAATTGGAAGCAGCTTGAACAGCTCTTCCAGGGGTACCAGAATCAAAAATCGCAGAGAGTTTGAGACCGTGAAAAAGTTGGTCACCGGCAGTGCGATGGCCAGTCCCAGCCCTGCTACCAGGCCCCCGCCGAAGAAACAAATGGCCATTTTGTGCAGTGAAATGGAGCGCACAAAGCTGGTCGCCAGAAGCAGGATGATGAGAAAGGCGAGGTTGAATGAAAACCAGGCGATGCCCTGGACTTCAGTGTAGAAGAATATTGGTAAAAGCCAGGCGATGATGCCCAGCCAGAGCACCAGATGCCTGACCTGGACATTGCTGTCGCCTATGGGCAGTGAGCCCCAGGTGGTGGTGCCCTCACCAGGTTGAATTTGCACCTGTTTCTGGGTCACTTACTTGCGTGTCCTTTCTTGTTTCGAGCTTTTGCTCACGTAAACTTCGAAGGCTTTGAGGCAGAGGTGCGGCCCGGGCTGACTCTTCAATTGTTCGACTAGATTGCTGACGTTTTGCGGATTATTCTGGGCTACCTGATCGAGCTGGTTGAAAGCAAGAACATATTTGTCAAGAAGAGCCTCCCCGTCGGCAGGATAATTCTGGGGGGCGCTTTTGCGCCTGACTTTGGCCGTACCGCAGGACAGTGCCAGGGCTGCTAAACCAGCAGCCAGAGCGCTGATTATGGCTAGCAGCCATAAATTTCCAATCGTGGTCGCCAGGTCATGCAAGTGAGCCATCTTCTTGATTGTTTTGAATAAGTCTCCGCATGGTTTTTCAGACTTCCGGAGGTAGGCTACCAGGATCTGAAACCATTCTAAGATAGTCTATCATCTCGATAGACTTGTATCGGATAGTCAGTTTGCGGAGCATATATGGCGGATGAAAAGCCATGAGTGAAGACATTTCAAAGCGCATTGCCGCCGCCACCGGCGTGCCGCATTTGTCTGATATTTTGGCGCAAAATTTGACCGGCGCTGATCTGCACAGCCTGCTGCTAATGGTGCTGAAACAGCGGGTGGCGGCGGTGGAGCCGGCCGAATTGACCCGTACCAGTCCGGTCACCGAGGCCTGCAGCCTGGATGGGCGCCTGCTCAACGCCGTGGAATGCCGTGCCTACAGCAGCGCGCCCGATTTTGCGGCGGTCGAATTGTCTCCCCTTGTGTCCCTGGGTGCCGTCAACGTCCTCACTAATCTGGACCAGGGTAATGTACTCAGCACAATACGCGGTTATGAATGTGCTTCGGATCCCACCGTCGGTCTGGCTCTGCATTCTGTCGGACAGCGCAGGAGTGTGGCTGCGCGCAAGTCTTTGCTGCGCCTGTGCACGAGTCAGCGGGTGCTGCGTTTCCCCCAACCGAAAACACCGGGATTCACTTCCCATTTCAAGCTTTTCAGCATGGTCACTGCCGGCCGTGATACAGGCTCGTTTTCCTTTGAGTTGGAAGCGCTATTGCAGCACATCGAGACCTATCTCAATTTGCTCTCCGACCTGGGGGAAGGCAAGTTTTCATTTAAGGACATCGTTGTCGAGATCGCCGATACCGGCGTAGTGGGCGAACTCTGTGCGGCGCACAAACTGGATCGCGATGAGATACGCCGCTGCGTCCGGGCAAGTGATTACAGCAGCGCGGCGAAACTGCTGGAGAAATATGGCTCCGCAACCTGGCCGGCGGATATCGCTGCCGCCGGGGATATGGCTGCGGCCGCAAGTCATCTCTCACCGGTGCGACAAAAGCATCTGGAACTTCTGAAAGAGTGTGTCGCCCGGCCTCTGGCGGCGAAATTCCCAGCTGTTGCAGTGCGTTTCAATTTGCGCCGCCTGACCGGCCTGGGCTATTACCAGGGACCGTGTTTTCACATCAAAATAAGCAACAATGCAGGTCAGAGCTTTATGATCGCCGACGGCGGCTTTGTTGACTGGACGCGCCGCTTGCTGGGCGACAGGAAGGAACGGCTGATGACCAGCGCCATTGGCACCGAACTGATCTGTCGCATGTTTGTTGTTTAGTGGCCTCTGCCTGTTCTGATTTGTACTAGTCCTTATCGTAGATATGTTTAAAAAGATGATGGAAGAAAGGCCAGAGGCCAATCTTCCATCACCAAAGTCAGGCTAATCAGTATTCAACCAGGCAGCGGACATTGCCTTTGACCCGGCTGATTTCGACCGTGGTGGCGCCGGTGGTGGTGCGGCGCAGGGTCAAATTGACCTCGCTGTCTCCCATCCTCAGACCATTCACGGTCATATTGTCGAGCCACTGCGGCAGACTCGGCTGTGTGACTTTGAGC
>JAFEAV010000172.1 GCA_018266215.1 Cyanobacteria bacterium SZAS LIN-3 | reverse complement strand
TTTCGCTCCTCGACGCGCAGCGGCCAGGCTGCCTAATCAGGGGAGGTAAGTTTTGGTTGTTGCTACTTTATTGAATAGTATATCCGATGAAGACTTTCACAGTGGTGTAACAGTTGCAGCTTTATACTTGGCCGAGCAAGATTCCACAACCTTTTCACAAGTGTTTGAATAAACTGCCGACATCAACCGGGGACAATAGCAATGCAAAACTGTGTCGTAGTGACGGCCACCAGTGTTGAGACAAAGGAGGCGGAAGCTTTTGCCCAACAGGGCACACATTTACTGGCGGAACGCGACGCTGAAATAATCGGTGTCAGCGGATCACACATTACCGCCTCCGCCGACTCCAAGGTAGTGGCTCGCCGGGGCGCCCACGTGACCGCTTTGAGCGGTTCCCGCATCATTGCCAGAAACGGCTCGCACGTAACGGCTTTCGACGGCAGCATTGTCACCGCCCTTAGTGGCTCACACATAACCGCCCTGGGTGGATCATCCATATGCGCCTTTGAGGGCAGTCACGTAACGGCCATTGAAGGGGCAGTCATAGACGCCCGACCAGGCTCCGTCGTCGTCGCAGCATCTCACCCGCGAGCGGCAACAACAGTTTTTTAACCGGCCCCAAGCCCCCAAGAGCAGCACCCCATCGCAAGTTGACTTCCGCAGGTCAATTTGCGATTTGCTCTTTCAGGGGAAAATTTTCCCGGCAAAGTACTGGCGAGAGCCGCGCCAACCCGGCAGATTCTTCGATCGACGCTAGATCAATTCGTCTGCGGTTATTACGACTTCCAGGCCATGCAGCAGATCGATACAACCTGACCAAAACAGCATGGCACAGGCGTTTCAGCACCCGAACGGCCGGCGCGATCTCTATTAGTGAGAAATCATTCCACCTGTTAGTATCGGCTTATCTTCTACATCTCCCACTGACTTAGAGATCGCTCCCACCAGACAACAACAACCTCCACGACTAATTTTGCAATCCGATTTACGGAGTGCCGAAGGCCGCGGAAAACTAAACGCTCCCGGCAGGGCGTCTAGCAAAAGTCAGACAACAACAGCCAATAACGCTAACCTCGTCAGTCACATCAAACATATGAATACAGGCAATAACAATAACGGCAGCAACAACAACAATCAGGGCCTCTTCCTGGCCAGCCCCTTCGCCGGTCTTTCCATCGACAACGGCAACATCACGCTGGCACAATCAGAGGCCACCGCGACAAAAGCGGAAAAACCGACGCCCGTCGCCACAGCCGCTCCGGCGGTCAAAACCGTCGTCCGTCGCCCCCAGGCCCTGCCCCGTCACCGCAGCATCATCGCCCCGACGGCGACCGTGCAGGTTGCAACCGCGCCGGTCACCGAAAAAGCGAGCGTGGAAGCGGCGCCCGTGGTAGCTCTGTCGCCCTGGGAACAACTGCAACAGCATATGCAGCGCAATACAACCGTGCGCGGCACGGTCACCCGGGTCATCCGCAACCGCGAAGGCGCGGGCATTGTCGGCGTCAAAGTCCGCGTCTGCGGTCTCGATGCCTTCGCCCCTTACCGCATGCTCGGACTCAGTCCGCTCGACACCGAACATTCGGTCACCCTCGAGAAGGGCTTCCGGGTCGTGGAAATGGTCAAAGGTGAAGGCGCCGTCAAGGACCGCATCATCCTCAACCACAGCCTGGTGCGCACCCAGGAAAAGACCGCCAACCTGATCAGCCGGTCCAAAGTTGGTGACACCATTTACGGTGTCATCCGCACGATCAAACAGTTTGGCGCGTTTATCGACATCGAAGGCGCCTCGGCCCTGGTGCACATCAACGACCTGCCCGGCGGCAACCTCCGTTCGGTCAAGGTGGGACAGGCGGTCACGGCGACCGTAGTGGAAGTCGACGCCAGGAACAACCGTCTCGGCGCCAGCATCCGCCACCACTTTGTGGCCGGCCTGGCTGTCGGCACGGAGTTTACCGGCACGATCAAAAATGTAGAGCGCTTCGGTGCCTTCGTGGAGCTGGGCGGCATCGTCGACGGACTGGTGCATGTCAGCCGCTACGGCAAGTTCAACCCGGAAGCGGGCGACAACGTCACCGTCAAAGTGCTCGAAGTCGACAACGTGCGCGGCAAAGTGCAGCTGGCCTTGCTCAGCGTCAACGGCAAGCAGGCGAGCTAAGCACGCCTTACCTCAGGGCCGCCTTCCAGACCCAGCCACCATCAGGTCCGACCCCTGATGGTGAGCCGGTGTTTGACGCATGTTTATTTATCAACAACAAAAACAAGAAAGAACAAAACCATGAATAATAATGCGACAGAACCGCCCGTGCTGGTGATTATGGACATGCAGCCCGGCTTTCCCGCTGCCCAGGATGCGCTCACCATCTACGCCGTAGCCGAGCAGATTCGCCAGGCACGCGAGCACAACCTCGGCATCATAGTAGTGGAATACGACCCCCATGAATGCGGCACCACCCTGCCTCAAATCATGGAGCACCTGCGCGGCTACGACCGTGTCCACGTGATAAGCAAAGGCGGTGACGACGGCTCGGCCGAGATCTTCGATGCCACCATCGAAAACGGCTTCTGGCCGGAAAGTTACATCATCTGCGGCGTCAACAGCGACGCCTGCATCCTCAAAACGGTAGCAGGTCTGGTGGCGCGAGTACCCAGTACACGCATCACCCTGGTTCAAGATGCCTGCAATTCGGAAAACGGCAAGGACTGCGCAGTCTGGCACGACACCTACCCGCGCATGCCCCACGTCGTTTTGCAACTTCATGCCCAAACCCAATGAAAT
This sequence comes from Cyanobacteria bacterium SZAS LIN-3, assembly GCA_018266215.1. Taxonomy (GTDB): domain Bacteria; phylum Cyanobacteriota; class Vampirovibrionia; order Obscuribacterales; family Obscuribacteraceae; genus REEB67. The sequence continues at coordinate 463 of JAFEAV010000172.1, read as the reverse complement.
CGATTCCCACGCCCAATCAAGCCAGAGCCGCTCACAGCCTGCGCCCCAGGCCGCTCTTGTCCTACTACCGCGATCTCGTCATCGCTGAAATCATTCGCGCCGGAGGAAGAAAATGTCGCATCGACGGGGCTGGTTTTTCACACGAAACCTTTGCCCGACTTCTCCCCGAACTCCAGGCCGCAGGATGGCGCTACAAAACTGTTCCCTGGGGACGGTACGCCATTCGCTACTACGATCTGAAGCCCCTGGCCGCCCCGGTCAAAGCGGTGCTCAAATTGAGATCGGTCAAAGCCGCTTGATTGTTTCTACAGCCCTGCAGTAACTGGCCCTTACTGCAGGGCTGCCCGGGTGGCGGCTTTTCTTTTTTCATCCATATACCATAAGCTATCGTATAAGCAGTCAAAACTTGTAAGCTGTCACTGGCGACCGTTCAGCGGTTCAGGTTGTTGTTCCAAGGTAGAAA
>JAFEAV010000171.1 GCA_018266215.1 Cyanobacteria bacterium SZAS LIN-3 | reverse complement strand
GTCGACACCGTTGGTGGTGGAGCTAACGTACTGGTCAAAGCCAGCACAGCGCTCAACATCAATACCGACAATCTCTCGGTACAGCTCGGTGATACCCTGCAGGGTCCTGCACTCAACATCACCGGCATCACCCCCGGTCTCGCCAACACAATGACCGTCACAAATGACGGCACAATCCAGGCGACCGGCAAGACCCTGAACATCGCCAGCGCTGCCGGTGAAAATCTGGTCATCAGCTCAACGGTTAACGGCCCCGGCACCCTCGAAGCAGCCAACGGCGGCACAATCAACGTCGTAGCTACAAATGATGTCGGTATCTTCCCGCAGTTGAGCTTCACAGGCAGCCAGAACTTCGCCTTCATCGGCGGAGCCATCAAAGGCACTGTCAATCTGACCTCAACCGGTGGTGCTAATTCCGGTATCAACATCCTGAATAACTCGGCCCTGACCTTCAACATGGCCAATTCGACAATCAACTTCAATACCTGCGACGTTATCCTGAACGGCACTCTGAACATCAATCCAGGCGGCAAGTTCATCAATAACACGCTGGTCATCAACTGCCCGCTGGCTGTAGGCACCATCGCCCGCAGCGACGGAGCTGCTCTCGACATCAGCGGATTTGGTCTCGTGTACAACGGTAAGGATCTCGATATCCTCTCCGCCGGCGACATCATCTCCAGCGCACCAGCCACAATCGACCTCTCCTCCGGTACCGACGGCGGCAACCTCAATATGATTGCCGGCTTCAAGTTCACACCGGGTACTCCAGGCGGCTTGCCGACTCAAGGCAACACCCTGTACACCCTGAACAATCCCAATACCGGCACAGGCTCGATCAACCTGGGCAATGTGAACATCAACACCTCCGGCACCAATAACGGCGGCAACGTCTTTGCGGTGACCAACGGTGGCTCCATCACCCTCGGCAACGTAGACACCTCCGGTACAATCACCGGCGGTAATGTCACCCTGATGGGCAACGGAATCACCACCGGCACCATCAACACTGCAGCCGGTCTATCCGGTGACGTGAAACTGACATCGGCTGCCACGGTCACACCTAACAATGTGGTCTATGTAGGCGGCGGCACCATCATCGGTTCCTTCACTGCAGGTACCGCAGGCGGCAACATCGCCACCAGCACTATCACTGCCACCGGCGCGAATGTGTCCATGACCACCGGCGGCACCGGCAGCATCACTAATGCTGGCGGTATCGACACCGGCAGCCTGCTCCTCGTATCAGGCACCGGCGGCTCAACCGGCATCAGCACCAGCGCTGCCAACCTCACGGCCAACAGCACAGGCGCTGTCGCAATCACCGACACCAACGCCACGGGCGTCACGCTCGTAGCCAACGGCAAGATCCACAACTCGGCCACCGATAACTTCTCCCTCACCACCACCTCCGGCGACATCACGGTCACCGACACACTGGACGGCGGCACCACCGCCGGTAAGGGAGTCACCCTCGACTCGGCTGGTGCAATCAACGGTTCCGGTGTTGTATCTGTAAACAACGCCACCGGTAACCTCTTCCTGACAGCAGTAGACGACATCGGCGCATCGGGTGCGGGCAACGCACTCAACGTCAATGCCGCCAACCTCAATGCTCAATCCACCAGCGGCTCGGTCTACATCTCCGACGCTCAGGCCGTGACCACCGTGATCAATGGAGCCAACAGCAACTCTGCCTTCGGCTCCTATAACCTGACCACGACCAAAGGCAATATCACAGTCACCGACGGCATCACCGGCGGCAGTGACGTATCGCTCAACTCGGCCGGCGACATCAACGGCACGGGTACGGTAACGGCAACCACCGGCACCGCATTCCTGACCGCCGCCGGCAACATCTGGGGCAGCAGCACACCGACCGCCTTCAAGGTCGACGCCGCTCAACTCTCTGCTAACGCCGGCACCGGCGCTGTAAACATCACCGATGCACAAGCAGTTGACCTGGTAGTTAACGGCACCACTCACAACGCAGCCGGCACCACCTTCACCCTGGCTACCACTGCCGGCGACATCACCGTCGACGACACAGTAACCGGCGGCAAAGGCGTGACCTTCACACCAGCTGGTTCCATCATCGTCAACCAGAACGTCACCGCCACAACCGGTGCCGTCACCCTGACGACAAACAGCCTGACCACCGCTGCTAAGACCACCATCCAGGGTGACTCGATAGCGATCAAGTCGGCCGGCGGAGACCTCTTCGTCGAGAACGCCGGAACCATCCTGGCTAATGCTGATGGCAATATCCAGATCGATAGCGCCATAGATAAGAACGTCACCATCGGCAACAGCGCCAATGTGACACCGGGTGTCTTCCAGGTATCGGGCGTGGGCAGAATCATCGTCAATGCTAACGCTAGCGGTGTCGCAAGCACCAACAGCATCATCTTTGACGGTAACCTCAACCTCAATACCGACAAGACCGGCGAGACCGACCTGAATGCCAATACCGGCACCAATCAGCAAGTCATCGTCGATGGCGGCAAGGCCAATCCGAACATCCTGGTTGCCGGCAACAACAATGTCTTCGTCAACAGCAACTTCCTCACGAAGCTCAATGGCGGCGACATCACCGGTAACAAGTTGTTCTTCAACAGCGCAACTGGCGCCGGCACCATCTCCGACACCAGCAACAACTTCACGCTCACCAACCTTACATATAACGGTAAGAGCCTGACTATCCTCGGTACCGGAGCAATCACTCTGGGCTCTGGTCTCACCATCGACCTGAGCAGTTCGAGCGGTAACGGCGGAGACCTGAGCATCATCGCCGGCTACAGCTTTGTGCCGAACGTGTCCACACCGACCGGACCTATCGTCCCGTCGTCGACTCCGTACACACTCGGTGCGGAATCCGGCAATGGCGGCAGCGTAACTTTCGCGGCCGGAAGCACGATCAACACCAGCTCGACCTCCAATAACGGTGGTAATGTCCTCATCGTCGCAGCCGGCACCACTGCCGGTACGGGCGGCACGATCAGCATCGGTGGCAACATCAATGCCTCCGGCGCAGTCAATGGCGGCAACGTCAATATGATCGCCCAGGGCATCTCGGTTAACGGCATCAACACAACAGGCGGCACCGGCACCTCCGGTAACGTCTCGCTCCAGAGCGCCGCACCGGTCCAGGTTGGAACTGTAATCTCGACCAACGGTGTTCTCTCCGGTGGCTTCAAGGCTCAAGTTGGAACATTCGCCGGCAACATCACGACTGGAGCTTCGGCAATCAATGCCGGTAAGGGCACCGTCACGATGACCACCGGTGCTGGCTCCAG
>JAFEAV010000170.1 GCA_018266215.1 Cyanobacteria bacterium SZAS LIN-3 | reverse complement strand
ATTATATCGGGGGGACTTTTGAAAGCAAGCTGTGTGTTTGCAACGATCTTGGCACTTTGCTTTGCGCCGTGAATGTCACCATGACAAGCCGTTTCTGATTGGTTTGCGCTGTTAGTACTTTAAGGTCAGGATTGCCCAGTGCCGGTCTGCCGGGTCGAGTTCTAGATAGCTCTGCAGCTGGGAGAGATTACTGTGCCCAGATACCTCCTGGATTGTTCGCAATGGCACCCCAGCCCGAGCCATCAGGGTCAAACATGTGCGACGCATGGAGTGGGTGGTGGCGCCGGCGAGGTCGATTTCCTTGAAGGCTTTTGTAAGTATGTTGTGTGCCTGGGTGCGACCAATGTGTTTACCCGGCACGTCCATAGTCGGGAACAGCCATCTTGAGGCGTCCTTGTTGGATACAAGCCCGTCTAAGAAGGCGCTTTTATAGGCAACCAGCTGGCCGCGGAGTTCCGGATGAACCGGAATATCGCAGTGGATGGTCTGCTTAATCTTTGGGCGGATCAGGCGAAGCGATTCCAATGCGGCTCCGCTTTGTGAGAAGAGCTGTCCCTGCTCTAGGGCGATCAACTCCGAAATTCGAAGTCCTGTGTAAAGGCCGGTCAGGAATAGAGTCTTATCGCGGGAGTTTTTCAGAACGCTCACTACCTGCCTTACTTCTTGGGGTGTTAAAACCTTGGCTTTGCCTGGCATTTGCTACCGATCCTTTATGATAATTGTGCACCTGAGCGACTTAGCTGATGCCTATGATGAGAATCTCGCGAGCTGCTTCCACTAGCTCTTTGGAAACCGTCTCCAGGCCATTGATTTCCATAAGGCGCTCAATCTGCATAAGCAGCCGGAGCAGTAGTCGGAAGTTGCCGTGGGTTATCCGTACAATGGCGGCAATGGCTTCTGAATCCATGAAACCCGGCTTGGAAGATTTGGAGCCAAGCTCTTCCATCCGAGACTGAAGGAGTTGGCGCACTTCAATAGGTGAAAGGGTTTTGAATTCGTGGACAAATCCTACCCGTGAATAGAGCTGCGGGTATCTAGACAAGCGCTTTTCCAGGCCGGGCATGCCTAGAAAGATTACCGAGATACTTTGCTCGTCGTAGACAGACCTTAGATATTCGAATCCTTGAGCAGAAAGCCGGTCTGCCTCGTCGACGATTATTAGCTGAGTGGCGTCTTCCTTGAGCTTTATATCAATGATCTCTTCGGAGGAGTAGGAGTGAATAATGAAAATATTCAGCCACTTGCGCTGGTCGGCAACGGCTTTCATTATTTCCCGGGCTGTGTGCACCACTGGCGGGGTAAAGAAAAGGGTATCGTACTCACGAACCTCTGTGGGTGCAAGAAATTTTCGCATCCCGTGCTCGAGGTAAGCTTCTTGAAATTCCCAGTTTGAGTACCGTCTGCCCGATTTTGTCTTGCCGACACCGGGCGGACCATAGCAGACCCCTATGTATTTACTCTTCTTTGTTGCATTGCAGAACTCAACAAACCGCAAGTATTCCCGTGTCTCGACAAAAGACTCGTCTGGCAGTTTGATCATGCAGACGGACTCATTATCAATCATTGAAGTACCTCTTTAATTTTGAGGCGCCACCATTCGGCTTGTCTTGTACTTCTGGTCTGATCGGGGCTGTGTGCGCACTGACATAGCGGTCAATGACTTTTCGCCGCTCTGTTATGGTCTGGCCTAGTTCTTTCCGCTGTTGGTTGCGAGCCCTCACAATATCCTTCAACGAGATTGTTTGCGACTCCAGCTGGGGGCAAATGGCGCGGCACAGGAAGCGATTGTTGTGAAAGACGCGAATCTCGGCCAAATCCTGCGGGTCATACCGAATGACGACGTGTTCGCGTACATACGGGGCAAGTACTGGGCTTGTGTAGCGAAGGGTCTGGAAGTGTATTCCGTCTGGCTGCACAAGTCTTGATTTAGCCACTGTGAGAAGCAGCAGATCTAGCTGCTCAAGCGACTCTGGCATACGAGGCAGGAAATCTCCTTTTTCCCATTCTGACGCTGGTGATGTCTTGAGCTCTTCGTGCTCTCTTTGTTGATACTCCTTCAAAATCCAGTTGTGAAAAAGATCGCAAAACTGGCGTAAATTTAGTTTGGCCTTGGGTTGGCGTCGCGCCGTAATGGTGTTTCCTGGTATGTGACAGAGAAAGAGTTCATTGACCGTACCGAAGAATCTTTCCATTTTTCCTCTACCTCTTGGCTTTCCTTGCCTTGAGAAAATCAGACTGATTTTGATGTCCGCTGCGACTTGCTCCATGTGTTTTGACGTAAAGTCAGATCCATGATCGGTGTAGAATTTTTCTGGGATACCGCACATATGCCAGTGGGACTCTGGTTTCCGCCAAATTGCTTGACGTAACATAAGAGCCGTCCGCATGGCTGATGGTGCTTCAAAGCTGATTGAATATCCACATACGGCTCTGCTGTAGTCGTCTAGAATGACGCCGAGCCATGGCTTAGCAGGGATGTCGTTCTCGTCCAGCAGCCAGATATCCAACTCGGTGTGGTCTGACTGCCAGATTTCGTTGGAGGCCTTGGCTCGACGGCGGAAGACAATGTCGTACTTATCGCTGTATGCCTTTGGGCCCTCGTGGGCAAGTGAGACGAGCCTGCGATCAAGGTTTTTTACGATTCGCCTCAAGGCGTGGTAGCTAACCTGCGGCCAGTGGTGTTCATTGGCAAGCGCATCAATTTCTCGCTTAATGCTCGCGACCGTCCTGCCTGCGGACTCAAGTGCAAGGCCCTCAACGAGTTCGCGCATATCGGCCGGCAGTGATGATTGCGCCGGTGGTCTCTTGCGTGTTGCCAAAGATTTTAGGCCGCCGCTCCTATATTCCTTTACCCATCTCCTTAGAGTGCGCATGGAAACTTCTTGTCCATTCGCTAGCTGTGCAAGAGGTATTTCGTCATCGATAAATGGCCGAATGGCGTAGAATCGCTTTAATGCGACGCTGCGAGCATGCTCGGAGAGTGAGGCAAGTTCTGGATTGATATCATTGGTCATAGTTAGCACTCGGCGGAGGTGGGGGGCAGACATTACCTAAAAGAACCTTTTATGGTAATGTTGCCCCGAATAAACTTGTCGATAACGGGAATTTATCTGGTATGGCCAAAATACTGCCGGCCATCATTTTTGGTAAAGTTCGAGAAAATGAAGATCAATCCGCCCACCAAAATACCTAACAGAGAAAAACGTTCGCGTGAATATTTGACTCAAGCTGAGGTCAAACTGATGGTTGACGCAGCCAAGGGTGTGGGTCGGCATGGAGCGAGAGACTCTCTGCTAATCTTGATATGCTACAGGCACGGGCTCAGGGTCGGGGAGTTGATTGATCTTAAGTGGGATCAATTTGATTTGGATCACGCTCTCTTCCATGTCAACCGCCTCAAGAATGGGACTGCATCAGTTCATTATCTAGAGGGGGACGAGATTCGGGCCTTGAGAAGGTTGCGCAGAACCTATGAGGACTCGGCATTCGTTTTTTCATCGGAGCGGTTGGGACCCCTGTCTGTAAATGCCGTCCACAAAATTGTGGTGCGGGCCGGGCAGCTAGCCGGCCTTGAAATGTCCACGCATGCGCACATGCTGCGGCACGGCAAAGGGTACCAGTTGGCCGGTAAAGGCGTCGATACAAGAGCAATTCAGGCTTACTTAGGCCACAAGAACATTCAGCACACGGTCACCTACACGCAGCTGGATCCAGCTAGGTTCAAAGGCTTTGGCAAGGACGTGAAATTATAGGTACCGCCGATTCCAGCTTGAACCTGTCACTAACAGCCTGAACATTTGTGGGGCGGCTTGTTGTCACGGTGACATTTTGCCGCAAAAAATAGTGCCGTCCTGGCTTCAAATTCACAGCAAGCCCTGAATGGTCCGTGGGGTGG
>JAFEAV010000016.1 GCA_018266215.1 Cyanobacteria bacterium SZAS LIN-3 | reverse complement strand
CACAGCAGCGGGCGAACTGGCTGCCACGGCAGGAGCCAGACTCTGTGTGAGGACAAGCGCCAGTGCTGTGAGATTTCGTTTTAAACCAAAACTCATTATTCAATCACTCAATCGTGACTGATAGAAATACCACAAAGGCAGCCCCCATGGCTATAAGACCATACAAAAGAGGAAGTCTTTTCAGACTTCCCCTCCTGCTTTATTGATTGTCTTCAACGGTTATTTGACGATTTCTTCGCTCTTCTCGCTGTCTGACTTATCGCCTTTATCGGATTTGTCACCCTTGGCGGCTTTTTCGGCCTTCTCAGGTTTTTCCGGCTTTTCGGCTTTTTCTTTTTCGTCTGCCTTAGGCGGCTTGGCGGCTATCTTGCCGGCGCTCTTGAATTTGATTACTTCACCTTCAAGTTCGGTTTCGATAATGTCGCCTTCCTTGAAGCTGCCGTTCAAGACTTGCTCGGCAAGAGCATCTTCAAGCATACGCTGGATGGCGCGGCGCAGAGGTCTGGCACCATATGTGGGGTTATAACCCTCTTTGGCGATCAGGTCTTTGCACTCGGTCGTGATGACGAGCTCCATGCCGTTGGCCACGATACGAGCCTGCAGATCGGCGGACATGATGTCGACGATGTTGCGGATCTCTTCCTTGGTCAACTGCTGGAAGACGATGATTTCATCAATACGATTGAGGAACTCAGGTTTGAACGTCTTCTTCATGGCGTCCATAACAAGATCTTTGATCTTCTTATAGCGCTCTGTGTGCTCGGCGGCCTGGGTTTGTACCTGGAAGCCGAGGGTGAGAGCGGACTTGTCGATGAATTGCGCACCGACGTTGGAGGTCATGATGATGATCGTGTTTTTGAAGTCTACGGTGCGGCCCTTACTGTCTGACAGACGGCCGTCATCGAGGATTTGCAGAAGCACGTTGAAGACATCGGGGTGAGCTTTTTCGATTTCGTCGAAGAGCACTACCGAGTACGGTTTACGACGCACCGCTTCGGTCAGCTGGCCGCCTTCCTGATAGCCGACATAGCCGGGAGGCGAGCCGATCAACTTGGAAGTGGTGTGGTGTTCCATAAACTCGGACATGTCTATACGAATCAGATTGTCTTCAGAGCCGAAGAAGTATCCGGCCAGGGCCTTAGCCAGCTCGGTTTTACCTACGCCGGTAGGACCGGAGAAGATAAACGAACCGATAGGACGGCTGGGATTCTTCAAGCCGACGCGCGCTCTGCGGATGGCCTTACAGATAGCGTCAACGGCATCGTTCTGGCCGATTACGCGCTGGTGAAGCACATCAGCCATATGGAGCAAGCGCTCGGATTCGCCTTCGGTCAGCTTGAGCAGGGGAATACCTGTCCAAGCGCTGACTACGTGGGCGACTTCTTCCGGAGTGACAACAGGCTTTTCGGTTTCCTGTTTGGCCTTCCAGGCAGTCTGGATTTCGCGAATCTTCTCGGACAGCTTGGTCTCCTGCTCGCGCAGGGAAGCGGCCTTTTCGAATTCCTGATTACGGATAGCCATTTCTTTGTCGCGACGCACTTTGCGCAGTTCCTTTTCCACTTCCTTGCCTTCGGGCGGCAAGCTGGAAGCGCGCAGGCGGACGCGGGACGAAGCTTCGTCGATGATGTCGATGGCTTTGTCCGGCAGGAAACGGTCGGAGATATAACGATCCGAGAGTTTGCAAGCCTGGTCGATTGATTCATCGGAGATGATCAAGCGATGGTGCTCTTCGTACTTGGGACGCAGACCGCGCAGGATTTCAACGGTTTCTTCAACCGAAGGCGGATCGACGATAACGGGCTGGAAGCGGCGCTCGAGAGCGGCATCGCGCTCGATGTGCTTGCGGTACTCGTCCATGGTCGTGGCACCGATACACTGTAGTTCGCCACGAGCCAGAGCCGGCTTGAGGATATTGGCGGCGTCGATGGCGCCTTCAGCGGCACCGGCACCAATCAATGTATGCAGTTCGTCGATGACGAGCATGACGTTTCCGGCGGCGCGGATTTCGTCCATGATCTTTTTCAGACGCTCTTCAAATTCACCACGATACTTGGTACCGGCTACAAGTAAGCCGATATCGAGCATGACGATTTTCTTGTCGAGCAAAATTTCCGGGACATCGGCGTTGGAGATGCGGATAGCAAGACCTTCAGCGATGGCGGTCTTACCGACACCGGGCTCACCGATGAGCACAGGATTGTTTTTGGTACGTCTGCCCAGAATCTGGATAACGCGTTCGATTTCTTTCTCGCGTCCGACAACCGGGTCAAGACGATTTTCCTGAGCGGCCTGGGTCATGTTGACACCAAACTCGTCCAGCGTAGGGGTCTTGGAGCGACCCGTAGTGGTGGTGGAGGAAGATCCGGAGGTAGCGGCACCGCTTTCACCCAACAGACGGATGACATGACTGCGTACCTTGGTCAGGTCCACACCGAGATTTTCCAGGACGCGGGCGGCAACGCCTTCGCCTTCTCTGATGAGACCGAGCAAGAGATGCTCCGTACCTATGTAGTTATGGCCAAGCTGTCTGGCTTCATCCCAGGACAACTCGAGCACTCGCTTGGCGCGAGGGGTGAAGGGTATCTCCACAGCCACGAACCCGGAGCCACGGCCAATAATCTTTTCCACTTCAACACGAGCGTCTTTCAAATTGACACCCATTGACTTAAGGGTCTTGGCAGCGATGCCGGTCCCTTCGCCAATGAGGCCAAGTAAAATCTGCTCAGTGCCCACAAAATTGTGACCAAGTCTGCGGGCTTCTTCTTGAGCCAGCATTATTACTTTGATCGCTTTTTCCGTGAACCGTTCAAACATGGCGGTTTAACCCTCAAACTGTGCCTGGAAAAATCCAGATGATATCCCTATGGTGATTACATTCTAACACCATGCCCCTGCCGTTCCGGCATAGGCAGCCAATTTCGGCAAGCCTCATCCTTGAAGAATTCCTTGAGACGGCCACGTTTGCGGGGTTTCTCCCGAAAAAATTGACTGCAGGCTGGTCTTGGCAGCTAGATTTAAGAAATCAACTTGAAGACATGGTCTTTGAATTTTGCCCTGTTGATTCGCAGCTCGGCCCACAAATTTGCCAGAGCCTTACTATCTGTGACAAGAAGCGCCAGCAGTATATGTTCTGGCTGTATCTGATCGACATCCAATCGTTGCGCTTCGCCCCAGGCCAACTCGAGACACTTCTCAGCGTCCCGGGTGAAGATGATTTCGTTGGCTGTCGGTCCCTTGACCGCGCCGCTGATCTCTTTTACAACGCGTCTTGTCTCTTCCAGAGTCAAACCCATCGACGTCAAGATACTGCTGTACAGTCCTTTGCGCTCATTGAGCAGGGCAAGAAATAATTGCTCACAGCCGACATCGTAGCGACCCAGCGTCGCCGCCTCACCATGAGCAAAAATAATCACCCGGATCGTGTCTTTGGAGAAACGATCGTAGAGAAGGGCACTACCAGTGCGCGCAAAGTCGCTCAAAGCGCAAAAGCCTCGCCACTATATCTGGTACCACGCCGGGGGTGCTTACCCGGAACCACGCAGCCGTTTTCAAGCTGAAGTTAAACGGTCACTTCAGTTGGAGTGTCTTTCTTCTGACCGGCGTAAGTTTCCTTGCCCGTGATTGGCTGGGCAAAGTCGCATTCCTTAGCGGCGCACGCTACCTGGTCACCGCGCTTGAGCAGTTTGTAGACAAGCATGGTGCCGCATTGCGGGCACTTATTGGAATTGTTGGGACCGCCCGAAACAATGGGCGGATACCAGTAAGCGCTGGTGCACTGATTGAGCGAATAATTGCTACAACCGTAGAAGATTTTGCCGTGGCGCGATTTCTTTTCAACAATGTGACCTTCGCAACCTGGTCGCGGACAATCAACACCGGTGAGTTTGAGGATCGGTCTTTGCTCGGTGCACTCTTCCGAGGAGCAGGCGAGGTAATCACCGTATCTGCCGTAGCGAATAAGCATGGGAGACTTGCAGGTCTTGCACAGTTCCTCGGACGGTCTGTCTTCCGGAACCGGCTTGCCTTCTTTAGTCAGAGCGATCTTGGTTTTGCATTCGGGATAACCGACGCAACCAAGGAACTGACCAAATCTCGATGAGCGAATAGCCATAGGCTGACCGCAGGCGGGACAGAGCTGGTCGGAGAGAATGAGAACCTTGTTCATGTTCTCTTCGGCCTTCTTCAAAGTCTCGTTAAACGGCTGATAGAAGCCTTTGAGCATCAAGTGCCAGTCGACTTTGTCTTCTTCGATTTTGTCCAGGTCGGCTTCCATTTCCGCCGTAAATCCGACATCGACAATGTTGCCGAAGTGTTCGACGAGAAGGGCATTGACAGCCTGTCCCAGCTTGGTGGGGCAGAGCGCTTTTTGCTGACGCTCGACATATTTGCGATCGACAATGGTGTTGACTGTCGCGGCATATGTTGACGGACGGCCGATGCCCAGTTCTTCCAGAGTCTTAATCAGGGAAGCTTCAGTGTATCTGGGTGGCGGTTGGGTGAAATGTTGATCGGGCTTGAAGTCTTTCAACTTGAGCTTTTCACCCTTGGTGAGCTCTGGCAAGTTGGTCGCTTCTTCGCTCTCTTCCTCACCTTCCGGCTGGCTTTCCGAATCGGTAGCCATATCCTTGGTCAGGCGGTCATAAACGATGGTGAAACCGGCAAATTTCTTTTCCGAAGCCGAAGCTCTGAAGACCGCATCACCGGCGGTGATTTCCACCGAACGGGTGAGAATCTCAGCGGACGCCATCTGGCTGGCCATGAAGCGTTCCCAGATGAGCTTGTAAACCTTGAGCTGATCGGGGGTGAGATATTGCTTTAGGGACTCGGGCTTGCGCTCGGGATAAGCGGGACGGATTGCTTCGTGGGCATCCTGTACCGATTTGCCCTTACGAGCGTAAACACGCGGCTTGTCCGGATAATACTTCTTGCCGTAGGCGGAAATAATGAACTTCTTCGCGTCGTCCTGCGCTTGTTGCGAAACGCGGGTGCTGTCGGTTCTCATATAAGTGATGAGACCGGTCGCGCCTTCGGGCAATTCCACACCTTCATATAGAGTCTGAGCGACTTGCATCGTCTTCTTGACCGTATAGCCAAGGAAAGTCGATGCTTCCCGCTGCAGAGTGGAGGTGATGAAAGGCGCCTGGGGCGAACGCTGCGAAACTTTCTCCGTGACTGAGGCCACGGCGAATTCCTGCTTTTCAGTCTTCTTGAGGATTTCGTCAGCCAGTTTTTTGCTGTCGATAACGGTAGTCTGCGCGGTAGCCTTTTCGGAAGCGGCTATGACGCGCTTGCCCTGCCATTTTGACAGAGGCGCGCTGAAGAAAGTCTTGCTCTTGGCCCGGGAAAGCTCGGCCTTGATGGTCCAGTATTCCTGCGGGGTGAAGCTATCAACTTCAGTCTCACGGGCGCAGATCAAGCGCACGGCCACTGACTGTACACGGCCGGCCGAACGGCCGTTGACCTTGCGCCAGAGAAGCGGACTTATCTTATAGCCGACCAGACGGTCCAGCACGCGACGTGCTTGCTGGGCATCAACCAGTCGTTTGTCGATTTGACGGGGCGCCTTAATGGCCGCCAGTACAGCGTCTTTGGTGATTTCGTTAAACTCGATTCTGTGCACCTTTTTCTTCGGCAGATCAAGGATCTCCGAAAGGTGCCATGCGATCGCTTCCCCTTCGCGGTCAGGGTCAGGCGCCAGGAAGACTTTGTCAGCGGTACTCGCTGCTTCCTTCAATTCGGCGACGATCGGTTCTTTGTCCTTCAACAACTCGTATAAAGGTTCAAAGTTTTTGCGTACGTTCACTCCCAATTTGTTTTTGGGCAGGTCGCGCACGTGGCCTACGCTGGCCTTAACTGTGTAGTCCTTACCGAGGATCTTACTTATGGTCTTGGCCTTGGCCGGAGACTCAACAATAACTAGGAATTTGGGCATTGTGTTTTGTGAAACTCTCTCTGGGAGCTAATTACAGCCTGTCAAGATACTTGCGAGGTAGGAGTATAACACGGTGGGCAATACGGACCTCGCCTTACAAATTTATAACCATAGCACTAAGCTCGTCGGATAGCTTGGCCAAAAGTATTGCCGATTGACCCCCTTTTGCAGACAGGGTCGCTATCCGGGCTTCTGTAAACCCATCCTTTATATATTTTTCTGGGGGTGAGTCTTCTCGTAACACTCCCTCAAATCTGCCAGGGTTGTCAGGAGCGTCAGCAAACTTTAGTGCCAGGTCAAGATAATCACGGCCGTCAAAAAAAGAATGCCCGTCACAAACAAAATATTTGGGCCATTCGATCATGGCCACACCTTTGCCGCCGAGCATTTCCTCAAGCTCCAGACCGAGAGTATCAAGGTCCATCACTTCACCGGTCTCACCGCCTCGGTAAATATCAAGGTGAAATAGCGGCAAGCGGCCGCTGTAATACTCATTGAGCATAGTAAAGGTAGGGCTGGAAATAACTTCACGCACGCCCAGGGCTGCACCGACCGATTTAACGAGCGTGGTTTTACCCGCGCCGAGCGGGCCTTCGAGGGCGATTACAACGGAAGAGTTTATGCCGCCATTCTCAATACAATTAGCCAGGCAGGCCCCGAAGCGCTGCGTAGCGGCAAGATCGCGAAGCAGAAAGTGCATTACACCAACATTCTAAAAAGATGGTCTCGGCCCAGGACGTTGCGAGTTTTGACCCGGAAAATCCAGGGGGGGAACCTCCTTGCTCCTTACCGTTTCCTACTCCCAGGCGGCACTTGAACCGAAAGGGGTCTTAGGTATACGTCAGAGTTTTGAGTTGGAACCCCAATTACTCGAAACAATAGGACAAAACTTTAAAGCGTTGCCCCAGACCGAGACTAAGGGGATCATAGATAAGCCCAGAGCCGCTGTCAAATTACTTTCGGCGGAAAATACATGGAAAACTCTTATTGATGCGGCACGATGCGCGCTGCAGCCGGGTGTACCTCATATGGTTTCCCCGAAGACGAGCCGTAATATCGCACAAAAAGATTGCTTCCTTCGGGCCTGGCGACGGCCGCTCCGGGCACATGACTTTCTTTCATTTGCGATTTCATGTTCTCCATCGACTGTTGCAAGCCGGCTTCTTTTTCCGCCGCCACTTTGCGCAGCTGCGCCGCCTTTTCCTGAGCCATGGCCTCTTTCATTTTGGCGTATTCAAGCTCCTGCGAAACATACACCGGACTGCGCGCGGGTAGACTTGTCGCCGGATTGTAGCCGGGCACACGCGCGGACATGGGCTGGTAAGAATTATCATTGGGCGTGTAAACCGGCATGTTGCGCTCCGCTCCGGAGTTTCGCAAATTGCGAAGATCGCGCTGTCCCGTCTCGGATGCGTTCTTGGCCAGACTTTCATAGTATGTACGATGCTTGGCCTTTTCACGCGCCAGCTGGTCGGTCAAATAGCTATCCAGGTGCGAAGCGGATTTTGGCTTGGGTTGACCCTTCTTCTGCGCTTCACTGACGGCCGGCAAGACTTTGGTTTCGGTAATACCCTGTGCCCATGCCAATTGCCAGACTTGACCACTGAATGACAAACAGAGCAATGCCGTGGCGCTCACCGCGGTGAGCCGAGATTGCAGCAGTTTACCGGTAGCATTAATAGCATTCACCACAGGTCCACACATTCATCATAGCTCAGTAATCGGAATTGGAAGGCACTATACGCGCCGCGGCATTGCGCACCGGCGGCAAGTTTGCATCCGGCCGGCCATACTGCCGCACATAAAGATTAGTGCCCACACCCTGCAGGCCAAAAGGTTTGTCGGATGACTGGGTGCTCAGCACCTGATCGCGCAGATTGTTGGCCACATCCTGCATTGCCTGATCGCGCCCCTGGGCAAAGGCGGCATTGTCCTGCAAGCGACTGGCGGTCGAATCATCAGACTGCGACAAATTCAGTCGGCGATTGGCTTCCACTGCCTGCAAATCGGCGCTGCTGCCGGTATTGTAAGAGCGCGTGCTTGTGCGCCCGCTGCGGCCGTAATGCGTAGTGCTGTTCTGAATCTGTGACTTTTCCCAGTCGGCCAGCTCATTGATGCGCTTCTGCTCATAGCTGCCTGTAGTCATCGCATCCTGCCGACGAGCCGCTTCTGATTTAGCGGTATTGGCATACTCCACATTGAGGTTGCCGCTCGTCTGCTGCATAAATTGATTGAAGGCACGGCTGTCGCGCACCGGCAGGGGAGCGGAGGCACCGGCTCTGGCCTGGGCATTTATCTGATCGTAGATGGCATCAAGGGGATCCTGCTCGCGGTTCTGAGCAAAAGCAGACGCACTGCTGGACAAAGTCAGGGCTATTGATAGTAAAATCGCTGAAGTTTTGGCCATGAGCAACCTGCTGTAAAATGCGCCTATACTTATCGACTAATGTATTCCCGCTTTGTGGTGTCAGTGTGAAGAAATCGCCGCGAATCGAACGTCAATGGCCCCGGACCCTTTCTCCCTTGCTCTTTAGCATTGTGCCCCTACTGAGCCTCGGCTATGCACCCGGACCAGCACTGGCGCAGGATTTGCCCGTGCAACCGGTGCAGGAGTCCGGTGCTTCGCCGGCTCTCAATATCATCCCCCCGGCGGCCAGACCGCCGGTGCCACCACCGCCGGAGACACCGCCAATCAAACAACCTTTGCTCGCCTCCGGTCGCAATCAAGTCAGCGTGCCGCAAGCCTGGCGCATCAAGGCACAGCAACTCTTCAAGCCCAACAATGGCCTGGATAAAAATTCCATTCTCTCCTATCAATTACAGACCGGCTATGAAAACGCCTTTGAAGCCGTGCGAGCTGGTATAGCCGCTGCCGGCCTCAGCCTGGAAGCCCTCAGCCTGACATCGGGACACATGCTCATAAGCAGTCCCAACGATCGCGGAGGGGCGGACCGCGCCATCATTACACTGCGTCAGAGCATAAAAGCTGAGGACAATTCGGCAGACCCAGACGCCACCGACGTCAAAATCTTCTGCGAAAGCCGCAACCGCGCCCTTACTTTATCTCAATTGAAGGAGATAATGACCCAGGTGGACGCCGGGCTTTCGGACGGCAAAACCAAGACTGGGGGCCAGAATCTCTAATGCCGGCCAAGCAGCCAGGAGTCAATCGCCGACCGTTCGTCCTGGGCATCACAGGCTCAATTGCCTCCGGTAAATCAATTGTCGGCAAAATTTTGACATCCATGGGCATAACAGTAATCGACACTGACATACTGGTGCACGACCTCCTGAGCGAGGACCAGACAACTAAAAAGGCACTCGTCGAACAATTTGGGACGGACGTTCTGGACATGGGCAAAACAGTCAGTACCGATACCGCTCAAAAGAACGACCCGTCGCAACCATGGATCCAGCATCCAATCAATCGCAAAAAATTGGGACAGATTGTTTTTGCCGATGAAGGAGAGCGCAAAAAGCTGGAAAAAATCGTCCACCCCAACACCATACTGGCGCTGCGTAGGCGTCTCAGCGAGCTGGCCGGCCAACCACTGGTGGCAGTGCTTGTGCCCCTCCTGTTTGAGTCTAAGCTCCAGGGTGAATATGATGAGGTCTGGACTATCTACACAGACGAACAGACTTTGCGACAGCGCCTGCGGGAAAGAGACAATTTGACGGATGCTGAGATTGACAGCCGATTGCAAGCTCAAATGCCGCAGCAGGAAAAAATAAAACTGGCCAATCAAGTAATAGACAATTCGTTTAGCGCAGCGGAAACCGAAAGACAGGTGAAATTGCTTGTTGAAAAAATCCTTCCTACCGGCAGCCATCGTTAGTGCCATAATCTCCCTGCCATTTTTACCGGCACAGGCAGCCCCGACAGCGGGTGAGATTGACGGCTTTTCTCTCTACCAGACAAGCACAATCACCGGCGATAAAGATGTCCTGATCTCAGCCAATGCCGTCAAAATACTGGACCGCAAAAACGGCAACGGCCTGATTGCCCGCGCCCCCGACTGGAAAGTATATGCCCTGAATCAGCGCTCCAGGCGCATTTGCACCTACACCGCCGCAAAATATCCCGGCAGCGGCAAAGACATAATCAGCATCACCGGCGGCGCCCCCTTAAATGACCTGCCGCTCAAGCGCGGGACCAAAGCTACTTTGAGCGGGACGGCCGCCGTCAGTTGTGAAACCAGCAAAGCCTTTGAGGCCAAACAATTAAAGGACCTGGAAAGAGCCTTTGCCGGTCCCCGCTTTGCTAAATGGGCCGAGCTGATGATTGCCGACAAAGGTCCAATGGACAAATTGCCTAAACAGGGTAAGCTCATCATCTGTCGCTACTACGGCATTTCCGAATTTGGCGGAGAAGGCCTGCCCTTGCGTTTTAAATATGTGGACCTGGCTGACCAATTACATACACTTTTGCTAACTAATAGTATCCAGGCGGTCAAACTGCCCGCTAATACATTCGATCCACCCAGGGACTTCACCACCGTCTCAGACCTGAGCAAGCTGGACGACCGCCCCAAAATCAAGGATAACGGTCCGGTCAAGGCCATCGAAATCATCAAAAAGCGCAATGTACATTGACACTTTAACTGAATCGCGCCAAATAGTGGAATAAAGCTCTGGGATAGCGACCGGAAGAGCCCTTGAAAGAAATAGTCTTTGTAGACTGTGACCGCACTCTGGTAAACACAGATGTCTACCCGGTTTTGTGCCGGCAGCTTTTTTGCGACAAGCGTAAGAACAAATTTTTCTTCCAGTGGCGTCATGTGCGTACCGAAGCCAGACCCAGTGCCAGCGAATTTTTGCAGGAGCTGGGCAAAAAATACGACGTCCAGGTTTTATCGCTCGGCCACTCTGTATTCCAGACCCGTGTCCTGACCGAGCTCGGCCTTATCGGCCATGTCGGCAAAATATGGGGACCGGACAATGTGCACCAGATCGGTCGTCCGGACAAGTTTGTCCTGATTGATGATATGGCCGGAGAATCCCTGGGTATCGCCTACAAAATGACCTGGCTGGGCCGCAAGCGTAGCCTGGTAAACCTCGAGGACTGGGGCAAAATACTGGGACACCACTTTATCCAGTGCCGACCTTTTACCGGTGGTACACAGGACGAACAGGCCCTGACCGACTTCCTCCCATACATTGATGAATTGCTCCACTGCCAGAAACAAAAGAGCGACAGCGGTTGCAGGCACAGATAAACCCTTCGTCAAAACTAACGCGGTCATATTTCAGTCACAGATAAGTCACCTCTTAGTTTTAAGCGGGCGCTATTGTTCTGGCATAAGGCAACCGCCCCCCATTTCTTGAGAGGTAATTACTAATGAGCACCAACACCGTAAACAGAGCCGAACTCAGCGATCACATACCGACTTACTCCGCTGAACAATCAGCCGCCAGCAATAAAATGTACGCTGAAATTGGATCGCACGGCGCTGGTGAAGGCTGCGGCCACGGCAACAGTCAGATCCTGAAAAAACTATCCGAGATACTGCAACCTTCGAAAAAAGCCGATCTTACGGAACTGGGTTTCGGACAATGCACTATCGAAAATCCATACGGGGAAGACAGACGCCAGCAGATGGAACATCATGCCCCCCAGAGTCACCCCGAACTGCACAAAGCACCGCCGACTCCCGAGGCCAAGGAAGATATGTGCCCTAAAACAACCCTGCAAAAATTGGAAGAGAGCAACTGATTAGCGGGGAAGGCGCAGTCTGTAACCAACTCTCGGAATGGTTTCTATCATTGATCGGGTCTCTTCCGCACCGCCGTCAATCTTCTTCCTGATACGTTTGATGGCCGTGCGAAGTCCCTCCGGAGTAGCATCAGAGTCTGATGACCAGACCCTTTCAATCAGGGCTTCCCCGCTAAAAACCTGATCCTTGTGGCGCAAGAAAAACTCAAGCAGCGCAAAATCCCGCGGTAAAAGATGCACTTCTTCGCCGCCAACCAGCACTCTGTGCTTGCCTATATCAAGCTCCACCTTGCCCACCTGCAAAACCGCCGAGTTAACCAGGGGCGGCCGACGCAAGAGCGCCTGCACCCTGGCACCGAGCTCGCGAATGGCAAAGGGTTTGGTCAGATAATCATCGGCACCAAGGCCCAAACCGGCTTCCTTGTCAGCGATTTCAGATTTGCCGGTGAGCATGATTACGGGACTATGGCCACCACCGGCACGAAACTCCTGCAATACATCAATGCCGCTGCAACCGGGCAGATCCCAGTCCAGAACAATGACATCATAGGCGGAAGCCTTGAGAAGATCGCGGGCGTAGGCACCATCAAGGGCCACTTCAACCGTATAACGCTCATTTCCGAACCAGCTGGACATCATTTCGGCCAGATCCGCATCATCTTCCACCACAAGGATTTTCGGCATTTCAAGCAACCACGGATCAACAAACTCTCATTCCAGCTATTCCACGCCGATTCATTAGACAATCGGTGTGGAATAAATTGCCAATGCTCAGCCTAAGTAGCCTTCGAACAAAAATTTTCATCCTGATTTCGGTGCCGCTCGTACTGCAACTGGCACTTATTGCAGCGGTGGCATATCTGCAAAATCAGGCCGAGGAAGAAGCTCGCAAGGCTGAGGTGGCGCGCCGCATCTCGGACGAGGTGCTGGAGCTTACCCGCGATATCCTCTCGGTAAAAAGCAACTTCGGTACGCCGGATTCTGTACATTTAAATCCAGTAATGGGTTCGAAATATCAGACACTGACTGAAAGTATTGAAGCGCATTTCAATCAACTCAGGAGACTGACCCGGGAAAATCCTGAACAATTGCGCTCTCTCAATCGAGCCATAAACAACATGTACGAAGGCGAACGAGAACTGACCATCGCCAGATCCGAATATCGCCAGGCCAAACGCAGCGGCAGCGCCAACTTAACCCCGGCCTGGGCCAAATTGAATGCCAGCACCATGGCCCTGTCTAGAGAGCTTCTCAGTCTGGGTGACGCGGGCAAAGCCCTTGCCCAGGCCAGCCCCGAAAGACAACGCAAGTTTCGCGAAGATGTCCAGACCCTCTTGATCGCCGGCGGCTGCGCCAACATAGCCCTGTCATTGTTGCTCGGTCTGCTGCTGGCTCGCAGTATCGTCAACCGACTCAATGTCATCAACGACAACAGCTATAGACTGGCCAGCAACAGGCCTCTTAACGAGCCGCTCTCGGGCGGCGATGAAATAGCAAGAGTGGACAAGATTTTTCACCAGATGGCCAGCGATATGAAAAATGCCGCCAGCAAGGAAAGAGCAATACTTGAATCAGCCTACGACTGCATTTGCTCCTTCGATACCGATCTCAAATTTGTCAGCGCCAATCCCGCCTGTGAAAGCCTTTTTGCAATATCGGACGAAAATATCCTCTCTACTCCTCTGACCGACTATCTCGACGCAGGCGATACCGAAAAAGCCTGTGCCTTCAGAGATCAGGCAATGCTGGGAAAGTCACCGAAACCGCTGAAAATAACAATCAGACGCACCGACGGAGAGCCGAGACAAGCTCTCTGGTCCGCTCGCTGGGCGCCTATGGAAGGCAGCAAAGGTGAGCTCTACAGCATCTTTCATGATGTCACTGAACAAAGCCATGCCGAACAGTTGCGACAGGATGTTGTCGCCATGGTGACGCACGATCTGCGCACTCCACTGATGACAGTGGAAATTTGTCTCGATATGCTGGAAACATTGTTCTCTAAAAATCCGGCTCTGACAGCCAATCCCCAGGACAAGTCGTTGAAGCATCTGGCCGGTGCCAAGCGCAGTTGTAATCGCATGATGCTCTTGATCGGCGACCTGATTGATATCGAAAAAATAAAATCCGGCATGATGGCCATCAATCTACAGCCAGTCAGCGCCGCCGAAATTTTCGAACAGGTCATGGAAGAATCAGCCGCCCTGGCGACTGAAACCGGTGTACTGCTAAAAATCAAGCCGACCAAATCCGTCGTCATGGCGGACAGACAGATGCTGCACCGGGTGCTCATCAATCTCGTCTCCAATGCCATCAAATTTACGCCCAAAGGCGGCTCAATCACGCTCAGCGCGCATAACAGCGGTACTACAGTTACATTCAGTGTGCGCGATGAAGGCTCGGGCATCCCGCCGGAGATGCTGAAAAAAGTTTTTGACCGCTTCCAGCAGGCAGCCAACCAGACATCACGCAGCCGGGGCGGCTCCGGACTTGGTCTGACCATTTGCCAGGCGATCGTACACTTGCATCGTGGTCAGATCTGGGTGGAGTCAACCGAAGGAGAAGGCTCGCAGTTCTTCTTCACGCTGCCCAAAGGGCAAGACTAAAACTCAGTCGAGCAGCTTTTTCAACTTGGTCACCCAGCCCTGCTGTGAAGGTTTCTGACCGGAGAGGTAGGTTTCATAGCGCTGTGATTCTTCCGACATAGCCGGTTGAGGAACAGCCATAGCCGGACTAGGACCCTTATCACGCAGCTGGGAGCCGCACTCTCCGCAAAATCTGGAATTGGGCTCCAGCGGAGCACCGCACAGATGACAGGCCGTGATGCGCACTTCCAGACGGAAACCGCACTCGCCGCAGAAGCGAGAGCCGGGCTCAAGGTGAGTGGTGCAGCCGGGACAGACCATCCCGAGCGCGCCGGTGGGCATGACCGGTGCCGGCTGCGGCAGCCTCTGCTGCGGTGCCTGGGGGACAACCGGTTGCGGCACACCGTTGGGATACTGCCTCGCCAACTGCGAAGACATCGGGCCGGGCACAATCACACCATCCGGGTAGAACTCATCCGGGTCCTGCGCCAGAGGCGAAGTAAGACCCGGGATCGGGACATGGGGTGGGTGCTGCGCGGGATGCACGGGTTGAGGGGCCGGTTGAGGGGCCTGCTGAGCTGCCTGAGCGGCTTCCCTGGCCTTGGCTCCGTAACCGGATGGCGGTAAAGTGCCGCCGGGCGATACTTCCTTGACGCCGCCAATCATTGAATTGTTGACGTTACTCCAGAATACATCCCGTGGATCAGGCGGTTCGGGGGCCGGAGCAGGAGCCGGCACCGGAGCAGGAGCCGCTGCCACCGGGGCAGCCAGGGCGGGATTGTCCTGGGTGGGATCATAGAATGTCTGAATCACCGCATCATCCTCTCCGGCGGCAGGCGCTTCCAGAGCAGGATCGGCAAAAGGTGCGTACTGACCCTGTTCCACCGGCGCAAGATCCGACTGGGTCGTCGGCATGTAGGCGTTGGCCTGGGCGGCATAATCGTAGACCGGCGCAGCCGGCGGCTCAAAAGCAGCCGCTGAAGAAGGCGGGAGACCGGGATCGGCCGCCGCAAAACTTGGCACCGCCGACGGTGGCTCACCGATGGGCACGGAGGGAGAGAAATCTTCCTTGAGCGGTTCGCTGGCAGCGGCGGCTTTTTTCTTGCCTTTGCCTTTCTTGGGCGCCTCAGGCTGCGGCGGCGGTGATGGAGCCGCTTCGGCCGGTGGCGTTTTTGCCTGGAAGAGCATCTGCTGCGCCTGCTGAGCGCGTTCAAGGGCCAACCGTGACTGTTCCTGAGCCTGGGCTTCGGCCTGCTCCCGGACCAGGCGTTCAGCTTCATGGGCAGCCTGCTGCGCGGCGATAGCTTCCGCTTCCTGCTGTGCCGCGAGCTCGGCCTGTTGCTGCGCTTCCTGTTCCGCCCGGATAATCGCCTCTTGCTCTCGCAGGGCCTGCATCTGCGCTTCCTGCTGAGCAATGAGCGCGGCGCTCTCGGCGGCCTTCCTGGCGGCTTCTTCGCGTTGCTGCACCACCAGGATTTGCTGCTGGCGAATGAACTCTTCTTCCTTGGCTTCCTTGACCCGCATCTCCTGAGCCAGTTGCTCCGCTTTGATGCGCTCTTCTTCCTGCGCCCGGGCCAGGGCTTCTTGCTCGGCCCGAGCCTGGGCCTCTCGTTTGGCAATTGCCAGTTGTTCCTGCTGTTCGCGCAGCGCCGCTACCTGCTGCGCCCGCACCTGAGCTTCATAGTGAGCGCGCTGTTGAGCTTCTTGCTGCAAGCGCAACTGCTCTTCCTGCTCCAGACGATACTGCTCTTCTTGCTGAGCGCGCAATTGCGCTTCCTGCTGCATGCGCAAGTATTCTTCTTGCTGGCGCTGCAATTCTTCTTGCTGCAACTGCTGCTGCTTCAGCATGGCCTCTTGCTGCTGGCGGGCGAGTTCTTCCTGCTGCGCCCGGGCGGCGGCCTCGGCTTGCTGTTTAGCCAGTAACTGCGCTTGCTGCTGAGCGGCAAGTTGAGCCTGTTGCTGCGCCGCCAGTTGCGCTTGCTGTTGAGCAGCCAGTTGGGCCTGCTGCTGCGCCGCCAGTTGCGCTTGTTGCTGCGCCGCCAGCTGAGACTGTTGGGCCGCGGCCTGAGCACGCTGCTGCGCGGCAAGCTGGGCCTGAGCTGGAGATTGGTACTGAGCGGGCTGCTGGGCCTTGAGCTGAGCCTGCTGCTGAGCGCGCAACATGTCGTCCTGCTGGGCCTTCAACTGAGCCGCCTTTTGCTGCGCCACGATCAGCGCTTCCTGCTGCATCTCAGGGGTGATGACCGGCTCAGTCATCACCAGTCCCATATCGACGAGATAACGCGAGGGCGCCAGGGCAACATCGTTAAACTGGCTGGGATAGGAGAGATAGAGCAACTCCTTAGCCCGACTGATACCGAGATAGCAGAGTCTGCGCTCCTCCTCCGGATCATTGGCCGTCTCGGAGGGGAATAGCCCCTCGGCCATACCGGTAAGGAAGACTACCGGGTATTCCTTGCCTTTAGCTTCATGCAGACTGAGGATGTACACAAGCGGCTCGGCATCCGGCGAATCCGGTCCACCTTTCTGGCTGGACTGCTGGCTTTTGACAAATTCAGCCACCGTCTTATACTTGCGCGCTTCCTCTTCCAACTGACCGAGCTTGCGCATCGGCTCGTAGTTAACGCCCGGCGGCACCTTGACCGATTTGTAATATTCATTCAGGCGCTGGGTGCGCTTGAGCAGGGCAATAGTCTCCGCCGGCGGCAGATTCTCATGATTCATGGTGCGGATGATGAGCACCAGCTGGCCCACATCCTGGCAGGACTGATCGGCCACAGCCTCGGAGTAAATTTCCACGGCCTTGATAAAAGAAAGATTGTTCGCTTCGGCGAAGCTGGCGATGGTACCAAACAGCTTGGGATCAACTTCTTTGGAGCGCAACTGGCAAACACGCTCAAAAGATTCACGCGCTTTGGGACCGTCGGGATCCATTACCAGGCGCAGGAAAGCCATGACATCCGCCACCTCATCCGGTACCATGGTCGAATCCGGATTAGTGGTCAGACACTTGATGCCTTTGCGAAACAGTGCCTCCTCCACCATCGAGGCATAGCGGTTGTAACGGTACAAAATCGCAATGTCCTGCGGATTGCGCCCGGCATCCAGCAGGGTCTGAATCTCACCGGCCACCCATTCGGCTTCCTGGCTTTCGGACTCGGCCAGATGGGGACCTATAATCGCCTGCGTATCCGGCACTTCCCAGGCCGG
This sequence comes from Cyanobacteria bacterium SZAS LIN-3, assembly GCA_018266215.1. GTDB lineage: Bacteria > Cyanobacteriota > Vampirovibrionia > Obscuribacterales > Obscuribacteraceae > REEB67. Next base: position 79,081 of record JAFEAV010000016.1, on the reverse strand, counting down.
CTCCATCTCCTTGGCGATACGCCGTTTGTGCAGGCCCTGGAGCAGATTAATGGAAGCGTTTACGATATCCGGATGATTGCGCCAGTTGCGCTCAAGCACGTAGCAGCGGCCATTGGGCAAACGCACCGACACTTCCGAAAGAATCTTGGGCAGAGCACCCTTGCTTTCAAAAATTGATTCGTCTTCATCGCCGGCAATGTAGAGATTATCCTGAGGCAGGGCCAGAGTGCGCGCCAGAAGGTCGGCGGCGGCGGTGGCATCTTGAAATTCGTCAACCAGAACAAAGTCGTATTGATACTGATAACGCGCGCGGATATCAGGATGATCGGCGAGCAGCTGCGCCGCCAGCGATACCATGTCGTCGCGATCGATCTTGTTGGACTTCTGCAATTGTTCGTCATAGCCCAGATAGACCTTGGCCACCAGCTCGTCTACCGTGCTCTTGGCCTTGTCTTTGACATGCTTGGGCGTGACCAGATTGGCTTTATAAAGAGAAATGAGCGAAGCAATCGTGTATTCCTCAAGCTCCTCGGCCAGCTCCAGGGTGAGCAGGTCCAGGTCTTTTCGATACTTGGTCAAAAGTCTTTGAATGATACGCTGAGGATTTGCCTCCACCTTCAGTGGCGGCTTGCGCTTGATTGCCCCGGTATTTTCCTTGAGCAGCTTCAGGCCCAGCTCATTCCAGCTGTAGAAGGGCATCTTCTGCACGGTTGGGCGATCGACCAGTTTTTCCACTTCTTCGCGCAGCGCTCTGACGCTGTCGGTAGAGTGCGATACGACAAGAATTTTTTCGGGGCTGACGCCCTGGGCCAGCAGGTAAGCGGCGCGACGCACGATACAAGTGCTCTTGCCGGTTCCGGCACCACCGGTAATGGCCACGGGTCCGGCACCATTGATAATGGCAAGGCGTTGCACGTCGTCTTCTACCGGCAACTCCAAAATGGATGAGGAGTTCTGGCCGGAAATCAGCCGCCCGGCCGGTGATTTCTTGTAGCCCTTAACCCATGTCTCGTCCACAGCATCGGCGCATTCGCCCAGATTGGAGAGCAGGTCAATGGTAGTAAAGCGCAGCAGTTTCCAGCCGTCAGACAGCAGCACCAGGGTACGCTTGGCGTCGAAACTGCCCTTGTTTGGCTGATCGAGACTGGCCAGCACGTCGCATTCTATGGCCAGTTTGTTGCCTCGCTCAACCAGGGCAAAATCAACACTGTAGTCGCCGACTACATACTGCGGGGTGGGCTTGAGGCCACGGCTGACGCAGGTTTTGTAAAGGAAATACTCGGCCTTGAGCATGGGCGGCAGGCTTTCCGAGCGCAACTGGCGGAAATGATGCAGGTCGATCATGATGCCGTCGAGCAACCAGCAGGCCTTTTCCCAGGTTATTCGACGCCCGGCATACTCCAGGTCCTCGCACTGGGCCCCGGCGGCGAGAAATTCGTCATAACCGAGGGGAGTCGACAAGAGCAGAGTCTTTTGCCCCAGAGCCCGCGGATATAAAAGGTGGTGATAGACGTACCAGAGCTGCGGCGGCGTTGTCGGCGGAGCCATGTCCTTGACTATGACAACGTCGGCGTCGAGCATATCAAGCTCCATTTTGCTCAATAGCGGCCGGCCGAAGGGGCTCTGACTGACGGCGTGCTGGAACAAATACTCGGCTTGCTTGTAGAGCATGTCACCGGAGACGACCATGGTGGACACGCCCCGAGATTTGAAATTAATCACGGCCGCTTCAATAAGGGCCTCTTGATCCTCGGAATAATCGGAAAGAAAGAGCCCCCGCACCGAGCCCATATAGAGCCCGACCGAATCTACAAACCAATGCACCGCGTCCCGGCATTCCTCCGGTTGCGGCGGCACTCTATTTGGTACTTGTGAGGATCGTTGTGTGTTTTGCACCAGGGTGCTTTCTTTGGAGTTAACAATGTATCAGTGACAGGCAATGGGCGCCGCTTAACGCCCTTTTGCTTATAACTTTCATAGTAGATCTATTTCCACGTAAGCACGCGGAATATGCACCATATACCGTGTCATATCTTTTAATTGCGAAGCTCATTCAGGTTGTAAGGGGCTGATAAACAAACGCAAAGATTAATTATGAAATTCGTCAAAAGGGCCCTGTGCGGCCACATGGGGGCTTTGAGCGGTTTACATTGACTCGCTTGACATATTTGCAGATGAGCTGGGAATAGTACAATCAACTCTGGACATTCGTCAGGATGTTCCAAGTGCGCCAACGCTTCCAATAATTTTTTTACCAGGTTGCGGGGCGCAACGTCAGAAAAGGAGAGACGTTCGATGAGATCAGCACTTCTAGTTCTTGCAGCAATGGCAGCGATTTCGGTGCCAGCGGCTAATGCGCAGGTATGTGGAGACGAAGGTAGATATTTCCACCTTCAACCCCCGTCCTATTCACTTCCGAGTGCGAGACGTCACGCTATCCACCGTTGGGCCAAAGCCCTTCGTTGGTATAGAGAACATCTCGGCGATAAAGGCCTCTGCACCAAGTAAATTGGACTTGGCATATTGCCGTATCAAGCCTTTAGATTAGCTCCAGGGTAACCTGGGGCTATCTTTGGTTTTTAAGGGTTTTGTTGCTGATAAATATCGGCAGCATTGAACAAAGGATTATCCCAGGGTAGGCCGACTTGCTTCTGCCTGCCCTTTTGCACATTTTTTATGCCCGCCCGGTGCGCCACCAGAAGCTCCGGCTGCACCAGGAAGACCCAGGGCTGCTGCGCCGCCAGGATTTTCTGCAGCTGTCCGTAGCAGGCCTTACGCTCGGCCGCCGAATTGGCCTGCCTGCCGCCAATCAACAACTTATCCACGGCCTCACTCTGGAAACCACAAAAATTGAGCGTGCCTTTGCTGCTCCAGACGATTGTGCTCTCCGGATCCGGTCCGCAACTGCGACTCCATAAAACGGCATCAAATCTGCCTTTCTGTAGATAGACGCGGCGTAAAGTGGAGTATTCAATCACCTCCACCTCCGATTTTATTCCGGCGCGCACCAGATCATCGCTCACAACATCGGCCACATCTTCCAGATCCTTGACGGTCAAGATGCGCATTGCCAGCGGTTTCCCATCGCGGGTCCAGATGCCGTCCACTTTTTTATAGCCGGCTTTTTGCAAAAACTCCGCACTCTGAGTCAGACTGAAGTCGGTGCCGACAGTCGGTGTATAGACCCAACTGGCGCGCGGTGTGTCGGTTTCAGCGACATAAGCATAGCCACCATAAAAGACCCTGGCCAGATTGGAACGATCGATAGCAGCGGCCATAGCGCGACGCACAACAATATCGTCACCGGGTGCATGCCGCAGGTTGAAACCCAGATAAACAGTGCGATTGCCGCTGAATTCCTTGAGCTCGAGTCGATTGCCGACCGTACTCTTACTGAGATAATTGACCCACATACGTCCATCGACCTGGGCTAAATCAATCTCTCCTTTAGCCAATGCAACAGCGGCAACAGTGCGATCGGGGATGATGCGCCAGACGATGGAAGCACTCTTAGCGGGAGCACCCCAGTAGTAAGGATTGCGCTCAAAAACAAGCTCCAGGCCGCTCTCCCAGCGCTTCAAACAATACGGTCCGCTAGCCACCGGAGCGCGCGCCAGAAGCTTATTACCGTGGTCCGGCAAAGCGATGACGCTCTGCGGCAAAATCCGCATCTCCGCCATACGCGATAAAAACGGTTGAGAGCGTCGTTTTAATTTGATTTCTACAACGTCCTGCGCCGCCCCGGAAATCGAGACAGCATCAATATCCGCATAATCGCTGCGAAAAGGAGAGAGGGGCGAGCCGGCCAGACCAAGCGACGCTTTGATATCACCGGCGGTGATTGGTTCACCTGTAGAAAATCGCAAATTGGGCCGCATCTTGAATGTATACAAAAGCCCATCAGCACTGATTTTAAATGACTCGGCCAGGGCCGGCACCAGTTGCAGATCTTGATCGTATTTGACCAGCCCCTCATAGACAAGCGTAGAGGCATAGTAAGAGCCCGAGTCCACGCCGCGCAACGGATTGAATGAGACCGGTTCGAACATCATGCCGACGACTATCCGGCTGTGCGCCGGCACAGCATCCAGAGCAGCGGCAGGCAAAGGCCTCAGAGGCCAGTTCAAAAGACAGAGCGACAGGACTGAAGCAAGGGCAATCAGCGAGCCCGCGCGGCCCCGAAAGTTAGTCTTGCCTGGGCCCATTAAAGGCCTGTAGTCCCCTGCGAAACGAAATAGAAGCAGGCCAGCATCACCAGCATGGCGCTGGTCACACCGAGCCAGAAACCCGCCACCAGAATTTGCCAGACGATCAGCGCCTGACGCGCGGTGAGCGAAATCATGATGCCCAGGCGGTTGATGATATAGAAAACCACCGAACCAACAGTGAAGAGCAGAGGCAAAAGCTTGAGCACAGGCGAGACATTGACCGAAACAGCCATGACCAGGCTCAAAATACACATGATCACGAGGACGATAGTGACGTAGTCGGAAAAGCGTTGTTTGACGTTTTCAGCTACCGAAGCGTCATTAATGTGTCGAATAGCCAGAAACAAATTGGCCAGACCGGCACGCCGGGGGAATTGTCCGCCTTCCGGTACTGCGGCGGCTCCGCCGTCTACCGGTGTCGACTCTGGTTTTGGAACGTCTGCTTCAGCCACCGAGGACCTCGCTAAAAGAATTTGGCAACAAATAGTAATCCCAATATCGCACGGGTTTCACCCCAATGACCTTAATATTATCAATGTTAGGCGCTAAGCTCCAACATCAGGCAGATAACAAGTGCAAAGTCCGCAATCCTCTTCCTCCGGCGCCGCCGCCAACATGCCTTTAGTTACCGTCCAGATACTGCACTGGCGTGGCCTGGATAAAACCAGGGAGTGCCTGCGCTCCGTCTTAGCCATACAATACCCAAATCTGCACGTACTCCTGGTGGACAACGGTTCGGACGGCGGCGACCATAAGATCCTTAAGGAAGAGTTCGGCACGACGAAAAATTTCGAAATCCTGGCCCTGGACCAGAATTACGGCTTTGCCGGCGGCTCCAATCGGGGCCTTGAGCACGCCATAAAAGGCGGCGCCGAATTTGTCTGGTTGCTTAACAATGACGCCACCGTGCGCCCCGAAACCCTGATGAGCTTGATTGAAGTAGCTATTGCTAATCCCGGTGCCGGGGCACTCGGGGCCCTGGTAGTGGAAGGCGCGGAGCCGCAGGAAGCCGGCGCCGAGGTGGGCGTCGGCGCCATCAATTTCCTCAAGGCCAAGACTTATCTGCAAAAACTGCCCAATTTGCAGGCCCAGGGTGTCTCCACATTCCACCGCTGTGAGTGGCTTTCGGGCTCCAACCTGCTGCTGCGGAGCGCCGCCCTGGACAAAGTCGGCTTTTTCGACGAACGCTATTACCTCTACTTCGAGGACGTCGACCTCTGTCTGCGCCTGACCCGGGCCGGCTATGCCTGCCTCCTGGTGCCGGGCTCGATCGTGCGCCACGAGGGCAACGCCTCCACCCAGGGCGGCTTAAGCCTCTGGCGAGCCTACTATCACACGCGCAATCGCCTGCTTTTCTTCATGCAAAATACTCCGCCGGCATCCCGTTTTGTCGCTCTGGTAGCCATTTTTGCTCATTTTTTAAGACATTGTGTCTCGCTGCCGCTCAAAGGCCGGGCCGGCCGGGCCAAGCTTCATGCCGAGTGGCTGGGACTGAGAGACTATTTTGCCGGACGAGTCGGCCGGGCCGCATGTTTAGATTGGTGTGAAACGATCAAGTTATAGGTCATATTTTTCCATTTTAGGGAATAAATATTAGGTGTGACCGAATCGGCTGTGTATCGCGCTATATTGGACCCTGCCTCACGGCTTAAAGCCGGGCCCGAGCGATATCATCATTGTCAGCAGGAGCAATCGTGGATCTCAGGTTAGGAAACCTACTAGGTCATTTTGGATTACTCGATGAGCCCGAAGTGGAGAAGGCTCTCGGCGTAGCCACGGAGACCGGCCTGCCGGTAGGCAAAGTCCTGGTCATGCTCGAGCGCATCTCAAACCCCACTCTCAAAGCCGTCCTGGAAGCTCAGTGGATGATGAAGGATGGTCTGCTCTCGCTGGAGCAGGCGAAAACAGCCATGGACCTGGTAAAGCGCAACGGCTGGAATTTTAGCGACGCGCTCGTAGCCATCGAGGTCGATGCCTATGCCACGAAAGGCGCCAGACTGGGCGAGCTGCTGGTGGCCGCCGGACAACTGGAAGAGGACGATGTCGACACCTTCCTCAAAGTCTCAAACCAATCACTTTTGCCCCTCGGTCGGGTTCTGATATTGCTTGACCGCATGAACGAACCTGGTCTGGACGCCGCTCTCAAACTGCAGCATCAGATACGTCTGGGCAACCTGGCGCCGGAAGAAGGGGCCAGCCAGCTGCGCGAAACACTCTTGCTCACACCAAATCAAAGACTTGACCTGGGCGAGGACAGCAACGGTAACGGCGGTAAAAACAGAATGCCCACCAAGGGCATGGAAAATATGAAGCTGGGTGAGCTTCTTGTAGCAGCCGGACTGATAAGCGAAAAAGAAGTTGATATCGCCCTCGATATCGCGTCCGCCAACAACAAAATGATTGGCGAAGTCCTGACCGAACATAGCTGGATCGAAGAAGACGTGCTTGAACAGGCGCTTACAATGCAGAAAGAAGCGCGGCAAAATCGCATCACCTATCAGGAAGTAGTGGAGAGATTGCGCTCACAGGTAACGACCGGCACCTATCCCATTCAAGAAGCCGTCGTCACACCCGGACCGACAGCCTTTGAGCAAAGCCTGACTCTGTATGAGTTTCTGCGGCTGACCGGGTACATGACACCAAACAAACTCTCGACTGTTATCACGACTGTTTCGCAAAAACCAAAAATACTTTCAGAAATCACAAGCACTCCAAACATATCGCTCAAGCAAGCAATCAAGCAGGCAGTCCAGGACAGCAGCCGCTTCCAGCTACTGCTGATAAAAACGTTGCCCGACGAACGCGATGTCGTTACCGCCGCACACAACCTGCAAAAGCAAGTCAATCAGGGCAAACTGAAACTGGATCGATCAATTCTAGAATTCACACTTTTGCGCAGCAGCCACAAACTGGCTACCGGAGCCTGATCACAATCACTGCTGTGTTGGGACCAGTTCCTGCAAGCCGTGCTGCGTCAGGTAATCGATAAACGACTGCCGCACATCAAATCCATCCGGCGTCCGGTCTATCCGCTTATAGGGAGCCACTTTTGTGGGCCTGGCCTTGACCGTGCCTTCGCTTCCTTTTTGAATTTTATGCGCCTGATCCAGATACTCGACATGATCATCGGCCTGCACTGAATTCCCAACCAGAAGCCAGGAGTAGCGATCATGGCGCCGGCGTATACTGTCGATTTTGCCGGTTTTCTTGGAAACACGCAGCTCCATATTCTCGCCCTCAATGACAAATTGGGCGGGTGTGAGCTGGCTGCCGCTCTGCGTGTGATGAATAAATCTGGCGTAATGACTGTCTGTCTCAGTCATATTGGTAGCCGGGACCCGCAGCATATGCCAGTAACCGCCGTTCTTGTCCTGCTGATAGCCGAAGGCATCGTCCTCGATATTGGTTACTTCTTCGTAGTTGGGCGGACCGACATCGCGTATAAAGCGCGCCGTATTGATATGCCACTCTCCGGCCAGCCAGTCTGGTATTTTCACCCAGATAGCGTCCCCACTGGAGGCGGGCAACAAATTATCGCTCCAGGCCAGGCCGACTTTCAGCTTGGGTGCTACACGCTTCTTCCAGTCATCGAGGCCGAGGCGCTCTTCCGGTATCCAGCCCTTGGCCACATCGTATTGCTCGACGCCGCCTGTGAGAGTCTTGGCCGACACCTGTGAACAACCCACCAGCTGCACAGAAGCAAGCAAAACCAGGGGCAAGGATATTGCCGCCACGCGTTTCCAGTTAACAGCCATCATCTAGCTCTCGGAGCCTTTGAGCTCAGCCTCGCGGCCGGCGCCCTCATCATCGGAAACGAAGTCATCATCTTCGCCGTCGGCCTCGCCGCCTTCTCCGTCCAGACCTTTGAAGCTGATGACGATGTGGCGTTCTTCGCCTTCGCCCTGACTGCCTGACTCAAGCTCGGGGAAATTTTCCTGCAAATAGTTGTGCACCAGACGACGGTCATAGGCCGACATGGGCATCAAGGGGAAGTGCTCCTGCTCTCCGTTAAGAACGGCTACGGCACCGCGTTTGGCATTTTCTTCCAGAGTGCGTCTTCTTCTACCGCGGTAGTCGAGCACGTCGACGATGAAATGCCCCTGCTCAATGGCATTGCTTTTGATCATCTGCCGCACGATAAATTGCAGCGATTCAAGGGTCTGACCGTTGCGGCCGATAAGCATTCTGGCGTCATCGGGCTTGCAATCAATGCGGAAACAAGTGGTTGTTTCGTCGATACCTTCCTCAATTACCACGGCCTCAATATCGAGGATGGCGAGGATCTTCTCAAGATATGATTTAGCGTTGTCGTCAAATTGACCTAGGTTCATGGCGTTCTAAGAGCCTCACTTCTTCTTTTTCTTTTTGGTGGGTTTGCGCTTCTCTCCGACCTCGCCGACCGGGTCGGCTTGGTTAAACTTGATTTTTGCCCCTTCGTCCGCCTTACCGTTCTTGGGCGCGGGGCCGATATCAATGGTCTTGGGCTGACCATTGGAATTGCCGTTGGTTTTGCTTTCCGCCGGCGCTGGTGCGTCATCATCGTCGACGCTCAAAAGCGGCGGCACAGGCGCGTTCATCAGCAAAACAGTTTGCAGTGTTTGCATGGCGTTGGAGACGCTCATATAAACAAGAACGCCTGTAGGCAGCGGCATGCCGATAAACATGACTGTCATACCCAGGGGCATCCACTTCATGGAGTCCTGCATCACTCTCTGGTTTTCATCCATGTCTTCGGGCTTGGTACCGCTGCTGGCCATGGAGATTTTGGAAGAGAAATACATGGAGATGCCGAAGAGAACAATCAGAGCAAGCTGATCGAAGTTTTCCGGCTTGAGTAGCTCCATACCCGAGGGCTTTTTGCCAAGCGATGTAATCGGGCCGAAGGAGTCGCTTTTGGCGACACCGTCAACAACCGCTTCGACATGGTATTCGCCTTTCTTTAAAAATGTGGCGTGGCCATCATCATCGATTATGGCCTCATCGGTGTGGGCAAACTTACCGTCGTGACGCACTATCCATTTGACTTTGAAATCATCGGGGAGGGTGCCTTCAACAGCTCGGGTGGCGAAGTCAATCTTCTGGCCCTCGGTGACGACGCTCTCACCAGGGAAGACGATTACTTTGGCCTGTCTGCCGTCGCGCGAGACATAGGGGCTGTTGTTGTTGGAAGTTTCACTGCGCTTAACCTGGCCGGCGTCGCGCGATTCCACCACATTGACCTTGACGTCAATGGCTTTATCACCGAAGGGCGGACCGCTGAAAGTACCGAAGAGCGCGAACAGGAGCGGCAATTGCACCAGCATCGGCAAACAGCCGAGCACCGGATTGACTTCGTTCTTGGCGTAGAACTCCATCATTTTGCGCTGCAGCATCTCAGGATCGTCTTTGTACTTGGCCTGCATGCCTTTGACAATGGGCTGCAGCAGCTGCATGCGCTTCATATTTTTGGTCGAGCTGGCGACCAGCGGCCAGACTACGATTCTGACAACAAGCGTCAGAACGATAATCGAAAGCCCATAACTCTGCGTGTATTTTTGAATCCACAAGAGGACTGGGATCATTATCTGATAAGTAATGTCCATGGGTTACCGTTTACCTCTTGCTGCAATAAATTGCGGATACTCTCGCGGGACTGCGTCATAGCCGCCCGGATGAAAAGGGTGACAACGCAATATCCTCAGACTCCCCAGGAGCCCGCCGCGAAGAAAGCCGAAGCGCTCGATGCTTTCAGCCGTATATTGTGAACAGGATGGATAAAACCTGCATGATGGCTGTCTCAAGTAGCGCGTCATCTGGTAGGCGCGGATCAGCATTACGGGAGTACTTGACAATACTTTCATGACTTGTGGGAAAACTTCTTGCTTGCTTTGATTAGACTGTCTCTAACGGCTGCCGTGACGTCTTCAAACTTGAGATTCAAGACGGACGGGTTGATGACAAATACCAGGGAATAAAATCTCTCCATCCTGATCTGGGCTACCAATTGCGGGTCCGCGGCCTTTCTGATTCCTCTGTAAGCTTCTCTGATTCTGCGCTTGGCCCGATTGCGCTTACAGGCACTCTTCAAGACCTTTTTGGATATTGAAAATCCCACCAGCGGGAAGGATTTACTCGGCCAGTTACCACCTTGTGCCGCCGGGGCCTGGCCCTTCTGGTCTTCGTCGATGGCGGGGGATATCTGCTTATGAGAAGAGCCGGCCTGATAATCGGGCCGGCCTTTGGAGCGTTTCAGCAGTACGTAGAGTGTGACGCAACCGGAATTCACGCTATTTTTTGCAGCGTAGGCACGCTGAAAAACGCTCGTCTTCCTGAGTCGTTCAGAAGCAGCTAGCAAGGGCCGCCAGCTTCACTATACGGAGAGGCGGTAACGGCCTTTGGCGCGGCGCGCTTTGATGACCTTCTGACCGGACTTGCTGGCCATACGTTTAAGGAAACCGCTTCCCTTTTTGGCTTTGGAGATGGAGCCTCTCAAAGTTCTTTTCATGGACTATAAACTCCCAAGGAACAACTAAAAAATTTCTGTCGTGTATCGAGCGAATAGCTATGCTATCATCCCTTGCAAATACTTCGCAGTGTCTGCCCCTCCGGGCGGACTAAAAATTTACGAATCCACCCCATTCTTGCTGATTTCTAACCTTTGGTTAGGGGTGTCAAGCGAGAATCCATTCTGCTACTTACCAGGGGTCGGATTCGTTTATTGTCGCGTAATAACAAAATCGCCAAACGGCAAAAGTTAGTTGTTAGTAACCTGAAGATTGGGCATAGCCTTTTCTATAAACCAAAAAACGGACGCAGCATCATGACCATCAATGATCAAGAAGACGTGCGCCTGCTCAAGATTCTCCCGCCTAAGGAGATCTGGGATGCGGCGCAGAAATTAATGAGTAAATCGGTGCTGCAGCCGAGTTTTCAGAGCTGGATTAGACCGGCTCAATTAATCGAGTACAACAACGGCCTGGCCACCATTGCCGTTTGCAATGAATTTGCCTGCTCGATGATTTCGGGCAAGTACTCGGACATCATTTGCAAAGCGATTGAAGAAATAACCCATCAAAAGGTGTCAATCCGTGTCGTGGTGGACGCTTCCATCAGTCAAGAAGCCTACACCGGCACCATCGCCAGTATCACTACCGAAACGCCTGTCGCCGCACCCGTGACCTCAGAACCGGTTTTTGCCCAGCATTTTTCCCAGGGGCAAATCAACGACTACCGCCAGGAACAGCTCGGGACAAACGTTTCCAGCGCCAATCGCCTGCCGGAGTCCGTCGTCTTCGCCCGCAGCAACCTCAATCCCAAATACAGTTTCGATACTTTCGTCGTCGGCTCGCACAATCGCTTCAGCCATTCTGCGGCACTGGCAGTCGGTGCCAGACCCGGTCAGGCCTACAATCCGCTCTTCATCTATGGTGGAGTGGGACTGGGCAAGACACACATCATGCAAGCCATAGGCCACGATGTGCTGCGACATACACCCAATGCCACGGTGCGCTACATCAGCTGCGAGAAATTCACCAATGAGCTGATTAACTCCATTCGCGACGATCGCATGTCCGACTTTCGCAAGCGCTACCGCCAGGTAGACCTGCTACTGGTGGACGATATCCAGTTTATCCAGGGTAAGGAAAGCACCCAGGAAGAGTTTTTCCACACGTTCAACGCCCTGCGCGATTCAGGCCGGCAAATCGTTCTTTCCTCGGATAGACCACCCAAAGCCATTGCTCGCCTGGAAGAAAGGCTGAGAAGCCGCTTTGAATGGGGTCTGATTGCCGACATCCAGGCCCCCGACCTGGAGACCCGCCTGGCCATCCTGCGCAAGAAGTGCGATGTTGACGGTGTGCGGGTGGATGACGAAGTACTTGAGTACATCGCCTCCATTTTCACTACCAATATAAGGGAATTGGAAGGGGCGCTTATTCGAGCCCACGCTTACGGCAATCTCACCGGCGAACCGCTCTCCATAGCCACTCTGGCCGGCATGCTGCAGCCTACACAGCCGCAGAAGCCCAAGGTGACCCTCACCTGCGACCGCATTATTGAAACAGTGGCCGCGCATTACCGCGTAGAGCCCAGTGAATTGCGTTCGGCTAAGCGCTCTCAGGACCTGGCGCTGCCAAGACATATAGCCATGTATCTGGCACATGACATGATCCAGATGAGCTTTCCAAGAATCGGCGAAGCGTTTGGCAACCGCAAACATACATCCGCTCTATATGCCCATTCACGTATCAAAGAGCTGACCGCCAAGGACCCCCAGCTGGCCCAATCGGTAAAACAAATCACCCGCCAGCTCAGCGATTGAGTGCCTGTAGAAAACTTGTTCAAAAGTTGTTTGTTGCCTGTAGGTGTGTTGTTGAAAGCCTGGTTCCTGTTGGATATACAGCAGTTTTTTATCTACTGGTCGTGCACAAGTTATCTACAGGGCAAATGCAAACACAGCTGACGTATCCGGGCTTATCTACAGAAATCGGCTTGCCCTACTACTTCTATTTATTTAAATTTGAGAACAGAGTACTAGCTGCAATTGCTAGAGATGGCTCAGGTTGCAAGAAAACAACCTTTAGGACGTTGAAAAACTGGGCCACACGCGATACCCTTTAACTCTGGCACTCGGCATGTACCCACGCACAGGGATAAGGTAAAGCTATGCATTTTGCGGTCCAAAAAGATGTTTTGGTCAAAGCTCTGAAGGACGTAACGTCAGCGTTAGCCACCCGTGTAGTACAGCCGATATTGAGTAACGTACTCATACAGAGTGCTGATGAGGCCACACTCAGATTCCACGGCACAGACCTGGACCTGACGATTGAGACCAAGACACCGGGAGTTGTCTACACCCAGGGCGCCATCACCCTGCCCGGTAAGAAACTTCTGGAGATCGTCTCCAAATTGCCTAACAACGAGCTGGTTTCATTCCAGGTCAACAAAGAGACCTATGAAACAAGCGTCACCTGCAAACGCTCCAAATTTTCAATCACCGGATTGCCCGCCGACGATTTCCCCAAAACCAACGAACAGCGCCCCAAAGAAGGCGTGCTCATGCCGGCCGACGTCCTCAAGCGCAGCATCAGCCAGACGGCATTTGCCGCAGCCGGTTTTGACGCCTCCAGCATCCTGGGCGGTGTTTACATGGTCATCGAAGACGGCAAATTTGAATGCACAGCTACCGACGGCTCCAGATTGGCGCATCGCTTTGAAAAACTGAACGTAGCTGTTGCCGCTTCAGCCAAAGTTGATGTCGATGCCGAAAAAGAGGGCGAAGCCAAATCCGCTACCGCTCTGCTCGACAAACCCAGTGCATTGAAGGCCATTATCCCCGCCAAGGCCTGCGGTGAAATCGTCAAAGTACTCGATACCCAGGACGCCAACAAAGAAGTGCGCATGGGCGTAATCAACGGTCAGATTACCTTCGAGACCGAAACCCATTTCCTCTCCACTCGCCTTATCTCTGGTGACTATCCGCGCTACCAGGAGCTTTTCCCCAAAGATTTCAATTACCTCGCTTCCTTCAAACGCGAAGAGTTGATGCAAGCAATCGACCGCGTGGCTGTCATGTCCGACGATCGCACCCACCTGGTGAAATTGCATTTTGAAGCCGAAAACGTGCAGATCAGCGCCAATACCCCGGACGTTGGTAAAGCTCAGGAAGAAGTCTCGATTGAGTTTCAGGGTGAGCCGCTGGACGTAGCCGTCAACGTGCGTTATCTCACCGATGTGCTGCAGAGGCTCAGTCTGGATGAAATCAAGCTGGAGATGACCGGAGCGCTCAAGCCGCTGATTATCAAAGGCGCCGGCGACGACAGCTACAAGTATCTGCTCATGCCGGTTCAGGCTAAATAGCGCTGATACAAAATCTATTTTGGCCAGCGAAAGCGAAATACTGAAAGAACTGGCTCACAGGCCATTTCCTATCCCCAGGGAGCCCTGGGTGATGCGCCAGAGCTGGGACAAGCTGCTCTTTGCGCACTGGACAGTGCCTTTTAATAAATTGCGCGCAGTCGTGCCCATGGAGCTTGAGCTCGACAGCTATGAAGGCAATTGTTATGTCGGTGTAGTGCCATTTACGATGCGGCATGTGCGGCCGCGCATACTGCCGGCTGTGCCCTGGCTCTCCAATTTTCTCGAGCTCAATCTACGCACCTATGTCAAAGACCCGCGCAATGGACAGAGAGGTGTTTATTTCTTCTCCCTGGACGCCAGCAATCCGGTTGCCGTTGAAGTCGCCTGCAAGGTCTATCATCTGCCTTATTTCAATGCTCTGATGAAGTCGCAGCAGGACGGCGAATGGATCCATTATCAAAGTGTGCGCCTGCACGAAGGCGAAGAGCAGCTCAAATTTAAAGCCAGCTATCGCCCGGTCGGTGATGTGTATACAAGCGAGGTGGGCAGCCTGGATGCGTTTTTGACCGAGCGCTATTGTTTGCTCCTGGTCCATAAAGACGTGATTCGCCGCGGCGACATCCATCATGTACGCTGGCCTTTGCAGAAGGCTGAGGCCAAAATTGAAATAAACGAGATCGCTAAAAAATACGCATTTGACTTGCAGAGTAGTGAACCCATTCTTCACTACTCTCATCACATTGATACTGTGGAGTGGCCCCTCGGCTAGCGATGCAGGTCGAAGCGATCCAGGTTCATCACTTTGTTCCAGACCGCCACGAAATCATTGACGAATTTTTGCTGCGAGTCGTCACTGGCATAGACTTCGGAGATAGCTCGAAGTTGTGAGTTTGAACCAAAGACGAGATCGACGGCGGTGCCAGTCCATTTGACCTTTCCGGTCTTGCGGTCAAGGCCTTCGTAAACGAGATCGTTGCTTGATGATTTTTTCCACTCTGTGCCCATATCGAGCAGATTGACGAAGAAATCATTGCTCAGCGCTTCCGGACGATTGGTGAATACACCCAGCTGCGAGTGATCGGCGTTGGTATTGAGAGCACGCATGCCGCCGACCAGGACGGTCATTTCCGGTGCCGTGAGGGTGAGCAATTGTGCCCGGTTGAGCAGCATCTGTTCTACCGGTCGGTCGAGGTTGTGGCCACGATAGTTGCGGAAGCCATCGGTGGTCGGCTCCAGTACGGCAAATGATTTGACGTCGGTTTTGTCCTGCGTCGTGTCCATCCGTCCCGGAGTGAAGGGCACGACTACTTCGTGTCCGCCCTTTTTGGCCGCAGCTTCCACCCCGGCACAACCACCGAGGACGATAAGGTCTGCCAGTGAGACTTTCTTACCATCGCTCTGGGCGCCGTTGAATTCTTGCTGGATTTTTTCCAGTGTTTGCAGGGTTTTTGCCAGTTCGGCCGGATTGTTCACTTCCCAGTCTTTTTGCGGGGCCAGGCGAATGCGAGCGCCATTGGCTCCGCCGCGTTTATCGCTGCCGCGGAAGGTGGAGGCCGATTCCCAGGCGGTGGAAACCAGTTGCGGGATAGACAGACCGGAGGCAAGGATTTTGGTCTTGAGGGAGGCGATGTCCTGCTCTCCAATCAACTTATGATCGACGGGCGGAATCGGGTCCTGCCACAGTTGAGCTTCCGGCACGAGAGGGCCGAGGCATCGGGTGACCGGACCCATGTCGCGGTGAGTGAGTTTGTACCAGGCTTTGGCATAAGCGGCGCGAAACTCGGGGGGATTCTCGTGGAATCTTTTGGAGATGGGGCCGTAGATGGGGTCCATCTTCAGGGCGATGTCGGTTGTGAACATCATCGGCGCATGACTTTTTGTCCGATCGTGGGCGTCGGGCACGGTGCCCTGGGCGGAGGGATCGGTAGGTGTCCACTGGAAGCCGCCGCCAGGGCCCTTTTCTACCTTCCAGTCATAGCGGAAGAGATTGTCGAAGTAGCCATTGGAAAATCTGGTCGGGCTGGAGGTCCAGGCGCCTTCAAGGCCGCTGGTGATGGTGTCGTCGCCATTGCCCTTGCCGAAGGAATTCTTCCAGCCCAGGCCCTGCTGTTCAAGGCTGGCGCCTTCCGGCTCGGGGCCGACATACTTGCTGGCGTCGGCGGCACCGTGTGTCTTGCCCAGGGTATGACCGCCGGCAATCAGGGCCACTGTCTCTTCGTCATTCATGGCCATGCGGTCGAAGGTTTCGCGGATGTCTTTAGCGGCGGCCAGGGGATCCGGCTTGCCGTCCGGACCCTGCGGGTTGACGTAGATCAGACCCATCTGGACCGCGGCCAGGGGGTTCTCCAGTTTTCTATCACCTGTGTAACGCTTGTCTCCAAGCCAGACGCTCTCCGGACCCCAGTAAATATCTTCCTGCGGCTCCCAGACGTCTTCGCGGCCGCCGGCATAACCAAAGGTCTTCAGGCCGGCTGACTCCAGGGCGCAGTTACCGGCCAGTATCATCAGGTCGGCCCAGGAAATTTTCTTGCCGTATTTTTGTTTGATTGGCCAGAGCAGACGACGGGCCTTGTCCAGGTTGGCATTGTCGGGCCAGCTGTTGAGAGGGGCGAAGCGCTGTGTGCCGTAGCCGGCACCGCCACGGCCGTCGGCTACACGATATGTGCCGGCGCTGTGCCAGGCCATGCGGATAAAAAATGGTCCGTAGGAGCCAAAGTCGGCCGGCCACCAGTCCTGTGATGTTTTCATCAGGGTATTGATGTCGTTTTTCACCGCCGCCAGGTCCAGTTTTTTGAACTCTTCGGCGTAGTTGAAGCCCCTGTCCATGGGATCAACCAGGGCGGAATTCTGGTCCAGTATTTTCAGGTTTAATTGATTCGGCCACCAGTCACGGTTGGAATAAAAGCCCGCTGCCGTCGGTTTGAGAGCTGTGTCTCTGGTTGAGCCCATGACCGGGCACTTACTGGCCTCGCTCTTTTCTTCACTGGGACCGGCAGCCAGTGAGTTTTGCGCGCACACTGATGTGGTGAGGCACAGAATTGACAAGCTCTTCATTACGCGAGCGAATTGGATTTTTGCGGTCATTTTATCTCCTGAACACCGGGGCCTGCGGTCGATGCGGGCAAAGGCACCGGCCTGTTAAAGATCACTTATTGTAAGCTATCTGGCCTGATAGAACTAATTCGCATTCGGTAATTAGTGACGCCTTCACCAGCTCTTTTTGCGGCGTGTTTTTCTGAGGTCGTTTTCGAACATCAAGAAATTGACAGGTGTACCGATGCCGACAGAGATCACTATTCAGTCAAACTGAGTGCCCTTGATCATTTTTCAAAAACGCTTTTGATCCAGCCTAGCAGCCGGCGGCAGGTCAGGCCAAATTCACCGAAGGCGCAGGCAAAGGGACAGCTACTTTCTTCCTTGATCATTTTTTGTTTGACCGGAGCTGGTCGTCGAATGTGCGATTTTTCTACCGGACTATCTACATGAACATCTACAGGAATAGCTTGTGCGGGCGGCGCGAACTGCGACGCTTCGGCGCGAGCCGGTGACAATGGCGCAGCTGGCGCAGGTGGTTCCGCCGGAGGGGAAACCTGCGAACGGGCATCAGGTCTGGAAAATTTGACGGCCGCTTCCTGAATTTGTTCGGCGGAAGGTTTTTGCAGCTGGGAGGTGTACAGGCCGCGCTTTTTGCCGACCGTATCTTTGATCTTGATCACCGAGCCGTCAGCTGTTGTTTGAACGCCCGGTCCGGCGTGGATGTCCGGTGTTGTCGGATCAGTGGCTGGTTCCGGTTCCGCGGCGGCGTTGCCGCCGGCCAGCAGGGCTCCGAATCCTTTAAACGCCGGTTTGTCCGCCTCGGCTCTGGCCTTTTCCTCAGCTTCTCTGCGGTCGCGCGCCGCCAGTGCTTCGCGCACCGGGGAGGGCCTGGCCGGCATTTCGGGACCATCGTCTTTGCCGGTTTGAGAAAAACTCTCGATAAATTCTTCCGAGACCATATCAATGGCCCTGGTCATGGCCCTTGCCTGGCGGCCACTGGCCCGCTGGCCGGGCGCTTTTTCGTCGCCTTCCTTGTTCATAGATGTGGCCCTGCAAGCTCCAGACACTGTCGTTATACCCTACTTTACTCAAACCGCCGCCCTCGATGGGCATGTTTACAGAAACTGCCGTGCGGGCAGGATTAGGGGGAAAGTCAGGGTTTGAGGATTGTGCTGCCGCGCAAAGATGCATTTTGGATAGCGCAACTTTTGCGACGTGCTGGCTTTGGCGGGTCGCCGGCCGAGTTGGAGCGCTATCAAAAGATTGGCTACAAGGCCACGCTTGATCAGCTCCTGCACCCGGAGAGAGTGGACAACAGCGCGCTTGAGAGCTTTCTGGCCAAGCAAAAGTTTGATTTCGGCAATCCCTACGCCATCAAAAAATGGTGGCTTTACCGCATGCTTTATACCGCCTGTCCGCTGGAAGAAAAGTTGACTCTTTTCTGGCACGGTCATTTTGCAACATCATTGCAAAAGGTGGGCGAACCCAAGGCCATGCTGGAGCAAAACAAACTCTTACGGCGGCTGGCATTCGGTAATTTCGAAACACTCTTACTGGGTGTATCCCGCGATCCGGCCATGATTATTTATCTGGATAATCAGGAAAATCAAAAAGGTCGCCCCAATGAAAATTACGCCCGCGAGGTGATGGAATTATTCAGTCTCGGCATCGGGCATTACACCGAGCAGGACATCAAGGAAGCGGCGCGGGCTTTTACCGGTTGGCATACAAATGCCAAAAGAACAGCGTTTGTATTTGATGAAAAGCAGCATGATAACAGTGAGAAACTGGTGCTGGGACAGAGAGGCAATTTGAACGGTGATGATGTGGTGCATATACTGGCCAGATCGCCGGATACGGCCAGGTACCTGGCTCGTAAGTTGATCAAGTTTTTTGCGTATGACGATCCGGACAGGGATTTTGTTGAGCGTGTGGCCGACCAGTATCGTGTCAACGGCTATCAGATCCGGCCGATGTTGCATGCTATTTTTAGCGATCAATCGTTTTTTACGAGTCGCGCCTACCATGCCAAAATCAAGAGCCCACCGGAGCTTGTGATAGGCGCCATCAAAACGCTGGGCATCAAAAATGTGGATATCGATTTGCCTGGTATCGTTGCTTCCATGGGTCAGAACATCTTCGAGCCTCCCAGTGTGAAAGGTTGGGACGGCGGCAAAGCGTGGATTTCAACCGAGTCTATGATAGAACGATTCAATTTCGCGACAAAGATCAGTTCGCAAAAATTTGAAGAACTCAAACCATATATGACGCCCAGTCAATTGGCTTCTCGTCAGGGTTTGAAGACGCCCCGCGATGCCGTCAATTATTTTCTCGATATCCTGCTCGATGGAGATGTGCCCGAATACACCAGGGAAAGACTGATCAAGTACATGGAGTCGGATCTTGATGGTAGGCCCACCCGCGGTGTTAAAAACGAACAGATACTGGATGCAAAATTGCGAGGTCTGGTGCATTTGATCATGAGTCTGCCCACATATCAACTGGCTTGAACAATGAAAATAACGCGACGCAAATTACTGATTGAAGCGGCCCGGGCCGGGACCATTTATCTGTCCGCCGGAGAATTGCTGAAGCTGGCTGCCCTTGCCGCCGATCGTGGGCCGGCAACGGCACCGAGGGCCCTGGTCGTGATCTGGCTGAGTGGTGGCAACGATGGGCTCAACATGGTCGTGCCTTATACCGACAGCGCTTATCTTGCGGCCCGTCCGGCCATCGCAATCAAAGCCGGGGAGGTGCTTAAACTCAATGATAAGGTCGGTTTTAATCCGGCCATGACCGGTCTTTCTCGCATGTTTAGCGAGGGACATGTGGCTGTCTGTCAGGCTGTCGGTTATCCCCACGCCAATCGTTCGCACTTTCATTCACGCGATATCTGGGAAACAGGCAATCCGGACGGCTTTGTTTCCAGTGGCTGGCTCGGTCGAGCCCTCGATAGTCTTGACAGTCAGGCTCGTTCCAGGCAGGTGGCCAGTATCTTGCCGGCGGTCAATCTCGATCCGGTTTTGCCCAAGTCACTTGTCTCTCATCATATTGCCGTGCCGACGGTAAACAACCTGGCCGATTTCGACTTCCGCACCGATCCCAAATTTGCCGGCGATAGAAATACCCAACTGGCGGCGCTCAACGATATCTATCAAAATTTTTCGCTCGGGCGGCCCCATGTTGAGCTTCTGCGCGAGGCCGGATTGGCGGCCAATAAAGCATCGGACAAATTACTGAAAATTGTCCATGGCTACAAAGCGGCGGCAAACTACCCCGGCGGTGGTCTGGGGGATGCCCTGCGCTTTGTTTCGCAGATGATTTGCGGTGGCGTCAACGCCAGGGTGTACAATCTTTCGCTCGGCGGTTTTGACACGCACATCAATCAAAAGCCAGGCCAGGCCAATCAATTGCGTCAACTATCCGACGCTGTCGCAGCTTTTCATAACGATCTGGCCGCCCATCATCTCGACAAATCAGTTATTACCTTGATATATTCTGAGTTTGGCCGACGGGTGGCGGAAAATGGCAGCCAGGGCACTGATCACGGGGCGGCGGCGCCGGTGATTGTTGTGGGCAAATCAGTCAGTGGTGGCGTATATGGTGAACACGCCAGTCTCACCAATCTGGACGAGGGAGATTTAAAATATGCCATCGATTATCGACAGATTTATGCCTCAATTTTAGAGCGCTGGTTTGGACTGGATGCCCATGAGATTCTGGGCAAAAATTTTGAGCAGATTGCCCTGGTGGAGAAATACAAAACATGATTCTGGATACTGAAACATTGGGCATTCTCAGCCGGGCGATAGAGAAATTGGCTGAGGGATTTGAGCAGCTGCCGGCCCTGGCTCCGGCGCACCCCAGTGCCGCCGCTGACCTGGAGCGTGTATTGCTTGAGGTGGCCGGGCGCATGCAGGACAACTATCCTTATATGCATCCTTATTATGCCGGGCAAATGCTGAAGCCACCACATCCGGTGGCGCGATTGGCTTATTCCCTGGCCCTCTTTATCAATCCCAACAATCATGCCCTGGATGGCGGTATAGCCAGCTCGGCCATGGAGAAGGAAGCGGTGGCGGAAATTGCCGCCATGTTTGGATTCCCCGCCGATCATCATCTGGGGCATCTGACCAGCGGCGGTACTATGGCCAATCTGGAAGCTCTGTGGGTGGCCTCCAGACTGCAACCGGGCAAGTTGATTGTTGCTTCCAGCCAGGCCCATTACACCCATTCGCGCATTACTTCCGTGCTTGGCATTCCGTATGCCGCGGTTGACGCTGACGCGCTCGGGCGCATGGACCTGGCCCACCTGCGCCTTCTGCTGCAACAGGGCAATGTGGGCACAGTTGTTGTAACGCTGGGGACGACATCCACCGGATCAGTGGATCCGCTGCCGGAGATTCTCGCTCTCAGGGAAGACTATAACTTTCGTGTGCATGTGGACAGTGCTTACGGCGGCTATTTCAAACTGGTGGACAATCTGGACGACCATGCCGCCCGCGCCTACGCGATGACTTCGCAGGTCGATTCGATTGTTGTCGATCCGCACAAACACGGATTGCAACCCTATGGTTGCGGTTGTGTCATATTCAAAGATCCGGCCTGTGGCGCGCTCTACAAGCATGATTCACCCTATACGTATTTTAGTTCCAGTCAATTGCACCTTGGTGAAATCAGTCTGGAATGCTCCCGGGCTGGGGCCTCGGCGGTTGCCCTCTGGGCCACGCAGAGACTTTTGCCCCTGGTGCCGGGCGGAGAATTTGCTCGCGGACTATCCGAGGCCAGACAAGCCGGCATGGAGTTTTATGAAAAGCTCAGGGCCGATGGACGTTTTATTGCGCCTCTGAGGCCGGAGCTGGATATTGTTGTGTACGCCGTTAGAGCGGAGACGGCCAGCCGGGCATCGGCACTGGCGCGCGAAGTGTTTGAGGAAGCGGCCGCACAAAATCTGCATCTGGCCCTGGCCACCCTGCCTGCTGCCCTCTTTCGGCAGGTTGCGGTCGGAGCGGATCTGGACTGGGACCAGGAAAACATTACCTGTCTGCGCTCCTGTCTGATGAAACCGGAGCATCATACTTATATGAATGAGATCTGGGAAATTCTCGGCTGCGCTACGGATAACTGCCTGGGGCGCTCCGGGGCCTCCGGTTCAACCTTCCTGCGGGCGTTGTAGTTGAAACATTGAGTCGGCGGTGGCGCGTGTGTACCACTGGCCGCCCATGCGGGCGACATAGTCGACTCTGGTCGGATCGATGCGGCCGTTGTGCATGATCTCACGAGCAATATGGAAGTACACTACCTCGCCAATTACATAGTTAGCTGATCCAACATTTTCGCCGTGATGAACAATCTGGAAGAGCTTGCATTCCATGGCCATGAGACTTTCGGCAACGTGTGCCGGGCCCACTTTTACCGCCGGCGCCATGGTCAAACCACTCTTTTCCCATTCACTGACGCCGTGAGGATAGCTGAAGGAGGTCTGGTTCATCTTCTCGATGAAGGAATGGCTGACAATATTTATCGTGTACTCGCCGGTTTCTTTGATATTTACTAGTGTATCTTTCAATTTGCCGGGTGCTTCCGTACTGGGAGAGAAGGCTACAGACGGCGGGTTTGAGCCACCACCCATAAAGAAACTGAAAGGAGCTAGATTTGCTTTTCCATTTTTTGAAAGGGTCGAAACAAAGGCAATCGGTCTTGGGGCGACACAATGAATGAGCAGTCTATAGGCCTCACTCCACGGCATTTCCGCCACATCGAAACCAAAAAAAGCATCGTTTGAATTGCTGTTCTTAATTTCCATGTACCTGCTGCCTCCTCCGCAACTTGCCGTGAACTACCACCTGTGGATACTTATATCACTTGAGTTTGCGGTATTGATACGTATCAATACCGGCTTTTGGAACTGCAATTGTGCAATTTTAGTGCAGTGCAATTGTGGCTGTTGAACGACGTTTAGCCCAAGTAAAAGGTAATTGCAGTGCGGAAAAAGAGAGAAAAGAAAGGAATGATTAAGGGGCAAGTTTGGCTCCAGTAGCCTGATTCAAGAAACTTTGCAATACTATTGCCTCTTATTTCACGCTCGATTTATATTGAGCGTGATAGGTTGAAAGAGTTATGGTTCTTACAGGTGTTGCGCCGCTGACATAACTATATGTGGTGCGTGGTGAAGGAACGATCTTATGGTAGAAAATACATTAAAGCAAGGGCTCGACGCAGAGACACTATTGACCGGGTTGTCTTTCGTGATCAAACAAAAGCGCAAGGAAAAACAACTGACTCAAGAAGATCTCTCTTGTGATGTCGGTCTAGCCAGGGGCTATCTCAGCGATGTTGAGTGTGGTGCTAGAAATTTCAGCATGAAAAATCTGGTCAAAATAGCCAACGGTCTGGATGTCAGACCATCTGAATTGATCAGTTTGGCTGAAGAATACATGAGAAGACGAGCCGATTAATCCTGCCATCAAGCTGTTCTGGCAACAATCGGATTATTTAGTTATGCATGGCACCACTTAATCACCACTAGTGGTGCCTTTTGCTATCTACGGGACTGTCAAGGGACGCCGGGCAGGCGCTGGTTGTAAATAGAAAACTCCCGGCGCAAAGCCCCAAATTTGGGCGATTTGCGGGGCTATACTGTATTCTTTTATGCAGACGGCGTCGAGAGGATGTTCAAGTGGTTAAGGTGATTCCCGCGCTTTTGATTTTGACCGGACTGGCTCTGCCGCTCATCGAGCCGGCTGTGGCTGCCCCGGCTAAAGCTGCTCCGGTCAAGGCCGTTGCCGCTCCCGCTACTCCTGCCAAGGGTGCTGCCGCTAAACCAGCCCCGGGGCAAACCAAAAAAGAAGCATCATTCAGTGATCCGCCGGTAGGCGCCAAGTCTCAGGAGGAGTTGCTGAAGAAGTTTGCTGCGGCTTATAAAAACAAGGATGGCGGCGCTTACATATCTCTTTTGAAAGTGCCGTACCGTGAGAGAGTGCAGATGGAACTTCAATTCCAGCGCGAATGTCTCAGCCCGGTCGGTAATTTCAAGCTGGTTTCGGTTGAGGGTGAATCTTTCCGCTGTAAGGCGCCCAATGCCAATCTCGGTAAACCCCGTACCGTTAATGGTGTGCCTGAGGATTATGATCTGCCCGTCGTTTCTTTCATTGACTATGAAGTGCGTCCCAATGTGCAGCGCCCACCCGATGTAATCGGCATGGCCGTGGGAGAGGACAAAGCCAGTCAAACCTATTACATTGTAATCAGACATCCACTCAATAATAAAAAGGCTGCCGCTCCCGCCGCAGCAGGAGCAAAGGCGCACTAATCTTGAAAAAATTATCCGGTAGCATTTTCTTCGCCCTGACCGCTTGTATTTTGACCGGCCTGGCGCAGGGGGAGTCGGCGATTGCCGCCGATAAAGACGGCTCCTACAAACTCAATCTAAACAAAACCGGTCCTGGTCGCCGCATTTTTGTACCGGTAAAAGTACAGAGCGTATTCCGTCCGGTTGAAGGTTCGATCGCCGGTCAGCCTTTCAAACTGGTCCGGGCCACAGCCTCCGGCACAACCGTGCGTTTAGAGGGGCAGACCCCCGTAGTTATTGAGTTTGCCTCAGCCCAGCAATTTGTCGGTCAGACTTATCAGATTTGCTACAACACACGAAAGGCACTTACTGAAAAAGGCCAGGTGCCGGCGCCAAAGATAACCTATACGGTGCTCGACAAGAACGGGACACAATCAACCGTTACCGCCACTAATGGTGCCAAGGATGATAGTCTCGACTATGCCATGGAACTCAAGTTTTATCCGCTCAACGAGAAGGGCGAAAGGCACGGCTATATTCGGCTGCAAATCGGCACCAATCCGGTCAGTGAAATTAAAGGCGATTTCTTCCCGGGGCGCTGAGGGGCAAAAATCAGTTGACCGGTGCAGCCAGTAATTCTGCTGCTTTCTTCCGGTCGCGCACAGCCATCTCGCGTCGACCCAGCCTTTCATAGATGTCGGCCCGTTCTTTGTAGTTGGCGGCCTGTTCAGGAGCCAGTTTGATCACGGTGTTGTAGTCGCTCAGAGCTCGTTCGTATTGTTTATCCAGAGCGTAGACACGCGCTCGGAAGTGCAGCGGGTCTTCCTCTTGCGGGTGGAGTGCGGCCATAGCCGAATAATCGCTGATGCTGCGCGCATAGTCACCCATTTTTGCGTAGCTTTCGGCGCGCTCCAGTAGCACATGGTCATTGCCCGGCGCCTGCTCCAGCGCGTCGGTAAAGCCTTCCACCGCTTGTTTGTACAGCTTTTGCGAGGCCAGGTATTTGGCCCTTTGATACTGGACCATAAAACGAACTGGACTGAGTTTTATGCTGGCATCATAATCGGCCATTGTTTCTTTTGGCTTGCCCAGTTGTGAATAGAGCCCGGCGCGAGTGTAGTAGGCGTCGGCGTCGTAGGGATGGGCTCTGATGTGGCCGTCGAGATACTTGATCCCGGCGGCGAATTTGTCCTGCACGTCGGCCTCGGCATCGATAAGCCGTTGCACCGCCAGGTATGATTTGTTGCGGGGCACCAGACGGTGGCACTGGTCGTAATCTTTTTGTGCCAGGGAGCGCTTGCCCAGCCGGTCGTAGGCCATAGCCCTTTGAGCGCAGGCAAAGGCGTCGTGCTCCTCCAGTTGCAATAGCTTATTGCAGTCGCTTATGACCGCCGGCCAGTTCTTCAGGGACTGGTTTGCCGTGACCCTGAAGGTCAGGGTCTGAATCGTGAGATTGCGATTGGGATGCAGTTTCAGAGCCGTGTCGAAGTCACTGATCGCTTGATTGAATTTACCCAGGCGCCAGAGACAGCGCCCGCGCTCGATGCGACAGACGATATTGTTTGGCTGTTGGGCCACGGCCTGGTTCAGGAGTGTCTCGGCCTGCGGATATCTGGCCGCATCATATTCGGCGGCGCCGTGCATCAGCAATTTGCAATATTCCTCGCCCCGGGCCTGGGCCGGAGTGGAGGAGGAGATTGCAATTAATAGCAGGAGGGTTAAGTGCCGGCGCATATTAATTTTGATATTCTGGAGTAATTGATTGGCTGGCCAGTTTAACAGGTTTTTCCTGACCAGCCCCGTCTTTGTCGGCACCGGACTTTACCCTGAGGGCACTTATTGTTAAAATTTGGCTCCCGCCGTCATCTGAAGATGAAGACAAACCTGGACAGGGCATAGTTTTAGATACCGCTGCGCTTTTTGAGGTCGATTAATTGAGAATTGCCGCTCAGCTCAAAGCGTTGATATTTTTGACTGTGTGTTGTACTGCGGTGCCGCAGGTGGTGGCAGCTGATGAATTCGGCAATGCCTGTAAGTTTTATGAGCAGAAAAATTACTTAAAAGCGTTGCCCGGCCTGGAAGCGACCACAACCAAGTATCCGACTTACTGGCCTGGCCATTATTACCTGGCGCATACCTACCTGGCTCTGGGACAGCGGACAAAAGCACGCAATGAATATCAGTCCAGTTTGAACAGCAAACCGGCTCCTCTGCCGGAAATCGTTGCTGTCTGTCAGAAGATGATTACATCTCTGGGGGGCACGCCCGAAATGCCCATGACTGAACCGCTTGATACTATCGCCGCCGATGCGGCGCGGGAGGCGGACAAGTCCGGCGATAAGGTTATAGGTGAAAAAGTAGAGAAAGCCGCCAGTGGCCCTTCGCCGCAGGAGATGGACAGCAGGTGGCGAAAAAAAGCGATCCAGGATCTGTGTGATCAGCAGATAAGCGTCTTGCGGCAGGAGCTGAAGGAGCGCATCGCCCAGGCCGAGTTGAACACCAATAACTGGGAAAAACCATCTCCCTGGGAATGTCCGCAGACACATTTGCCCGATGAAGAGCGAGCGGCAATAACCCGCGAGTATGATGAAAAAATACAAGCATTGCAGAGTCGCGCCCGGACGCAAATAGAGGCTATCAAGTAGGAAAAAAGTATGAAGACAAATGAGCGAATCAAAATCGTGGCTATGGCAGCGACAGCACTAATCGCAGCAGCAGTCTTCTGTCCGCGGGTCTCCGCCGAGGATCAGTTTGCCCGCGGTTGCCAGCTGTACAATGCCCGGAGTTACAGTCAGGCCCTGCCCATTTTTAATGAGACCGTGGCCAAATTCCCCAAATTTTGGCCCGGCCATTATTATCTCGCTAATACACTTCTGGCCATGGGCCAGCGCAGCGGTGCAAAAAGAGAGTATGAGACCTGTATGAGCTGTTCACCGCCGGCCGATACTTTGAGCGCCTGTCAAAAAGTGCTTGCCTCTCTCTCCGGCGTTAGCGCCGCAGCACCGGCCGACAGCTCGGCAAAGACCTCGAGCGCGTCGGCTTCTGCCTCTGCCGGTGGTGGCAGTGAAGAAGAAGGCAAAAAAGGTGACGCCCCAGAAACTCCGCGTGACAAAGATAGACGTTTGCAGATAGAGCGCTTGCGCAGTGAATGCAACGATAAAATTAAGGCACTGAAAGCCGAAATGAAGGAAAGGTTGGCCCACGGTGAAACTAATGCCAATCAGTTTTATCAGTTTCCCGACGGTACTGTAAGAACGTCCATGACGCCTGAAGAAGAGCAGGCAATCGAAAAGGAATATCAAGAAAAAATGGCCAAAGTGAAGGAAGAAACAGAGCGCAGAATTGCCGGAATCCACTAACTTGGCCGGTTTTTTCTTTTGAAAAGTGAAGTATACTTCAGCCTTTTGCTGCCCGGATCTATTATGTTTAATACTGGTATGAAACTCTCCCGGACATTTTTTGCTAATTTTTTTGCCGCCAGTGGCGCTGCGGCAAGGTCTCTCATTTCCGCTCTGGCGGTGTCGATTTGCTTGCAATTTTCTGTACAGGTTTGTGCACCTGCGGCTGTCTCTGCTGAGGAAAATCATTTCGTTTCACCGTTCGACATATTGCCTTTGCCTTCGGCGACTCAGTTTCCCGTTATATTCGATACCGACATCGATAGTCGCTCGGCTCGTCAGGGCGATGTGATTGAGGCCCATTTAAAAGAAGATCTTGTTTTTGACGGTCGTTTGATCGCTCCGGCCGGCTCCATTGTCGTCGGGCACATCGACCACTATGTGCGCAGTCGCAATATGACTCAGGCCATGATTTCGGGCGATAAACGCTTTCACAAAAGCAGCATAATCAAGCTGGCTTTTGATGAAATCATTACTCCGGATCAGGAACACATAAAAATTGAGGGCATTCTGAGCCAGCAGCAGACTGTCTTTGGCGACAAAGTCGAGCGAAAGATTGTTGTGGACAAAAAAGGGATTGTACAGAAAGCCGAAGAGACACTCAGTGATGATACCGCCGTTGGTGCGCAGGTGGTTAGTTTTGGTGTCAGCACAGGCTTGAGCCAGCTGGGATCCGTGGCCACATTTGGTGTCCTGCCAGTGGTTATGGGAGCTATCGGTGCCGTCAATCCGTCCATTGTGACGATGAAGGCGGTGACAAAAGAGGATAAACATCCGCGTCTGCGCGGTATGACCATGGGTGTGGTCAGCTCTCTGCCGGGCGGTCCGGTGATGCAATCACTGGTTTACCACGGTTCAGAATTGAATATCAAAGTCGGCGATGAGTTATATGTCCAGGCACATTCGCCCTACACTGAAGAAACAGCCACTACTGCGGTGAATGCGCGTCTGGCAGTGAAACAGAGTAGCGGTGAGCCCTTGAACAATACCAAAATGTGCTATCCCAAGTACGTACCCAAGTTTATGCCCAAAGCCGGGACTAAGGTGCATGGGATTACATCTAATACCGAGGATCGCTTTGATCTCTGGAAGTAGTCGGGCAAACTACAGTCTGGTCAGCCTATAGACCACATCCGGCGTGGGACTTTTTGTCGCATAAGTGTTGATGAAAAATTCCAGGGTGGTGTAGATAAAGCCGGTTGGCGAGTCTTCGCAGCCGGCGCTCAAGATATTGTGGCGGCCTCCCTCGGCTCGCTCTATGAAGCCGCTGCGTTGTACGTCAGGGCTGGCCCACAGGGCTATATCACCGTCTTCTATGGGACAGGCGGCAAACTCAGCAGCGCTTTCATTGACGCGCCCTTTGTCGTGGCGGAAAACCCTGACGAAGCGCTTGTCTTCGCCCAATACGTACTTCAGCTCGGCATAATCGGGAATGGAATCGAAACCCCAGGGTAAATCCAGTCCGGCGGAGTAAAGGACGGCTTCAATAAAAAGGTTGGAAACCTTGTCGGAGGGCAGCCATTGCCGGGGATCCTTGCCGAAAGCCCGGGCGATCAGGATCAGCTCCGACCCAAGTGGATAGCCCTGCTCTCTGATTTCATCAATTTCCAGATCGATCTCTGCGCGAACCCGCTGCAGGAGCTCTTCTTGCCCGCTGGAACGCCGCGCCTTTTGTTTCTGTTTCTGGCCGCTCCACTGGGACAAAAGCTCATCGGTGCTCAGTTGCGCTGTGGCAGCGCCTGTTGACTTGGCCTCGGCTTCGGCTCTGGCTGTGGTCTTGGAGGCGATGACATTATCCCCTTCGGTCAGTAAAAAGGCCGCTGCCGCCTTATTTTGTTCGCTCCCGCGGCTTTCCGGCGCCACATCGGACAGAGAGTGCGCGGCCTCCGGATTGTTCATCCACTTGAGTCGCTCAGCTCTTGCCTGGGCGCGCTTTTCAGCATCTTCCCTCTTTTGTTTATCCTCATTTTCGGACATCGTCATCTCGGTGCCTCGGTCGATTTTCGCAGCCAGAATATTAGTTCTATACCCATGGGCCTTTCTACTATAATCTGCTGCTTGTGTTGTTTGTACGGAATCAATTCATGACCATTGTCAGGCGCGTTTTTCTCATTTCTATGCTTCTTCTTGTGGGCCTGGAGGGCGGTCCGGCATTGGCTGAAAATGCGCTACCGGCCATGAACCCCAGAGTTTTGCAAATTGCCGACATCACCGGGGCGCATGCCATTTTGCAGGAGTTGCAGAAGGTCCAGGCCCAGCTCAATGGGTCCGACAGGGGGGAGACAGCGGAGCGATCCCGCCTGCTTCTGCGTTTGCTCTATCTGCGCGATAAACTGACCGTCTATTTGCAAACGGCATCACTGGAAGTAAACGCCGTCAAGGCGGAAGTGGAGCTAGCCATCGCCAAAATTGACGATGCCCGCGCCCAGATAGTGGAGAAGCGAGCCCGTGCCCTCAAGCGCAACAGCGTCATCAACTTTGTCAGCGGCGGCGTCACCAAAATGGTCGGCTACTCCCTTGCCCTGGCCGATTCGGACCTGCCCACCAACGTCCTGGAGATTCTAGACGGGGGTATCCAGAGTTCGCTGTCCGGTCTAGCGGTGAAGGAACAGGAGGAAGAAAAGAACTTCAATCAGAACGTTCCCCCTATGCTCCTGACGGTAATCAACAATACGAATGAGGAGACCCATGATTTTCCAAGAGGGGTCTGGCAGTATCTCGTCAGTCAATCTTTTAGCGGCGAGGAAATTATCAGTGAAACGACCCAGCAAATGGGCGGTGATACCACAGGTGGTGAGACGCGCCGGGGTAAGCTGATAGCTGCCTGGACCAGCAGCGGTATGCTGGGGCGCCACAGGGCGCCGCGGCGTAAGGGTGTAGCTCCACCGATGGCGCGTATCGGCCAGGGTAAGAGTGTCACGGCCCAGCTCCTGGAAGACAGGGCGGCGATGTTGTCAGACTTGAAATCGGTTGTCGCTCAGATGAACAACAGTTTGATGCAACTGAGCCAGTTGATCAAAGCCACCTATGTGCAGGATCCGCCGATATGAATTTCAGTTTAGGAGCATAGCCCCCTAAATTGCCGCCGCCTGTTTGTACATCCAGATGAGGAGGGTGGTCAGCTGCAACCAAAAGGTGAATATTGGGTGGCGGTTGACGAATATAGTCTGAAAAAGAGGCAGGATTTAGGTCCTGTTTCCAACTCCATATAGCGGCTCACAGCACCGTTTGTGGCATAAATTCAGGGTTTCGCTCTGGTACCGTATTTGGTATTGCGTGCGAGATTGTCTTGTTGGCTAACGGCAATGAGCGAAAAACCGCATGAGCGCTTAATTTTAATGGAAGGCCACCTGTAAACATTCACAACGCGATCGGGTCGGATTTCGTCCAGGTTCTAAATAAGTAATACACTTTAGCTTCCATCTGTATTACTTGCTGAATCTTGTAGGTAATACGACCGCGCAAAACTTTGCGGATTTGGCTTTGTTTTAACCAGGAAACCCTAGGCACCCTTCGAAATTGATGATAGTGTAGTTGTGTGATTACAAATTGTAGTTTCGTGATTACAAGCCAAGCCGGATTATAAAGGTATTTGTGTGTAGAAATGGACAACATCTCGCTTCTGTATGTGTTTTTCGGCTTCGTATTGTGGCACGGGCTTGGTACCTCAATTGGTTATCACCGCTTGCTATCACACCGCTCGCTAGCCTGTCGTAAGTGGCTGGAGTATTTTCTGGTTTTTGGAGCCATTTTCGGCTTCCAGGGTTCTCCCATATGGTGGACGTCCATCCACCGCTCCCACCACAAGCACTCTGATAAAGAGTTTGATCTGCACGCACCGAGCCAGGGCTTCCGTTTCTGGAATTATGACTGGTTTTTACAGAAAACTTATCCTTCTTTCATTATTCCCAAAGAACAGTGTGTAGACCTCTACAAAGATCCCCTGTATCGCTTTCTCGAATGTGATGGCGATTGGCCCAAAGCCCAGTGGCTCAACTTTTTCTGGATCGCAGTTGTTGCCCGCATGGTCTTGCTACCGGTTCTCGGTTGGCAGGGTGTGCTCGTGAGCCTTCTGGCCAGCGTGTTCTTTTTCCAGATGCCCCTCGTTTTTAACTATGTTTGTCATATACCCAAATACGGCTATAAGAGCTACAAGACCACAGACGACAGCGTAAACGTCTGGTGGATCGGTCTCATATGGTTCGGCGAAGGCTGGCACAACAACCATCATGCCGAGCCCGGCACAGCCAATATGGGTCGCAGACCCTTTGAGATTGACCCTTCGTGGATCATCCTCAAATGCCTCAAAGCGATCGGTCTGGTAACCAGGCTGGATGATTCCAAAAAAATGCCCCAGGAAAGAGTGCCTGTAGCCGTAACAGTTAAATAACCAATCGATAGTTTGCCATCACCCCAGGGTGTGGCAAATAGGTAGAGGTGACCCGGCCTGTCGTCCCGCTGCTGCCTGCAGTAGCGCTCAAAGGGGACCTCACCTGAAGCTCGATACTGTAGTTGGTGGTAGCTATCGACTCAAGCGTATCATCGGTCGCGGTGGTATGGGTGTCGTCTATCTCTGCGAGCATCTTGTTTTTAAGCGTGACTATGCCTTGAAGGCGCTGGCGCCCGAGCATATCAATGAATCCAACTGGTACAGATTTCAGTCCGAAGGCAAGGCCATTGCCAGGCTGAACCATCGCAATATAGTCCAGATCTACGATCTCGGTATTCACGACGGCCACTGGCCCTACTATGTGATGGACCTTCTTGAAGGGCAATCGCTGGCTGATTTAATCCACTCCCGGGGACCGCTTGATATTGAGCAGGCGCAGGAGATTTTCGGGCAGGTCTGTGCCGGCCTTGGTTATGCGCATCAGAACGGCATCATTCACCGTGATGTAAAACCGTCCAATATCATTCTCACCGCTAGCGGTGACCGGCAAAATTCAGTCGTCGTCAAAATCGTCGACTTTGGTCTGGCTAAACTGATTGGTGATAAAGCCGGTCTCAGTCAGTCGCAGACGGCTACGGGTGAAGTTTTCGGAAGTCCGCTCTATATGAGTCCGGAGCAGTGTATTGGCGCCAACACTAAAATTGATGAGCGCTCCGATATTTATTCTCTTGGCTGCACTATTTTTGAGTGTCTTACAGGCCGACCGCCCTTCAGGGGTGAAAACGCTTTTCAAACTGTTCTGATGCACCAGAATGCCGAGCCCCCTTCTCTGGCAGAAAGCTGTCCCGGTCGCGAATTTTCCCCTGCACTGGAAGATCTTGTCGCCACAATGCTGGAGAAAAGGCCTGTCGAGCGGCAGCAGTCAATGGCGGCGGTCGCTCATGATTTGTCTCGCGCTGCTCGGGGTCAGTCAGTCCAGCCGAAGGCCATATTCGCCGATGCCCCACTGTTTGCCATAGATACTGACAGCGACAACGTTCCGGCCAGGCAAAAACATTTGCCCCTGGCCCTGTTTTCCATTCTCACACTGGTTACTATTTTGGCCGCGGTGGGGGTGGTGGCTTTTGCTTTCTCATTGCAAAACTCCAACAAGTCCCTGGGCGCTCTGCTGTCGAAGTCTGACGCCGATACGCCTGAGATGGCCAGGATTCGTGGAATATTTCAGCGCTGTGGCGTGATCAGCGATGGTGTGGTGGATGTTGATGGGGAGCAACTGCGGCGCTTCAAGTTTCCAGAGGAAGTACCGGTGGGAAAAATAATGGGCAGTGCTCCCGGCGCTCACATGGAATTTGCACAAGGTGTCAAATATTACCTGCCGACCGAACAAGTGATACTGCGACTGGTGCCGCCGGAGGGAGAATTCGTCATCAAAGCACCGGAGATTTTGTCTCACATTGGTGCCGAAGATATCTACAAGTTAGAGCTGGAGCCGAACACAAACAATCTCAAGACCCTGGAGCTGTCCCCCGAGTTTTTTCTGGCCATTAAAAACTGGAAAGCCCTGCACGAGATGGACATCGATAATTTCACGGTACCGGCCAGGGCAATTCCTGCAATGAATGAAATTAATCCGGTGCCGATACTGCATTTTAAGGGATCACCTTCCGCTGGGGCTGATATTGCCCGAATCAATTGGTTGAATAAAGTGCAACAGATTGATCTGAAGCGGGTTAAAAATGTCGATCCGATTCTGGCGCGTCTGGCCGGCTCCAACAGTCTGGATGTGATTCACATGGATTTTACCGACCCATCTGTGCAGGCGCTCGATGGCCTCAGTGCCTGCAGGAAGCTCTACGATTTGGGCCTCAGCGACTGTGACATCGACGATACTAAGATGTCGGTGATAAGCAAAAATAGCAATCTCCGATACCTGGTCTTGAACGGTACGAAAATTACCGACGCTGCCGTAGGTGAAATCTTAAAGTTAAAACGATTGACTCTGGTGAGCGTTAAGAACATTGACCTGTCTCCAAAGGCCGCGGAAGAACTGCGCCGTCGTCTGCCGCACTGCTCGGTACAATACTGATTGGGGCTGTACTGAAGGCGGCTCCGGTGTCTGTGACGAAGGTTCATTAAGGCTTTTGTGCACCGTCGTACACAAAATTGCCCGCGCGGCGCACAATGGAATCAGTCCTTTATGCAAGGAGGGCGTAAATGAACGATAAGTACACTGAATCGAATGAGGAAGTTTATGTCGGGCATCTTTTTAAGAAAAAAGATGTGAGTAAGGAAGCGTCGGTGGAGTCGTCCGCATCAATAGCAGACGGGGTTGAACATGCGGATCATCAGGAACTGCAAAGCATAGTCAATCACCTGGTCAAGCTGCCGGAGGAAGCACCCGAGTCCGAGGTGAAACCGGTAAAAATTGCCCGCATTACGCATCATGAAATTGCCGCCATGCGTGTAACTCAGAGCGGTATGCCGGCTATGAAAGTGGAGACCAAACCCAAGGGTCAGGCTCTGATTCAGACCTTTGATGCTATTCTCGGTTTGTTCAAGCACGCCGATAAGCGTAGCCGCTGCCTGATTGATGGGCATGAATGCAAACACTGCGGTCAAATAATCAAAGCTCAAAGTGATGCTGTCGAGGCGCCCCGGGGACACTGATAATTAGTACTACAGGCGTAAGCAAAATATCTTTCATTCCACCTTATGATTGGCCGGCTCTGCTGGCTTATCTTGATGGGCATGGTATCCCCGGTGTGGAGGCTGTTGCCGAGGGCAGATACTGGCGCACCGCCAGAGTCGGAGAGCATTGCGGTTGGTTTTGTGTGGAGCTTGGACCCGAGCTGCCTGCGCAGTCTCTGGTGCTGAAAATTTCTCCGTCCCTGGCGCCGGTGAGGGAGACAATGATTGAGCGGGCGAGACATCTTTTTGATGTGCAGGCAAATGTTCCGGCTATTTCCCTGCACCTGGGGGAGCTGGCGGCACCGTATCCCGGGCTGCGTATTGCCGGGGCCTTCGATGGTATGGAGCTGGCTGTGCGTACTATTCTCGGCCAGCAAGTCAGCGTCAAAGCCGGCAACACTATGACAGGGAGAGTGGCCAGGCGCTTTGGTCGCACACTGAAGATAACAGATCCAATTGCACCACCTGGGCTGGAGCTGCTCATGCCTGATGCCGCTGCGCTGGCCGGGGCGCAAGTATCTGATTTTACCGAGCTCGGCATCATCGCCAGACGTGCCGAAACTATCATTGCCGTAGCGCGTGCTGTGGCCGACGATGACTTGCAACTTGTGCCTCATGCTGATGATGTGACCATGGGAGAAACTTTGCATCGCCTCAAAAGTATTCCTGGCATCGGTGATTGGACGGCACAGTATCTGGCGATTCGTGTATTTCGAGCGGCGGACGCTTTTCCCGCCGGAGATCTTGCTCTGCGCAAGGCGCTCAAATTGCAAAACTCCAGGGACCCCAGAGGCCAGAAGGAAGCTCTGGCGGCGGTGGAAAGATTTCGTCCCTGGAGATCCTACGCGGCTATGCATCTGTGGAAATCGGTGGCGGCGGATTAACGGGACAGCTTGATAAACTCAGATCAGTAAATCAATTCAAAATTCAGTTCTGGCCGCCTATGGCCTTGGCCGGGGCACCGAGTTCCGGTCCCCAGGTGAAAAATCGCCTGGTCGTCGCCAGCATCC
Source organism: Cyanobacteria bacterium SZAS LIN-3 (assembly GCA_018266215.1). Classification (GTDB taxonomy): domain Bacteria; phylum Cyanobacteriota; class Vampirovibrionia; order Obscuribacterales; family Obscuribacteraceae; genus REEB67. The sequence continues at coordinate 43,223 of JAFEAV010000016.1, read as the reverse complement.
AGTGATCGCGTACGACATTGTAAAAGTAGGCCTCATGCTCTTCTTCCTTGGCTGAAAAAAGCATCAGTGTATCGGCCAGTTCCGGCAATCCCAGAGCCTTCGCGTGATCGGCGGCGTGTTTGTATTCGATGATATTGCCGTCTTCCAGGCGGCCGGCGAAGTACATGGCGAAAAACCAACCGCTGACGAAGCAAGCGAGAAAAATCACACAGCCCAGGGAGCCCATGGCGCAATCGCGCCAGGCCGGTGGCTTTTCGCCCAGGTCGGCCAGCATTTTCAGCAGATTTCTACGGTGATGCCATTCGTCCTGTTCTATCTGGCGTATGGCCTGCCTCTGCCCGGCGTCGCGCAGGGATCGCCAGTGCCCGGCATAAGCCAGAGCTGCGGCCAGTTCTCCCGAATAGGCCATACAGAGTATATGGACAAGTTGTTTGCGGTGAAAATTCTGCTCCATAGTCCCAGTACTATAGTCGAAGGAGCAGCTTTCTTTATTCTTCGATGAGAAATTTCTGGAGCAACTTGTCGCCCTGGCGGCGCAGCTCCTTCCCTTCAGGACCCTTCAATTTTACAAACAGGTCGTCCAGCTGGTGTTGAAGTGTTGTGGGGGTTTTGGCGGCTGCCATCAGGTCAAGTTTATTGCTGGCCAGGCCGCTCAAAATAGCCGTTTTTTGCCCGGCTACATTGGCCCCATTGGCCAGCAGCGACAGATTGGACTCCGGCACCGAGCTGGTGCCGATACTGGGCAGACCGGTGCGGCGCAGGGCGTCGACAACGTGTTCTCCCTGCAAATAGCTGCCTTTCAATTCGCAATCCACAAGGGCGACTTTAAATTTGTTTGGATTGATGAGCAATTCGCGACCGTCAAGTGTTTTGCCGACCAGTGGATTGGCACCCCTGAACCCGGTCACCCAGGTTACACGCTCGCCGTTGGTTTCCAGGGCACTCTTCATCGCCTTGCCCATGAAGGGTGTGTCTTCGACCAGCAGGACTTCTTTGCCTGCCCGCGGTAGTAATCGAGCGATTTGATTGCGACCGGCGTACAGGGCCATTGCCCCCAGTGCTACCCCACCGGCCACCATGGCCGTGTGGCTGGGATGTTCATAGGCATCTTTAAAGAAGGCCACACCGGCATCTTTGGCGTCAGTCAGGGCTTTTTCCAGACGCTGAGTGCCGCTCGGATCTGCACCCGGATGCTTGAATATGTCTTCACCGTCTACAAAATTGCGGGTCAATTGCCGTACCTCGAAAGAGCGGGTTGGCTTCCCTGTACTTTGTACCTTGATAGTTATCTCGTGTCACTCGGGTAATTACGCATTAGATCGTCATGAATGTGCGAGAAATTCTTGCTTGCGGCCGAGACAACAAGTAAACTAGCCTCGGGGGTCGCGGAGGCCCGGATTTGTCTTGGCGAGGTTTCGACGTGCATAAGCTTCATCACGGTCTTCATCAGTTTAAAACCGAAGTCCACGCAATCAATGAAGAGTTTTTTGGACAACTGGCCCAGGGCCAGACCCCTGATGCTGTTTTCATTACCTGTTCAGATTCGCGCATTGTGCCCAGCTTACTTACCCAGACCGACCCCGGCCAGCTCTTTATTGTGCGCAATGCCGGCAACATCGTGCCGCCCCATACCGATGCGTCCAGTGGTGAGGAAGCCACCATCGAGTATGCTCTGGAAGGTTTGAACGTAAAAAACATCATTATTTGCGGGCATACAAAGTGCGGTGCCATGGCCGGCGTCTTGCAGCCGGAAAAACTGACGAATATGCCCTCGGTTGAAAAATGGCTTGTGCACGCGCAGAAGACTAAAGGCATCATTGATCAGCACTATGCCGATCTTGATTTTGACTATCAGCACAGTGTGGTTGTGCAGGAAAACGTCCTGGTGCAACTGGAAAATCTGCGCGCCCTGCCCTGTGTCGCCCGCAAATTGTGGAAGCGCGAAGTTGAGTTGCACGGCTGGGTTTATGAGATTGAGACCGGTGAGGTTTATGTCTATGACCCCATCGACGAAGAGTTTGAGCCGATTCGCCATGGGCGCGATGGCAGTCTGGAGCTGGCCGACGGCTTGAGCATGCCGCGTTAGGTTTTAGGCTGCTCCGGCTGCTCTAGCAGCGCACCCTGGGGATTTCATTCCAGTCGCATAAGTATGACGGGCTCTTGTGTTCGGCTTTCATTCGCCAGGATTGATCAATGCCCTGACTGGCCAAAAAAATTGTGCCCCGACCAAATCTGGCATTGGTGGCGTCCAGAGCTTTCATCATTTTTTCCGACCTGTCGTTTTCTTCAGTGGCGGCAAAGAGTGACATCTGGCGGCCTTCGCGTGGGGACACCCGGCTCAGGGTCACGGCTGCTTTCTGGTAGGCGTAGCCGGGTTTGTAAGCCTTTTTCAGGGCCTGGAGAGCGTGTTTGACTATGACCATAGTGTCGTCGGTGGGTGCAGGCAGTACAATCGCATCCGCCTCGGCAAAGCCGTCTTCGGCATAGGCACTGGTTCGTACCGAGACCTCCACTTCTCCGGCGATGGACTGGTCGCGCCGCAATTTTTCACAGGCTTTTGTTGCGTAGGCAGTTACGGCCTCTTCCAGCTCTTCCAGGGTGTAGACAGCTCGGCCAAAAGAACGTGATGAGACGATGTGTTTGCGCGCTTCTCCCACGTTTTCCATACCGATGCAGGGCGTGCCGCGCAATTCGGTAATCGTTCGCTTGGTGACCACGCTAAACTCTTTGCCCATTCGCTCGGCGTCGCTCTCACGTAAATCCAGAGCCGTTTCAATGCCCATGGCGCGAAATCTCTCCGCCAGTTTGCGACCAACACCCCAGACATCACGCACTTTGATTGCTCGCAGTATGCGCGTCTGCTTGGCCTCTGAAACCGAGTCATAGTCGAAGACTCCACCCAGTGACTGGGTGGATTTGGCCACCGCATTGCAGAGTTTGGCCAGGGTCTTGGTTGGTGCCAGTCCGACACATATGGGCAGTCCCAGTGATTGCTGCACTACTGCCTTTATTTCTCTGGCTGTAGATTCAAACTCCGGCATGCCGCCGACCAGCAAGAAACATTCATCGATAGAGTAGACCTCCTGCCGTGGCGCGTACTGCCCCAGCAGCGTCATTACTCGATTGGACATCTCTCCATAGAGCGGATAGTTGGAGGAACAGGCGATCAGCCCTTTTTCCTTTTCCAGATGAGCGACCTTAAAGTACGGCACACCCATGCTCACTCCCAGGGCCTTGGCCTCGTTGGAGCGGGCGACAACGCAACCGTCATTGTTGGAGAGTACGACAACCGGTTTGCCAGCCAGTTTGGGATTGAAAACGCGCTCGCAGGAGACGTAGAAATTGTTGCAATCGACCAGAGCGTATTTTTCTTTACTCATTTGCTTGTACGGGTCTGGTACTACAGCTGGTGCACAACACTGGTAATTACTCCCCAGACTTGAATTTCTTCGCCGTCGAAAACCACGGGCTCGGCGCTTTCTTCGCTGCTGACAAGGACGAGTCGTCCTTCATGCTTCTCGATTTTGCGCAAAAGCAATTCACCATCAATCACAGCCACCACGGTTTTGCCTGCGGCCGGCGGCAGTGAGCGGTCGACTATGAGCAGATCCCCGTGATTGATGCCGCTGTCTTTGAGACCATCACCGTCTGCGCGCATAAAGAAGGTGGCGATTTTGTTTTTGATCAGAAGTTCGTTTAAGTCCAGTGTTCTTTCAATGTAGTCATCGGCGGGAGAGGGAAAGCCGACGGAAGAACGGTTGCCCGGGATAAACATCTGTCAGACCTGCTTGCGGTGCTACCATACCGGTATATGGTACCACGCCAAGAAAAGGCCGGGAGCGGCAAAGCCCCCGGCCCTTTTGATTTAATGGACTGCTTCTTTTAAGCGTTGCGATGCGAAAACCCGCGCGATACCATCGATAGCAGGAAGACCAGCAGCGCCGAACCCAGAATGCAGGGCAGGAGTGATACTCCGGCCAGACTGGGGCCGATTTGACCGACCATGCTGCCGCCGACCCAGGCGCCGATTATACCGACTATTGCTGAGGTCAAGAAGCCGCCCGGTATGCTGCCCGGAACAAGTCTCTCCGCCAGATAGGCGCAGGCTGCCGCGACAAAAAGAAAGAGAATGAAACTTAGAATACCCATGATGACCTCCAAAAGTCCTCTTGAACTGCAGGGTACGACGGGATGCTATTGATTTAGTTTCCATGCAATATAATTGCGCTTTGTTTTGTCGCACGTTCGGGGGGTTGCAAACAGGGCATGGGTAATAGTCGGCGGGATTTTCTTACACTGTTGGTCTATGGATTGGGGACCGCCCTCTCGCCGGAGCTCCTTCTTTCCCGGCCTTCTCTTGCTAAAGGTAAAGAAGCCGGCGGCGTTAGCGTCACCATTACCGGTGGCGATAAGCGCCTGGCGGGGTTGTCGCCCCTGGAATGGCGCGCTGCCGAGGCCCAGGCAAAAGATGTAATCGTCATTGACGCTTCTAAAAAGTATCAGTCGATTCTTGGTTTTGGCGGTGCTTTTACCGATGCCTCCTGCTACACATTTAATAAGATGGAAGCTAAGAAGCGAAAGGCCATCCTTGATCAGTTGTTTGGAAAGTCAGACAATGGCCTGGGTCTAAATGTATGCCGCACCTGCATTGGTGCCAGTGATTACAGCCGTAATGTTTACAGCTTTGATGAAGGTGAGCCGGATCCTGAGCTGAAGCGCTTTTCCATTGCTCACGATCAGGAATACATTTTGCCGGTATTGCGACAGGCGCGGGCCGTCAATCCGGATCTGTTTCTCTTCTCCACGCCCTGGAGTCCTCCCGGTTGGATGAAGTCCAACAATTCGATGTTGGGCGGCAATATGCGTCGCCAGTACATGTCTTCTTATGCTGAGTATTTCGTCAAGTTTCTGCAGGGCTACGAGCGCGAGGGCGTGCCGATTCAGGCCATCACCGTGCAAAATGAAGTGGACACCGATCAGGACGGCAAAATGCCGGCTTGCGCCTGGCCGCAGGAATATGAGGCCGACTTCGTGCGCTTCAATCTTGGACCGGCCTTTGCCAAAAACAACATCAAAACTAAGATCTGGTTGATTGACCATAATTACAATCTCTGGGGCCGCGCGATTGGTGAGATGGAAACTCCCGATGTGCTCAAATACGCCAGCGGCATTGCCTGGCACGGCTATGTCGGGGATGTGGCCAAGATGAGCCAGGTGCACAACGCTTTCCCCGATGTTGATCAGTACTGGACCGAGGGTGGACCGGACTACACTGATCCGCACTACGGAGACAACTGGACTACCTGGGGCAAGTCTTTCAGTGGCATTCTCCGCAACTGGTGCCGTTCTCTGACCGTCTGGAATCTTTCACTGGATGAGAAAGGCAAGCCTAATATCGGTCCTTTCCCCTGTGGCGGCCTTGTTACCGTCAATTCCAGCACTGATGCCATAAGCTACAGTGGGCAATATTTCGCCCTGGGTCATTTCTCCAAATTTGTGCAGCGCGGTGCAATCAGAGTGGATTCACAGGCCGGTATCGATGGTCTGGAGCATGTCGCTTTTCAAAATCCGGGCGGCGGTATGGTACTGGTTGTCACCAATAGTGGTGCCGAACGCCGTCTCACCGTCAAGGTCGGCGACAAAGCGGTGGAGCTGGAAATGGCCAGGGACTCAATGGCTACATTGAGCTGGACTTAGCCCCCAGATAACGATCAAAAAAGTCCATGGTGCGCTGCCATGAGTCTTTCGCCGCCTCGTCGTTGTAGAGAAACGGTAAGCTTTCATTGAGGAAGCAGTGCCGGGCTCCCGGATAAATCTTGATGTCGTGCTCTATGCCGCATTTGTTCAGGGCGGCGTTGAGCTCTTCTCCGGACTTTCTGGTCAGATCTTTTTCCGGATAGGAGCCGACCAGCGGACATAATTTGTTTAATTCAGCTTTTGCCGGAGTGAGGCCGTAAAACGGGGCAATTGTTTTGACACGTTTGTCTTCGCAGGCAAGTGAGATGGCGAAATTACCGCCCATGCAAAAGCCTATCGCTCCCAGTCTGCCCGGATCGGCCCAGGGCTGGCGGGCGAGATAGTCCAGGCCCGACTGCAAATAGTGCACGCCGAAGTGATCAGTTTTGCCCGTGCGCACAGCGGCCAGGCATTTCCAGATGCAGATGGCGGTGTTGCCGGGGGAAAAGAGATCAATGGCCAGGGCTGCGTAGCCTTCTTCGGCGAGGCGGCAGGTGATTTCTTTTATATGGTCAGTCAGCCCGACTATTTCATGAATAACAACCAGGGCCGGATACACCCCGGCGCCCTCCGGGCGGGCCAGGAAGGCTTTCAGTGTGGCGTCGCCGCTGGGCAGGAGGATATCTGATTTGAGCATCTGGGGATTATATACACCTTGCTTCAGGGCACAAATAAGATTAAGGGAACCTTTTTAGATTTTTGGACACATTACAAATGGAAGGCCGCTGATTACGGTCCTTTTAGCAGTCTTTGCCATGACGCTGTTTAAGCCACTGGCCGGTGAAAAGGAAATGTCAAAGATGCGGGTATTGCTGGTCGAAGACAGCAAGGTACAACTTGAAGTTACCAAACTCACCCTCGAATCGCGTGGGGTGGAGGTGGAGTGCGCCATGACGCTGGAGGCCGCCCTCAAACGTCTCGCCCGGCCCGGCATCGATGTCGTGCTGCTTGATCTGACCCTGCCCGACAGCATGGGTATCGAGACCCTTCATCGCGTGCGAGCCGCGACGGTGGAAGTGCCGACTGTTTGCCTGACCGGGGCCGATGATCAGGAAGGGGCTCTGCTCGCTGTAATGAGCGGTGCTCAGGACTATCTGGTCAAAGGAGTGGTCAGCGACGAGTCCATTTTTCGCTGTCTGCGCTATGCCATCGAGCGTCACAAAGTGGAGCAAGCTTTGATTCGCAGTGAGAAGCGCCTGCGAATTATTCTCGAGAATACATATGATGCATTTATATCGATGGATTTAAACTGGCGTATTCGTGACTGGAACCTCCAGGCCGAGCGGACCTTCGGCTGGGCTCGCGGGGAGATTCTGGGGCGGCCGCTATCGGTAATTGTGCCCGCCCATTTGCGCAAACAATATGCCCGTGACGTGGCGCGCTATTTCAGCCAGAGTCAGGACAATTTATTGCGTATGACCAGTGAGCTGGTGGCGGTGCATCGTGATGGACATGAATTTCCCATCGATATCGGTATTTTTCGCATCAAGTCAGATGATGATTATATGTTTTGCGCCTTTGGCCGCGATATTACCGAACGCAAGCAGCTGAACGAGAGGCTGGAGCGCAGGGTGCAGGAGCGCACCGACGAGTTGACGCGCTCCAACGAAGAGCTGCGTCAGTTTGCCAAAATTGCCTCGCATGATTTGCAGGAGCCTTTGCGTGCGGTGCAGGGCTTTGTCAATTTGCTCGCTGAAAACACCAAGGGCAAACTTGATCAAGACTGTGAAGAGTTTATTGAATACATTTTGGATGGGACCTCACGTATGCAGCAACTGATTCAATCAGTGCTTCTGCATTCGAGCATTACAGCGGAGGAAACAGCCTATGCATCATCTGATTGTAACGCTGTTCTGGAGGAGGTTCTGGCTAATCTGGATGCCTCAATCAGAGAAAACAAGGCTGAGTTGGAAATAGATAGTTTGCCTACTGTGGGTGTCGAGCGCTCACAGCTGGTGCAATTGTTTCAAAATCTTATCAGCAATGCCATCAAGTATAGAGGCACCCAGTCGCCGCGCATTTTTGTCGGAGCCGAGCGCACCGTCAATGATTGGTTGTTTTCCGTGCGCGATAACGGTATCGGTATCGATTCTAAATACGCCGACAAAATTTTTGATATGTTCGCTCGACTCCATGGCAAGACCAAGTATCAGGGTACCGGCATGGGGTTGGCTATATGCAAAAAAATTGTCGAATTGCACGGGGGAAAAATTTGGGTTGAATCGGAGGTGGGTGAAGGTTGCATATTTCTTTTCACCCTGCCGGCGGCACGAAAACTTAAGAGGAGAGCGTCCATGGATAACAACATCGAGATTTTACTGGTAGAGGACACACCGTCTGACATTCGTCTGACGCAAGAGGCGCTGAAACGTTCGGGTCTGCAGTACAACCTGACGATCGCCAATGATGGTGTTGAGGCCATGGAGATGCTCAATGACCTCAAAACATCCAAAGACAAGCGTCTGCCCGACATTATTTTGCTGGACCTGAATATGCCTCGCAAAAACGGACATGAGGTACTTGCCGACATCAAAGCTGACGATAAGTTAAGACAGATTAGCGTGGTGCTTCTCACTGTTTCGCAACGAGATGAAGACGTGATGGAAGCTCTCAAGCTGAAAATGAATTATTACCTGGCCAAGCCGGTTACAGCCGCCAAAGTATCGGTTTTGATCAAAGCCATTACCGAGCTGCAGTCGGAAGAAAAGCAAGTAGCCGGCGGTAAGCGTGGTGATGATGAGACGCATGTGCGCATGGTCCTGGCCGGCAATCCGCACACATCTCCTACAATTTTGGGCAAGTTGGCCCAGGATGAAAACGTCAGGGTACGCTGTCGGGTAGCGGAAAATCCCGAAACTGCCCCCGATGTTTTATTGTCCCTGGCTCGGGATGAAAACGCCGACGTCCGCGTCAGCGTGTCCGAAAATCCCAAGGTCTCCCTGGCCGTCGTTGAGCTTCTGGCCAAGGACAACAGTGAAGACGTGCGCATGGGTCTGGCCGGTAATCACAATATGCCGGTACATGTGCTGGAGCAGTTGGTTAATGATGAAAACACATTTGTCTCGGCCGAGGCGACCAAGACACTACAGGCGGTGGCAACCGGGGCGCGTTAGTTGCGGGGCAGCTTGCCCGAGGCGCTGACAGCCGCTCCAAACTGCACGCGGGGCAATTCTTTTGCCAGTTGCCGTCGCAGCGCGCCGGAATAATCCGCCTCAATTTGATCACAACGCAGGATTTCCAGTGCCCTGAATTTTTGCAGCACGGCAATGGTCTCCGGTCTGAGAATGAGCTTTTTAATGGAGAGCTCATGCAGATGCGTGTTTTTGCTCAATAATGTCAGGGCTTGCGCTGTGCTGGCCGGATCGTTCGCTTGGAATTTCTCGATATACAGCTGTTCAAGATTCGGCATGGTGGAAATGGCTTCGGCGGCGGCGAGATCTATTGTTGTCGCCGGCAAACTGAGCTTCTGCATGCTGGCCGACTGACGCAGACGGAGGACCACAGGACAGGCGTCATACGGACCGGATAAAAACAATTGCTTGAGATTGGGCATTATCGGTAACTTTGATAGTGCCAGGGGATTGAGATCGACTTTGCCCAGCAATAGGACTTTCAATTTTTCGAACTTGCCGATCTGGGCAACACTGCTGTCCGGCAAGTCATCGGCATTGCGCAGGTCGAGGCTTTCCACGCCGGGAACGGCGGTCATCGCATCGAGACAGGCCAGGCTGCCGTTGACTGCGTATTCGGAGGCAAATTTTGACATTTGCAATGACTGCACATCGCCTAATTGAAAGCGTTTGAGATAAGCAGGCCACTTGATCGCCGCCAACTCCGGCATCAGTGTCAGCTTGTCCTCCGCTGGAAAACTTATTACACCGCGGGCTTCGCGGTTATTGGATCCTCCGGCGTAGAGCTTGCCTATGGTGACGTCGTCGGGGAAATGGAAGCAACGCAATTTCTGACCTTCCGATTCGATCAGGGTGGAGTATGGCTTTGTTTCTTTGAGTGAGGCCGGCGGGGGGTCATCTTTTTGTTCGCCCGGTTTTTCGCCTAAATTGGGGTCGAGCGTGGAGAGATTTACTTTTACGGTCGGCGTCGGCGTGCTTGCGCCCGGCCTGGTGACAAGCAGATGAATAGTTGCCACTCCGGCTGCTGCCACCAGAACAATGGAAGAGCAAACAATGGCCAGACGCTTTCGGTTCGAGCGTGAGCCATATACAACCGGGGGCACTGATTCAATTACCTGGGTGTCACCCAGGCCTGTTTTTGTGCGATTTACATAGTATGGTGCGACCGTCTCGCCGCGTTCTACCTTTTCCAGATCATGTTTCAGTTCGGCCAGGGTCTGGTAGCGCTCGACCGGATTTTTGCGCAGCAATTTGGCCAGGACCACTTCCATGGAGTCCGGGAATACGCCCGGCCCGACTATACTTTCCAGGGTTGGAGGATCGGCTACCTGATGGGCGGTAATTGTCTCGATTGGTGATGGCTCGGAGAAGGGCACCTGGCCCGTCAGGGCTTCAAACATAGTACAGCCGATGGAATAAACATCCGAGCGATTGTCGATGCGACCACCGATACACTGCTCCGGACTCATATAAAACGGTGTGCCGAAAACTTCTCCCACTTTAGTCAGACTCTGCTGATGGCGGTCTTTTTGCGTCAGTTTGACCAGGCCAAAATCAAGTATTCGTATGGAGTAGCCACCGGTGCGGGTGCGCAGCATCATGATGTTGCCCGGCTTTAGATCTCGGTGCACAACGCCTTTGCGGTGGGCGTAGTCGACACCGTCACAGACCTGTTTGAAGACCTCCAGTACCGTCTCCAAGGGCAGTCTACCGCGCGCTTTCAGCCAGTCCGCCAGAGAATCTCCATCCAGGTATTCCATGGCGTAATAAGGGAGGCACGCCTCATGGATGCCCAGATCCGTGACTTTGACCAGGTTGACGTGCTCCATGCCGGCAATTGTTTTAGCTTCGTTCTGGAAGCGTTTCCAGCTGCTTTCGGTTACCTGGTGCGGTGGGATCAGTTTCAGGGCACAGACCTTGCCCAGACCAATATGATTGGCCAGGTAGACTTCGCCCATGCCGCCTTTGCCTATGAGGCGCACTATGCGATAGACGCCGCCGATAATGGCACCGGGCAGCAGATTTATAGCCCGACTTTGATTGGGATCGTTTTTCGCCACATCAACGGTGACGCTGGCAAAGACTTTGTCGGCTTCCAGCTCTTTCAGTTTGAAAAAGCGCTCGACCATGTCATCGCCGCTGAGCTGGTCTTCCGGGCGGCATTTGCAGCGTATGTCCTGGAAAAGAAAGCCGGTAATCGAGCCCAGGGTGCCCTGACTCGTGCTTTGCAGTCCGCAGGCGGGGCAGAAGGAGCCGAGTGAATCCTTGCCGAAACTGATTCTGGATTTGCTTGTTTTCTGCTCTCCCGCGGAGCGCGGTATGAGCCGTTCACCGTCCCCCAGGCAGGAACAGTAAAAAGGCTGGAAAAGGTAGGAAGTAAGCGAACCTGCCCGCTCATTCTGGGCAATTTTTTTGCCACAGCTCGGACAAACTTCGTTAAAGTGAGCTCTATCTTCTTCCGTGGTCATGCATGGAATGTTAGCATTCCCGCTCTTCCAGGGTGATACTATATTGGTGCGTAGAGATGGGGAAATTTTTTGATATGACGATAGCAGAAAGAACGCAAACTTTTGGTTCATGCCCTTTTTGCTATCGTCAGATGCTGTTCTTACCAATTCAAACTGCCTGCCTTGTTACTTGAGGGCCGCTTTGAGAGGCTTCCAGAAGAGAGCCAGAAGTGTCAGGGCCAGGCAGAGTATGCCGATCAAGCCGCAGATGATTATGGTCCACAGGACTGAAGCACCTGCGGATCCATAAATGAGATTGACGCCGAGGATGGTGGAAAGGCAGTAAGAGGCCGATCCCCAGAGGTGTTTATTGTCTTTTGCCAGGCGCACTTTTTTAATGGATGGTTCAGAAGCCTCTTTGCCGGCTGTTTCCGCCGTGCCCTGTTCTTTCTTGTGCACTGTTTCCATCATGGTGTCGTAGTGCTGACAGGCTCTGTGGAAGGCCCAGGCGGCAATCAAGCCACCGATAACCGAACCGAAAAATATATTGTGCAAAATGGTCGCTGCCAGAATGCCGGTGCCGGCACCGATAATGCCGCCTATGGCCGAGAGTATGGCCAGGATAGAGAGCGCGATGGTTCCGAAAAAGAGATAAATGATCGTCTTCATGTTGATAAGTTTTTTGATTGATTGCTCGGGGGATCAACTTCTATGACCAGGAAATGATGCCGCCTGAGCGCATCGGTTTGAACGTTACAGTCCAACCCTGGTTTTTGAAATCGGCAATGATTTGTGCCTGTGCTTCCGGTTCGGGGAAGAACAGTTGCTCGCTGATGCTGTTTTTGTTTTGACCCATGGCGGCAACGATTTTGTCGGTGTAGGTGGTGACGTCGCTTTTGATTTTTTGCTGGCGTTGCGCTTCCTGCTGACCCTGGGTGTTGCCCTGTTCGCCTTTCTTCGGGATGTTGCTCATAATGATTGGTTTTTGTTGATTTGTTAATTGAGATGGTTCAGCTAACTGCTGATTGTTTGAGGCGCTGAACTTTTCACGGCCCGTGACGACTTGCCGGTCAACTGAGACCTGGGGGGAGATGCTTGTGCCGGGCGGGTTCTGTCTGGTTGTGTCCGCTGCCTCAAAAAGAGCAATTAAAAGTGTGACCTCAGCTTAGTGCGATCAGCACGGCCAAGGCAATGAAATCAGTGCTTATCGCAGCTCGCTAGAGCTAAGCAAAGGAATGTTAACTAACGCAGTTCTTGCTGTCTGCGACGATTGAGGTCGACAAATATCTCTTCCGGATTGTCAACGATGCGATAAAGACTACGATCCGAAGGACTGATTGTGCCGGCTTTTTCCATGGCATTGAGCCAGTTGTCCATGTGGGCATAGGTCTTCTTGCCGACGAAGTAGATGGGTACTTCTTTTAGTTTGCCGCACTGGATGTGCGTCAATGTGTCCAGGGCCTCGGCGCCGGTGCCGATACCGCCGTCCTCGACGATGAAAAAGTCCGCTTTTTTCAGATTTTCCATGCGGGTGAAAAAGTTGCGATGTTTGAGGGTCAGTGTCTGGTAGCCGTTGCCGCGCTTTTCGTGGGGGAGTTTGAGCACCACGCCGATGGATGTGCCGCCGGCCTCGTAGGCCCCGCGGTTAGCCCCTTCCATCGTACCGGGGCCGCCCCCGGTCATGACGTCATAACCTTCCTGCACCATGCGTCCGCCGATGTAGCGGGCGCGTTGATAGCGGAAGTCATTTTCCTTGAAGCGGGCCGAACCGTAAACGACCCCTACCGGCTTGGCGTTGGGTCGGTTGTGCAGGGCGTCGAGCCCGTAGGTGAAATCCTGATGCCCGGAGACAATTTGTTTTTTCCAGTCCACAGGCATGGCGCTGTTGTCGATTTCGTGGCGCAGATTGACGCTGGACCGGTTATACCAGCTTTGCAAGGCTTCGTCGGAGAGCATTTCGGCTTTGGCCGGCGTTGTCTGCTGGTTTTCAAAAGCATAACGCTCGGGATGTCCTGGCTTGACAGTGGAGTCCGCCAGTCTGGTCATATCGGCCAGGGTGCGCACTCCGCGTATCCCGCTTGTGGGTGCGATGAATTCGTGCATGCTGTTGGCGGCACCACCCATGGCACTACCAAGTGACCAGGAGGCGATTGAGGCAAAGCGCTCCTTGTTTGTGGCCAGGCCATTGCCGCGGGCCAGTGAATGCAGGTCGGCGTCTATTTCACCGGCAGCGGCTCCGGCGATGGCGCTGCTGCTGATGTCCCCGGCCAGAAGAGTGCGGCCCGTGGATTTTAGGGCGATGCTGCCGGCTGTCATAGTCGTCAGCGCAGCAGCTGTTATCAGGGCGTTTTCACCACGTTGTACCCAGAAATTGCCGGCGTTTTTTTCCTCGCCGACCGGGGTAAGAATGCCTCCGTAAGCCAGTCCCAGACTTGCTGTTTTGGCCAGGGCGGGAAAGGCGGCACGGTTTACTCCGTATGTGGCCGATGTCTCAAGGGCGCCGGCTGCGCCCGGTCCAACTACTTTGTGAAAAACAATAAGAGGCACCGCCGCCGCCACAGTGCCGCCGGTAATATCGCCAAGCCAGGCCGCCGAGCCGACTTCAGAGGCTTTTGGAGGCTCGAACATCTGTACTTTGGGCAGGAAATTGGTATCGGCAACGTGGTCGATGATCTGGGTCACACCGCTGACCGGGGCCTGGATCAGGTTGTACTTGAGCGAAGCCAGACAATGTTCGGAAAACTGGCTCAATGCCGAATGATTTTCCTCGGCCTCGGACGAGGCTTTGGATTGAAGCAGTAGACGGTCCAGGTTTGCGCTCGAAGCCAGTGGGTCCATTTAAGCTCGTGATTTCTTTAGTGGTTGCGGCGGCTTATTTTGATTTTTTGCTTCCAGTAACCATGGTACGAGCTAAAGATATGGGGGCTATGGTGGAATCACTATTTAAGGCGTCAGTCTCAGATTAATTGCTGCCGGCGTCGATGTCGAGGATGGCGCGGGCGATGTCATAAACGGCATCGACCCGGTTGAGGCTGTGTTCGCTGGGCAGGGGTCTATTTTGCCGGTCGCTCTCTATCTCCAGATTTTCCACAATGGCGATGATGTCTTCGTTGCGGTGTACGGGTTTAGCCAGACCGGCCCCGATCAAAATGTCCACCGTACCCATTTCCTGCGGCATGGGCTCGGTCAGCAGATTGATGGCCATAGGCAGTCTTCGCGCCACTGCCTCATAAGTCGTCAATCCACCGGCTTTAGTGACGAGCAGGTCCCCGGCGGCAAAAATATCCGAGAGCGAGTCCTTGTAACCCATTACCACCGTTGGGATGGGAGAGCCTGTCGTATGGCGCCTCATCCTGTCGCGCAGCACCTTGTTGTTGCCGCAAAGGACAATTACCTGGATTTCTCTTTTGACTTCTTTCAAAGTCTCGTAGATATCGGTCAGCGGCCCGCCCCCGGCCCAGCCTCCGGAGAGGAGAATGGTCGGCTTGCTCGGATCGAAGCCGAGTTCGGTCAGGAAGCGCTCCCGCGGTATCTCCGGCGGCTGGACAAATTCCGGTTCGATCGGCATGCCGATGGTTTTAATGCGGCTTGCGTCTATGCCCATTTTGATTAGCTGGTTGCAGGCCAGGTCGTTGGGAGCAATGAGCAGATCCGCTCGCTTGCAGGCCCAGCCGCTCCAGAGATTGCCGTTGGGATCGGTGAGCACTATCACAAGTTTGGTCGTCTTCTGCCGTCCGGCGTCGTAGCGAGCGCGGTCCATGTAGTGGTTTACCATAGGATGGACTGATACTACCACTGATGGCTTCATCCGTTCGTACACTGTTTGCAAATATGGCTTGCACATGAGGTAGCCGAAGTATGTCTCGTTCGGTTTGAATGTTTCGATGAAGGCCGTGTAGTACTTCATCCAGTCTTGATGGTGGCGCAGCAAATAGTTGTAGAAGCCGACAAAAAGGGCGTTTACTGCATTGGTTTCTTCAACCACAGTTTCCACAAATATTGTTGTTTTTGCACACTCGGGATTGTCTATTTTGTCCCGGGCGTCGAGCTCCTCCAGAGCGTCTCTGACGGCTTCAGCGGCAGTCTGGTGGCCACCGCCGGTGTCGGCGTAGCAGATCAGGATGCGGCGCTCCCTCATCGCAGGGCAGGCGTCGGAGCCACTTGATTCTCATCCGGTATTTCAGTGGACTGCACTGTTTTTCTGTCCTTGTCTTTATCTTTGTTCTCGTCTTTGATTCTGCCCGGCCGACCAATGAGCATATGCAGCAGGGGCGAGCGTTTGCCCAGGATCTGATTGAGCTGACGGGCGGCCAGATCCAGGTGGCCGATAGCGGAGCGGGTGGTGCTCAATGTTTCTCTGATGTCGGTGCCATAGGTCGGTGACTTGAATATTTCATCGACTTTTTTCAGGCTGGTCTGGGCCTTGTCCAGGATTTCCTTGGCGTCATTGCGCAGGTCCTTATCCTTCGTTATGGACTGGATAACGTTCACCGCGTGTTCCAGCTCTTCGGCTGAGTTGTGCAGTTTGTCCATAGCTTTGAGCAAATCGGCGCGCAGATCTTTGTCCTTGATTGTTATGTTGAGCTCGCGCATGGTGCTTCTTACGGTACTGACAGTATCGCGAGCCATGGAAATCGTCTCTTTCAAATCGCTGGAAAAGTGCGGATTGTCCAGCAGTTTATTTACGTGGTGGGAGGTTTTAGTTGTTTCAAGAGTTAGCTTTTGCAGGTCTTTTTCCAGGGGCAGAGCGGCGTCCACTACCGGCATGGTCTTGTTGGCCAGGGTGGCCAGCTGGTCTGCGGCACGGACTAATCGTATGCGATCGGCGTCAAAATTGTCGGCCAGTTTTTTTGTGTCAACTCGGCTCAGTCCGACGACAAGATTGTTGAGAGCCAGCTCCGGCCGTACCGGGTCTTCACCTTCGACGTCGGCCTCCGATTGCAGCTCCGGCAAATCCGGATCCCCTGGTCTATGAGGGGGGACCATTATCTCCACGTATTTGGCCCCGACAATGCCATTATTGAGGATGTCGAATTGGGATCCCACCGGTACTTTGATTGTGTGGTTGGTGATCTTCAATCGTGCCAGCACCCGATGTTCGCTCTTCCACACCAGTTTTTCCACTGAGCCTACGCGCACGCCGTCGACGAAGACATTGGCATTGTCGCTCAGCTGCGCGATGTCGTGAAAGTAGACATTGATGTAGCGTGGCTGATGGACGTGGTAATTGTCGCGCAACCACAGTCCGCCCCAGGCCAGAAGCACTATGGCGACCGTTGTAAACAAGCCGAGCGAGCCGTCTTTGGCGATCTCGATGATTTTCTTTTCCTGCGTATTGTTGAGCGTTGTTGTCATTGAAAGTATGCCACGAGTGAGACTATTAGATTAGCAGCAAAAGCACAGACGAAAAGGGCAGTGACGGCGTTGGCGGCGGGAGACATGACTGTCAGTGCACCGCCGCTTGGTGTGCCGCGTTGTTCGCAAATCGCTGCCCAGCGGCCGGCGACGCATCCTGCAAAAACACCAATTGTCGGATTGACGAGAATCAGTTTTAAGAAGTAGACCACAAGGTCCTTGTCTTGTATGGCTGTCTTGGCCGAATCTACAAATTGCTGCGTGGTGCTCAAAGTCATGAGCGGTGTGAAAAGTGCACCCGTGATAAAGCCAATCACCAGGCCATAACCGCCGAGGGGCACCGACATTGCCAGGGCGGAAATATAACGGGGCAGAACAAAGTCGCCGGCAAACTGAGCATCGGAGGCAGTCGGCTCTTCCATGGTGTAGTTGTGCGCCTGGTCGGCAATCAGGGCTGCTACCCTTGCGCACCAGGCCAGGCTGACCGTGAGCGGACCCATCTCGCGCAACAGTCCCAGCGAAATTACAGCGCCGGCAAGATCCTGAGCTTGATAGCGTTCCAGTTCCAGGACGCATTGCATGGTCAGGGCGATGGCCACGACAACGGCTGCCAGGGCCACTAAATGGAAAGACTTTGGTCCCATCCAGCGCAAAATCGGACGCATTTCATCCCAGCTGAAACGCGCTCTGGGCAGGGCCATCAGCAACAGAATGAAGTATTTGGAAGCGCGCCCGAGTGGCGACAACCAACGGATGACGTCGGCGCCTGGAACGTGTCTGGCAATTGTGGTTAACGACATTTAACCCCTCAACCGGCCATAGGGTCGGCAAAGAGAGACTTTAGCACGGGTATCCAAGATCAGTCGACGGCCGCAGTGAGCAGTGGTTCCGAATTTAAAAATGTAATTTCGATCGGCTCTGGCTAAACTATTGCCCGGACCACTCCCCCGTCTACGCGCATGGCACTACCGGTGGTGGCGGAAGCCAGCGGGCTGGACAGGTAGGTCACCAGTGCCGCTACTTCTTCGGTTGTGGCGAAACGCTTTATCAGCGAGCTGGGACGGACTGTCTCAAAAAAGTCCTTTTCAATGTCGGCCTTGCTTTTGCCTGAATGGGCGGCCATATTATCGACAAAATCGGCTACGCCGTCTGACGAAGTCGGCCCGGGCAGGACCGAATTGACCGTAATATTGGTCCCCACGCAATCTTCGGCCAGGCCGCGAGCCACACTTATCTGAGCGGTCTTGGTCATGCCGTAGTGGATCATTTCGCGGGGAATCTGCACACCGGATTCACTGGATATGAACATGATCCGTCCCCAGTTTTTCTTTTTCATGGCCGGCAAGTAAGCGCGGCTGAGTCTGACGCCGCTCATGACGTTGACTTCAAAAAAGCGCATCCAGTCTTCATCGCTAATGTCCTGGAAAGACTTGGGCTCGAATATTCCCACATTGTTGATCAGGATATCGACCGCCGGCAGCTTGGCCACCAGTGCGGCAACCCCTGCCGCCGTGCCCAGATCGGCCGCCACTCCCTTGAGTTTGGCCTGGGGCAACTCAGTGCTGATCTTTGCCATTGCTTCATCCAGTTTGTCCTGGCGCTTGGAATTGAGGTAGACCGTCGCCCCTTCCGCCGCCAGTGATCTGGCAATGGCAAATCCGATACCTAGGGAAGAGCCTGTGACAAGGGCGGTTTTGTCGGCTAACTGTAAATCCATGGCTGATTGACTCCTTTATTTGTTTGGATTGAGCTTGGCGTAAATGAGCTGGTCGCAATACTTTCCGTCTTTGAAGACAGATTTTTTCAGGCGTCCCTCCAGCTCCCAGCCGCATTTTTCCAGCACCCTGGCTGAGCCGGGGTTCCAGTCATAGACGGCGGCATAAAGTCGGACAAGGTCAAAATTTTCAAAATAGTAGGTGGTCATGGCGCCGACGGCTCGGGTCATAATCCCTTTGCCCCAGTAGTTTTTCCCCAACCAGTAGCCAAACTCGGCGCTGTGGGCGTGCACGTCGGACTGCTGCAAAATGCCAATGCCCCCCACAGCCTCTCCGTCTACGGCAATAGCGAAGTTGCTCTCCGGTGAAAGTGAGGCGGCCAGCGCTATCCATTCCACGGCGTCCTGATGTCGGTAGGGATGGGGGAAGCGGTCGCGCAGGTTAATCCACACCTCTTTGTCGTTGGCTTGTTTAGCTATTGATGTGGCATCCGTCTTTTCAAAAGAGCGAATTATAAAATCGCCGAAATCTAAGCGCATGGCTTTTCCCTGACAATTTGTCGCTGTCCTACATAGAACGGCTAGTGTACCACCGGCCCGCATCGGGTAGGCCCGGCTCAGGTCGTGGCATAACTTAAAAGGTCCGATTTGTATCAAAACTCGAGCAACCGGCCGTTGTGAGTGCATATGTCCGATAACGACGACGCCCAGGACCGCACCGTTTCACTGGAAACCGACAGCAAGCCCACCCGCCTGCTGCGGCCGGGCGATATTGTCGGTGGTCACTACGAACTGAAGTCTATTATTGGCCGCGGCGGCATGGGTCTGGTGTTTCTGGCCGAGCATTCCGGCCTGCATAAGCAGTACGCGCTCAAGGCGCTGGCTCCCGAACGCTCCAGTGAGACCAACTGGCAGCGCTTCAAAAACGAGGGCATCGCCATCGGCCGGCTTGACCACCCCAATATCGTCAAGGTCTACGACATGGGCGTCGATGGCTCTGACTGCCTCTATTACGTCATGGATTTGCTCGACGGCATCCCACTCTCGGACCTGATTCGCAAACAAGGGGTACTGGAGTTAAAAGAAACCCTGGCTATCTTCCGCCAGCTCTGCGCCGGTCTTGGATACGCCCACAAGCGAGGCCTTGTCCACCGTGATATCAAGCCCAATAACATAATCATGTGCAAACCAGGACCGGGGCAGCCTTCGGTTCAGGTAAAGCTCATTGATTTCGGCCTGGTGAAACTGGTCGGTCAGGACAGCTACCTGGTGCAGTCTCAGACAAGGGCAGGTATGGTCTGCGGATCCCCGTTTTACATGAGCCCGGAGCAGTGTCGGGGTGGACGCATCGATGAGCGCTCCGACATCTATTCACTCGGTTGTACTCTGTTTGAGTGTTTGACCGGGGAGCCTCCCTTTTGTGGTAAGACCGGTCTGGAAACAGTCGTGATGCACGAGAACAGCCCTCCTCCGACGCTCAATGATTTCCGACCGGACAAGCGCTATCCGCAAAATTTGGAGCAGGTCGTTGCTCGCATGCTCGAGAAGACGCCGGGCAAGCGCTATCAGTCCGCCGAGCAGGTGGCACAGGACCTTGAGCGCGTGCGCCTGGGTCAGCCAGTCAATCGCGAGGCCGTCAATTATATTCAGGGTGTGGCTGCTTCGGAAAGTGAAGACGATGATGATGGGCTGAGCGACCACGCCGCTCGAGAAAAGCGCATGCTGGTTTTAGTCGCTTGCTTAGGGGTTCTACTCACGGTCGGTGTTGTCTGGGGCGCGGTTACTTTTTTCAACGCTAAGCCCGGCAAGCCTATGAGCAGTAGTCTTTTAACCTCTACTGGTCTGACCAAAGAGCAAGTGGATGTGCGCAAGATGTTTGACGAATGGCCGCAGATTTCCTCGGGGGTGGTGGAAAAGGACAATGCTCGCTGCCGCCTTTTCAACTGTCCGCCGGTGCCCCTGGGCATCATATCCTGGGGGCCGGAATCAGGGCAGAAAGAGCTCGCCAAAGGCGAAGTGCAGGCCCCTCCCGATAAGCCGTTGACCCTGCTTTTACCCAGGCCGGAAGGTCTCTACCCGCGCATGTTTCCTCAGATTCTGACAAAGTTCAGACCTGATGATTTCTGGGCCCTGGAGGTGAAAGAGCCGCAAAATCCGATTGCCGACACGGTTATCCTTTCTGATATTACGCCCGAGCTGATTCACAGTGTTGCCGGCTGGACCGCTCTGCGCAAGGTGGATTTTTACCACTGCCATTTAAAAAAGGAGACGATTAAGGCCTTTGACGAATTGCCCTATGTCAATGAATTACGTCTGCACAACAGTTCTTACGATCCCGCAGATCTGGCCAAGCTCAAATGGCTCAAAAGAGTGGAGATAATGGATATCAAAGGTTGCGGTGATGCCGATCTGGTGCTGAAGCAGGTGGCCGGCTCGCAAAATTTACGTGAGTTGAGCATGGATTGCACAGCACCTACGGCGGCGGCCTTCAGGGCGCTTGCCAGTTGCCCCAACTTGAGGACTTTAAGTCTTTCCGAGTGCGATCTGAATGCCGAGGCGGTGGCCGCAATCAGCAACATCAGCAGTCTGGAGGAGTTGACCCTCAATAATGACGAGATCCGGCCCAATATGTTTGCAGGTTTGAGCAAACTGAAAAGGTTGAGACGCATAGGCGTGCCTTACTTTGAAGGACAGGATTTTCTCCAGCTCAGGGCGGCAGTGCCCCACGCCATCATCAAAATGGATCGCCGTCACAACTTCCGTATATAAAATGCTTTGTTTCGCTCTTCAGCTCTAGGCTTCGGCGCAGTCTTTGTCCTGATGCATAGCAGCTGCACGCTTGTCGATTTCTTCGGGGGAGACATCTTCCACGTGTGTGGCTATGTACCATCTATGGCCGAAGGGATCGCGCACTCCGCCGCTTCTGTCGCCGTAAAATTGATTTTCCACAGCGCGCTCCACTGTCGCACCGGCGGCCACAGCCTGATTGAACACGGCATCCACATCATCGACATAGAGCATGATTGAAACCGGTGTCCCACCAAGGGCGTGTGGGCTCACTACTTTCATATCCGGATATTCGTCCGCCAGCATGATGGGTGAGTCGCCGATTTTAATTTCGGCATGCATAATCTGTTTGTCGTCGCCGAGGCGCATGACTTCGGTGGCGCCGAAGGCCTTTTTATAAAACTCAATTGCACGGGCTGCCCCATCTACCACCAGGTAAGGTGTGGCTGTGTGATAACCGTCGGGAACGGCTTTGACTTTACCGGCCATGGATGCCCTCCTATATAGATTGAGTTGGGCAATGATACTATCTTGGCTTCTTCCTCCCTGCCGGTCGGCGAATTAATTCCTCTGATCGGCTAGAATATTTTGCCCCCTGCCCCGCTCCGGGTGCCGCCAGGACAGGTATCAAATGAGTCGTCGCGCTATTATTGCTTTATTGTTTTGTGTTTTTGTCTGGATTGACTGCGCCGACGCCGAGCCTTTGCCTGATATGAAATCATTGAACCTTATCCCGGTGCCGACATTGCGGCAATCGACCGACTATACATGTGGGGTCTGTGCACTACAGGCGGTGCTGGCCTACTATGGCGAGGACAGGCGCGAAGACGAATTGGCCCGGGCTCTTAAGGCCGATCCGACGGAAGGTACGCGGTATCAATCAATCGCCGACTACGGTGAAAAAAACGGCTATCAGGTCGAGATCAAAAAAGGAGCCAGTCTATCCGATTTGCAGGAGCGTCTTAAGAAGGGCCTGCCCGCCATTTGTTTGATTCAGGCCTGGGCGGAAAATAAATCGCAGGACCGGTCAAAGTCGGGTGTGACGTCTGGTCTGCCGGCCGCATTTGATTATTCCGCTGACTGGGAAGACGGACATTATGTCGTTGCCGTGGGATATGACGATGAGCGCATCTACTTCATGGACCCGTCCACGACCGGCAATTACACCTATATCAAGCGGGATGATTTTCTCAAACGCTGGCATGACACCGATGGCCGGGAGAAACTGCATAACTTTTTTATGGTTGTAAGTAAAACGCAAGGGGCTGGAGTCGAAAGACACGATCCCGATCTTTTAACCGAAATTAAGTAAGCACCGTATATGGTGCCTCAAAAATCCAAAAAAAGAAAGCGAATTTACTTCTGTTCCTGCTGCGTCTTCTCCGGGACGTACCCGGCTTCGCGGGCAGCCAGATCGTCGGCTTTGGCCTTGTCCGGTTGGCCCAGCTTTTCCCAGGCAAGGCTGCGCAGGTGTAACAACCAGTCTTTCATATTGGCTTCTTGTGGGTCTGTAGCAAGTCCGGCGGTTGTGTCTTTGACGACGTTTTCGTATTGTTTGAGGGCCAGATAGGCTTCCGCTCTCATGCGCAGGACGGAGGCACTGTCTGGTTTGAGAGCAAGAGCTCGATTGGCGGCGGAAATTGTGTGAGCGTGGTCCTTGGCGATGAAATAGACGCTTGTGTCTTGCACGAAGTCGGTAAACGCTTCTTCGATCTCTTCCTCACCTTGAGGGCCAGCGGCTTCCGCTTCTTTGGTACGGTTGAGTTTTAGCAGGGCTTCTTTTTGCAGCGCCGAAAGCACTGGGCTGTCCATGAATCCCTGGTTGTTCGCCTCGATCAGTTTAAGTGCTTCCGCAGGCTGATTATTGGCCAGCAGTGCTTTTGCCTCCTGCCAGAGGCTGATCGGTACAAGCTTGTCGTTGCTGTGCTCGGGTTTTGCGTTAATTTTTTTGATTTCGGCAAAAGATTGGTCGCTATCTTTGACACTGTCGGCGTATCTGTCCAGTCCGAAGTAACCGAGGCTGCGATTGTATAGCAGCATCGATGTCAGGTCATCGGGCAGACCGTCTCTCCGGGTATCGAGAGCCAATCCCCTGGTCGCCGCTTCCACGCTCTTTTGATACTGGCCCGTCTGGCGATAGGCGGCGCTCAAATTGAGATACGACTTGGGTAAATCAGGATCGACCCAGAGGGCCATAGTCTCCATTTTGATGGTTTCGGATGGATTATTTGCGTATTCCAGATAGTAAAAGCCCCGGCGATGAAATTCGGTAGCCAGGTCGCGGTTCAGTTGACCTGCCTGTTTTAAGATGGTCTGGGCTTCGGCCGCTCGATTCAGGTTCATCAGGACTTCGCCTTGAATGACGCAGGCCTGTCCTTTCTGGCTGGCCGTCAGGTCGGAGCGCGAGAGTAAAAGAGTTGTGTCCTTGAGCGCCTCGGCATAGCTGTGCATGTGCATCAGCACTGTCGCTCGCTGCAGCAGCAGGTCAGAGCCGGTACCCTGGCGTGAGATCATGCCGTTGATAATCATCATCGCCGGAATATTCCAGTTGCGGGCAATGCAAAATTGGGTGATGGACGGGGCAAGGGGGCCGGTCGTCATGTACCAGGCACCCGACATAGATATAAGGGCCAGGGCCATCAGTGAAATCGCCAGCCTGGATGGTTTTTCCAGTACCAGTGAGGGGCCGCGTCTCTTGCGATCAGACTTTGCCTGAGCTTTGCTTGCTGCATCAGCCGGTCTTGTGGCCGGTACGTTTTTGTTTGCAGTATTGGAGGCGAGCGTGCCTTCCCCCGTGCCCTCGGTTAAACTCGGCTGGCCTTCCGATAATTTAGTTTTTTCCGGTTCCTGGTACACGTAATTGGTCCTCTAAACCAAGGATCAAGTACCCATATTGTTTAAGTCTCAAGCTTCGATCGATTAACTGGAAGGCTTGCCAATACGTGAATGTTGTTTGTGATACCGTATATGGTGCCTAATTGATCCAAAAAAAAGTAGAAAAAGACAAAAAAGGCCAAAAAAAAAAGAAGGAGGGAAGCTTTCTGGTGTGAAAGCTCCCCTCCCTCGATGTTGGCAAATCAGATCAGCGACTTACCGCTGAATCCGAATCAGCTCTGGGTTTGGGCCAGAACCGTCGTCAGGATGCCCAGTGTGGCCCAGTCGACGAAGGCGCCTTCGTTGATCTGCTTGAGCGACCGAACGCGTGGGTAAGTGCGCTCGGTTTCGCTGGCCACGCCGAAGCTTACGCCATCAGCTTCCAGCTTCCTGAGAGCGGCGACTTCCGCTTCGGTCAGTTCGACCGAATAGACGTGCGCGCGGTGCCCGGAGAGCGTGGCGCAAATCTGCCGAGCTCCGTGCAGCCTGACGCGACTGGCGTCAAACTCCAGCCCCAGCTCCTGCTTGAGCTCGGAGGCGGCGGTTTGGTACGGGTCCTTGTCGGGCTTGAAGCTCGAGCCGCCCGGATTTTCCCAGGCAAACCCGTCTTCGGAGACTGCCGGCGTGCGGTATTCGCGAATCAGGGCGAAGAGCGTCTCGTCCGGCGAAGCCTTGACGCCGTCCACGATGGGGCGGTGCCAGGCGACCGTCAGGCAGACGTCCGGCCGAGAGATGACGACTTCGTTGGTCTTGTGACGCTGTTCGGAGGGCACATACATGTCCACCTTGAGCGCCCAGTAGAGCACAAACTTGGGGCCGATACGCAGCACCCATTTGACCCTGGCGCCGTGCAGTTCGATGCCGGCGGCGGTCTGGGCCTTATACCAGTTCTGGAAAGAAGCTGTCTTCCAGATGTGCAGCGGGACCTGGACGGCTCCGCCCTTGCGTTCAGCGCCGGCACCGAGCGCATCCACGACACCCTTTACCAGCTCGGGCAGGGTTTTGTAGGTCGGGATGTCGCTCTGGGCGGCGAACTTCTGCTGGTAGGAGACGTGCACGGCGGTGTCGGGGGCACCCAGGAACACCCGTGCGGGGTCTTGAGCGGCCCAGATGCCGAATTCGGTGTTGGTCGTCAGGGCCGGCATTTTGGCCATGTCGCGTGGAATCCAGAACAGGACAGCATCCGAGCTGTTGAGACAGTCGTGCTCCCATTGCATCTGCTGGACGTAGTCGGGGCGAACACCGTCCCGTGCCTCGGGCACGAAGACGGTGCCATCGAAACCGGCCTCGGTCAGGAGGCGAATAGCCTCCGGACGCCAGGACGGTGTGTCCTTGTCGCGCGGCGTCGGGCCGGCGAGAAAGACTGACTTGACGATGGACGTGGGGATGGCTTCGCCGGCGTGGATGATCTGAATTTGCATAGAAACGTTTTTGACCTTTGGTTTGCTGCCTAAAGGCCGTATCTCTTACTGGAAGAGATACGGGTGTTCGGGATCCTCGGTTGCATCACCGGAGGCCACCTTGGTGGCGAGCTCCTGCAACAGAGTGCCGAAGTCGTCGAGCTGCACCAGCCCGACGTGGACGATTTGCGTCTTGCTGGCCGGTTCGATGAAGAAGGTCGTGGGGATCTTCTTCACGTCGCCGACGCGGGCAAGGTGGTCGAACTCGTCGCAGTCAGCCGAGAAGAAGCGCGCCCTGGAGGCGTACTTGGAAGCGGCGCGACGGAAGATGGGGGCCTGAGCTTTGCAGCCCGGACACCAGGAAGTGTGGAACTCGATGACGATGGGCAGGTCGCTCTTGGTCTTGACCAGAAGCTCTTCCCAGTTGTCGTCGGTGAGTTCGATAACGGCGGATGCGGCGGGTTCGGCGGACGCGTTGGTGTCGCTGTCGTCTCCGACAGTGGCTTCGAAATCATCGGTTGCGACCGATGCGTTCTTGTTCTCCTTGGCATCCTTGCGGTAATTGGCAAGGGCGACAAGCAGGGCTGCGACAATTGCGCCACCGATTACGTAAGTGAACAACATAGTAATTCTCCAGTTCACCACATGAGTGGCTTAGGGGTGGTTGGGTTGACAAGAAGAATTGGAAAACCAAATCACCGACGGAAAGGGCATCAAGTCGACGGACCGGCTGAATCGTGAAACTACCTTTTGCTGGTGTTTCGCTAGGGATGTGAGCCGTGATGTGCTTGATGGCTTTCGGGGATTGGGCTTTCTAATGAAAAGAAATGGGGTGTAGAACCTGGAGCCTAGTTCTAAAGAGAGTCCAGGTTCAAGGTTCTTGAAGACTACTTTTGGTGTCTTAACTACATTTCCCCTATATGTCGCGAAGCTAGCGCACTGTCATCTCTTGACTACGGGGTCGCTAACCTCGATTTCAAGCCGCTTTCAGCTGCTTATGCAGCATGCACACTTCTTGGAAACAGCCTCTTGTAGTCGGGGTAGCCAAGGGGGTGATTTGCGGCTATTATTCACAAACACGCCAGAAAACCGGTTTATCGATTGCCGATGCCAGATAAGAAAAACGCCCCCGAACTGCCAGTGGCCCCGGAGTTGACGGATGACTCCGTTACTTTCTCCGTTGCCGACGTGGGTTTGCTCCTGAGGGCGCTTCGTTTTGCTTCCGAAAAGCATCGCTATCAGCGTCGCAAAGATCGCGAAAAAACCCCATATATCAACCATCCGATAGAAGTCGCCGAGCGCATCTGGAATGTCGGAGGTCACTATGACATCAACGTCGTCTGTGCCGCCCTCTTGCACGACACCGTGGAAGACACCGACACGACCATAGAGGAAATCAGTGAAAATTTTGGCCCGGAGATTGCTCAACTGGTCGGGGAAGTAACCGATGCCGCCGGGCTGACTAAGCACGAGCGTCGCCAGGCTCAGATAGATCATGCCCCCGGCCTCAGCCACGGCGCCAAGCACATCAAGCTGGCTGACAAAACATCCAATATTTCAGACATTTCGCGCTCCCAGCCGCCCGAGTGGTCGGATGAGCGCTGTATTGAGTACTTGCTCTGGACCGAGCAGGTGATAAGCACCATTGGCGGTGTTAATCAGGCCCTGGAGGCCGACTATTACAGGGCTTTGCAAGCGGCTAAAAAATCTTGGAAAGTCTGAGGGCGGAAAAGTTAGCACAAATTCACTGTTAAGGCTTGGCCACAATCGGGTGAGATTTGCCTGGCGTGGTTGTCACGCTGTGTTATACTTTCTAGTCCTTGTTGGACATACGTTGCTCCAGAGCAGCGGGTGGCCAAATGTGGGATTGTAGCTCAGTTGGTTAGAGCGCCTGCCTGTCACGTAGGAGGTCGCGGGTTCGAGTCCCGTCAGTCCCGCCATTTTTATTATTTTGCTGTTTTTATTTTGCCCGGGAAAGGTTTTTCAAGGCACAATAGCTACTGTATAGTGTTGCAATAAGGTGTGGCAGTGGCCGCGTTTGCCGAGCTTTTAAATCCGGTCCATTCACCAGAAAAGAAAAAAATTCTGGAGGCCATAAAAACGCGGGGGCCGCGTTTAGTCCCGGTCGAAGTCGCCACCGAGACGGGTATGGCACTGCCGGCGGTGATGAGCGAGCTCAACACAATTGCCTCCGAAACCAACGCTCACCTGGAAGTAACCGAAGCCGGCAACATTGCCTATCTTTTCCAGCCCAATATAGAACAGGCTTATACCGCCAACGCCAGCCGCCAGCTCTGGCTGTCCATCAAGCGTGTTATTGCCAACGTATCCATTATCGTCCTGCGCGCCTTTTGCGCTTTGATGTTTTTCCTTATCCGCATATCTTTTGGCATCGCCCTGATTGTGGGCTTTGTCTTTATAGTCGTCGTGGTTATTGTCGGTGTCATCGCTCTCCTGCGCGGACTTGGTGATGGAGACAGCGGCGGCGGCGGCGATGGCGGCGGCTTCGATTTCGACTTTGGCTCGCTCTTCGATTTCAGCTGGGGCGGCGGTTATTATAGTCGGCCGTTTTATATGTACTGGTTGTGGGATTGGCTCTGGGATTGGTTTTTCTTCTGGCGCTATGTAACACCGCAGGACACTTATTACTCGCGGCCGGTGGGTACCTATGACGCCGGATACGGCCAGATAGGCGGACAGCAGGAGGAAAAGCGCGACTTCCTCTCCAATGTTTTTACCTATCTTTTTGGCCTGGGCGATCCCAACAAAAATTTTGAAGAAGTTGAATGGCAGGCCATTGCCCAGGTGATTGAAGCCAATCAGGGCGTTGTCACAGCCGAGATGCTGGCTCCGTATGCCGGGGAAGACCCCAGGGAAGAAGACTGGATGGTACATGTGCTCCAGCGCTTCAACGGCATTCCGGAAGTGACTGAAAGCGGCGGCATCGTTTATACCTTCCCGGCATTTCAAACCAGGTTGGACCCAGGTTCCGACTTCCGCCCGGGTAATACATCCATGGGTTCGATTGCAGCCGCCAGGCAGTCCGCTCCGCAGCCGGCGGATGATTTCAGCAATTTATATCGCGGTCATCTCAGTCGTCAGCAAGCCAATAAAGTCGGTGAAAGCAAGCGTCTCTATCTCGACCGCGCCCTGAGTGAAAAAAACTGGGAGTTCATGCCCATCAGCGGCGGCTCCCTGGCCTGGATAATTTTCTTCGCTCTCACCCTGGTTTTTGGCTCGATTTTTGTTTTGACGCAGCCGATAATTCTGGGCTCGGCTTTCGCTCATCTACTGCTACCTTTCGTCTATGCCGTCTTCGGCTATGGCTGTCTGTTTTTCTTCATTCCGGCAGTGCGCTTTGTTTTTTATCGTGTGATCAATGACAAGATCGATGCCCGCAACAAAGCGCGTCTTGAGTATGCGGCCAGGGTCGCCAACCCCGAGCCGGAGCTGGCTGTAAAGCTTGTAAATGCTCGTCAGATAAGGGTTTCTGGTCAAAGCGCCGGGGCCGACCGCACTATCTATACCACCGAAAAAGACCAGCTGGACCAGGAAGACCTGGACCGGGACGAAGACTATCGCCTGCCGCCGGGACATTAGTACAATCCCCCTTTGCTAAGTACCTGTCGGAATATACGCTGGGTCGTGTATATCCGAGTAAAAGGTGTCCACTCAACTTGTCGTTGCGCTAATGTCGTATCCCGCTGACATGCCGCCCCAAAGCGGTCCACATCCTCAAGCACAGCCAAATCCTCACGGAGGGCTGGCGAAGCTTGTCGGCTCGGTGACGGGCAATAATCTCAATATTTCCAGATCGGTCTGGAAAAAAGTGGACATGGCGTATCGCCAGATCAAGAGTATGGGTGACAGCGCCGGGACCATATTCAACAGCAAGGCCATTAACAAGGCCCCAACCGCCGAGCAATTGACGGCCAGGGCTCGCCAGTCGGACAAGATTTTGGTGCGTCTGCTGGCCCTCCAGGGGCGCTATCCGGAGGTCGCGCGCATAGCGGCGGGCACCGATTGTGAGGAAATAGCCAACCTGGCCATCATGCGTTTGATGGAAGCCGATCAGGATCAGGTGGATCTGATTGAAGATCTGGCTCGGGGCAACAATCGCGCTACGGCCCTGGCTCTCTTTGGCTTGCTCAATACCGGATACATAAATCTGGCCGAGGAAATTTTTGTCCAGAGGATGCATGACGGCGGTCTCTGTGCCATGGTGCAAAGAGGTCTGACGACGGCTTTTACACTGATTGCTCTGGCCGGCCGTCTGGATCAGAGTCTGGGCAAAAATTACAGCCGCGTCTATTTCGACCCTGTTTTTGCCGCTGTCAGTCAGAATCCCCGGGAATTGCAGCGTTTCCTGGGCGAACTGCTGGGCGATCCCGATCCCCTGGGGGGACGTTGTGTCTCCAGTCCATGCCAGAGTGTGCCCCAGGAAATCAAACTCATGGCCATCTCTTTGAGCAACGCTTTTGATGGCCCGGTGCGCGAGCGCTGTCTCTGCTATGCCGCTGCCGATACCGATGAAGTTGTCGCCCGTCTGGCTACTACGTTGCTAATCGATTACTGGGGCTCGGCCGATGGCTGCCTGCCGCCCGGGCTTCAGCCTTTCGCCATGCTCAATATGACTTTGCTTTTCCATCTGTGCAATATGAGTGCTTCGTTCAAATGGCCTGCCCCGGTGGATTTCGACTTTTACGACCGCGAGGTGGACGTTCTCAATCAGGAGCTGGAGAGGTTGGACCTGCGCTACGACGAGCCGCGGCAGAAGGCTATTCAGCTGCGACTGGAAGGTATTGCCCGCGAAGTTGAGGGCATCATCGAGCGGCGCATGCGCTCTTTGCAAAATCTGGTCAATGGTATTTCAACAATGCTCAATCTCCCCAATGCCCAGTTGGAGGTGGGGGAAGGGTCCTTTATGGCCGCCTATATCATCGGTCGCGGACGCATAAAAGTGGCGCACAGCCTGTTTCTCGATGATGAACCTTTATCGGTGGATTTGATGTCCACCCTGCTGCATGAAATTGGCCATATGGAGCAAGACGTGCTGGTGATGCGCCTGATGGCCGACGATCTTGGTCTCGTTTTTGGACAGCATTCGCGGCATTTGCGCCCATTGATGGAGCGTTATGCCGATGCAATCGGCTATGCGCCCGATCCCATGTTTTTGCTGGCGGTGCTGCGTCTGCGCAACGACACGCCGCTCAGTACGGCTGATCGGTATCGGGCCGAGCGTCTCATTGATGCCAGCTACGAGACCGAGCAGGGCCACCAGACCGCCAGGCTTATGGAAACGCGCATCCAGCATCTGGAGAAGTCGCAGGAGACCCTGCTCTCCGGTGCTTTTGATTCCCAGCTTCTGACTTGCCTGGCCGATCGCCGGACAATCGAATCGCTGTTCAGGCAGGGTCAGATACCGGCCGTGGTTCTGGAGGAGATTGCCGACTGTCAGCTGGAATTTGTGGAAGTTATGCATGCCTTTCTCACTCGCCGCTATGAGGACGTGGTTTTTGTCAGGCCATCGACAAAAAATCCCGATGCTTTGCCGATGGCATTGATTGGCGGGAGGCGTCATCAACTGGTGGATCTGGCCCAGCGGACCATGCGCGGTGCCAGTCTGGAGCCTCTTTTGTGGATTGTTGAAAGACTCAAGCATCTGCTGGTCGAGGTCTTGAAAGAAGAGCAGAAAATCTTACGTTTGCGTCTCACTGATATTCGTCGGGCAGGCTATCATGAAGAAGAGGCGTATGTAATATCGGACCGGGCCGAA
The DNA here is from genome assembly GCA_018266215.1 of Cyanobacteria bacterium SZAS LIN-3. GTDB lineage: Bacteria > Cyanobacteriota > Vampirovibrionia > Obscuribacterales > Obscuribacteraceae > REEB67. The sequence goes on along the minus strand of JAFEAV010000016.1, from coordinate 12,003 downwards.
GTCATAGTCAGGGCTCTGCGGCAAGGCTGGTACCGGGTTACGTAAAGATAGCCGGCAAGGATGTTTTGAGCGAGGCGCTGTTATTGTCGGGTTACTGGGACCTAAAAGCTAGCCTCCTTTGTCGCCGTTTGCCTGCTGGATTGGTTGCTGTTGCGATCAATTTTGTGACAGTCGGCGGGCCATCGGCACTCTCGGCGCCGGCGGCGCCAGCGGCAAACACCAAAAAGCTCAGCGGCTATGAAGTTGAAGAGCTGACCTCGCTTAACGGCAAGTATAAAGTGCTGGCCGTTGAAGACGCGGTGCGGGTTGAGCACTACAACAATGGCTATGTCGTTGTCAGCCGCGCGCCAAAGTGGGATGTTTTCCTCTATCGCCCCGACAGCCGAGAATACGCCCAGGTGGCTTACAAAGACTGGCTCAAGGCCAACCTTGTGCTTCTGACTACGATGTGGACAATGGAGCTCAAGAAACCCACCGCTCAGAAGCGCTTTTTGCAGACCGGCCGCCCGGTAGTGCTTTATTCATTCCCCAACACCGATGTGGTGAGCGGTTTTTACCGTACCACCGCCAGGGGGGAATTCGACGATATGATCAATAACCGTGGTGAAGTGCTCTGTCTGGATTTCCCAAAGGACATCCATGCCGGTGGTATTTCCGGACGTGTGATGGCGCTGCCGGAGCTTCAGGGAGTGGCCTTGCAGGCCACGCGCACCAGTCAAAAAGTAAAGTCCTGGTCTTTGAAAAATGGCAGCATCAAACATCGCGATGATATTTCGCCCGCTCAATTTGATTTGCCTGCCGGCTATAAAAAGGTGCCCTTTGGTCGGGCGTTATTCAGCAGTTCCAGTGAAAAGGATGCGGTCAATGATCTGATGGGCGGCCCCGGCGATAAGCCCTGAAGGAAAAGGCAAGACTTGCGTCTTGCCTCTGCCCTCCACTCGCGAAAAAAACTGGTTGGAAGGGCCTTCGAAGAGGGGAAAGAGAGGGGACTCAGCTTCGACGCGCTCGGGGCCTTCCAATGCAAACACTTTAAGTGTTGCCGTTGGGAAAGTTGTTTCCGAGTTGTTAACGGGAAGAATTTTTTTCTATTTCAACAGGCTGAATTTGTAACCGACCCTGTGCACCGTTTTGATTGGACTCTCTTCACCCTCAATTGCCAGCTTGCTGCGCAATTTGGTTATGTGCACCCGCACCGTATCCGGTGAGCTTTCATTTTCTTCCGACCAGACTCTGTCCATGATTTCATTGGCCGAAAAGACCTGCTCCGGATTGAGCATAAAAAATTCCAACAGGGCAAACTCACGTGGCAAAAGATGCACCGGGGCGTTTGCCATGGTCACGGTGCGCGCTTTGCTGTCCAGGGTGATGGGTCCGGCACATATTACGTCCGGGGCGGCGGGACGGGCCATGAAGCGGCGCAGAAGTGCCCGCAGTCGGGCGGAAAGTTCTTTGGGGCTGAAAGGTTTGGTCAAATAGTCGTCAGCTCCGGAGTCCAGGCCCTCGACTTTGTTCTCTATTTGATTTCTGCCGGTCAGAAGCAGTACCGGGGTGGCTTTGCCTGCATTACGGAAGCGGCGGCAGAGTTCGGGACCTGAGGTATCGGGCAGATTCCAGTCTAAAATGATCACGTCATAATCGACCTGGGACATCTTTTCCCAGCCGCCCAGTCCGGAGCTCTGGTATTCTACGACGTGCTCTTCGGCTGTCAGCCAGTCATCTATTACTTCGCTCAGCCTAAGGTCATCGTCGACTAGAAGAATTTTTGCCATGGCCTTCCCCAGAACAATTTCTCTGACGCTATCAATATACCTCTTGCAGGCTATTGTGCAGATGTCAGTGCGGACAAGTCCGGGGATTGCTTTTATCTTCTTATCCGCCCCGGTTTGTCATGCGGCTCCTTCCTCCGGGGTATCGGCGGCGCGCACCGGCCCGGCCGGTAACTGGCGAGCCTGTCTCTCCCGGGCTAATGTTTTGCTCAAAAAAGCCGCCACCGAGGCTAATCCTCAATCTACGGCCCTCCTGGCCGTAAAGGAATGTCGCGATTCTCTGGCGCAGCAGAAGAGCCCGCTCGGTTGCGAGATGCTGGCCATTGCCTGGTTGATGGCCGGCTCGGCTCATAATAAAGAGGCACTTCAAGCCAGCAGGGATGCCGTGGACGCTAATTCCGGGGGCTCGGACAGTCAGGACCTGGTGGCGCTTGCGGCTTTCCTCGGCGGCGATTTGACGAGCTCGAGGGAGGCCCTGGTGCACTATACGGGCGACGAGGTGCGGATAAGTCACCCCGAATCGCATACGATTATTGCCGGGGCGCTGACCCAGCGGGGCCCGCAGGAGCTGGCGGCTATTCTCAGAGCCAATCCCCTGCCGGGGGACAGGCGGGGACAGGCGCGGGCCCTCTTGCTCAAGGGTTTGATTGATTTTTTCAATAAGCGATACAATGCGGTGATTCCGCTCCACCGGCATTTCAACGAGCGTTTCGCCAGGCAGAATTTTCCGGCCGAGAATGATTTTGCCTTGAATCTGACCGCCTGTGCCGAACTGCTTACTATGCGCGCCGACAAGGCCAGGGTAGCCGCGGTGGAGCTATTGAGTCGCCAGCCGGTTGACCCCAGTACGCCCATGCTGGTCGATACCGCCTATTTCGCACTCAGTCGACGCGAGGAAGGATTGCGCCTGGTGCAGGAGCGTGAAGCTACCAATAGCAGGGTCTGTAAGCTTGGCAGGGCCTGGGTCCTGGACGAGATGTCGCAACCGAAAGAAGCGCTGGATGTGCTTAATGCTCTGGCGCTGGCTTTGCCTGGAGATGCCGAAGTGACTTTGCAGCAAGCGAGAATGGAAGCCGAATTGAATCTAAATAAGCCGGCACTCGATCGCCTTAATCGTTTTCTGGCCGGCCATCCTAAATCAGGGCAGGCTTACATTTTGCGCGCCCAGATCTATGTGCAAAAAAAAGAATGGCCGAGGGCGCTCGCTGATTTGAACAGAGCCGTTGACCTGGGCTACGGGCTGGTTAAGGCTGTTCGAGCCAGATCCGCTTGCTATGCGGCTCTGGGTCACAATGTGCAGGCGCAAAATGACATGAACCTGGCCGAATCGTTTATGCAATGGGTACACTAAACCAGAAGATTGAGCCATGACCGATTTTGCTTTCCACCGCAATTTCACCGCCATGCGCTTCTACGATTGCTTTGCAAATGGCCAGGCCCAATCCCGATCCGGCTTCGTCAATGCTTTTGCTCGATTCACCCTGGCGAAACGGCTGGAATAATTTGCGGGCTTCCTCCGCTTTTATCCCCGGTCCGCGATCTTTGATCATCACTTTAAGCACATCAGCACTGACTGTTGAGCTTATTTCAATTGTTTCTCCCGTCGGTGAAAATTTGATTGAATTGTGCAGCAGATTTATTATTACTCGTCTCAATCTTTCTCTGTCGACGCTCAGCGGCGGTCCGACCTCTTCCGAAGAATCCGATGGATCGCGGGGTTTGAAGTTGTCGGTGCCGGCAAAGTGCGTTTTGCTTTCAATGGTTATCTGCTTCGCTTCGGCCAGGCTGTGGACCGAATCGATGGCGCCGGTGAGAATATCGTTTAAGTAACAGTCTTCTTTATCCGGCTCCAGATGCCCATCTTCCATGCTGTCGATATCGAGCATCTCGTTGATCAAATTGATCAGGCGGTCGCTGTCTTTTTCCGCCGCACCGATTCGTTTTTTGCCTTTTTCGTTTAATTCGCCGTAGATGCCTTTGATTGCCACCGCCAGTGTGCCCTGTATTGCCGCCAGGGGCGCGCGCAGATCGTGGCTGATCATCTGGGTGTAGAGCTTTTTGCGCTCCTCCGCCTGGGTCAACTTTTGAGCCATGATGTGAAAATTCTGGTCCAGATCGGCAATCTCATCTTCCCCGCCGACGGGGGCAAGCAGGCTCCTTTTCTGACTGAAGCGCCGGTAATTGTCTATCAGCGTAGTCAATCTCTGGGTGATGCCCAGGGCAAAGAAGCGCGCCAGTATTACTGTGATGACAATGCTAACAACCACCCCGCCCCAGATGAAAAGGAGCAGCGCGTTGCGCAGCTTTGACTCGCCGCCCGGGTTGTTCTCCTGCAATTGTGTTTCTTCTATGCCTATTTGTTTTGATTCGTCCATGAAGGCGCCGTAGGCATTCGAGACTTTCTGGCGATAGGCCATGGGATCAAGCAGGTAGACCATAGCTGAGTCCGAGGGGCGGCGGAAAGCCTGGGTCAATTCGGTCAGGTCGCGGCCGGTCTGTCTCAGTTTGGCCAGATGCTTGAGGCGTTCGGGGCGATCGGCGTTGGCTTTTTCCAGGGCGTCAAACTTGGCCGGCAGCTTGCTGTAAATGGCGTCGTACTGTTCGACAAAGCGCTGCCCTCTGGTCGAGCGATAGGCGGCCAGTGCGATGCCCAGGTCGAGAAAATCCTTGGTCAGATCGCTCACGCCCGATACAAATGCCCGGGAGCGGGTCAGCTCCAGGCCGGCTTTGTGCGACTGGTCCAGCAGTATGCCCAGGCTGAGGACAAAGACCAGCTCAAACACCAGAGGCACCGAAATCAGGATCAATCCTTTTTTGGCGATGGTTAATTTGAACGGCATGCCTTCCTCGCGACTGGCGTGCCAATAGTTTAGACTGAAATCGACTTCCGTGACAGTTGATGAACTGTGTTGTCTTTGCACGACCCGGCCTTCCGGACCGATATGTTTGATGAGTAATCAGCTAACTCAGGCAGCGGTCTACGTCATGAATAACAACGAAATTCCGGATATGAAGGTCCTGGTCGAGCGAGTCGACGGCCTGGAGACACGTATTAGTGATTTAGAGCGTCTTTACCGGGGCGCGGGGGGCGAAGATCAGGCACCGGCACCTGCAACTGATCCTGTGCCTGTGGAGCCTGAGCCTGTGCCTGAACCCATGCCTCAGCCTGAAAAGACTTTCGATCCCTGGCCGATTTATTCGCCGGGGGCCCCGAAGGTTTCCATGCATGAGCAGGCGCAAGAAGATAATACCGTTAAGTCGGACAGGGGCGATTCTCTGGAGCAGCGTATCGGCCTTTACTGGCTCAGTAAGCTTGGCATAGGCTTTCTTGTGGTCGGTGTGGCCCTTTTGATTGTCTATTCCTTTAAAAATTTCGGTCCGGCGGCCAAGATTGCCACTGGTTTTATTGTTTCTTCCTTGCTGATGGCGGCCGGGGAGTACATGGAAAAACGCGATGATATGCCCTGGTATGCTCGTTTGCTGGAAGGGGGCGCCTGGGCCCTGGGGTACTTCACCACCTACGCCATGTACCATGTGGAGTCGGTCAAGCTGATACAGGACCCGCTCACTGACTTGATTTTATTGCTTGGTGTCTCCGGATTGGCGGTGGCGCACGCCGTCGGTAAGCGCTCCCAGGTGATGGCTATCTGTGCCGTTACTCTGGGATTCTTGACTCTGACTATGAGCCACCTGACAGGCTTTTCGACCATTGCCGCCGCCCTGCTTGTAGCTCTTTCTGTTTTTCTTACTGTGCGACAGAAGTGGTATCACCTCTTCTTCTACAGTGTTTTTGCTTCTTATGCTGCATTTCTGGCCAACGGATCCTTGAACGTTACCCTGCATACAGCGGCCGGTTGGGCCCCCTATGAACTACCGGAGACGGCCTTCCGCAAGATCTGTCTTGTTCTGGCTCCTGGCTTGATTGGCTTCGGCCTGGTGCCCATCCTCGGCGTCGCCAGAGAGGGAATTGAGAGACGCTTGCTGACTGTTGCAACTATCGTCAATGCCGCGGCCTTCTCAACCTTTTTCTTCTCGCGTGCCTATGATTATTTCGGCACCGGTGCCAGTATTTACAATCTCCTGCTGGCCGCCTGGTTTTTTGCCCTGGCCGTCCTGGTGCGTCGCAGCGGCAATGAAGCCTGTGCCACGATAAATTCTCTGTTTGCCCTGACCACAGGCAGCTGTTATTTTGCCGGCGCTCATGTCGGTCGCATGTCCTGGCCGTATCTGGCTTTTGAAGTGGCTTTGCTGGCGTGGTGCGGACTGGCATACAAGATCAGATCCTTCCGCTGGTTTGCCATTGCCCTTGGTGTTGTAGTGCTGCTGGGCAATTTCGTTCGCCTGGCCCTGCCCGACACAATCGCGATTTTTGGTCAAACGACTCCATTCAGCCTGCTGTCCGGACTCTGTGCCGTGGCCGCCCTGGCTGTTGCCGCCTGTGCTCAGAAGCACAAAGCTATGCTTGCAAACGCCTCCGACGGTGAACGCAATTTTGCCTTTTTCAGTTTCTGGAATATGGGTCTGGCCCTGGCCTGGTGCCTGCCTGCAGCGCTTGTGTCGGTGCCCTTCGACGGTATCGGTCTGATGCCAGAGACGTTCCGTACGCCTACTCTATTGGCCGGTTGGAGCTTGATTGCAGCGGCGGTTCTCGCTATGGCGGTGGTGCTCAGGAGCCCTTACATGCAAGGCCTGACGATTTTCTTGTTTCTCGTTGTCGGCTTGCCGGCCGTCTCCGACTGGCATTTTCAATGGACCAATTCTATCGATGCCGTCCTTTTTATGCTGGCCTCGGCTTTTGTTATGCGGCACTATGCCCCGCGTTTCAGTCAGTCGGCATCCCTGCTTGCTTTCCATCTGCAATTTGTATTCGCATACTTATTTGTCGGTTTGCTCCCCGTCGGCGCTTCCTGGTCCGGCGATAAACTGGCTATCTACTGGGCTGTCCAGGCTGTTTCCGCTCTGGCGCTGGGCATCGGTCTGAAGGATCAGGCTCTGCGCATGATCACGCCCTTTGCCTTTATTTTTGCTGCCATCGCTACCGCTTCAAACACTCCGGACTGGTGGTTCGTCATACCTGTGGTTTGCTGTTTCTATGCGGCCTGGGGCCTCTATATGGGGGGCGAAAAATTTGGACTGGAGGCGGGCGAATCTTCCATCAGACACCTCTACAGTTATGCCGGTGCATTGATGCTGACGATGTTTTTCGGTCAAAAATTGCAGCGCACCTGGATCTCCTGTGCCTGGGCGATGGAGGGCTTCAGTATGCTCACCGTAGGCTTCCTGTTGCGCGAAAAGCAGGTGCGTCTGGCCGGTCTCTTTGTCTTTGCCACCCTGGTAGTGCGTTTATTCTTCGTCGACCTGGCCGGTACCGAGACAATCTATCGCATCTTCGCCTTCATTGTCGCCGGCGTCGTGCTGCTGGTTTCGGCCTATGCTTACACACTGTTTGCGCGCAAATTCGACTTCAGCGAGAATGGCGCTGAAAAAATTCCCACATGAGTTCGCTGGCGTCGATGTCCTGACTGGTGGTGCCGCAGATGTCGGTGAAGGCGCTTACTTCCAGCATGCCGGGCCAGGTGTGGCCGCCGCCTTCGATGACATAAAGGGTGACATCGCCGGAGCCGTAGGTTTCTTTTTTTACCGTGGTACCGTCTTTGGCGTTGGTGTTGGGCAACTGGGTCACGCTCGGGCTGCCGCCGCAGCCGTTTACACCGGTCCAGAAGTTGATCATCTCCGGTACGGACATCAAGCCGCCGACCCGTGCAAGGGGACTGTCGATGCTGCCCAATCCGCTTAAGCCAAGTGTTTCGCCCAGTTTGCCCAGGGCTTTGTTGCGACCGTCGCCCCAGGGGAGAAGTGGATCCTCGGTGCCGAGGAAAAATACTATCGGCATGCGATTGCTGCTCCCCATGCTCGCCGATGAGGCCATCATAGAAGAGGAAACTACGCCTACTGCCGCGATCTTGTCGGCCAGGGCGCAGCCGACGCGCTGGGCGAAGAAGCCACCATTGGAGATACCACAGGCGTAGATGCGTCTTTGATCAATGTTGACTGCCCGGCCAAGTTTTTTCAGCACTTCGCTCACATAGCCGATGTCGTCAACCCCGCCTGTGCCTTCGTTCCAGCGATTGTTCAGGCCTTCGCCGTAGACGACTATAAAATTTTTGCGTTCGGACAGTCCGTTAAATCCCGACATGCCCAGCATGGCGACGGCGTTCATACCCAGGCCGTGAAAGGCGAGCACGACCGGAGTGGCCCGCGAGCGGTCATAGCAAGCCGGTATGTGCACCCGATAGCTGCGATTGACGCCGTCTACCGAGACTGTATCGGCGTAGTCATAGGATTTGCCGCGGGCTGCGGCCGGTGTCGCCGCCTGACTGCTTGCCGTGGTCTGTCGGCTGCCGCTTTGCTGAGCTGTGCTCTGCTGCACGCCGGATGGTTGTGGGTAGCCCGGTCGCTGATAGGTCGGCTGAATGTAGCCACCCTGAGGGTATACGGGAGCCCGGCGCAGCTGCATGCCGCCGCTTGTGGCCGGCCGATAATATGTCCCGGCGGGGGCGGTCTGGGCCGGTCTGGCCGTCACCGGCCTGGCCTGTCTCGATCCGGGGACAAATTCCCACTGGGTCTGTCCCTGTGCCGAGGCGCCGACCGCGGGCCCGAGGATGACAAGCGGTGAAATTAATAGCGCAAACGTGACGGCGTGGGCTTTCAATGAATTCTCCCGGCTCACTTTGACTAGTTTTGCATGTTAAAAGCTCGAATGGGAATATCTAATTTGAGACTTAGTAGAGAGATTGAATACATACGCGCGTATTTAATCTCGATTTTTTTGAGGAGATGGCAATGTCCAGGCTTTTTAAACCGGTCAAGGAGACTCCAGCGGCCCTGTGCTCTGGTCTGATGCTTGTGGCTTCGCTGACTTCGTCGGCGGCGCTGGCTCAGGGTGACGGTCGCTTGCCCCCGCCCCCACTGCCGTCCGCCATCAACGGTGCTCCGGCCACCCTGGGAGCACCCGCATCCATGCCGGCCCCGGCTGCTGCGCCGGCGGCCGCTGCGATTAATCTCGCTGACTTGAAAGTCGAGGCCGGTGCCGGCGAGGACAAGCGCCGGGCATTGCTTGGCCGCATTATGGAAGCTAAAAACCAGGGGATAGGCATCAGCACCTACATGATGGCCTTCGATGCCCTTGAACAGTCGGCCAAAGGTGGGGAGAGCGAGGAAAATGTCGCCAAGCGTGTGGCTTCCCTCAATTCTTCCCTGGATGATCAGTTTAAACGCAGCGCCATTCTCAAGGTGCAGAGGGCAGCTCCGCCGGTTGCCGCCTCCGCCGCGGTGGCTCCCCTCGGGGGTTCGATGGGCACGCCGCCCGGCAATACCGACACAGCCGCCCTGATTCAGAAGCTGCAAAACAAGTTTGGTGGCCAGATCCCCGAAGGTTTTAAGGATAAAATCCCCGGCGGCGATCCCAGTGCCCTGCTCAAGAATCCTGATATTCAGGACATCTTGAAGGGGCTGAAGAAATAGTCATGCCCTTTGATGAATCGGCTCTCCATGACGTGAACGCTCTGGCCTCCGGCCAGGGTGCTCAGTCAAGGACGCCGGCGAAGGATAGTTTGCAGGCTGAGGCTCACACCCTGCGGCTGGTTTCGGCCAGCGGGGGCGCTCAGGCTGCCGCCGACAAGCCTGCCGCCGAGCAGCCGAAGAGCTATCTTGATGTCGCTCTGGGGACAGTCATTTCGAATCATACGCTGGAGCGCAATGTAGCCGAAGCGGTAAAGACCGGGGCCATGTTTTTTAAAGGGCGGGTGGGAGTGGCTGGCACAGTCGCGCTCTATGCCCTCGATCAAGTTAAAGTGGGCGATTCATTTGTCCAGGCTGTTACTGATATGGGTCTTGGCGCCGTTAAGGGTACGGCACTGCGCGGCATAAACGCCTTTGCCGCGGCGCGCGATTTTGGCATTGCCGGTCAGGCCGTGACCCTGGGAGTGGGCTCTCGCGTCCTCGATACCGGTCTCAATCGCACTACCTGGACCGACGCTCAGAGTGGTGCTTTCAGCTTGCAGCAGGGCGGTAATAAGATGCTCATGACCGCACTTGATCGTGGCGCTCTTGCCACCGATATTGGTGCCTTTGCCATTGGCGGGGCTATGGCCGGTGGGCTCAATCGTGCTACCGAAAATTCACTGCGGTCCAGTCCTTTCTGGAGTACAACCCTCACCGGCGGCGTCTTTGGTCTGGCCACCGGCGGCACAACCGAGGTCCGGCGGCAGCAGGAGCAGGGCGAACAATTCGATCTTTCTAAAGTCCTGATGGCCGCTGGACGACAGGCCGTTTTCAGTGCCGCTTCCATGATGCCGGCCGGACTCCAGGCCAGCAGTCGTCTGCGTAATGGCTTTACCGATTCACATGGTGTCACCACTATTGGTGAGAAGGGTCAGTATAAATTTCGCTATCGGGCCAATGGCGAAGTCAACGAAGTGCTCTCTGTCCCGGCCGGTCTCAAGGGTTTGCGCGAAGCGCGGGTGCAACTCGATGCCATGGCGGATAAACGCCAGCTGGATCTGGCCAATACTTTTGGTATCTCTTTTGCCAAAGCCGGAGAAGAAGTAACCTTCCGTAGCGATGGCGGCGATCATCGCATTGTCGCCCGGGCGCCCAGATTGAACGAACTCACCGCCATGGAGCTGGCCCTGAATAAATCACAACCGGGGCAATTGAGCCTTGATGGTCAGACAGGGGTAAAATTCAATTTCGTCAAGGACAAGGATGCAGTTAACATTGGCTTTGGCGGCCTGTTTGAGTACCAGGGCAAAGTGCCCAATGTCTTCCTGCATAATGAGATAAGTCAGTCCAAGCCGGTAACGGCAAGAGATCATGATCCTATGCCGCGCGATGACGGACAGCGCCGCGGCAGCCTGGAGCAGACGGCTACCCATGAGATAGCGCATCACAGCGATATGAAAGTACGTGGCCAGGATCCGGTGCTGGAGGCTGCTATTCGCGAAAAGCTTGGCTGGGTGAAGTACCGCGAAGGCGAGCTGGACTTCAGTACGCATCTTCTGAAAAGCAAGGACGGCGAGCTTTATAAGTACAATTTTGTCGGCCGTACCTGGACCAGATCCGACGCTCACGGCAATGCTCTTGACGCGCAGGGCAAGCCGGCCGAGCCGGGACGGGAGCACATTATCTCCAATGAGGAGATGATGCACCGTGCGGCTGTTCCGCCCATCTCCGATTATTTCAACAATCCCACTGAGATGTTGATGGAAGGGTTCAAGGAGTTCCGCGTGGGCGGCGATAACCGAGCCAATCTTCTGCGCCAGAGCCCTGTCTTGTATGAACAGGTCAGGCTTCAGGATAATCGTGAGCTCGGTCTGCACTACGGCAATAACGCCGACGGTCAGTCGAGTATGGTGCGCCTGCCCGACGGCACGCTGGCAAAGCGCGACGCTCAGAGCGAGCAAGCGATAAGCTCCTTCGAGCAACATAGCGCTGTCGACACCAGGGGCGGCCCCTTCGGTTATCAGTACTGATATGTCCTGTTTCAGTCCGGGGCGCGCAGCAAGAGGCTTTTCATGTCACTGGCCCGGCGCAGCTTGAGCAGCACGTATGAAGCCATACCCATATTGCCAAGCGCCATTATGGCCAGGAACCAGAGAACCCGTGCCAGAGCCGATTTTTCTTTGTAGAAGACCCAGATATAAAAGGTCGTGAAGCCGAAGTAGGCGTCGAACATCGTGGCGATAAACCAGGGGTTGCCTGTGACCGGCGCCGGGATTTTCAAAATGTTCTGTTGCAAACTGGCCCAGGTTGTCACTGTCAGCATTGTCAAAAGGATGAGAGCAAAAAGTGTCCTGAGTATGTTCACGATATTGTTTGTCCTGTAAGAATTAACCATTCTATATTTGATGGATAGATCATCTGAGCGCCGCAACTTCTAAAATATGTGAGTCTTGGCCAGGCCTGATAGGAGATGCATATGCCTCGCGATTTGCCAGTTGGCAACGGTAACGTTCTAATCAATTTTGACGACAAATATCGCATTCGCGACATTTATTATCCGCACGTGGGGCAGGAAAACCAGACCGTAGGCCGGGTCAATCACTTTGGCGTCTGGGTGGACGGGCAGTTTGCCTGGGTGCAGGACGGCTGGACTGTCGACCGTAAGTATTTCAAAGAGGCGCTGGTAACCGATGTGCTGCTGCACAATGACAAGCTCAAGCTCGAAATTCGAGTG
>JAFEAV010000169.1 GCA_018266215.1 Cyanobacteria bacterium SZAS LIN-3 | reverse complement strand
CCGGGTCCTTGACCTTTTTGCCGCCTATTAATGTCTCAAAACGATCCGGGCCGAACAATTCCCCCAGGTCGCTATCGATCGGATATAGCCGCTAAGCCTGCCACCTCATTTTGTGCGGAATTAGACAGCCGTCAACATAGTAATCGGCCGAGTTTAACCGATGGATAAATTCAGACTCTGTAAATACCTGAACACTCAAGCATTGTGCTTGAGTCAGCTGGCTTTTCCTTTCCTCACCGACGCCGCGCCGGTTTCGCTCGCACCACAATTACCAGAGCTGCCGCAAAAAAGCGCACTTCAGCCTCTGGCAATAGCCCGCACTATCCCAGCACCTTTATTCACGCAACGGCAAACACAAGCTTGCCAGAGATTTGACACATTTTTGGCTGTCGAAAAATCGCAAGGTTGTGGTTGTCTCGCCAAGTCGATATGAGCGATTTCTTGTTGATACTCTATCTGGTGCTATTGAACCACTCGGATCTCGCCGCAGATTCGTGAGGGTGTCCGTAGAGGGAAACAAAATGCAAGCAAGGCCGTGGACCTGGCGCCGGCTGAAAAAGCGTTTCGAGATTTCGAAAATCGTCTGCGCCAAAAATCCCTTAAACGACGATGATGATGTGCTTGGTTTAGGCAAACTGGGAATATTAAACGTGCAAACTAGCGACTCCCGCTGAAACAGGCTCCCATTTCCCCCCTTTCACCACTGGTAATCTTCAGGCAAACACCGGCAATGACCGATAAGAAGATCGTCGAGACCGATTTCACTCTGGTAAATTTCGAGGGTACGACCAAATCAGTCGGACCTATCGGTCCCAATTTTGAAATCCTGGGTACCCTCGGTGAGGGTGCCATGGGAATCGTCTACAAAGCCAGACACCTGCTTCTCGATAAAGTAGTAGCCATTAAGGTTTTGAAGGAAGAATACAGCAGCCATTCCAGGATATTTCAGCGCTTTCAACAAGAGGCCAGAACCACCAGCCACCTTTCCCATGAAAACATCGCCAGCGTTCATGACTTCGGCCTCACCGAAGGTGGTCATCCTTTCATAGTCATGGATTATATTGAGGGCGTCACCCTCTCGGGCTTGATAGAAGAGATGAAGGTCCTGCCCGAGGATGTGGCGCTTTCCATCTTTCAGCAAATCGGTAGAGCCCTGCTTCATGCCCATGAAAACAACGTCATCCACAGGGATTTAAAGCCTTCAAATATAATTCTGCAAAAACGTCCCTCAGGAGAGTGGCACGCAAAAGTTGTCGACTTCGGTATCGCCAAAGTAATGAATGAGAGTGAAGATGACCACTCTCCCAAGTTGACGCAAACCGGTGAAATATTCGGCACGCCGCTCTATATGAGCCCCGAGCAGTGTCAGGGGCAGAAAGTCGATCAGCGCAGTGATATTTATTCCCTTGGTTGTTTGATGTATGAGTGCCTCATGGGCAAACCGCCATTTTCAGGAGACAACACCTTTGCCTTGCTTATGGCTCAGGTAAGCAAGCCGCCGACGCCGTTCCGCGAGGCCAATGAGACGGCTCGACTGAGCGATGCCCTGGAGCGTGTTGTTTTTCGGGCCATGGAAAAAGAGCCCGAGGCTCGCTACCAGGCAGTAAAAGACCTCTTGAATGATCTGGAGGCAGTCAGCACAGGAAGCGCGACCGTTGCTGCTTCCAACCTCTACAGCAAGCCGCGCAGAGCCAAGACAAGCAAGCTTGTGCTCTTTTCGATCGCTTCTTTCGTCCTAATTTCCACACTAAGTGTAGTTCTATTGGCACTCCCCATTATAAAGCTTCCTCAGCCTGCTCAGGTTTATCCCTGGACTGAAGCGTTTCGACACGGCATGGGGCTGAGGGCCATCGACGAGCGCGCAGCCGAAGCTGAGATACGTCAGGCTATGGCACTTGCCAAAGGGTCCGGGGCCACGCCCCAGCTTTTGGCTGACATTCAGTACGAACTAGGCGTGATGCTCTTTCTCCGAGACTGCTCTGACCATGAAGCCTATCAACTGCTGGCGCAGGTGGCGCGAGTAGAGCCACAGGAATCTCTTCGTCATGCCAACACCTTAGAATACCTGGCCCGTTTGGAAATAGCAGAGTCCAATCGCACCTTCAAGGCTATTCAGGCAGGCAAGAAAAATGGAATTGGAGCTGCCGAGATTGATAGGTTAACCGGCGAAATGGAGGAATTACAAAGACTGGCAAGAACTCATGCGGACCAGGCTATTAATATCAAAGTCCAAGTGGTGGGTTCTGTGCATAGCTTCGTAGAAAACGCCTGGCGTTCCAAGGGGCAGGTACTTTATGCTTTGAAGCTCTATCCTGAAGCGCAAGAGGCCTTCACCAAAGCTCTCTCCATCGCCGAGACTCTCAAACTTACTGATGCGGAAGCCCGTCGTTGCCTTGATATTGCGCGATGTTTGAAAGAGCAGGGCAAATTTGGCGAAGCCCAAGCTTTCTATCAGCGCTCAATCAAAGCGTCTAAAGAACTTTTCGGTCCTGAGCACAAAGAAGTAAAACAGGCTGTTGATGAATACAACGAATTTCTAAAGCGCCACCACTAATAGTGCCTCAGTGTGGTTTGTAGCAGTACTCACCTACTCCTGAAACAAGAAGCGTATGCGCAGCCGTGATCTTACGCATCAAACCACGCCTTTAGGCTTTTAATCGACAGGGTGCGCAGCCCGGAACCACTCACGGTGCCGCAGGAGGCGCATCCGGTATCCGGTCGGTCATGCCGTTGTCTCTCAGGAATTGGACAAATAGAGGATAGTGAGGTCTGCTGTCGCCAGTGGTTTGTGTTAAATCTGACGCAAATTCCCCAGACTTGAGTAAGTTCCACTCGCGTTCAGATGAGTCTAATTGGTGCCCCCGCCAGTCGTAGTTCCTGTGGACTTCCTTCAGTCGCACAACTCCGGGAGAAATCAAGTAATAAGTATCTTCAGTCAATCTTCTGCTGCATGACTGGATCAAGTGGGATAAGCCGTCCAACTGAAAAGAGATACTCTCGAATTCGGAACGGTACTCGTCAGGGGATGGCGAAGATTCTGTGCAACCCAAGTAGCAATCAAGACGCGACCCGTCAACGCCTTGAGCCCACTCCCCTGCGGTATAGTGCGACCAGACCTGTCCTGTTTTGTCTGCAAGCCCTACAATTATGCGGCAGATCGCCCAGTACTCAAGATGTGCTGTTTTGCCTTCGTCTTCTGACTGTTCATCCCTGGAAGTCCAAGTCCCCACCAACCACGCAGGAAGTTTGTTCCAGTGGGTTGAATGGTCCTTGATTAGAAGCGCCGAGCACTTCTCTTTGTCAAACAATTTTCCAGGTGCCAAAGATGAATCTAGTGGTGACAGTTCGTGCATGGTCTCACTTGCCGATACGCCCGTCTTCGGCGTCGGCTTTATTTGCTGCCCCACCCCTGGCCCCACATCGAGGCAAACGGCTACAAACAGCATGACCGGCAACAGAATAAGTTTTGAGGGTCTGGGCATAGTTGGTGGTCACAACCTCAAGGATTGACATTTCGACTCTAAAAATTTGGCTCCATTCTTATCGGACCAAGCGTTATCATATGGCTGCTATTTCTTTGGCTCGCCAGGCAAACGAAAAATCTCAGCACCGGGCCACCACCTTTCATCCCGTGCGATAATTCTTTCATTCCAACCACCAACAATCAGAATATCTCTGGCGCCAATAACTTCCGCAATCACATCGTGCCTTGGGACAAGAATGCGGCCAAGGATCTTAGTCTTACCTGTCTGCAAATCCAGCTATTCAACAGTATTTGTAAGGTTGTCGGTTCCACCGTCGGCAAATTTTTCTAATGTTTCGCCACCAATGAAAATAATTCGGTCGTCATTCAATTGTACGACGGCATTATCATTTCTAGGTATTTGCAAGCCAGAAAGTCTTTTAACTGTCTTCTTTTTGGGATCAATAATCGCCAAAGCGCCAGTGGGCTCGTACTGCCCTACTTTGTGCGTGATTCCGCCGCTTGCGAGTACTCTACCGTCATGCAACAGTGT
>JAFEAV010000168.1 GCA_018266215.1 Cyanobacteria bacterium SZAS LIN-3 | reverse complement strand
TTTCTACCTTGGAACAACAACCTGAACCGCTGAACGGTCGCCAGTGACAGCTTACCTTTTTTCAACGTTTCTATTAAGTCATATAGTGTAATTCTGAGAATTGACCAGTCTTTGATGAAATGGCGATAAGGAACGCTGGGTAAGGCTTTCGAGTTTTGTGCAGCTGTCATTAATTGCGCTAACTGCTCTACATTAACCGTGCTCTTAAAGATGTCAAGAAATGTATCAGGGCAGGTCGCTTTCAACCTCGGAATAGAGACAGTTGGGCGTTTCCGGGTTTGCCGTTATCTCTCGCGCGTCCTCAGGTGAGCAAATGCTTCTTTTGAAACGCGCATCTACTGACCGTATGTTTGAGATATTCACATTTCCTTTAGATTTTCTTCGAGGTCTCTTCAGTCGTTTCATAGTGCTTTTCCCGCTCTCCTCCTCGCATCTTCAGTGATGCCATGTGAGACCGCGCTAAGTTTCCGTTCGATCTGGAAGGCCTCCACGAGTAGACCTGGTTCTCTCATTATCACGTCAGCCCCGCCTGCAACGCCGGTCTGACCATAACCCGAAAGAGTTTTATCATGACTCGAAAGACAAAGAAACTGATCATCTGGATCCTGCTGATCCCTGTCATTGGCTTCCTGGCGAGCCGTTTCGTCACGCCTGGTGAGATCAGCACGCCCCCCAGCCACCCCTATGTTCGCGGCGGACACGTCCCTGCAACGGCTCCCACCGCCCCGATTTCTCCTGCCACCGGCACCCCCAACGGCGTCCAGCCCGGTGCGCCGCCCGCCGCCCCCGCCCACTATGGTCGCGGTGGCTCGGCTGTTTCTTCTCCTTCCGTCTCGATGTATGAGCTGATCCAGCTCATGGACGCTCAGCCCACGACGATTCGTGGCCTGTCCTTCACCAACGGCAGCAACGATGTCCGCGTCTCGCGGGTCGGCGGTGCCGACTTCGTGGTGCAGGCCCCGGACGACGGCGGCAAGCAAGAGCTTCGCGCTCGTGCCCTGGCCGACAAGATCCCCTTCGCAGTGAAGGAGGTCAAGGTCGATCCGATCGCCAAGTTCATGACCGACAACGCCCTGACCCTGCTCATCTTCGGTGCTTTCATCGGACTGATGGTCATGGCTCAGCGTCGTCAGGCGAAGCAGATGAAGGGCATCACCGGCATGGGCAGCGCCCGCGCCAAGGATGCCGATGCGGTCCGCAAGAGCATCAAGCCGACCAAGTTCACGGATGTCGCCGGTTGCCCGGAAGCCGTGAAGGAACTGAAGCGCGTCGTCAAAGGCGTGGTCGGTAAGGAGGTCTATGACCTCTTCGAGGCGGAGATGCCCAAGGGCATTCTCCTGATCGGACCGCCCGGTACGGGTAAGACCCTGCTGGCCAAAGCTGTGGCCGGTGAGTCGGACGGTACGTTCTCGATCACCTCCGGTTCTTCCTTCGTGGAGATGCTGGTTGGTGTCGGTGCCTCTCGTGTGCGCGACCTCTTCGAGAACGCTCGCAAGAAAGTGGCCGAGACCAAGAAGCCCCACATCATCTTCATCGACGAGATCGATGCTGTTGGTGGGAAGCGCGGTGGTGGCACCTCCGCCGGCAGCAACAGCGAACGCGAACAGACTCTGAATCAGATTCTGGTCGAGATGGACGGCATGATCGGCAACGAGGGCATCCTCGTCATCGCCGCTACCAACCGCGTCGACATGCTCGATGACGCCCTGCTGCGTCCGGGCCGCTTCGACTGCCATGTGGCCGTGGACCTGCCGGATAAGGCCGGTCGCGAAGAGATCTTCAAGATCCACCTGGGCAAGCGTCCTCTGGGCGAGGGTGTTACCCTGGCCGCTCTGGCGCATCGTACCTACGGCTACAGTGGCGCTGAGATCAAGGGCGTTTGCAATCGCGCGGCCATCGTCGCCGCCGAGGCTTATGACGAGCTGCGGGCCGAGCTGATCGCGTCGGGTAAGACCGCCGCGGAGGTGAAGGAAATTCTGCGCCCCGTCATCACGCTCGAACACTTCGACGAGGCCGTCGACTTCGTCCGCTACGGCAATGCCGCCGAATCCAAGCAAGCGCGCATGAGCGTGCTCGACAAGAAGAACACGGCGGTCCACGAAGGTGGCCACGCCTGCTCGGCGGCTGTGCTCGATGGTTGCGACCCCGTGGTCAAGATCACGATCATGCGCCGCTCCCGCGCGCTCGGTTACGTGCAGTATCTGCCCGAAAACGATCGGGTGAGCTTCACCCGTGACCAGGCTCTTGCCCGCATCATCTCGATGATGGCCGGCCGTGCGGCTCAGGAAGTGATCCTGGGCACCTGCGACACCGGTGCCAGCAATGACTTCCAGCAGGCCACGGACATGGCTCGCAAGATGGTGGTCAGCTGGGGCATGTCGCGCCTGGGTCACATCTCCGTCGGCGACCGTCAGGACGCCATGGGTACCTCCGGTGGTCCCAACCAGATCGGCCCTGATCTCGCCAACGAGATCGACCGTGAATGGCGCTCCATCACCCGTGCCTGCTACAAGGCCGCCAAGGACATCGTCAAGGCTGACCGCGAGCGCCTCGAAGCTCTGGTGGAAATCCTGATGGACAAGGAGACCGTGCTCGCCGATGAGTGGCAGGCACTGCTGGCCAAGTATCCGTCGAAGTTCGACGTCAAAACCCTGGTTCTGCCGAAGGCGGAAACCGAAGAAGAAGGAGCCTGAGGCCATGCCCAGAAACATCAAACCTGTCGGGCCTGTGTCCTCGGTCGCTGACCGCATCACCGGCGCCATCACTGCCATTCTCACGATCACCTTTTTCTCCATCTCCGCCAACACGCATGACGCGCAGGTGCAGATGTGGGGACTGGTGTCGGGTATGCTCTATTTCATGACCACTCTGGCGCTCGTCTTCGAGCACGCGGACGGTCAGTAGGACAACTTTGTCGGCGGTGGGCGGTGCTGATCCTCTGGATTGGTGCCGCTCACCGCATTTTTTTTAAGGCCTTGCTTTTTTGCTTTCTATTATTAATAGTTATAGTATAAGCACTGAATACGGTGGCGGTTTTCTTTTCCTCAAGTAGACGACCTTATTTGCTCCCCTGGGTTTTTGTGGACAGCAGTTGTTTAAGCACGCTGAGCGCCATCTCACGGCTCCTATGCTCATTGCTGTTGCCGTCTTCGACCGCCAGCAGGTCGCACGATGTCTGGCCGTTATAATCGGTATAGAGCGAACCGCGGTGGGAGGCGGGCGATAAAAGTTTCACTGGCGCCTTTTGCTCTTGCAGGTAAAGGCATGATTGAAAAAGGTTCTCCGCCTCTTTCCTGTCGATGCGGCCTCGGCCTCGCAGTGATTGCAACTTTCCCTGCCGCTCGAAGTGTCGGCATATCTCCGCCTGTCCGTCTCGGGCAATCATGGCTGCTTCGTCTATGTTTCCGTCCATCCCCGTTGCGAGGATGAGAACGGCATCTTCTCGTTTGTGGAAAGCCTGCCAATCTGCGCTCTGGTCCAGGTCGCTCTGCAAATCCTCAGCCAGTTTCGTCAGTCCGTTCTGGATGTCGCGACCGTACTGGATCTTCTTGTCGTACTCGGCATTAAGTGGTGCCTGTGCCATTCTTTCAAAGTAGGGGGCTACGTCAATTTCGGCACGGCGAGCTACGTTCAATGTCTGTATTACTGTCTCTCGATTGGTGCGTACGCTCTGGGCTTGCACTTCGGCGCAGACCGAACTGAGCACATAGTAATGTGCGAATATAGACAACTGAAGGCACAGAGACATTCTCAGTTTGTTGTTCATAGGGCCAGACTAACAAGATTTTGAATTGCTGCGGACCGTTTGCTTCCCCAGTAGAATCCCAGGGTATTTACTGGAAGACGGCTCAGTGTAACGGTTTCCCTGGTTAATATTATAAGAGATAGTATAAAAATTGAAAAAGAAAAGCGCGGCGATGGATGTCTGAAAAGAGGGTGGGGCGCGACTCACGACGTATTGTGCGTCGCGCCCCTTCGAGTGGCTGTCTTGCGTATTACCTCAGGCCGACTGGACGTCGTTCGCC
>JAFEAV010000167.1 GCA_018266215.1 Cyanobacteria bacterium SZAS LIN-3 | reverse complement strand
AGCGCGAATGCTACTGTTTTAGACTTGGTTTTGATATTGCGCATGGTCACCTGCCGCCCTGAGTCTCAATTTCTCCGATTATTTGAGGCCGAGGAGGTCGACTTCGAAGATCAAGGTGGCGTTGGGAGGAATTACTCCGCCGGCGCCTCTTGCACCGTAGCCGAGATCCGGCGGAATGGTCAGCTTGCGCTTGCCGCCAATCTTCATGGACATGACACCTTCGTCCCAGCCTTTGATAACCTGGCCACGACCGATTGAAAATTCAAAAGGTTGGCCGCGATCGACAGAACTGTCAAATTTGGAACCGTCGGTCAGCCAACCGGTATAGTGAACAACAACAGTCTGGCCGGGTTTGGGGCTGTCGCCTGTTCCGACTTTCATGTCTTCGTATTGAAGACCGGTGGCGGTGCTAACTTGTGACATTTTACGCTCCTGTAAAAGGTGAACTCTACTCTGAAGTTGCCTGGCTATTTGACGCCGAGTAAATCAACTTCGAATATCAAAGTCGAATTAGGTGGAATGACCGGGGGGAAGCCATTGGCGCCATATCCGAGATGCGGAGGCACTGTCAGTTTGCGCTTGCCGCCGACTTTCATTGTGGCTACGCCTTCATCCCATCCCTTGATGACGCGTCCGGCGCCGAGGGGAAATTCGAAAGGCTGCTTGCCTATGGAGCTGTCGAACTTGGTGCCGTCGGTGAGCCAGCCGGTATAGTTGACCACTGCAGTCTGGCCCTGTTGGGGGCTGGGGCCGGTGCCGACCTTGAGGTCCTCATATTTGAGACCACTGGGGGTCGTTTTTGCGGCCAGGTCTGTCTGTCCGCCGGCCTGGGCGTCCATCGAACTGGAAGACGAAGCTTGCGAGGCCGTCGAGCTGGGTTCGGTGGCTTGCGAGCAGGCGGTCGTCGCTAATGTGGCTATTGCAGCCAATGTCAGACCGATGCCGGTCAGGTTTTGAGCTTTGGTAGACAATCTATGCTCCTTACAGCGAGGCTAATTTCGGATAGTTATAGCAGAAGGGCAGGACAGTGCCATTAGACGCCGCCGCCAAGGGGCAGAACTTGTAAATGTACGCAAATGCCGAACCCCGCTACGTATTACCCCCCTTTACCTCAGCTCTCAGCCGGGCGAAAATCAACTCCATGAGAAGCTTTACAACAGGCTGGCAGTGGCGAATAACGAATTAAGCAGTGATAGTGCAGGGCTGGAGCGCAACTCCATGACCCCGGCCGAGGCAAATGCGCAGAAGGCGGCCGCCGCGCTGACCCGCGATTTCCTGGAATCGCCGCGGTCGGATCTCAGCTTCGGCCAGAAGACCGCAGTAACGCTGGGCGCGGCATTAGAAGGTACCGTTCAAAACGGACTGGACCAGATTGTTAACCATCCCGGTCAGGTGGCTACGGAAGTCCTGGGTGCTGTGGCCCTGGGCGTCGCCATGCGCGGTCCGGTGTGGACCAAGGCGCCGGCTCTGGCTTTTGCCGCAGTGGGCACGGTTTCCTTCGGCAAACATGTGATCGAGACCGGCATTGAGACCAATAATATCCTCGGCCGTATGAACAGCGGCAATCTGGAAGAAAGCCGCAACCAGCTCAAAGCGCAACTCGGCCCCTTGATCTTCGACACGGCTTTGATGGCCGCCGCCGGAGCAGGCGGAGCCAAACTGGGCGAAAAATTGCCGGCGGAATTTTCGCAGCTGAAGCTGGCTTCCACCCTCAATCTGGCCAAAGAACGTCTGGGCGATTTCATGGGCGGCGGTGATTTTCCTCCCGGGATGATGCCTGCCTATGCCGGAGTCGGCGGCCGCACTCCCGGGTTTCGCATAGAAAGTGTCATGCCCCGGCCCAAAGCCGAGCCCATTGTGCCCAATGTCATGCAGATGAGCGCCGACGGCGTCAAAATATCGGGCGACGGCATCCGGGTAAAGACCGGCCAGGGCTTCCAGGGCGAGGTCATCCACACGGTTGATCATGTTCCTGCCGGGCGCAGAGTGCAGGTGAGCCACGACGCCGGCGCCATAACCACAATCGCTTCCGACGGCAAGGTCACAGTCGGATTTGCCTCCGGCGAGGGCCGGAGATTTGACCTCGGTCAGCCCATCAATCGTCTGGTGATGACCGAGTATCCCAACGGTTTGAAACAATTTCGCTTCAACGACAAACTTGCAGCCGACCTGGAAGTCGACAACAGCGGTCATACAATTCGTGCGCTTTTGGGCAATGGCGATCACCTTCATATGCTGGACAACGTGCAGGAAGGATACATGCACTTCCCGCATAAAGACGGTCTGCAGACCTGGGTAGAGCACAGCGGTCGGGTGGTGATGCAACTGCCGGGCAGCAACAAGATTCACGAAGTGAAGATTCCGGACAAGCTGGCGTACATAAGACTGGTGGAAAAGGCCGACGGCAGTAAGGAATTCCGCTTCCTCAATGACAGCGGTACGCCGGTGGCCCAAAAAATCCAGTTGCCGCCGACGCCGGAACTGCAGCAGGTGAAAGCGCCTGACGAGATGCAAAACTGGCACGACCTGCGCAACTACATCGCCGCTAAACATCAGGCCAGACAAAACGTGGCCGGCAACCTGGACGACGGTAATGTCGGCGGCGGCGGCGTCTATCGCATCGAGCCCTCTGCCGGCGGGGTGGCGCACTATGACCACAACCACTCGAACAATCAACAGCACCCGATTTTTAGAATGCCCACATCAATAGATCGCGTGGCTGCCCACGAAATAGCTGGTGTCCCGTACGGCATCATGCGTCACAACGATCTCTCAGCGCCGGCCGATATGGAGTTGGCCATGCAGGGACATGGTTGGGTCATTACCAACTATCTGGACCGTCTGGACTTCCAGGAAGAAGTGCACCACGACTACTATTAACCGAGATCGCTAGCCGACGGCGTCTTTGAGGGCGCTGCGTGCCGCTAGAAATTTGGTTGTTACCTGCAGTACCCGTGCTTCGTTATTGAGGCGGGCCAGGGTGTCCTGAGATTCGAGAAGAGCTTGTTTTTCCTCGGCCACACTGTACATGGTGGCAGCCACCCAGTAGGAAAGGTCGATCGGATCTGTCGGCAGGTCGTCGGGCATATCAACGTCGCGTTCTGTGAGCTTGCTTGAAAGCCTGAGAATGTCTCGAATATACTCCAGCACTTCCCTGGTAATAGGCTTGAGATCACTGTCCGCCGGCTGGTCTTCCAGCCATTCGATTTCACCCTGCAAATACGGCTTATCATCGATGGTGCGCAGCACGCGGAAACGTCTGCGACCGAGGGTGAAAATATTCATGCGGCCGTCGGGTAATTTTTCACACTCCAGTATTTCAGCAGTGGATCCGATCGAAGCGGCCTGTGATGTCTGCGGGTCGTAGAGCAGTACACCGAATGTCTTATCGCCTTCCATCAAGGTATTGACCATCTGCCTGTAGCGCGGTTCAAAAATATGCAGAGGCAAGGGGCAACCGGGAAACAGCACCACATCTGGTAGCGGGAATAATGGCAATATAATTTTCTTCTTTGCCACCAGGTCACCTGTTGTGTATCACCCGTTAAGGTGGCCCTTAAGTTGCCGCTCTTTGCGGCGGACGGGCGGGAGTATAGGCGCAGCAACCGGGATTACACTGATCCGGTGCTAGACCGGCGGTGCCCACTACTTTGCGTTCGCCCACATCTAAAGATTGTAGCCGCTCCTGTACCAAATCTCCCATCATTCTGGCGAACAGGTCATTTGTTCCGGCGGTGGCCGTGCGCACAAACTTAACGCCGAGTTCCCCGGCCAGATTGCTGGCCTCGGTATCCAGGTCATACTGGACTTCCATATGATCGGAGACAAAGCCAATCGGATGGACGACGAGCGATGTCATACCCTGGCCCTGCATATCCTTAATATGGTCCAGAATGTCAGGCTCCAGCCAGGGCTGAGCGGCCGGACCGCTGCGACTCTGGTACACCAGTGCCTGGGTGGCAAACTTATTGGCTACCAGCGGGGACTCGGCCACCAGTCGACAGGCCTCAAGCAATTGTTTCTGGTATTCGCAGTTGTCGGCCATGCCCATGGGGATGCTGTGGGCGGTGAAGGCAATATGCAGGGATTTTTGCTCTTCCGGGCTGAACTGGTCCAGACCTGCTGCCAGG
This sequence comes from Cyanobacteria bacterium SZAS LIN-3, assembly GCA_018266215.1. Taxonomy (GTDB): domain Bacteria; phylum Cyanobacteriota; class Vampirovibrionia; order Obscuribacterales; family Obscuribacteraceae; genus REEB67. The sequence goes on along the minus strand of JAFEAV010000167.1, from coordinate 273 downwards.
TTCTGGGCATTGGCCTCAATATAGTCGGGATGGTTGTAAAAGACGCGCAGCTTATCAATTTGAGGCGCGTCGCCCACTTCGGCGCTGGCCTTCTCTATATCTTCCAGGTACTGACGGCAGCCGGAATAGGACGAGTAAGCCGAGGTAATAAATGCCAGGGCATGTTTAATGCCGTCCTTTTTCATCTCTTTCAATGTGTCAGCAAGCATGGGGTGCCAGTTGCGATTGCCCCAGTAAACCGGCAGGTCAATCTTGCGCTCCGCCAGCTCAGCC
>JAFEAV010000166.1 GCA_018266215.1 Cyanobacteria bacterium SZAS LIN-3 | reverse complement strand
GCCGAGCTCCTCTGGCGCTGGCTGCGGATGGTCAGGGCCGCGTTCAAGCATGATGCCGAGGCATGAAGTCCTCCGCCATCTTCCTTCTACAATATTGCATGAATTTGGACGCGCTGGTGGACGCGGTGTCACTGAAACGGAGTCGGCCGCGGGCGCTGGATGCCGGTGGGCGATGCCATTTCCTAGTGGATGCGTCCACCGCCCTCGGCTATATATAATAGAAATTCACCTGAACTCGTCAGCCTGGTGGACGGCAATCAACCATCGAAAGAGTTCGCACTCAGGCGATGCGAGGCTTATTGCGGTCCGGTGAGGCTATGTTGCCGGGTCGCATGAAGAAAGAGGCAACGAAGAAAGCTCCGCTGAAGCCACCTCCCGTTCGATGACCAGCAACGTCCCGCCAGGCTCGGCATCTTTATATATGTTTCTGCATGAGTCGCTGCTGGTGGACATAAATTACGCCACGCTCTTGAGCTCCCAGAGCTCCGGGGCGCACCCCATTAAAAAAAAAAAAACAGTGCGGGTGAGATCTGAAATCAGTGCCAAAAAGGGCTCGAGACCTACGGTCCGGGCTGGATTGTTCGCAGCCACGACGTCCACCGTCGGTCAGCTGTTTAATATAAAATTTCTCCGAAGTAATCGCTGCTGGTGGACGCGTTAAAACCGCGGGCGCGGGATAAGTCCATTGCATAGTCCAGCAAACGAGTCTTTCCCCGCGCACGCGCGCACACACACCGCAAAAGGCTAATACTTCGGCCGCTTGCGCGCGGCCGCAATCCTCTGGATCGAGCCTCGCACTCATAATAAACGGAGGGGATGCGAAGCGTTTACCGCTTAAATGGAAGCCAAAGCATGCGGGGTCCCACCTTCTCGTGGCGGCGTGAACGCAAGGTGGCAACGGCGGTGCAAGCTGCGGCGTGGGTCCCGGGGTACGGCTTCCGCGGCGACCTACGCACATCAACCGCAACGAATAGGGATGGGCGGGCTGCGTGCGCAGCGAAGGAAAGCCGCTACCGCGCTGCGCACGAGAAACTGATTCGGAAATAAAGAAAATCAAGGGCCTCAAACAACTTGCTGGAGAAAGAATGCTACCAACGCTGCATACCTTGAACGCGTATCAATGGACCGAGGAGGAATTGCGACGGATCCGCGAAGGCCGCAGCGCGATCAAGTTGCTGCAATACTGCCGCACGATTAAGGACAATAAGGTCTTCATCGGCAAGCGAGAGATCATACCCGAAGAGAGAATCAACGAAGTGCTCTCCGTCCTTTACGAGGATCCGAGAACGGGCGCGAATCCAGGACGAGATCGACTCTACAGCCGTGTCAAGGAGTTATACGTGGGCATCTCGCGCCGCAGCGTTCAGGCCTTCCTGCTCAATCAAGAGACATACCAGTTGCACTTGCCGGTGCGAAAGGAACGCGTGGTGCAGCCCGTTGTTGCCAGCGCGCCTCGCCAACGCGGCCAATGCGATCTCATTGACCTGAGTCAATTCAAAGGCTACAATCGCGGCCACTGCTACGCGCTCACCGTCATTGATGTCTTCTCCAAGAAAGCTTGGGTCGCACCGCTGAAGAACAAGCAAGGAAAGACCGTGGCCGCAGCCTTTGAGCAGCGGCTGCGCGAGGACCCCTCAGCGACGCCGAATTCCGTGCAATCGGATCGCGGCGGTGAGTTCACGAGCGAGGAGGTGGCCCGCATGCTCCAAAAGCACGGCGTCAAGCAGATCTTCTCGCTGCCCTACAAGCCTCAGTCAAACGGCTGCATCGAACGCTTCAACCGCACGCTAAAGCGCATGCTCTTTGCCCACATGACGCAATTCAATACGCGCAACTGGATCAAGGCACTGCCGCTGCTACTCGAGAATTACAACTCGGGCGTGCACTCCACCACTGGATTTAAACCGCAAACACTGCACAGGACAACAAACGAAGCCATAATCCAGAGTGCGGCAGAGAAAATCGCAAAGAAAGCACGTACCACGCTGCGGAGATCGCGCCGGAACTTTGAACAACTCCAAGTCGGCGACCACGTGCGTTTAGATTCCTGCGTGCATCCTAAGAAGCGCAAGAACAAGCTTTTTGCCAAGGCATACCTTACCAATTGGAGTCGCGAGATTTACCGTGTGAAGAGTATATCAAAGCCCGAAGAAGAAGGCGAGCTTTCGCGGCCGCAATACCGGCTGACTGAAATACCAACTGGAAAATTACTCAAACGTAGATTTTACCGGGATAACTTGCTGAAAATAAATTTAGAAAGTCTACAACGCTCAAAGAACGACGCGACATACCCGAGCCAGCGTTCGACGCTTTTCGAGCTGGATCAGCACCTGAAGAAATTAAGAAAGCTAAATAATGCGAAATTCCGCATACCTCTCGGGCAGCGCAGGACACCGAGAAGCATACGCCGCAAGTGGACTCTGGCCGAGCTCGGCCTCATCAAACGCACTCGCAAAGTAAAGTCGACGCATTCTTTGAAAATATCCCCCGAGACGCAGACTGTGGCCCCTCATGAAAATGACTAGTCGCCGAGGAGTTGAGTCACGCTAAAAACTGAAAAGAAACAAGGAAAACAAAAGAAAGGAGGCGCAGCCGTTCAGGCGAAAGTCAAACTGCAGCCAGAAAATCCTCAGTTCATTCATTTCTGAGTCATTACACGCGCGATTCTCAGGAGCAACCGCAGTAGGGCATTTGAGTGGGATCACAGTAGGTCGTCACCAGGGCCTGTCCAGAGGAGTAGCAAGGCTCCACCCAGTTCTCGCAATGAAGCTCCACCTGGAGTTGGCCGCGCATGTAGCTCTCGTGGTTGTAGACTTGCTGATTGACGGTGCAGCCAGAGTCACCCGCACAGTTGCTCGAAAACAAGTCGCCGGGGTTCGCCGAGCAGTCGATGGGAGGCTGGTAGTAGGGATTCAGGCGAACGTTGAAAGTGGTCGAGTCTGTGAGAGAGAACTGGGCACTGACGTTGGCAATGAGCGATTCCGAGGGTGCTGGACCGAAGCTGGTACACGCAAAAATACTCTGCCGTGGCCCGCTCACGTAAGAGACGTTCCAGAGGCAGCTCAGCTCGTAGCCATCTAAAGAGCATGGGTTTGCAACGTATTTTTCGGGCGTCGCCTCTTACCGAGAGAGGAATGTACGAGCCGCATGCCTCGAGAATTACCGCAGCACGAGTCTGGTATTACTTGGCAAGGTGACCCGTCGCCGCAAGAGCATTTCCCGTTGCTCAGAGATCTGGCAGTCCGAGCAGCTGTAGCAGGGCGTAAAGGGGGCACTTTCGAAGCACACGGGGCACGAAGCATTTTTCGGAGGATCATACGCGGTATAACTACCTTCGCAGAAGAGGAAAACGACGATCGCGAGCGCCCAGAAAGCGTTCATATTAATTTGAGGGGAGCCGAGGCACACGCGGGGTAGCTACCACAAAAATCATCTCGTCAGTTTCCTTGACAACCCGGTGGTTCCGCGCAGTTTCCGCGCGTCGTCATTTTTTCATGGCCGCCAAAGCAAGGACAAAAATCAATCGGAGAGCTTGCCGTCAACGTATCTTGACTTATCCCCGGAGAGCAGTCGCGCCAGAGGCTTAGTACGGCGTATCAAACTGATCGCGCGCGGCAAACGAAACCGGCGGCAAACGGCACTTCCTCGCCATCATACGCATCGTATGCGTGAAAATACTTCGGAAGCATTCATCTCATGATTTCGTTGCTTTAGAAGGAAAGCATGAAACGAGCATACATGTGCATTGAGCTCCTGTCGTAGAGAACCTCTTGTGCATCTCTCCGAGGAGAACACCCATTTTAAAGCATGATCAGAACACTTGCGACACTGCTGGTGCTGTTGGAGCTGCATGCGGCCTCCTCGGAGTGCATCGCCGTGTATTGTCACCTAGGAGATCCAGATTTGAGTTGCTGCTGCTGTAAAAATACGGGTAGGAAAAATGTTTCTGCTCGTATTAATGAAGTTGACGTGTTGCAGCTCTATATGTTTGTTTGATCGTTTTCGGAGTCCTCGGGTTTGTTGCCATCGTCGCTGTGACGATTTGTTGCGTGCGGCGCAAGCACTGTATGGGCCGAGAAGGAATCGAGTCCCAGCCTTTGAAAAATTGATCCGCGTTGAAGGAGTGGGAAAGGATTCTGCGGAGAGGAGTAAACTGGGCGACTCATTAACGTCACGTTCTCTTTTAATTTCCATAACTCTCGATTTAATTGGGATTTTCAAAGTCCTCGGGAAGTCGAGCTCTCATACGCGGGTATGAGCGCGCTGTTGCAGTCCACCCCTGTATGAGCCTGTGTTTGGCCCTTTCTTGGGTTCGATCTTGAGGTGGACGACTACAGAGCGGCACACGACGACTTTTCGGCTGGCCTTTCTCGTCACCGCAGTCGTGCAGTGCCGCCGCTGGGCTAAAATTCGGATTACATTCAAATTTCATCCAATTCTACGCTGATGGCGTCAAAGAAGTCAGGAAATGAGAAGAAAGTATTGGAAGAGGTATGACCTTGGCGCAGGGCGTTGCAGTTCATTTGTGACATTCTGAT
>JAFEAV010000165.1 GCA_018266215.1 Cyanobacteria bacterium SZAS LIN-3 | reverse complement strand
AGTAGGGCAGAAAAGGGCACAGTAAGTCTGAGCCGTAAACAGCCCAGTATTGTAAGATTATAGGGCACGAGCCGCCGCTTGCAACGCGACAGCCGTAAGGCAAGATGAAGGCATCCGCTCTAACGAGCAGGAATGCCAAATAGGCGCTGTTAACGCGCCGGTTAGTAATACTGAGATGGTACCAAAAAATCCACTCTAAGAGTAAAATAGCCCAAAATAACTGCTTAAAGGTACCGACTCATGGTAGAAACAAAGAAACGGGTATTTAAGCCCACGCTGGAAACCAAGGTCACACGGGAGGACTTCCAGCGGGTTGACCTCATGGCCAAGGCCGAGGGCAAAACCAAGTCCGAGCTTGTAAGGGAAGCCCTGCTCTGGTACCTCGATCACAAGGCAGAAATTGCGAACAAGCCCAGGGAGTCGGAGACGGTCCTGGCAATAAAGGAAATGACAAACCGGGTGTGCGGAATGCTGGCCAGGCAGGGGGCAGTCGTCGGCACCTTGTATGAGCTAACCTGGATGGGTTTGCCCAATGAGGCGGCCAAAAGACAATTTGAGTCAGCAGCCAATACCGCGAAACAGAAAATGAGGAAGCGCCTGGACGCCGACGAAAAGCGTATCGCTGAAAAGCTGGGCGAAATCGTGAGGCCTAGTCCTTGATTGTCATAAAGCACAAGTTTATTGCAGCCCGGGGAAAGGGCGGGGTGGGCAAGGTGGCCGCCATCGGCAAAGCCCTGGCCCACGTCAAATACATCCAGCACCGGCCAGGAGAAGACCGCGAAAAGAAAGGCCGGGAAATGTTCAATGATAGCGAAGACCGTCTAAACGCCCGGGATATGAGGCAGGCGATAAAGGACCTGGACAAAAGCAAAGTAATTGTGCACAAGCTGACTTTGTCGCCGGAAGTCGCACCAGAAGACAAAAAAGCCTACACACGCGATGTAATGCAAAATATGAGCAGGCACAAAGGCTCAGACCTGGACTGGTTTGCCGTAGCACACAACAACACGGACCACCATCACATCCATGTCGTTGTACTAGGTAAAGACCGCAATGGCATTGAAGTTTCGTTGAACCTGAGAGACATCGATCAAGCCAAAGAGTTTAGCGACCGGTACATAGAAAGACACCACCCGAGGGAGTTTGAACGCGCCCGGGAGGCTAGAGAACTTAAGGAACGCGAGCGGCTGGACTCCCTGAAAAGGGAGCGGGAAGAGCGGATCAGAGAGGGTATTGAGCTACCCTGGATGAAAAAGAACATCATCCGCGAGCAACTAGAGCCGTACAAGAAATGGAAGCAAGACCGGGTGCTTGAGCGGAAAGAGCCAAGCATAGAAAGGCCGGAGCCCGGTAAGCCGTACTTCAATGACACAATAGAGGCAGCCGGGCGGGAATGGTCGAGAGCCAATAGCCTTGAGGAATTGCGCACCCTCAACGAGCATCTTTGGGACAACTATGAGGACCGCATACCAAAGGATCAATACACCAAGCTTAGCGGCTGGATACGAGACAAAGAGCTAGCTAAGGCTAGAGCCGACAAGCAAAAAAGCAAAGAAGCCGACAGAGAAGACCGGCCAGAAAAGGACTTCTTTGAGCACAACGGCAAGACGTACAAGAGCCAGGACAGCTACGAAAAGCTAGCCGGGCTGGCTAAAGAACTGCGCGAGAAAAAAGAGCGGTTGCCGTTTCAAGACTATCAAAATCTCCGGAGCTGGATCGAAGACCGAGACAGGGCCAGGTTTGACGGCGCAATCGATAGGGCAATGAATGAGACGCTCAAGAAAACTGAGCGAAGCAAATCAATGGAGCAGCTCAAGGCCCAGGAGGGCGGCAGAGTCTTAGACCCTATGCAGGAGCATCTTTTCAGCAATCCGGCCATGGGCCTGTATATGAAATTTGCGTCTTTAGCAAATGAGCTTGTGCGATCGATCCCGCTAACTGAAAACCGCGACCACCTGAAAGACAACAGGGAAGACCTGGAGAAGGCCAAGGCCGACCTGGGGAAAGAGCCTGAGCGTGGCTGGGATGAGTTTGACAAGCTCGTGGGAGACAAGTACAGCAAGACTGCGCACGAGCAGAAAGAAAAGCGCCGGGAGAGCATTGAGAAGGGGATAGAACGCAACGAAGAGGCCCAGAAAGAGCGCGACCGCAAGGCTAAGCAAAAGAAAGAAGACAAAGAGAGAGAAGACCGGGATAGAGAGAACTTTGAGCGCGGCTGGTGGGGAAGGTAAAACACTGATGAAAACACAAGTATTGGCCGTGAGGCTTCCGCAAGACCAGTTTGATACCTTGCAAAAGATGGCTGATAGTCGGGGGCTCAAGATATCGGAGCTGGCAAAGGAAATGCTAGCCGCTGGCATATCCGGGAGCCAAAGCGGCTCTGACGCCAACGCTAACTTAGTTGCAAGGATAGACCAACTTGAGACAACCCTTCTTGGAGCCCAGACCTGGCTAGCAGACGCCGTAATCACTAACCTGAAGGCTACAGCAGGAGCCCGGTATTATGCCCGTCTCGGCACAGAAAACAGTGACGAGGTAATCAGCTATCTGGCCAACAAGCAGCCCCTGGAGCCAAAAACAAAAGCGCAATGGCAAAAGAGTCGAGAAGCCGAGGAAGCGAAGCAAGGCGAGAAGTGGGTGCAAGCGGCTTTGAATATTGCCCCCGGTAAGTGAGGATGTCATTTACCCCGAATGGGTGATTGGGGCGAGTCTTGCGCTAAGTGCGCCAACGCCTTGCTGGGGCAGCATGAGCTGGCTTTAAGTAATAACAATTTCTGAACGATCTAGCTATCTCATGGCCTGGCAGCTTCCTAAGTGACTGTATCGCGGCTGTAACCATGTTCGGAAGTGTAAAGTGCTAAGACTGGAGAGAACCAATAGCCATAGGTTTATGGGGCCCTTTTTATTTTCTTTCAAACCTTGTCGATTCTTCTCTATTCCTTCCCCCGACTAAAAGTCTCCATTCTTTAGCTGCTTCTTGCGGCTCTAAGTGTGGACCGGCTTGGGCTAAAAAGGGCTCATCACAAGGAAACCAACCAAAATGGTTACTCTTACAGACACAAATCTTGCTGAGATGATCGGCGAGGACATCCCTGGCGATAGGCGCGTTTACTGGCAGCGGGAGGACTTACCGGCGGTCACAATTGCGCTGCGAACTTTGCGCCTCAGCATTTCTGACGATTCGTTTCTCATCGATGCGGTGATGCCATACTGGCTATATATCTGCATCTTGGCGGCACTGGCTCCTAAATCGGTGCTGCTCAATTCGCCCAACTTCGGACCTATCGCCGTACCGCAAAACAAGCCGGAAGGCTCTGGCCGTGGTGTGTCGTTCAAGACATTTGAAGACGAGCACTTTACCTTGGTGCAGTTTCTCAGCCCAAGGACACTGCCTGCCGAGCAGCTAGCGACAATCGTCCCGCCCGCAGTCAACCCAAACAAAGGCGTTGTGATCGCCAGTACCGCGCCTTATTGGGTGATAGGCACGGTCGCCCTGGCCTATGCCAAAAGCGCAGCATGGGTGGCCTGCACGCAAAAGTACGGCGATGCAATCGTGGCCGTCTCAAATGATAAAGCCACCGCCCTGGGCACTGAAATTGACAGACTTGCTGTTAGCAATGTCGTCCAGAAGGCTTCTCGGGCAGCCATTCCAAAGCGCGGCGAGATCTGGCTCTTTGATGAGGGCTATGGCCAGCATCCATGCTTGATCCTGTCACCAACAAGCCGCAACGAGCAGAGCAACGACGTTTTAATGGTGCCATTTACCAGCTCGCCCACGCATGCGCACCGCCATCTTGCTGTTGCTCCAAGACAAACCGGGCTATCCAATGACAGCTATGCACAGTTTTCGAACATTTCACGGCTCGGCAAAGAACAGCTTATCCAGGGCCCGGTCAGCGAAGTAACTGCCGATCTCCTGGCTGACATCGTTCGGCATGTGCGTCTTGCTATCGGAGATGCTGCCTAAAACCCCGTTCGGCGGCCGAGGAATTGTCCTTATGTCGCCAAAAACCAATTCAACAAACACGGAGAATCAAATGATTCGACAATTAAGACTTGGGCTTGCTGCCATCGCAATTGCGGCGGCGGGCCTATTCATGGCAGCGCCTGCAAGCGCTCAAACGGCTGTTAACTGCGCCAATGCCCCCTCAGGCTTGGTTACAGGAAACTTGATTATTGTTGACGATCCCACTTCGCCAGCATGCAATATCACACACAGCATTTCCGCCACTCAAAACATTAGTATTCAGGCACCAGGGCCAATTACCATCACCGGTAATGTCACGATGCCGCAGCCGACATCAACAACTTACGGGACCATCTACATAGAAACCCCGCAGTCCGTAAAGATTACGGGCAATATTTCAACTACCCCGACCACCATTTCTTCCCCTGGTGGTGGGACAATCGTGATCAATGCCGGTGGTACCTTACAGACTGGTACCATTACCAGCAAATTAGGCGGCTACATCATCCTCGAAGCCCAGAAACAGGGCGGCAACATGCCGTTTGTTGTCGGAACAAGCGGCACCAATGGTGTTGGTAAGATTTCGACCAGTGGCACCAATGATGGTGTCCACGACTACAGTTTGATGGGAAGCACCGCCGTCTATATCGT
>JAFEAV010000164.1 GCA_018266215.1 Cyanobacteria bacterium SZAS LIN-3 | reverse complement strand
CCAATCACGGCGTCTATGTAAGCAACCAAGGCTCTGGGAGTGCCATTACTTTTGGCAACAGCGGTACAGTAACTCTAAATGCAAGCGGCGTTAAAACTTCAACCGCGACCACCACGGACGGCGGCTATGTGTATGTTAAAGGCGACCAGATCTCCTTTAATGCCAAGACCTTTGTGATTTCAGCTACCGGCCCCGCAACAGGTGCCGGGGACGGCGGAATCGTAGACATCGAGGCGAATAACCAACTGTCTCTGGGTTCAGCATTTCTCGGAGCAAAAGTCTCCGCGAATGCGGCAGCCGCTAGCACTGGTAAAGCTCAGAAGGCACTTATTGTTCCTGCGATTAGCGACACGATTGAGTTTCCAGCAATCACAATTGACCCCGGTTCTGCCCCGTCGCTTATTTTAGGCAATGGGGCTTCCGGACAGAGTTTCAATTTAACCGCCAATGGTGGCAAGACGGGAGGAAATGCTGGCAAAATCTTCGTTGACGGCTTTTCTACAAACATCACAGTCAACACAGCACTCGCTGTCAATGCTTCGGCTCTGAGCACCACAGCTGATGGCGATGGTGGCGAAATTCAGATCAATGGTTTGATTACATCACTTTCTACAACTGCAACGATGCAAGCTATTGGTCAAAAAACCGGAGAAGGTGGCAGGGTATCAATCAATAACAACACCGCTGCTTTGGACGTCAATTTCTTTGTGAAAGTTGACGGCGGCAAAAGTATTGCTAGCAGTGATTTCGATGGCAAAATAACAATCAATCTTGTTGTTTGTCAGCAATATTTGACTAGCACTAGCAGCGCAACTACCTTCCCCATCACCTACTGGAACTGCGTCAACACTGAGCCAAATGCCCCAACCAGTTTGGATATGGTTCCATCTCAGCTTGTTCTAAGTAACCTTTCGAGTACGCTTAGAGCAAAGGGAAACAATCGGATTTATCTCTATGTTTTCAACAACCAGTCGAACTTTCAAACCTTCTTCAATCAGACAACTGCGGAAGTAGGAGCTGGCGCCACCTGGCATTCGACCAAAACAACACCGAATGTTTATAGTTCAGTTTGGGAGTCGACAACGTCCGGCGGTACTTACAGTCAGTCAACGTTCAGCGAAATCACAATGCATGAAATGGGGCATGCCTTTGACTATGTTCTCGGCCAAAATCTTCAGTCTGGATACGCCAAGTTTATTCAGTTTGTACTGAATGACTTCTTTACCCTAGACTATGTCACTAACGCTGGCCCGCCGGTTACTTACAGTCTGCGCAGCCCGTGTGTAAATTCAGGTACAGTTCAAGCTCCTTTTGCAAACATCCCACAAGTTTGCACTGGCACAACCCTGAATCCCATTTATGCAGGTATGAAAAACAGTCAGATCCTGCAAAGTGGGGCAGTCGGTGAGTACTGGTTCACAACACAGGTAAACGATTTTGGCAAAGACGGTTGGGCAGAGCTTTATGCTCAGTCCTTGGCCTACGTGGCATATGCGGCAGGGTCTGGTTTCCCTTATGCATATATTGTGCCTGACAACATCTTTGTGAACTCATTTTTCCGTTGCACAAGGGAATGGAGCACCAATATCCAGGCCGGTATAACAACGGCACCTGTAGACACAATGTGCAGTCGCGTCGTCCCGACGCCGTAAAGCCCATTGAATGCTAGACTGGGGAGGAGATTTGATTCTCCTCCCCAGTTTTTTGGAGTCATTCCACGAACATGACTAGCAAGTGGCCGAAAATAGGTCCCATTATCAGCACTTTTCTTTGCGTCTCTATGACGCCTGCCTTGGCAGCTCAATTCTTACCGACCCGTTGCCCGCTACCTGACGAGGAACAAGCGCAAGTCAAGCCTTTTGATCCAAGTAAAGCTTCCGATTCTGAGATTATTAATCGATGGACCTGGGACTTTCATCAAAATACCTTTGGTAAATGGTGGAATTCAAAGATCAAGCATCTTCCGATGTCTTGCGTCGTTGAGATTGATCCTATGGGTAAAATTGGGAATGTGACTGTCTCAAAATCCTCTGGGACCCCAAAAGTCGATAGGGAAGTTATCGAAATAATCAAAGCCATACAAGTGAAACCCTTTGAGCGCAAGCTTATGGCTCCGATAGAAATTATTGTTCAATTTTTCAAGTCAGGCAATATGCGAATGAAACTCAAAAGCGGTGAGACTTTGACTCCTCTTGGACCATTTTCCAAATTTTCTGAACCCACTGAATAAAGGCTTTTAGCCACGAATCCTAAATGGGTGACTTTAAGCAGCGGAGAAGAAGTTATTTCTGACTGAAGAGAAGGGCAAGTCAAGCGGCTTTGGCCATGATTTTTCACAATTTCATTCTACTATCTATTATCATATAAACATTACTAGGTATCGAATACCCCAAAAATCTCCTGATTCCACTGGTTATCAGCCGCTGCTGTCTTTTGCCTGGCAGTGCTCAAAAAATTGAAGTCTGAAAACCTTTACTGGGGTGGTGTTTTAGGTTCTCGCAAAAGAAAATGCACCATAACAGATATTATCAGCATATATTTTAGGCGTATTCGAAAATGCTTGGAAAGCTGGACAGGGCTATCATCTCCCCCTATACTCCATTCCATGACTGACACCGCCCGTGATTACCAGACACTCACCACCGCCGATACCAACGGCTTGGAACATATTTTCGACGTTGTGCCGACACCTGCCGACAGCTTGTCGGTGAATGTCGGCACGGTCGCGACAGATGACGACAATGGGGAATGGATTACAGCTGCTGAAGCTGCAAGCTCTTTTAAGAAGTCAGAGCGAACCATTCAGAGATATGCCAAGAGCGGTAAGCTGCGGTCAAAAACCGATGAATCTGGGCGATTAATGATATGGTCGACGACACCTGCCGACACGCATATTCGCCCTGCCGACAGTGTCGCGACAGTTGCCGACACTGACGGCGGTTTGCCGACAGGTGCCGACAATTTGGCGACAAATGCCGAAAACGAGCGCCTGTGGGATTTGCTTCGGGAAAAAGACGCAAAAATTGAGGCGCTACTGATGCGCAACGGTTACCTACAAGCCCAGGTTGAGACAACTCAAGAAACCATAAAGTTGCTCACCGACAGCCAGCATAAGCCGGGATGGTGGACAAAGTTCTCTAGCTGGTTCTTTAAAGGCCAGTCAAACTAGCCTTTTTAGTTAAGGGATCATATAATCGAGGCACTGCAAAGCCACTGTATACGGTGCCTTTATGCAAAGAATATCGAGGGGATATAGTATTAAAAACTGAAGCGGGCTTGATGCCTGCCCTAATAACGAAGAAGCCCGACCGGGCGAAGGGTCAGGCTATCTAAATCGTTCTTCTTAGGTTTTGGTTTGCCGCCACTTAACTGGAAGATGAATGAATGGTAGCTGATGTTTTCTGCACGGTCAAGCTTTGCTTTGTGATAGCAAGGAGAGACCGACGATCAAGCCCAGTGCGGCTTTTGATAACTTTTCGCAGTTTCAAGCCCAAAAAACATCAGACCAAGAGAGAAAATTTCAGGCACCGGACAAGGTGGCTCCGGATATCTGCGGGCTATATCCCACCCGTGGGCCGTCCATTTGGAAGCGGCTAAATCAAAAGCGCTGGATGAAGTGGTCCAGCCCGTTATCAGACGATCAGATCCTCGGGGTGATGTCAGATGAGGGCCGGGGGCTATTCAGGGGCTGCCACTGGGGCAAGCAGACCCGGCATGCTGTTCTCGATATTGACGCACCCAGCAAATATCACAACGCCCTGGACCTTATCGATCTCACTTACAGGCTTACCAGAGTCGGCCTGATCGTCACCCCGTACCAGAGCAGCGCTTCCGGAGGCTGGCACTTGTATCTGTTCTTTTCCGATTGGGCCGACAGTCACGAGGTCGAGACCACCCTAAAGAAGTGGCTCAAGGCCAATCGATATGAAATCAAAGACGGAACGCTGGAAGTTTTTCCATGCGGCAAGGCTCTTAGATTGCCTATGCAGCCTGGCTTTGCCTGGCTTGATCAAGACGGCAATGTAGTTAGGCGCAGGGAAGAAATAACAAAAGACGAGGCGCTAGCCTCATTCCTTGCTGATCTGGAAACTAATTCCAGAAATTGGCATGAAGCGAAAGAGCGCATAGACTGTCAGATAAGCAAGGGCCAGGACGAACATACTAACCACGCCCAGGAGCGCCAAAAACGGCTTGATACTGCTGATTTTCAGCCGCTCTACTTCCCTGGCATAGATTGGGAAAAGTACAGAAGAGGCCGCGAATACTGGGAACAGGGTCTGACCGGACCTAAGCAAAGGCATGATGCCGTGCTCTGTATCGGCCATTATCTCTGGTACGGAGATGAGACCGCCGGCATGCCGGCACGACCATTTTTGAAGAATGCCAGCGCAAGGGCAGAACTAATTACCGCCTGGCTACAAGAGAAGCATAACGGGCATTCCAGGGCGGTAAATTCTGGCGCATGGAGTGAACTAAAGGGCGAAATCATTCGGGCTTGTTCTTGGACCTCCAAGGGGGCTCAGGAGACAAAACTAGAACCGTACCCGCTAACAGAACGCCTGCTAAATCGGCTGTGTGAGACTCGGATACTAAGTCCTGACGATTACGCCCTGGCCAACCAACGAAGCGAAGCACGGGCCAGGCGGAAAATAGCTGACGGGCTGCAGGAGATGCTTAAGGCTGGCAAGCACCCAACGATAAGGGGGCTGGCTGAAATCACTGGATGCCGCCGAGAAACAATCAAGAAACATGCCGATATCT
>JAFEAV010000163.1 GCA_018266215.1 Cyanobacteria bacterium SZAS LIN-3 | reverse complement strand
TAGTTTGTCCGAGAAAATTGGGAATTGAGTAGAGAACAGGACCCTATTCGATCGGCTGAGGCGCTAGCAACCCCTTTCCAAACCGTATAAAAGACCATCAGGCTCTGTAGCTGTTACATCTTTGCGGAATGTAAATCCAGGCGTCGTGCAAGAATTTGAACGTTTTCGTAAACGGATGTTTCCATCGAAGACTTGTGCTAGTTACAAAAATGGCTCCATTGAACGCTTTTCCTGAGTGCAGATTTAGAAAAGGCAAATCGCGCTAACTTTTTATTGTTGCTTTCTACCTACGGCCAATCACCACAACGGTTTCCGAGAATCTAAAAAAATTCCGCAGGTTAGCGGTACATTCTTGCGCCCAGCTTCGACCTATTAGCCTTATAAGTGATCGCCTTGTGTCCGAATACCACGCATGCTTGGTTGGGATTACCAAACCATAAGTAGCGCATAATGTAAGTCAGGCAAAGATCTTAGCTCCCGTTCACTATTACACAGAGCTAAGATTCAGTCCTAAGAGTATTCAAGATAACCCAGCTGCATACAATGCCATGCTTTTAGTAAGTGCTGGCCATAAGCCAATTGTGGCCAGTCATTGTGAGTCGGCTCAAGAAATGTCATCACTCGGCGAACATGCGAATTCTCAGTTAAGGTATTAGGACACGCGTTCAACATTATTGTTCAGACCGAGTGATTATTTCTTTTGGATTGCTCGGGAAACGAGCTCCTCCCTCCAAATAGTAGTCAGAGCAGACGGATTATCGAAACACACAAAGTCTGTCCAAACATTTGTGGCATCGACAATTGCGTCATTGAGAAAACCGTCTTGAAAAAATGGTGCCAGGCCCTTGTAGTCCGGATAATGCCTGCGCCACCACATATCGGAGAATGTTTTTTGGTCCTCATACTTTATCGTCGTCCGGGCTACTGCATTGGCATTATCTGGGCTTCCGACTACTTTTCGGTAAGCCTCAAAACTGCAGCCCCGGTTCTGGCAATAATGCCAAAAATCATAAACCCACTGCTGCTGCAGCTCGGCCGGCACATCCTTGTACAAACTGTTGAACTTGTGAGCGTCATTGACATAGCAACCAAGCGTCTTCCCGTCTTTACCGGTGCGTGCCGAGCCCATCCCGTATTTTTCTTGCTTGCCTTCTGGCGTCTGCCTCGACGTGGTCGTCGGCAGCATCATATAAACGAGCTGGCCGAAGACTTTTGGGTCCCGAACATCCTCTGGCAGTTCTTTGATAAATTGGCCGTACGCACCACCGGCAAAAGTCAGCACTGCGACAACTGACAAAAACAGACGACCCGTTAACATCCCTCTATCTCCTTGTTTGCCTGAATAGACTCTTGCATTGCCGACTGGACTTTTACAATTGCGTCTCTTACTAGACCCGCGCCCATCGGGGAAAAAATGCTGTAAATGCACTTCACCCTGGTCCCATTCTCCTCGCCAGTCAGTATCACCTGCGCGTCAATAGATCTGGGGTGACTGGCAGCAGAGGCTCCGGCCCCGAGCATCTGGTGAAAAGCGATCTTGGCGTGGATTATCCCCCTTGTGTCGTCTTCACCGACGACCTGCCACATGGCCCGGCCGGTGGCTCCGGTTTCAACATACGAGTTGTGAAACGCATCCAAAATGGATCCCCAGACAACAGGCAACGGTGCGGCAAAAACCTGGTCCGGCGGGTTGAGTATGGCGGCTAGTTCGTTTTTGTCCTTGTCAGAAAAATGCTTCCAGATAAAGCTGCCGGCACCGGCACCGACAACAAAGCCCAGGCCATAGCCTAGAAAGGACGTCGTCACAACCCAGACAAGAAACCCGCCTACTACAGCTAGAACCAGCCCTAAAGCTCCCGTCGAACCCATATCATTCACCTGCCTGCATGCTTACCATTGCAAAAATCCCAGCGACGGTGTTTCCTCATCATCCTCATTGCCAGAAGCTTCGTTTCCGGTGTCGGTCTCGGCTGCCTCGGCCTCCTGATCTGATTTTTCCTGGTCGGCATCATCCAACGCATCGGCTCCGTTTTCCTTACCGTCCTTGTCACCCTGGCGAGGCGATCGCCCCAGCGTTTCATCAACTTCCAGAAGCCTTCGGACGGGAAGCGGGTAAAGCACCGGGTTGGTTTCCGGTACATAGTTCTCCCAGCTAAGTGCTTTCACTTGAATGGGCCGCGTTGAAGGCAGAAAAGCAATCATGTTTGGCTTGCCGCCTTCCGATTCGAGTCTGGTTTCGTCTATCACTCCAAGATTTAGAAGCTCATCGACGGCCAGCAGTGGCTCCTTTTCTCTGTTGTCCTTGAGATGGCCGGACGAAGTCACTTTCACATCTGTGTCTTGAGCCTCCCCTAGCATCTGACTCAGCTGTTTGGCAGTATCGTGGTCATTGGTCTTAAAAAACAGCTTTGTAGCTGGCTGGCTGACAAGCAGCTTCGCTTCTTCGCCGTACAGATTCTTCAACTGCACAAAGTCCTGCACGCCCAGTACAACCGGTACTTTGTCGTGGCGTAAAATAGTCAATTTGGCGGGCATGCCACGCACATAGCCAAAATTTGTGAACTCGTCGAGGAACAGTGCTACAGGATGCGCCAATTGACGGCTAGAAACCACTGAGAGCATTAGATTGAGCATCATCGCCGCGAGCGGCTTGAATTCCGGCTTATCCGACGGTGTGGCCAAATAAATTGTGAAAAGACCTGACGATATTGCGTCCAAATCCAGGTCGGTTTTTTCTGTCAGCGCCCTTATCCGAGGTTGATTCCAGAGATCAAGCCTATTAATGACGCCATTGGCTACGAGATTTCTAAATGGCGGGGTTGTCGTGCTCATGAACTTGTTGACGGCCTTTTTGACTTCAGCAACATCAGATGACGCGACCTCTTTCTGGATGCCTTCTGCGCCTGATTCAAACAAGTCAGCGACATAGCCAAAATTAGCCTTGCCTTCTGCCCGCTGACTGACCACGTGCAAAATTAGAGCCGTCAGGAGCATCTTCTCCGACATCTCCCAGCTCTGGTCTCCGCGATGAGTGCTCAAAGTGGTCGACTGCATGATGATTTCGCAAAGCCGCCTGGCGTCAGAATAAGTGTCGACAAAATCAAGCGGGTTAACCCTGTCGCTTGTCAGATCGTCCGGGTTGAAATAGTAAATCCTGTGGCCGTGAGCTAGTCTGTAGCCGGAAGTAGCTCCATACAGATGGGCCACTCCTTTTGCTCCAGTTGCTTCTGTCACTAGGGCCGAAACGCTCGTTCTCTCAATTAGATTGGGCACAAAAATACCGGTTGACTTGCCGGTGCCCGTCGGGCCACAAACAAGCGCGTGACGATTGGTCTCAGTATCTGGTAATGCTAGATAGTTTGCGCTATCGCCGGTTATCAAAAGAGACCTTGGGTCGATTCTCTTAGTTAGATAGCCGGCGCGCTTCAACTCAGAAGGTTTGGCCCATCTGGCTCCCTTTGTTGCTTTCTTCTGAGCCTCAAAAACACTCTGGCCGTCTTCAGCGAACCCAGAAGCAAGCTCATGGACCTTCTTCTTGCAGTCGGCCTCAGAATGCATGTAGGAAAGCTCATTTACTTCAATTGTGATAGTCGAAATACCACCGGCTTCTTTCCAGCGAATGGTCACAGTGAAGTTGTAGTGCCACATCTTTCCCATGATGTTCTGTGGCGTCTTTTGTTCGGCTGTGATGATGCCGGTTTCTTCATCAACGTAAGAGACGTGCCACTGACAGCGGCGCAGGGTGGTCATAAAGACTCTGGCTACGGCTTTGACCGATAGGTCTGTCGTAAAAGTATGAGCTGA
Source organism: Cyanobacteria bacterium SZAS LIN-3 (assembly GCA_018266215.1). Lineage (GTDB taxonomy): Bacteria > Cyanobacteriota > Vampirovibrionia > Obscuribacterales > Obscuribacteraceae > REEB67. Next base: position 1,007 of record JAFEAV010000163.1, on the reverse strand, counting down.
CTTGGTTGGCACTAGCCCATACCTCTGAACGGCATGTTCACCTCGGACCACTTGGAAGCATCTCGGTTGGGATCGCGCGATATTTCCTTTTCTTTGGTCTCGCGAATCTTGGCCCTGAGCCTGCTGTTTACAATTTTAGCTTCGGCCATTTGCGCGTCTTTGCCTGCAATAGCGCTGCCCTGAGGCACAGCCTTACCCACGGCCATGTCTTTCAAATTGGTGAGTTTCAGATCTCGTACCAGTTTGCCGATCTTCGCCATTGCCTGCTGGACTTTAGGGTCGAGCTTGGCCTGGAGTTTCTGAGCCCCTTCTTGCCGCAACAAGTTAATTGCTATTGCCGGGGTCAACTTACGCAATCCGCCGGATGTTGCCCCTCGTGGTCCGGCGGCGATGGCTGAGTCCGCCGCTCCGAACTTGACTGTGTACTGGCTGTCGACGGTCTCACGAACCTGAGCGAGCTTGTTTAAAGCAGCCAGCTCCTTTTGCAGACCGGCCTTCTGTTTGCTGATGCTCTCCCTGTGGGCTGCCTTCTCGGCTAAATGCTTTTTGATCCCTTCGCGCTTCGAATCGGTAAGCCTCTTGTCGGAACGTTTTTCCGCTTCAGATTTGGGACGCTTAGACTTTGGAGTCTTTGGAATCTGCCGGCGGATTTCACTGCCTTCCTTGAGCTTTTCGGCGGCCTTTGGCGTGAGCGACTCTGTCTTCTTGCCGTCTTTACCCTGCAGTTTCTTGGCAACAGGTTTTACCTTGAACTGCTCAGGCTTTTTGACTTTCGGTTTTTTCTTTCGTCGGATTGATTCTTCGCTCATTGAAAGCTTCCGCTCGTATCAGGTCATGCTTGGAACTGTCTTTTTGGCTCTGCCGCAGCGCATCTGTCCGCCGCTTTATCAGGCACTCGTTTTGGCTCTTCGGTCGTACTTCTTTCACGCATCTTGCCCCTTAAAACACTACCAGAACCAATGTATTTAGGGAGGTTAGTTTCTCCCTTCGGCGAGGCCCTCTTTCCC
>JAFEAV010000162.1 GCA_018266215.1 Cyanobacteria bacterium SZAS LIN-3 | reverse complement strand
CCGTACCCGGGAGCCGTGTAGTTGTCTTGTAACTCAAGTGATATCGCTTGAGTTTCGAGAGCGAAACCGCGGCTATTTTCGTGCCACCCCTGGCTGGGCCGTATATATTTAATTAGTCAGCTTCACTAGGTATAAAGCGCTCTGAACATTAGTTCAGATTTACTCTTTATGCTTTTGTCTTGAAGCGCTTATTTTCCTTGTCATAGGGTCCTTGAGTTCCCCTAATTCCCCTGCCTCGAATAAACTCGCCCCAAAACCCCCTCACGACTGTCCTGATACCCCAGCCTTAACTCTGACCGCGCGCGCCGTGGTGCAGAGGAGTCCAGGTCCAGGTTTTGGTAAGCAGCTTATCCCGGCAAACTGTGTCACTTGGCAACTAATGGTATCGCGCATGATGCTGGCCGCTCGATACCTCTAGTTGTCAACAACCCCCTGAGGTTGATTGTCATGAAGACTGATATCAAGAGATCTTCGACGAGCAATTCCGGCCGCCTCGGCCAGACGCTCTACAAATTTTCTATCGAGAAGCGCTGGTTGACCATGCCCGACGGCGTGCGACTGGCAGCTTCTCTGTACATTCCCAGGGCCAGGCGCCGCGGCGAAAAATTCCCGGTCCTGCTGGAGTATCTTCCTTATCGCAAAGACGACACTTTCTACGTCGTCGACCACCAGTGTTTCAGCTATTTCGCCCAGCTCGGCTTCATCGCCGTCAAGGTCGATATCCGCGGCACCGGTGCCTCTGAGGGCTTCATCCCCGAGCGCGAGTATTCCGACACCGAGATGATCGACTGCGAGTCGATTATCGAGCAGCTGGCGGCTGATCCTGTCAGTAACGGCAATGTAGGCATGTTCGGCACCTCCTGGAGCGGCTTCAACTCGTTGCAGATGGCCATGCGCCGTCCCCCCGCCCTCAAGGCCATCCACGCCGTTCACGCTTCCGATGACCTGTTCCACGACGATGTGCACTACATCGACGGCAACCTGCATCTGGATTCCTACCACCTCTTCATCAACCACGAGCTCGGTCTGCCCAAGACGCCGGACTACAAGCTCGATGACGAGTACTTCGAACAGCGTTTCAATCGTCGGCCCTGGCTCTTCAACTACCTCAACAACCAGCTGGACGGCGCCTTCTGGCGGGTCAAGTCGCTGCGCGAGGACTACAGCCAGATCGACATCCCCGTCTACCTGATCGGCGGCATGCTCGATGGATACCGCTCCGCTACGGTGCGCATGTTCGAAGGTCTGAACGTGCCTGTGCGATGCGACATCGGTCCCTGGGACCATTCCTGTCCCGATGAAGGCAGCCCCGGCCCCAACTGGGAATGGCAGTTGCGACTCGGTCAGTGGTTCAATCGCTATCTGCGCACCGGTGCGGCGGATTCGCATCAGCACCTGCACAAAAATGAGCTTTCGCCCAGGCCGAGCAAGGAGTTCATGGTCTATGTCCGCCACGGCCACGCGCCCGACACGGAAATCGAGACTGTGCCCGGCTACTGGCGCAAGGACACGCTGCCGGCAAAGGGCACACGCAACACCCGGTTTTATCTGGCCGGCCCCGGTCAGCTTTCTCGCACGGTGAAGTCGTCTCTACCTGCGGGTGTTCAGACTGCCGGCGACGAGCTGGAGTACCATCCTTTCGCCGGCACCGCCGCCGGTGTGTGGTGGGGCAATAAGACCGGCGACGTGAGCGGCGATGACGCCCTGTCACTCACCTACGACAGCAAGCCCATGGTCAAGCCCCTGCAGATCATCGGCGCGCCGCACATCAACGTCAGGGTCAAGAGCACTTCGGAAAAGGCCAAATGGACGGTGCGTCTGGAAGACGTCGCCCCGGACGGCAAGGTGATGCTGATCACCGGTTCGCTCTTCCACCCCGCGCACATCAAGCATGGTCGGCTCAATCCCGAGTGGCCCGGAGCCGGTGAGGTCTACGAAGTGGACGTGCCCATGCACTTCACCACCTGGACTTTTCAGCCCGGTCACAAGGTGCGTCTGGCTATCGCCAATGCGCAGTTTCCCATGACCTGGCCCAGCCCGGATCTCATGGTTTCGACTGTGTTCAGCGGTGACGGCGAGGCTGTACTGACTCTGCCGGTGGTGCCTTTCGATGGCGGGCAGGTGCCGCATTTGCCCCGGGTCTGCGTCAAGCAGGAATCCCCGGACAGCGAGTCCATCGACTTCCCCGGGAAGAAGGAGGCGGCTACCTTCAACCGTTACTACAAGAAGAGCGGACGGCAGTCGCACACGATTGTCGGCAATTCCGCCTACAAGATCAGGCAGCGGCGTTTCTACATCGAGACGTCGAGCACCTGGTCCACCTTCGACAAGGAGCCCTGGCGTTCGTCCTATCTGGGCGTGGCCCAGACGACGATCACGTCGCAGGGCAAGCACCAGCGTCTGCGGACGCGCATTTCGGTTACTTCGGACAGGGACAATTTTTACGTCAGCGTGGTGCGCACCATCACGCAAAACGGCAAGGTTGTCGGTCGGCGTCGTTTCCACGAAACGATCGCTCGCCGCTTCCAATAAGACTTGCCAATGCCGTAGCATAGGCAAACTGAAAGGACTTTAGAGATGTCAAAGACCAAAACCAAAATCAGTAAGGGTAGCGCCAACAGCGGCGTGGGGGCCAAATCGCGCAAGCGCAAGGCCACCCGGCCGGAAGGTGACTACTATCCCGAGATCGAGCCCTTTTGCACGGGCTTCCTGGACGTGACCGACGGTCACAAGATCTATTTCGAAGAGTCGGGCAACCCCAACGGCAAGCCGGTGGTCTTCCTGCACGGCGGTCCGGGGGGCGGCACTTCGCCGTCCTACCGGCGCTTCTTCAACCCCGACGTCTATCGCATCATCATCTTCGACCAGCGCGGCTGCGGCAAGAGCACTCCCTTCGCCTCGCTGGAGAACAACACGACCTGGGATCTGGTCGCCGATATCGAGGCTCTGCGTGAGCATTTCGGTATCGAGAAGTGGATGGTCTTCGGCGGCTCCTGGGGCAGCACGCTCTCCCTGGCATATGCCGAGGCTCATCCCGAGCGGGTGACCGAGCTGGTGCTGCGCGGTATTTTCCTCGGACGCAAGCTCGAGCTCGACTGGTTCTACCAGCAGGGTGCGAGCTTTGTTTTCCCCGAGTACTGGCAGGACTACTACAACCACATCCCCGCCCGGGAACGCGGCAATATGATGCAGGCGTATTACAAGCGCCTGACCAGCAAGGACCCGGCGGTGCGCCTGGCTGCGGCCAAGGTGTGGAGCGTCTGGGAGGGCTGCGCTTCCAAGCTGCACATCGACAAGGACCTGATGGCGCGCAACAGCGGCGAGGAGTTTGCCACTGCTTTCGCTCGCATCGAGTGCCACTACTTCGTCAACGGCTGCTTCTTCCGCAGTGATTCGCAGCTGCTCGATGATGTGTCGCGCATCCGTCATATCCCCTGCACCATCGTCCAGGGCCGCTACGATATGGTTTGCCCGGCTACCAGTGCGCATGATTTGCATCAGGCTTTCCCGGAAGCCGAGCTTGTCATCGTGCCCGACGCCGGTCATTCGATGTCCGAGCCCGGCATCAAGGCGGCATTGCTGGAGGCGTGCGATAAGTACGCCACCACTGCAAAGGTCGCGAAGAAGAAGTAAGGCAGGCGTTTTGCAAAGGTGGCTCAGACTTCGGTCTGGGTCACTTTTGCTTTTGGTCTTTATACTATGCCATGCCGTACACGCGCCTTTTCGAAACGCAAACCGGCCCCGTTACACATTCTTTCGATCTTCTTAAGGTTTTAACTCAATGTATTTTCTGCGTCATTCACAAACGAATATTGCGCTTTGTTTTCAAATGTCACACGAAAAACGGCCTGGCTAGCGCGGCTTGCCCGGACTTTCTTTTAAAGTGTCTAATTTTCGCGCAACAATTTTTGCAATGCCTGAATCTGTGGGTGCCGATCAACAAAGGTATGGGGGCATTTCTTCCCACCCCTCCAAAGTTCTTTACTCGCAAACAAAACAACGGCAACTCCCACTGATTCCTCTTCAACCTTTATTCGGGCTTTCCCGATTGTAGGTGTAAGTAGGACCCGCCTTTATTGACGAGTGCAAAAGTCACCTGACATCAGACTAACCCTTAAGGAAAGTAGACGCATGCAGACTGCTAGAAAACAAAGCCCTGAAGTAAACCCTGACGTTATTCTTTCATCCTATGACGACGCAGCGGCCAGAGCAGACTCGCTTGTGGCTTGTCTCAAGACCGCCGCGCAGCTCAAGCTGGAGACCGCCCGGCAGGAATTCGAACGCGCTGAAGGTCAGCTGCGGATCATGGATGCGGAACGCGAACGAGATTATATCGGGGCGATCAAAACCTACGAACAGGAGTATCGACAAGCAAGCAACGCCAACGGCCTGGCCTTTACCCAGGCAATCAACGAACTCGACGCGCGTAAAGCTGAAATCGAAAAGCGCTGCGAGGATTCCACCGAGGCCGAACGCCGCGCCCTCGACGAGGTTTCAACCAACAACAAAGATGGGACGAAAAAGAGCGCGAGCGTTCGGCCCTGGTACGATGCGGTAAATAGCTCGCTTTTTGAATCATGCGGTGTACGCGACCGTGAACTCGCCGAGAGCCAGCTGATCTATCAGGCCGACAAGAGTCGGATTGACGGACAGCATGCCGCGCGTCTCGAAGAGATCATGGCAAAGCGCCAGCAAGCGTGCGCCGCAGCTCAACAGAAATTTGATCTGGAATCCACCGCCCTGATGCAGCCGGCAAAACATGCCATGGCTCTGGCTCAGGCTTTCTACAACAAGGAAATGGCCGAAATCGAAGCTTATGAAAACAGCATGAGACTCGAAAGGCTCGCCATCTGGCGTTCTTACCAGGACGGCCGGATGAGCGCGCAGTGGGCTATCAATGGGCTCGATAACCTCTACCGGGGCTGAGACCACAGACAAGGAAGACCCACAATAAAGTAATGCAGTAGTTTCCTGGGGGCTGGAAGGATTTATCTCCTTCCAGCCTCCTTCTATGTGTGCGGTTTTGTCAAGGAATGCTCAGGAGACCTCCCGTTTTCTGGG
>JAFEAV010000161.1 GCA_018266215.1 Cyanobacteria bacterium SZAS LIN-3 | reverse complement strand
GATTCCCGATGTGCAAACTACAAAGGTCACACAAAAAATATTGTCCAGGGTCGATCAGCTGCCCGGCGAAATCCGCGCCTATCAGGACGTCGCGGTCTATCCAAAAGTGCCGGGCTTTATAAAATGGATAGGAGTGGACCGCGGCTCGAAGGTAAAGAAAGGCCAGGTCATGGTGCGACTGGCCGCTCCGGAACTGGGCGCCCAGCGCTACGAAGCATCGTCAAAGGCCGACGCCGCAGCCGGTCAGGTGCAGGAAGCCAAAGCCAAGCTGGCGGCGGCCAAAGCCTCGCTCCTGGAAGCGCGAGCCCAGCTCAACGGCGACAATGACACCTATCAGCGTACAAAAGAAGCGTCACTGGTACCGGGCGTGGTGGCACCCAACGATGTGGTCGTGCTCGAGCAAAAGGTCAACGCAGACAGGGAAAAAGTCAATGCCTGGCAGGAGAACGTAGAAGCAGCGGAGAAACAACTGCAGGTGCAGCAGAACGCGCTTTCAGCCGCCGTACTGGGCGCACAAAATCACAAAGATATTCAGGACTATCTGACAATAGTCGCGCCCTTCGACGGCTACGTGACCGAACGAAACATGCACGTCGGCAGCTTCGTCGGCCCACGAGGTCAGGATGCCTACCCGCCTATCGTAAACGTGCAACAGCTCAATCTTTTGCGCATAATCACGCCCGTCCCCGAGATCGATGTCGGCGGAGTAGTACCCGGCGCCAGAGTGGAATTTACCGTCTCCACGCATCCGGGCGAAAGATTTGTCGGCACCGTCGCCCGCCTGGGCAACTATCTCGAGCCCAAAACCCGCACCATGCCTGTAGAGCTTAACTACTGGAATCCCGATTGGCGCGTGCTGCCGGGTATGTTCTGCGAAGTATACTGGCCGACAAGGCGCAAAAATCCCTCTTTCTTCGTGCCCAGTCTGGCTGTTGAGACGACCTCTACCCTCGAAACTTTTGTTATTCGCATTAACCCTGATAATAAGATAGAGTGGGTAAAAGTGAAACGCGGACAGCCGATGGCGGACATGGTGGAAGTTTTTGGTGAGCTGAAAAAAGGCGACCGTGTAGCCCTCAAGGCCGACGACTCACTCAAGCCCGGGCTTACCGTGCACGCTGTAGAGGAGCAACCATGAAATTTGCGTTTTTGCAGCGGAGCGCCGGACTGGCTCTGGCATGCGCTCTCAGCCTGCAGGCCGCCTGGGCGCATCCAAAAGCCTTTAGCGACCTCACATTTGCCGCTGCTAAAGCCAGGGCAAAAGCCGAAAACAAACTTTTACTGGTAGATTTCACCGCCAGTTGGTGCGGCCCCTGCCACAAGATGGACGAAGAAACATGGACCTCCCAGCCGGTTGAAAAATGGTTGAAGGAAAACACAATCGCCATACAGGTGGACGTGGACAGGGACAGACCCACAGCCACGGCCCTCAAGATTGCCGCCATGCCGACAGTGGTACTGTTCAACGCCGGACAGGAAAACGAGTTCGATCGCGAGACCGGCTTCAAACAGCCGCCGGAGCTCCTGCGCTGGCTGGACGGCGTCAAGAGAGGCAAGACATCGGCGGCACAACTCAGTGAGCAAGCCGCAAGCGTTATGGGCAAGGGCGGAGAAGCCGAAGTCGAAGCCCGCTATCGACTGGCAAACAAATTTCTCCTGGGCGGCAAGTCGCCGGAAGCTACCGAACAATATATCTGGCTGTGGAAAAACATTCCCAAAGAGTACCCGCCGATGATAGGGGTGCGGGCTTCTTTCATGGCCTCGGACATGGCCAAACTGGCAAAAAAATATGCTCCTGCCAAAACACAATTTCAAAACCTGCGGGAGACTGCGGCAAAATCCAGCGACAGGTCCGACTGGATTGTACTGAATCAGATCCTCGGTGAAGAGGGCGAGACACTGAAGTGGTTCGATCAAGTAAAAAAAGTCCCTGCTAAAAAAGCGGAGATTGAAAAAGTCGGCTACATGCTTCAGGATTTATTGATCAACAATGACCGCCTGCCCGATGTAGCGCTGCTGTACGGCGATCCGCTCCAGCACCTGAAAGACACCTACAAGATAGCGGAAGAAACAAAAAAACTGAGCCGCAACTATGATCCGTTTCCACAGGAAGCGGCCATACTTTATACATGTTATTTGGCGGCGCATCAAGACGATAAAGCCGACAAGATAGCACGCGAAATTATGCGCCTGGAAAACACTCCGGCCATGCGCAACAGACTCGTGATGACGGCTTTTCAGGCCGATCAATTCCGCCCCTCGCAATTTAAATGGCTCGATGATCTCAAGCCGGACCGAGACCCCAGTTTCTATCTGGAGCGCGGCATAATTTTCGCCCAGGTTGATCAAAACGAAAGAGCGTTAAAGGATTTTGAAAAGGCGATCGCCAGCGGGCAGAAAAGTTCAAACATCTATTGCGCCCGCGGAAACGCGCATATGAAGCTGAATCACAACGATCTGGCCCTGGCGGATTTCAATTTGGCGGCCAGCCTGGACCCGAGAAATTCCTGGAGCTGGATCAGCAAGAGCGCTCTATTTTATCGTCAGAAAAAATATGAGGACGCTTACGCTGCCGGAAGCAAAGCTATCGAACTCGATCCCAAACAATTTGGCGGCTATTGCAATCGCGGCAAAGCAGCGCTCAAGCTGGGCAAATACGAAGACGCCGTCAGCGATCTGAGCAAGAGCACAGAGAGCAATTCCAAACAATATAAAGGCGAATCTTATTACTACCGCTCGCTTGCCTACGACAAACTGGGCAAATCGCAGCTGGCTAAAAAAGATATGGCCACCGCTAGCGCGCTCAAGTTCAAGGCACCGCCGCACGAAGCCTAACCTGGAGTTGACCGGCCGACTCCGGCTGCACCCCACCTGCACTCCAGGGTTTACCCTATTACCGTACTTACCGACGCGCGGAAGAATGAAGAAGGCGTCTTGAGGCCCCGGCAGAGGGCCCCTTCTCACTTAGCTTTCAGCATCTATCCCCATATTCAGGAGGTAACGTAATGAATCCATTACGCACCGTTTTGCTGTCCCTCTCTCGCATTCCTCCCGCACTGATGCTGACCATCATCATCGGCGTCGCGGCTGTCGTCTCTCTGGTCGTGGTCAACGAAGAGACAAAGCGCACGCAAGCGCTCAATATAACTATCGAAGACATGCAAAGGCATGCCCAGGCCCGAACAAAAGTGGTCTATCTGACAAAGGACATTCCCGAAAATGCCACTATCCCAGCCGATGCCCTGGAAGAAAAAGACATCGAAGCCAGCCGCGCCCCTATGGACTCGGTGGCGGCGGCAGCCATGGCAATAGGACGCGTGGCGAAATATCCGATGCAGCAAGGCTCCATTCTCTCCACCCATGACCTGGCACCACAGGGAGTGCAACTGGGATTTGACGCCAGACTCAAAAGCGGTCAGAGAGCGGTTACCTTTGCCGTCGACTCCAACTCCGGAGTGGCAGGCTTCATCAGCCCCGACAGCCATGTGGACATCATGGGCATGGTAGGCTCCGGCGCCGACACCAGAGTGGGACCAATATTGAGCGATGTGGAAGTGATTGCGGTCGGCCAGCTCTATGAAAAACAGGCCCGCACCAGTGTCGCTACTCCGGCCAGCTCGGTGACCGTAGCAGTAACACCGGAAGATACACAGAAGCTGATCAAAGCCGTTGCCGCCAGCAAACTCTATCTGGCTCTGCGCAACGCCAACGATCATGTACCGGTGGCGACAGTAGACGTGACCGCACTTTTTCCGGTCAAAGTCGATAATAGCCTGACCACTACAGCCAGCCGCGGCAACGATCTGCCCGCACCGCCCACGCTACCACTGCCTGGCATGCCGGACGCGCCAAACAGTCAGCCCATGCCTGGCTTTCCGCAAGCAAACACAACTCCTCTCCCGCCTCCATTGCACGAGATCGAAATCTGGACCGGTGCTAAAAAAGATGTGGTGACCGTACCTAAAGGATAAAAGAAACTACTTGTCCTTTTTATCGCTCTCGGATGCATCTTCCTTTTTGGCGGGTGCATCCGTCTTTTGGGGCACTTTGATCAAACCCTTGGGTGTGCGGATTACTTTGCCGCGGATATTTTTTGGATTGGTCAGGCGATACTGATAGGTGTTTTTAAAAGTGATGTGCTGGTAAAACTCATCGTCGGCATCGAGCATGCTCTTGTCCATAATCAAAAATGGCGCCGGCACTCTCACTCTGGTGCTCGAAGCGATTGTCACCACGCGCAGATCCGGGGTGATTTCGTCCTTGAAAGTGGTAAATTCCGGATGCTCGATGAAAAATCCGGGGAATGCGCAATGCGCCCAGGAGCCGTAAGCGGCCAGTTGCACATGGGGTGTATCGAGGCCGTCGTTGGCGGCCTTACCGGCGAGCGCGATAGCGTCGGACAAAAATCTCTCGTTGTAGCTCTTGCCGATGTAAGCGACATAGGAGTTACCGATAAGCAAGGACGTGACAACGAGCAACAAAACGCCGGCGGCAATATCGAGAATGCTCAATTCATGCTTGGCACGCTTGCCTGATTTTTCTTCCACGCTAAAACCTCAATCTATACCGGAGCGGTGGCGCTCAGTTGCAGTTCGCCGAGGAAAGGCAACTCTCTATACTTCTCAGCATAATCGAGACCGTAGCCTACGACAAATAGATCTTCGATTGTAAATCCGACGTAGTCAGGCTCGACCTCCACCACGCGGCGCGAGGGCTTGTCGAGGAAAGCGGCAATCTTCAGGGTCTTGGGATTGAACTGATCGTGGAGATATTCCAGGAAAAATTTAGCGGTGCGTCCGGAGTCGATGATGTCTTCGACGACCAGGATGTGGCGACGCGAGATATTGGGCAGCTCCAGATAGGGAGTTTGCACCTGACCACTACTTTCGGTGGCACTGCCGTAGGATGACAGTCTGACAAATTCAATCTGCAACGGATCCGGGGTCTTGATGTTACGCACAAGATCGGCCAGGAAGCAAAAAGCCCCTTTCATAACGCCGATTACGACCGGGCTCTCCAGGCCTGCATATTCAGCGCTTATCTCTTCACCGAGAGTCTTGATGCGCTTCTGAATGTCCGCTTCGCTAAATATTGGTGTAATGACCGCCACTGGTAAGCCC
>JAFEAV010000160.1 GCA_018266215.1 Cyanobacteria bacterium SZAS LIN-3 | reverse complement strand
GCAGATTAGTCGGTTTGGCGCCTGGTCTTTCTTTGAAGGTCCAGTTGTAGGCCTGCAGATTTTTGCGATACCAGTCAATCAGCGTGGCCGGCTGGTTTTCTGTGTACATGCGCACATAGGTCATGGCTTTGGCGCCGGCATATTGCGACTGGTAGCCGGTGACGAATTTTGCGTCGGGCGGAATCGGCACCGGGATGTTCGGCGGCATTGTCTGCAGAATCTTGCGCATGGATTCGCGCGGCGCTGCCTTGCGGGCCCCGGGTTTATACATCGGCCTGGTAGTCGACGCCTGAGGGGCCTGTGCTGTGCCCGCTGTCGTACACACGCCGGCGAGGCCGACTTGCGCCAGCACAAGATTGGCCAGCACAAAACTAGTTAGTCGCATTTTTTCTCCCGTTTGGCTTACCGCTTTAGGTCAGTATACCTATTTTAGCAAGTCTAGCAGGGTCCACCGTAAGTGCAGCTGGGGTCATTTGTACAGGAGCAACCCGCTGACAAGTTGAGCGTGTCGGAGGTAGCTCCGTAGTTGACCGTGAAGCTGGTGGTGACATTGTTTGAGCCATCAGCACAGCAGTTGGTCGTAACGGCGCCCAGGTCGATTTGACCGAGCAGGTTGTTGAATCCGCTGCTGGGTGTGAAGGAGTACCAGTCCATGATGCAGACCTGACCTTCGATGTCATATGGGTGCGGGTAATCCCAGTCGCCGCTCACGTCAACCTGACTGTCGTTAGGCACAGGCTGCTGACGTACTTCGGTGGGATTGACCGGGCTTTTTGCGTCCACTGGCTGACCGACGAAGTTGCTCAACCAGGGCGCGTCCGCCAGCGCATTGGTTTCGTTCTTGAGGACGATACCGCCGCGGCCGCCGTTGGCGTTCTGACTGAAGTATATGTAAGCGCGGCCGCCCATCGGGACATAATCTTGATTGAGTATGGCGTCGAGGTTGGCGCTGTAGGTTGTCCAGTTGGGATCGATTTGATACATGCGCTGGCGGACGAAGTTGTACATCGTTCCGTTCAGCTTCAGACCTTCGGGATTGTTGCTGCCCAGGAGGGCTCCGCGTTGATCCGCTACCTTGAAGTTGGGACTGGAGAGCGCACCGCGGGGAGTGGCAGGCAGATTGGCTATACCGGATTGATAGGTGCCGGCGTGGAAGTCATCACCTGTAGCGCGGGCGCTGAGCATTTGCAAGTTGAGTATGTCGGCTACGTTAACGCTCTGTCCGTTACTGCCTGTCGGCGTCGCGGGCGATATGTTGTAGGCCGCTTCCAGCACCGGTCGGGCCCAGAGGCCGCGGCTGTCGCTGTGGTTATAGGAGGCCATGTCATTGTTGCTGGTGCTGCCGGCCTGGTCCAGGGTGATGTTGTTGATCGGGCTGCCGCCGCCGATTCCGGCGATGCTCTGGCAGTTGGCCTGGGATACGCCGCCGAGGCCGAGACTGTCACCCGCCAGGGTGTAGCCTACACTCAGGGCGCTGCAATCGGGAGTGGTACCAGAGGCGATGTCAGCCACGATATGGTTGACATAATCAGCCGGTGTAGCGGATCCGTAGGGAAGCGGCGTGTCATTGGTACCGACGAAGTAGGGCAGGGCCGTACCGCTGGTGCTGGTGACATAAAACTGCGGATTGTTCATCACATAGACGAATACGTCGCTTGCACCCGCTGCCACACCGGTAGTCGGTGAAGCGGCACCATTGAGGATGCGAATAAAGCCGTGGGGCAATATGGTCGAAAAGCCGACGGGGTCGATGGGTTCGACGATGGCGAAGGCGTTGAAGCCTCCGGTGTAACCGCCTTCGTTGGCATTTGTTTTATCCGTGGCTGCGATGGACAGCGTATTGGGCGCAGGTGAGGCCCATGAGAACGAGTCCGGTCCGCTGCTGGGATTTTGAAACTGGTTGAATTCGCCCTGGCTGACCAGGTGCGGACGATCGCCCGGTTTAAGGGGCATGAAGTGCACGTCCTGGTAGTTTGATGCCGGGCTGATGCCATCCATATATCCCTTGATGTATTTGTGGGATGAGTCGGAGGAAACATCGGTAACCCAGCCGGCAACTTTGTTGTTGTAGATAGTCGAGCTGTTGGTCGTGAAGTTGAAATCGGGCATCTGCTGCGGCACAACCCAGACGTTGGATGCGGTCTTGCGGTTGAGATAGGAGAATGTCGGGCGATTGGCCGGTGAAAGGTTGTTGGCGCCGTACTGTGTGGTCGGCTGTTTGTTGCTGGTGGAGCTGAAATAGGCCTGCATCTGCGGTGATGTCGTCAGTGCGCCTTTCAGGGCCGTACAGATATTATTGGCGGCAGTGTTGATCTGCGCTGCGTGGGTATTGGCTCCGGCGTCCAGTCCGGCCTGATTGATGGCATAAGCGTTGAGATTGACGAGCAGCGCTTCTCCCATGACCCGGTTAATGTTGCGCAGGTTGATCACACCGTGAGGGCTACCGGCAACTTTGTCCGAGACACCGTCAAACTGCAGTTGATCTCCAGATCCCGGCAGGGGCACCTGGATATTTACCAGGGCCGACCTGGCTACGGAGAGGTTGCCCGAGTCGGTGGCTCTCTGCACCTGCTGGCCTCCGCCAAACAGAGTGATGAGCTGCACTGCCACTACTGCGATGATCGTTATGACCACAATCAGTGCAACCACCATTACTAGTGACGCAGCGCGCTGGGTTCTAAGTCGTACCATGACGGGGACCTCGGAGAATGAGTTTGTCGGATGGGTCGTAGTAAGCGATGGTGCCTGAGTTTGCTATCGCTACATTACCTATTCTAGACGCTTGGCAGGATTACTCTGCGCTCAGGCTCTGGGGAAAACACCCCTCCAGCCCGAGATATAGTAGCTTTGCCCGCCCTAGCTCTGGTTTGGCGTATTTATTATACCAGTTTAATGTTGGTTGGCAAGTACCCGATAGTGCTAAAAACACCCCCTGCGGGAATAATTAAGTAACAGGAGACACGTTTCGGGAGCTTCGCGACTACATGCGCCGCCAGAAAAGGACAAGTTCAGGAAGTGCCATTGCCGAGTTTGGACCGGCCATGTTCATCATCCTAATGGTGTTTTTCTTTCCCTTTCTCAACTTGATCGGCATGACTGTCGAATACGGCGATTGTCTCTATCTCAACAGCCTGGTCCTGCGGCAGGCCACCCTGGAGCATCTGCTCAAGATGGATACCTCCGCGGTGCCGCCGACTTTGACTACTGATTTGAGTTGCAGCACCGATCCCAACGGCTCGCTCAACACCATCATCAAAGCCTGGATGAATGGCGGCCTGGGCCAATTCGCCAGCTCCGGAGTGATGCCGGTGCAGACAATCAACGTCGACCTTACCGAAGGCACCCCTCGCTGTAAGTATGTGCACCTGGACCTTAATGTAGAATGTAAGCCGTTCCTCAATATTCCATTTTTTCTTCGTATCCCCGGACTGAATGCGCCGATGATGTTCAAATTTCACAGCCGGGGTGTGATCGAAAACGTTCCCAGTTAAGTTGTCTGTCCTCAAGGTCTGGTGCCGAAATATGACCGGTGATTCCGAGTCACGAAAATGCAAAAAAGTAGGGAGGCGGCGCGGCGGAGAATTTGCCGGCAGAGGTCGGCGCGGTCAAAGCATTACTGAAGTTATCGTCGGCGGTTTGATTCTGGTGCCTATCGTCCTGGCTATTATCGACCTGGCCGTGGTCGTGCTGGGCGGAGAAATCTGCAATGACCTGGCCAAGCAGGCTGCGCGCGCCGCGGCTAACGCCTCGGGACGGCCGGAAGCCGTGGCCGCCGTCGCTGACGTGCAGGCTCACTTTACGGCTTCAAACGTTTATTCGGGACTCAATCTCAATCTCAGTCAGTATGACGGTACACCCGACGGTATCGCCACCGTAATCAGCTCGGTCACCATCAATCTGCCGGTTTCCATTCCTTTCCTGCAAGTCGGGCCCAGTATGGGTGTCAAAAGTCAGGCCACCGAAGCCATAGTCGGTATCGCCCCGCCTCGCCCGGTTAACTAATCTATTAGTGGAATAGTGTGCCGCTATAAATCATCGCGATAAGCAATGAGTTAAAGGCGCAGTAGAGGCCGAGAATGAAGCTGCCTACGATCAGCTGCCAGGTTAAGACCGCCTGTCTGGCCGATAAACTGCGGACGACGCCGAAGCGCATAGCCAGGAAGGCGAAGAGCACAACTGCCACCAGTACGTCGCCGATGATGGTGACGGTGGTCTTTTGATTTTGTAGAAAGAGTGCCGCAATGAGGAGGACGCCTGCAATTACCAGCAAGACCCAGGTGGCTTTATCGCTTTTTCTGAGCTTGATGGCGCCCGCCTCGGCGTGCGCGTCCTGCAAATATTTGACCGATGATACCAGGCCCCCTACTACCGATTGGCGCGGGGCGCGGGAGGTCGTCTCTGACTGTGCGGCGACTGAATCCCGGTTTTGATCTTTATCGGACTGTGGGGATTGCTCCCCGGAGTTTTCTGCCAAGACGGGTCTCCCCATTAGACTATGACAAATTAATCATATCACCTGGGCTCCAGCACCAGCGGCACATCGCTTACCGGCGAGTCTCTGAAATTGGCGGCCGTCACCTTTTCCCCCGCCAGGACTTTGTTTATTGTCTTCCAGTTTGTGCGAGAGGCATCGTATATCAGTGATGCTTTGAACGGTTTGAAAATTGACACCACAACTTTCAAAACACCTTTTTCCGCTTTCAATTTTTTCTCAATGCGAATGAGGCAGGCCGCACAGCTGCTGCCCTGGACAAGCATGTCCACCCGATGCAGTTGTGCTTTTGCCTCGGGCCAGGCCGCGCCGGCTGTGCCGGCAATGACGATGGCGGAAAGTATGGGCGCAAGCCTGTACGACAATTTGTTCATTGTCTAAGTATAACCGGCGAGCTTTCTCTCGGCACCAGGGGTAATGGCATCATCAAGTGCCCCGGCGGCAATCAGGCCTTGGTGGCGACGGTTTCTTTCGAGCCTTTCTTGGCGGTGGGCTTGGACCAGTAGTAGTCGCGGTGCTTTTTGTAGAAATCAATCGTTTTTGCCAGGCCATCTTCAAGCGAAGTAGTCGGCTGCCATCCGACAATCTTGCGGATTTTGCTGATGTCGGAATAGAAGTCTCCCGGTTCCTGCGCTTTGCGCTCGGCGGAAAATTCAGCGTATTCCCATTTGCCCTGGTTGGCCACGGTCACTATTGTTTTGACCAGTTCCAGGAAACTGACCGGGATGTCCGAGCCGACATTGAATATTTCACCGTAGGCTTCTTTGGTGATTGCCGATTTGACGATTGCTTCGACGCAATCATCGAC
>JAFEAV010000015.1:37500-98500 GCA_018266215.1 Cyanobacteria bacterium SZAS LIN-3 | reverse complement strand
AAAGAGCAATTGGCGGGATTGCTAGCGAACCATTCAAATGACAGATGGAATTGCCGGAATCCTTCCACCCTTGATTCTCCAGTCCTTGAGGGCTTTCGCGCTTGTATGACAAGTAGCCGTCACCGTTATTTTCGAGCCATGTTAAGGCGTGTTGGACGTTGGGCCAAAGTCTTTCTGCGAACTGAAGATCACCTGTCCATTGCAAATACCGCTCTAGAGCGATAAGCCAGAGCGACGTGGCATCAACGGTTCCATAGTAGGGTGTATGCGGAATGATATTGAGTCGAGCAAGCTCACCCAGGCGAAGTTCGTGCATGATTTTACCTGGCCGCTCCGCTCTGAATTCGTCGGTCTGAGTGCCCTGATAGGCTGCCAAAACCTCAATGCACTCGCGAGCAATTTCTGGATAAAAAGGCACGAGCTGCATTGCGGCAATGGCACTATCCCGCCCAAAAACGGCGCAATACCAGGGGATGCCGGCTGCTAAGCCTGGCCCTTTTGGCGTACTTTGCCGCAAAATATAGATGTCTCTCAGGCTGCGTTCGATTGTTAAATTAACAATTTCAGCTTTTGTGGAAAGCTGAGCACCACTGCCCCGCCAGTCTAGAAACTGTTGATCGGCAGCGATTAACAGGGACTGAAAATTCTTTCGCTCAGTTTCGGCAATATTCTTGCTCGAGTCGATATCTCGCGTATAGATACGAATATCAAGCACCCAAGGCGTTCTAACGGGCAGTAAGAGTTGATAGGTCGCTTCTCCCTGAGTGAGCGAGTCTGGTTTCTGTCCGTCGAACTCAACGATCGTCTCAAGTAGGATGTCATCGGCACCCTTGTATGCGAGAAATACTCGTCTACCCTGTCGGTCGGTTGTTGGAATCATGCGCTGTCCCCTCTCTGGTCGATTGAGTCCGCGCACTTCGAACATGTCGGCAAAGTCAGACTGGCACTTGATCCGCAGCTTTATCGCAATTTCCTCAGCACTGAAATTCTCAATTACAAGGCGCTCGTAAACCGTGTCAGATATGAGAATTTGGCGCTGGACCATAAGTTTTTGTTGTGAAAGGGTTGGTGTTTGAGGGTTTGTATACAGGAAACTACCTGCATATCCTTTCTCAACGTCGAATGACAGTAGAGATAGTGCAACGTCATCCAGCAAGATTTCCCATTGGCTCAAGTGTCGAGTGTCGTTCCGGTAATAGCCGAATCCCAGGGTATTGCAGGCCGGAATAGAGGCCTCCCGATCAAGCACCATGAATTGATTACCGTGCTTAAGGACCAGGCGGGGATGCGCTGAATCTGTGAGCACGAATGGCAGGCCCTGACAGAGTGGTCGTGAATCGACCTGATACTCAGGATGTTTTTCGAACGATTTCCTTGGTTTAGGGCTCATATCATCATTATTTGCGCCCCGCGTTTCAAACGCGTTTCTATTGACGCTGCACAGTTGTTGCTTCAACGTTCAAAAGCGCATTGTGACCGAGGCTTCCCCTGCCGGTGGAGACCTTTAGTTTATTATCCTGTGACCGGTAAATCCACCATCAAACATAATCCCGGGGTTTGTTTGACAAGTGAACTAACTGCTGTTATCTTGAAATTGAAGTTTTTGCCGTAGCTGAAATTGGCTGCCAGATAGGCAATGCGAAAATCATGACGCATGATCTGACCCATGCAATTTTATAAAGGTGTTGTTTATCGGGATGTCTAGGAACAGGAGCTTAAACTGATTTGGCCCATCTGGCATTGAGTCATTTGATGGAGGCAAAATGTGGTATTCGCTCATTACGCTGATGGATAATCGATGCATAATATCGGGCGAAGTTGAAGATCCGACATCAGGGCTAATAAAGGTGGAGAGCATCAACCTTCCAAGGTCGAGGCCCTCATGATCTGGCTCAAACATGTTCAAGCCAACCTGTTTGACTGCTCAGTTTTTTCTTTTCAAGGAGCTCAAGTAATGAGAGGGCATCACTACAAGTTGACGTTATACGTAACACCCGATACCTCGGGCAAGGCGCTTTCTAATCTGTACAAAGCCCTGAGTGAACTTGCGTATACGGCATACCAACTGGAAATGATTGATGTGGTGAAAGAACCTGAGAGAGCAAGCGAAATGGGAGTGGTTGATACGCCACTTCTCGTGTACCACGCAGCCGATGGCGATAAAGTCGTAAGTGACGTTGGTGATCTTGGTCTCATTCGCCACACGCTAGGTATTTGTGCACAGGGAGAAGATGATCGCGAACCATAATTTTGCTTTCTGCCAGCTGTTTGCACTGCCCTTGAATGCATTCGAATGAAGTTTTTTCCGGCAATCTGGACTTTGAGGCGGACTAGGTCTGCTCGTTGAAAGTTTCGCCCTACACGACGGCTAGTCTACCCTTGCGTAAGCATAGCCCTGTATGTGACTTTTCTGAGCATCGGGAAGTCTCAGGATAATAAAAACAGGAAGGAGCCCTTTGGTTCGTTTTCCAAATTGCATCTTCAGCCCAACCGGGTCTCTCTCGTTAAAAGACTGGTTGTTAAATTGACCATTTGCGGTGGGGAAACTTTTCACCACAGTGATTTTTTGCCCGAAATCTTGACCGCTGCGAAGGTAGAAAATCTTGCCGTCTGGGGGAGCGATGAAGTTCTCCAGGAAAATCCCGATTGAACGTGTCCGACCGCTGGCATTTTCGCAAAGCTGTAAATTTCCGTGCATGTAGATTGCATCCCGCACGACAAATCGTTTGCCGTCTACAATGCCCTCGGCTGGTTTCTGCACAAATGCGGTGTTCGCGGCCTCTGCACACCATGAACCGGCGCTATTTGCAATTTGTTTTTCCGCGGTCGAAGTCTTTGGATGCCAGATCGATTCGCCGACCTGCCATAAGTCGTTTTCGAGGTACATGGAGACAGCGCATTCGTTCTTTTGTAATTTGTAGATACCTGATGGGTTTACTGGTTCGATTGTTAGTTTTGCAGTTTTGCCGTTGACTTCGACGCCGGTGATTTTAATTTCTGCCGGAATAAAGTGCTTCAATGCCGTGAACAGGACTTGCTTGGTCTGCTCTTCACTATGACTTTCTGTCCCGGTTTGCTTATTGCTTACAGCCGCTTGCACCTCTTTGTCAAAAGCGGCGACGGCAGCGGCCGTCTGGTAGGGACGAATTTGTTCATATGAATTTGCATTGACAAAAGTCTTGTGATATTCGAGATACCGGGCTTTGATCGTTTCGACCACAGTTTGCTGCGTGGGCGATGCTGAATTCCCCTGGGCAAGCGGAGACTCGGCCTTTGCGCTTGCCGCGGTTACCAGCAAACATATTAAAATAAGTACACCGTATCTCGCTAAACTTTGCATGCTAAAACAATCTCCCTGCGTTTGTCCTTCCCTTGCGGTTTTCTGCTCTAGTGACTTGTCCTCTTATAGTAATAATAAATCGGCACCCCGGACAGAGTTATTACCACACCGGTCAATTGCGCCGCCCACTGCACGCAGCCAAGCGCCGCATAACCCCAGATACCAATCGTGATTAGAGCCATGATCCAGACAAGCACATTGCCGCTGCGCCCGACGCGGAAGGGCCTCTCCATATCAGGGTCGGTGTAGCGCAGGCTGACCACGCAGACACCATAGAGCACGGCTACAAAGGCGTACATAAATCCAAAAGTATCACCGAGAAATGCATAGGCATCGGGGAAAAATCCTGACCTTGCCGCCAGGTTGGCGGCGATACCGAGTATGGTGACACACCAGAATTGAAACCATAGAGAATATGTGGGGACTCCTGTCTTTGCGTCAAGATGTGCAAACTGTGCCGGGAAGAGTTTTGTCTCCGCCATGGAATAACTGATGCGCGCAATCGCCAGCAGCACAGTAAATCCGCAACCGACAATTGACGCAATTACACATCCTGTGAAGATGCTGCCAAACACCGTCCCACCAACGAGCCCCGCTACCGCCGGGCATGTTGCCTGTATGGCTGTGCCCGGTACAACAAGAGTTGATTTGTCCGCACTCAAGGTAAACGGTGACGAGATACTGATGCAAAAACACATGGCTATATAAATCGCCGTAATCGAAAGCAAAGTCAAAAACACTGCCCGCGGCACCGATTGTTGCGCGTGGTCGGTTTCGGACGACGTACAACCTGACACTTCCAGAAATGAAAATCCCGCCAGCGCCAGCATCAATACCGAAGTCACATTCGTGCCGAAATCCTTGCAACCGGCGGGACTGACTGTGGTCAAAGCGTTAGCCAGCGACCAGTGGCCGGAGCTGAAGACCAGCAGGGCAAAACCTGCGGCCATGCCTATTTTCATTATGGAAAAAACTATCCCGGCTTTGGTGGCGTCGGCTATGGACAAAAAATTCAGCGCCGTGGTCACACCAAAGAGTGTCGTTATCAGTACCGGACCAAACCAGATCGGACTGGCCTGGGCACTGCCCCAGATGATACCGGCGAGCATGTTAGTCAGACCGTTGGACATGCAGGCGATGCCTACGAGGATGGCAATCCACAAAAGCCAGCCCGTTAAAAAGCCGAGCATCTCACCCATGCCCGGCACCAGTCTTTTGAGAGCGTAGTACTTATATACGTAGGGGCCACCGGCGGTGGGAAACATTGAGGCCAGCTCCATCAAGATCAGGGCCAGGGGTAAGCTCAATGTCCCGGCTATGAGCCAGGCCGTCATGCAGGCGGCGGGACCGGCGCGCGCCAGCATCGGGGCGTGCATGAGCCAGGCCATCGAGCCGATTATCGATCCCACGCCGAGCATCCAGGAGCCAAAGGCGCTGATGCCCACCTTCATCTCCGACCCTATGTGCGTTGCTTCTACGTCGGAGGTGGTCATGTATTCATTTACCCGGATCCAAAACGTCTGAGTCGATCATACGTTGCAGGTCGCGCAGGTGATGTGAAAGGCGCTCGGTCACGGCGGCGATGTCGGCGATCATGGAGATTTCATCGGATATGTCGTCGAGTGTCATGGCGCGTGTTTTGCCGCCCACGCCACAGACTAGATCGATTTTTTGTTTTTCGCGCTTTGCGCCGTGTGGTTCCAGGTGCCCTTTTTCTATCCATTTGTTTTCCATCACCAGTATGCGACTTTTGTCGGGCTCGTCTATGGATTTGCCGTGGAGGAATCTCCAGACGCTTTCCGGATAGGTGGTGCGTTCGTCCACCGGACGACCAAAAAATTCGGCCAGCATCGTAGGAGTTGCCGGTGAGTGGATCTTGCCGCCGCTGTTCTGTTTGAGGGCGTAGGTCGACATTGTGGCTGAGACCACGCCCGACAACATCTGATTGACGTTGCCTGGAAATGGCGGCAATCTGTTTGTGAAACCCAGAATTGATCCAACGGTGTTGAGTGCGCCGGAGGCGATGAAATTGGTGGCGTTGTTGATTTCCACATTGCGGTCGCGTTTGGATGACAGGGACTCGCGCAGGGCTCCCAGTCTTATTGTTTCGCGGTCGGCTTCGGCCTGGACTGAGGCGGCATCGAAGTAACTCTCCAGAATCGTCTCCTGGATTTTCTCGCGCAGGATGGCTTTGCGTTCCGGTGTTGCCGGTGTTTCGGTATTGTATAACTCATTGAGCAGGGGCATTATCTCCAGCTGCTCGGCCACCTCTCGGGTGGGCAGTTCCATGGTTTTGAGCGTGGCGGTGGCAAAAAGTGCCTGCCTGGGTCTGTCCACAAGTTGGCTCTCGCCTCTGGCGGATGCTGGCAAAATGCCGGTCAAAACAAAGATTGCAAGCAAGCAAGCTTTTGATTTGACCGGCATTTAAGGCTACTCTCGACTATTCTGTGCGAATTTAGTGCATCGACTGGTGAAGTTTGGAAATTTTTTCCCAGCAGTCTTGCTGCGAAGGCATCAATTCATAAAACATGATTTTATGCAGAGCTTCGTCGAAGACTTCAATGTCCGACTTGTAGTCGGCCAGGCTTTTCACTTCGCATTCTTCCAGGGCTGCAACAACTGCGCGCTCTCCCAGCAGGGCGGCGCCGCCTTCCACCAGTTTGGCAAAGGCGCCCCAGAGGCCGGAAGACGCGGGCGGCTCGCCGCCCATGTCCTTGAGTATGGCCTTGAGAGTTTTCAGACGTTCTTCATGCACCGTCATCAGGGTCGTCAACGCAGTTTTTACTTCTTCGTTTTTGATCGCACCAAGTGCTTTGGTGTATGTTTCCACCGCCGACATTTCATCTTGTATCAGATACTTGATCCTGTCGGCGGCTTTGTTTGTGGAAGCCATTTTCATCTCCTGAATTGCGGTAATAGATTTCCGATGGATTCCTTGTAGTCTGTTCCAGGTAAATCCTAGATTGACTCTTTGCTCTCAATTTCTGCTTTAAGCTTGGCCAGCAGTTCTTCGGCTTTCATTGTGCCCAGACTGCCGCCGCGGCGGTGACGCACGGCCACGAGTCCTTCTTCCACTTCCTTGTCGCCCAGTACCACCATATATGGTGTCTGCTGTACTTGAGCTTCGCGGATGCGATAGTTGATCGTCTCCGAGCGGTCGTCGAGATGCACGCGCATGTCGTTTTTCAGAAGCATGTCGACCACGGCCTTGGCCGCTTCGATATGACGATCCGAAATAGGCATGACGATTACCTGTGTCGGGGCCAACCACAGGGGGAAAGCTCCGGCATAGTGTTCGATCAAGCCGCCGACGAAGCGCTCCAGTGAGCCGAGAACGGCGCGGTGCACCATGACTGCTTTGTGTCTGTTGCCGTCCTGTCCGACGAAGCAAACATCAAAGCGATCGGGCAAGTTGAGGTCGACCTGGACGGTCGGTCCCTGCCATTCGCGGCCGATGGCGTCAAACAATTTGACGTCGATTTTGGGAGCGTAAAAGGCGCCGCCGCCTTCATCCACTTCGTAGGGCATGCCGCGTTTTTGCATGGCACGCTCGAGGGCACCGGTGGCCATGGCCCATTCTTCATCCGTACCCATGGCTTTTTCGGGCTTGGTGGCCAGATAAGCTTTATAGGTATAGCCGAAGGTCGTCATCAAGGTCTCAATTAGATCGATGATGCCGGCGATTTCGTCTTCCAGTTGGTCCGGTGTGCAGAAGATATGGGAGTCGTCCTGCGTAAAGCCGCGCACGCGCAGCATGCCGTGCAGCACGCCCGAGCGCTCGTAGCGATAGACTGTGCCGAGCTCGGCCATGCGGATGGGCAGGTCGCGGTAGCTGTGCAACTTGGACTTGTAGATCATGATGTGGCCCGGGCAGTTCATCGGCTTGGCCCGGTAGGGCTGGCCGTCGATGTCCATGGGCGAGTACATGTTCTCGGCGTAGTTTTCTAAGTGACCGCTGATTGCATAGAGGCATTCGTTGGCGATGTGCGGTGTGTAGACAAACTGATAGCCGCGTCTGCGGTGCTCCTGGCGCCAGTAGTTTTCGATGCAATCGCGCACCGTGGCCAGATTCGGATGCCAGAAGATAAGGCCGGGACCGACTTCTTCATGGGTGGAGAAAAGGTCGAGGTCTTTGGACAATTTGCGGTGGTCGCGCTTTTCAGCTTCTTCCAGACGCTTGAGATAATCTTCCAGGTCCTGCTTCGACCACCAGGCGGTGGCGTAGATGCGCTGCAGATGCTCTTTGTGCTCATCGCCGCGCCAGTAGGAGCCGGAGACTTTCAAGAGTTTGAAGGTCTTGATCCAGCTGGTTGAGGGCAGGTGCGGTCCGCGACAGAGGTCGTTCCAGATTGTCTTGCCTTCTTTATCCTGCATCAGATAAAGGGTGGGATTGTGGTCGCGGTGTTCGTTCAAAAGCTCGGCTTTGAACTTTTCACCCTGACTGCGAAACTCATCCAGTTGCTTGTCGACATCGGGGATGTTGTAACGCACGAGTCTTTGATTGGACTCGGCGATCTTCTTCATCTCCGCTTCGATCTTGGCAAGGTCGTCGGGGGTGAGTGTGTGGTCTTCGATTTCAAAGTCATAGTAGAAGCCGTCGTCGATAGTCGGACCGATGGCAATCTTGGCTTTGGGAAATAACTTTTGCACGGCCTGGGCCATGACGTGAGCTGTGGAGTGACGCAAAAGCTCAATCGCTTGTGGGTCTTTGCTTGTCAGGATCTGTACCGAATCGCCCTCTTTTAGAGGTGTGTGGAGATCGAGGAGCTCTCCGTTGATGAGCGCTCCGACAGCATTTTTGAACAGACCCTGGCTGATGGACTTGGCCAGTTCCGCGCATGTTTCGCCGCTTGCCACGCTCTTCTGTGAGCCATCGGGCAATTTGACGTTGATTTGCGTTTCTACCATAGACATAACGTTCTTCCTTTTTGTTGTTTCGGCATCTACAAACTGCCGACTGAGGTGCACCCTTTGCTGCCCCAAAAATTTGGGGCGGGCCGGAGGTCTATTTTATCAAGGGCGGTCGATTTTAACAGTTGAATTCCGCTTTTAGCTCATCAACGAAGCTCTGCAGGTTGGCGGCGGTGGTGAAAAACCTTATGCCGAGGGAGTCCCAGCGGTAAATGCCGGTCTCAACATTTCCGGCATCGACGAAGAGCTCGACCCGCAGGCCCCCGCCCACAGCGTTTATCGTCATTTCAAAGCTGGGTTCGGCCGGTTCGAAGAGCAATTTAGGCCGTTTGCCCGAGATTACCTCCTCCAGCATCTTGACCAGGTTGCGGGGCTCGTCCGAGGGCTTGCGGCAAAAGAGGTAAGCGTGGGCTATGGCCGAAATGTTCTCCACGGCATGGGTGACGCTTTCCAGCTCATCCTGGCCGTCTGCGGTGGTGAAAGACAGAGTCCGCTTGCCGCTTGTCACTTCCAGGTCGAGCAACTGCCAGAGCTGATCTTCCTTTTCTTTGGTCAGAGTGGACATCGCCTTGATTTCCAGCATTTTGCCGGGCTTTATCGTGATTGCGCTCTGAAATTCCGGGTCTTCGGACTTGAGGGTGGCCATGTGTTTTGTTCTTTCTCCTTACTTGCCGATACAAAAATTGGCAAATACTTCGGTGATTACTTCTTCTGTAACGGTTTCGCCGGATATTTCGTCCAGGGCATCGAGGGCGCTGCGCAGGTCGGTCACCAGGCAGTCCTGGGGTAGACCGGAGGCCGCGGCGGTTTTGAGCTCGGCCAGGTGGGCCAGTGATTTGTGGCAGAGCTCGCCCTGCCTCTGGTTGAGCGAGCCGCCCAGCTCCTGCAAGCTTTGATCGCTTATGGCAAAGCGTTCAATCAACTTCTTGAGATCTTCCAGGCCCAGACCATTGCGGGCCGAAATTTGCACGGGGGTGCTGGCGCAGATGGGGGCGGCCAGTGCCCGGGCGAGAAGCTCCCCGGCCTTGAGGTCAAAGCCATGGCCGGCCTCGGTTTTGATCAAATCGCTTTTATTGATCACCGGCAAAAAATTGCGACCCACGGCCAGAAGCTTTTTAGCGATCACTTCTTCTTCGTGGCCCGCCGCTTTTTCACCGTCTATTAAAAGGACCACGAGTTCAGCTTCATCTATCGCTTTATTGCTGCGCTCGATGCCTATTTGTTCGACGGCGTCATCGGTTGTGCGCATGCCGGCCGTATCAATGAGTATGACGGGGACGCCGTTTACGTCCACCGGCTCTTCGATGCTGTCGCGGGTAGTACCGGGCACGTCGGTGACTATGGCCCGTTCAAAATTTAGCAGGGCATTGAGCAGGCTTGATTTGCCGGCGTTGGGTCGACCGACAATCGCCAGCTTCAAGCCTTCGCGCAGATAGCGACCGCTGCGTGCCGTCCTGGCCAGGGTTTCAAGCCGGGTGATAGCCTCGTCGACGATTTTTTCCACATCACTTATATCAAGCTCACCCACTTCCTCGGGGAAGTCGATGCCGGCCACGAGTCTGGTGGTCAGCTCCATCAGCCGGGCGCGCACGGCTTTGATCTCGTCGCCCAGAGCGCCTTTGAGAGCCGACAGCGCCAGATGCGATTGGCGCTCGGTTTTAGAGTGAATCAGATCGAGCACCGCTTCCGCCTGGGTCAGGTCGAGGCGGCCGGACAAAAATCCGCGCTTTGTGAATTCCCCTTTTTGAGCCAGTCTGGCGCCGCTTTCCAGTGCCATCGTCAAGATTTCCCTCGTGACAATGGGGGAGCCGTGGCAATTAATCTCCACCAGATCTTCGCCGGTATAGCTGTTCGGTCCCTGGTAGGGGATGAGCACTACCTCGTCCACAAAATCATCTGAAAAGCCGCCCTCATCGGTACTCTTGCGGATATATCCAATGGTTGCCTGATGGCTTTTGGGAAGCCATTTTTCGTTTTTTGCTTCGGGCGAAAAAGATCTTGGGAAAAATATTTTTTGCGCAATGGAAAATGCGTGCGGCCCTGAAAGCCGCACTATTGCTATAGCTCCCACGCCCGGGGCGGTTGAAATCGCTGCGATAGTGTCATCATGAATCATAGAAAAATGACTCTATCACATGCCAAAAGCACTTGAAATAAAGATAAATGCGGTGGTAGTATCACACATCGTTTTGGGGCTCTAAATGAGCTCACCTGGTTTTCTCTCGTTCTCTATCGTCTCCAAAAGTTTTAGGAAGAATCGCATGAATAAAGCAGATCTCGTAAACTCGGTAGCCAAGGCAACAGGACAAACAAAGCTAAACGTTCACAACACGGTAGCAGCTCTTCTCCATGCGCTGACGACATCGTTGGCCAAGGGCGAGCGCGTTACACTCGTTGGCTTTGGCACATTCGAGCGTCGTCAAAGACAGGCTCGTTATGGCGTTAATCCGCAGAATCCCAAGCAGAAGCTGAAGATTGATGCGGCCAAAGTGCCGGTTTTCAGAGCCGGTCAGGAACTCAAAGATGTAGTCGACGGCAGAGCTAAGCAAGCTCCCCTTCCGAAGGCTGCTCCTTCGAGCGAAGCTAAACCGAAGGCTAAAAAAGCTGCCGCCAAACCAGCCAAAAAAGCTGCTAAGGCTAAACCAGCTAAGAAAGCCGCTCCGGCCAAGAAGAAGCCCGCCGCTAAGAAGAAAAAGCGCTAAGCTGATTCCAGCAATATTGAAAAAGCCCGGCCCCAGTGGTCGGGCTTTTTTGTCAAGAGTTGGTCGAATGCATGCGCCGCAGGACGTTGATGCTGGCAAAATTGATCAGGGCGTGGGCGATGATGGGCGAATAAAGCGAGTCGGTGGCTATAAGCAAAAAGCCCATCAACAGACCGACATAGGTGGCCCAGAGGGCGTAGGGGAAATAGTAGATACGGGGCAGATGCGCCAGGCCGAAGGCGCAGGCCGCCGGCACCAGGCCGCACTGGCTCTGCAGCACGCCACGGAAAAATACTTCTTCGCAAAAGCCCGAGATTATCGCTATAAAAATACTGTCGGCAAAAGTGAGATGACCCATGAGGGGCAGCATCTGTTTATAGATCAAATCTTTCATTGATTTGAGCAAATAAAACCGGGCCGCATATTTATTGGCCAGGCGCAGGATGGCCAGATTGAGCAGTGTCACGAGGAGGGCCGCGCCAATGCCGGCGATAACGGCGCGGGTATTGCAGTGCAGGAGCGGCTTGAGATCGAGTTTGGCTAGAAAGATCCAGCCGGTGGCCAGGACCAGGACAAAAATCTCGGCAAAGATGGTCATCGACAGCACCGAGTGGCGGTCGAAATGCGGCATGATTTCGTCGTCTTCACCCGGCTCAAACATCGGCAAATACGACCTCGGGCGCCAGACATTTTGTCATTTGCCCATCGACTTCGGTCGAGTCTATTCGCCCTATGCAAAATGGTTTGCCGCTGCCGGTGGAGCTGATCAAGAAGAAGTCCTGATCGCCGGGGGGAAAGTCGAGATCACTGAGTGCAATTTTCTGACCCATGCTCAGGCGTTTGGCCAGTTCGGCGCTGAGGGTGAAAGCCGGGAGAGCCAGGGCTTCTTCGACGGCCACAGTTTTTGGCGCGGCACCATTTTGTAATTGCTCTAATTCCTGTGCTTGAGCGAGATTGAAGCGGCCGGAGGTTTCGCGGCGCAGGGCCGATAGTGTGCCGCCCAGACCAAGCGCGTTGCCCAGATCCCGGGCGATGGAGCGGATGTAGGTGCCCTTTGAGCAGTGCACTCTGACAGTGAGAAAGGGGGGCTCGTAGGCGACTAAATCGAGGGTGTGGATAGTTACCGGCCGGGGCTTGAGCTCAGGGGGTGCCATGCCCGCCCGGGCCATCTCGTAGAGTCTTTTGCCGTCGACGTGGATGGCGCTGTAATAAGGAGGTATCTGTTCGATGTCGCCTCTAAATGCCGTCAGGGCCGTGGCCACAGTTTCAGCGCTGGGCGCAGCGGCGGCGGCCTGGCTGCTTTTATCTTCTATGACTTTGCCTTCGATGTCGTCGGTGTCGGTTACCAGACCCAACTGAATTGTCGCCAGGTAAGTTTTGTCGTCAGCGAGAAAGCGCAGCAGGCGAGTGGCTTTACCCAGTGCCACCACCATCACTCCGGTGGCCATGGGATCGAGGGTGCCGGCGTGGCCGACCTGCTTGATGCCCATCAGTTTGCGCACCCGATGCACGACATCGTGCGAGGTTATGCCCTGAGGTTTATCGATATTGAGAAAGGCGGTGGCCAGATTGAGCTGCTTGGTTGCCTGGGCCGGGTTAGACTTCACCACGGGAAATCTTAGCCAGGATTTCTGATACCTTGGAGCCGCGCTCGAGGGAGATGTCCGGCAGGAATTGCAGTTCGGGGGCGAAGCGCAATTTCAGACGGCGGCAGAGTTCGCCTCTGATGTAGCCTGATTCTTCATTGAGACAGCCCAGTACACCATGGGTCGCTTTTTCGGCCGGGGTCATTTCCAGTTGACCGGAAGGGGTCAGTTTGGGCGGGGCATCGGCGTCGGTTTGCGGCTGAATTGGCTGTTGAGCTGTGCCGAAGACCGAGACAAACACTTTGACGTTGCGCAGGTCGCTGGTGCACTCGACTTCGGTGAAGGAAATCAGGCCGCTCAGGCGCGGATCTTTGAGATCACGACGCAACATGTCGGCAAGCTCTCGCTTGATCGATTGAGACACTCTTAGAGCGCGTTCGGTGGACATGGCTTACCTTACTTGTTTGAAGACGAAGCTTCGCCCTGCTTTTTCTCGGTGACGATGTATGAGTTGATTTTATCGCCGAGTTGCAGATCTGAGAATTTATCGAAGCTCATGCCGCATTCAAAGCCTTGAGCCACTTCTTTGGCATCGTCTTTGAAGCGTTTGAGGGTGTCGAGTTTGCCTTCGTGGATAATCTGGCCGTTGCGCTCGATGCGCGCCAGGGATCCTCTCTGCACTTTGCCGCTGAGCACCATACAACCTGCAATCATGAGGCCTTTGCCCACTTTGAAGAGCTGACGTACTTCGGCCTGGCCGATGTTGACCTCTTCCCGGATGGGTTTGAGCAGACCTTGAATGGCGCTGGTTATGTCATCGGTAATCTGATAGATGATGCTGTAGGTGCGGATGTCCACTCCGGCAGCTTCGGCTACTTTGCTGGCGTTCTGGTCCGGATTGACATTGAAGCCGACGATGATGGCATTGGAAGATGCCGCCAGGTTGACGTCGTTTTCGGATATGTCACCAGATGCGGTGCGCAATACTCTTGTTTGCACTTCGCCGCCGCTCAGTTTGCGGATGCTGTCGGCGATGGCCTCGGCTGTACCCTGCACGTCGGCCTTGACGATGATGTTCAGGTCTTTGACTTCGCCGCGTTCAAGCAGTTCGTGCAAAGATTCGAGGGTGACGTGGTGTTGTCCGCCTCTGCCTTCGGTCAGTCTGTGTCTTTCCGCCAGGATCTTCATACCCTGAGCGTCGTCCACTACCTGGAAGGTGTCGCCAGCTTGCGGTACTTCATCGAGACCCAGTACTTCGACCGGCATGGAAGGTCCGGCCGCTTTGACGCGCTGTCCGCGATCGTCGAAGAGGGCTCTGACTCTGCCGCACTTGCTGCCGGCAACGATAAAGTCGCCTTCGCGCAAGGTGCCGTTTTCTACAAGAGCTGTGGCGACCGCACCCTTACCGCGGGAAAGTTCGGCTTCAATAATGACGCCGTTAGCGGGTTTGTCGGGGTTGGCTTTGAGTTCGAGCATGTCGGCGACAAGCAGGATCATTTCCAGTAAGGTATCGAGTCCGGTGCGTTTCTTGGCAGACACTTCAACGGTAACGGTTTGACCGCCGTATTTTTCAGCGACCAGTTCGTGTTCCATCAGTTGCGACAGTACGCGGTCCGGTTCGGCACCGGGCTTATCGATTTTGTTGACGGCGACGATGATGGGTACGCCGGCCGCTTTGACGTGGTCGATAGCTTCCACGGTCTGGGGCATGACACCGTCGTCGGCCGCTACTACCAGGATGGCAATGTCGGTGACTTTGGCTCCGCGAGCACGCATAGCGGTGAAGGCTTCGTGACCCGGGGTGTCCAGGAATACAATCTGGCGCATGTGCCCTTCTTCATCGGGCACTTCTACGTGATAGGCGCCAATGTGCTGGGTGATGCCACCATGTTCGGCGTCGGTCAAAAGGAATTTTGTCTGACGAATGGCGTCGAGCAAGCTTGTCTTACCGTGGTCGACGTGACCCATGATTGTCACTACCGGCGGTCTCATGACCAGAGCGGCTTTGTCCTCATCGGACATTTCCACTACTTCTACTACCGGTTCTTCCGAGACTTCTTCTTCGGAGAGTACTTCGTACTCCATTTCCACGGCCAGGTCACGGGCGATTTCCAGCTCAACCATCATATTGACGGTACGAGCAATGCCTTTCATGAACAGGCGCTTGATTACTTCGGTCTCCGGCACCTGCATCTTGGCTGCCAGTTCTTGCACCGTAAGATTGGTCGTCAGGACTATTGATTTTGGTACTTCAGGCGTTGCAGCCGGACGCGCTTTTTCTTCCTTCTTCGGCGCATGTCTGTCGGCCGGCGACTGTCTGTGCGACTTGGGCGGACGCGGTGGTGTTGCACGCATGGAAGGAGCGGCTACGCGGATAGGCACCGAAGGTGACATCGGACGTACTGCCTGACCACGACCGGAGGATGATTCTTCGTCCGAATCTCCGCCTTTGTTCTTACCTTTATTGGCTTCGCGAACAACTTCCTTGGCCTTGGCTCTCTGCTCGGCTTCTTCCTCGGCTTTGGCCTTGGCAATAGCTTTGGGATCGATAGCCTTGGGCTTGGCCGCTTGCTGGTCGAGCTTTTTAATGGCTCGGGGTGCGTATTTTGATTCGTCCGACCAGGAATCACCGGTGGCTTTGCCGCGGGTGTCCAGCAATTCTTCGTCTTCTTCCACGACCGGTGCTTCCACCGGTTCAGCTACCGCGGGCTGCGGCTCGGCCTTGGGACTCTTTTCTTCATGAACGGGCGGACGGGGCGCTTCAACATGAGCGGCCGCTTCCGGTTTTGTTTCAACTTTTGCTGCTTCGCGACCAGGAGCCGCTGGGGCTTCCGCTGTTTTGGCGGCGACTGCGCCCGGGGCCGGAGCTGAGGGTGCTGTCTGGGTCGGTGTTGTCGTTTGCATTGGAGCCTGTGTCTGTGTCAGCGCTGCAGGAGACGCCGCTACATGACCACCATGCCCGGCATGACCGGAGGAGGTGACAGGACGCGATGAAATCTGTGTTTGGGAATTAATTGGGGTCGGCCCCTGGGCTATCGGTGCACCGGCGGCTTGATGTCCGGCCGATGAAACTGTTCCCGGGGCGGAGCCTGTGCTGGCTGCTGCCGTGCCCGGTCCGATGGAGCCGTTCTTGGGCAGGCCCGGGGGCACGATGCCCGCGGAGCTGGATTCTTGACCTTCGCCGGCGGGTTTTTCCGGGCGATAACGAGAAAGTACGCGGGGTTTGACCTTCTCCGGCTCGGGCGGAGGCGGCAATTTTGCCGGTGCCGCTTTCACGGCTGGAGCTTTGGCTGCTGCTGCCTTGGGCTTGCCCTTAGCATCGGCTTCCGGTTTCTGCTTTTTTTTGTCAACCGCAGCGATAAAGGCACCGACAGCGGTCTTGTCGATGGTACTCGAATGACTCTTGATGTCGTAGCCGAGTTCGCGCAAGACGTTGATGACGTCCTGGTTAGGGACATTCATGCGTCTCGCCAATTCGTAGATTCGAACTCTATCGTCCATTCAGCTCTCCCTGTGTACCTCAGTATTTTGGCATGTTTTTTCTTGATCTGAACATTCTGCAAAGAGGCTGTGAATTAGTTGTGCTTCAAGCGGCCAGGAGACTCGCCTTGCGGCCTCCTGACCTTTCTTTTTGCGGCCCTCGAGGGCGTGCTTCAGTTTTGCTGTCTTGAGAGCGATCTCCAGACAGGTTGTGGTTTTGCAGACGTAAGCCGAACGTCCCTGGAGAACACCCGATCCCGTGTCAACTGCGCCATTGTTGAGCATAACGTTACGATTTCGATAATCGCAGGTTATCCGTATGAGGTCATGCCGGGCTTTTAGTTTCCGGCAGGATACACACAGTCGTTCGTTGGAACTGGCTCTAGATTTAGCTTTCGACGCGTTGATGAAGGTCTATCTCCTCTGACCATGACTAAGTGGTGAGCTCGTCAAGAGCTTGATTCATGTTGCGGAAGGAGCCACCAGCCTGGCTTTCAGACTTGATGTCGATCTTCCAGCCGGTGAGCTTGGCGGCGAGGCGGACGTTCTGTCCACCGCGGCCGATGGCCAGCGACAACTGGTCGTCGGGCACGATAACCTCTGCCCGTTTACCACCCTGTTCCGGGCCTTCTTCGTAGAGGGCTACCGTTGTAATGCGGGCCGGTGAAAGGGCGTTGGAGATGTAGTCCACAGGATCGGTGGAATAGCGGATGACGTCGATTTTTTCGTTGCGCAATTCGGCAACGACGTTTTGAATACGTACGCCTCTGGTACCGATACAGGCGCCGACCGGGTCGACATCGGCATCTTCGGAGTGTACGGCAATCTTTGTACGATAGCCGGCTTCACGGGCGATGGATTTGATTTCGACTGTGCCGTCTTCGATTTCCGGTACGTAGAGTTCGAAGAGTTCGCGCACCAGCTCCGGATGAGCCTGCGAAACAATGATCTGCGGCACGCGACCGGTGTCGCGCAACTCCAGTACATACACGCGTACTCTGTTGCCCACGCGGTAGGTTTCACCGGGGAGCTGTTCGCGGCTGGGCATGCAGCCTTCAACGCGACCGAGGTTGACGATGACGTTGTTGCGCGAATTGCTGATGACTTCGATACGCTCGATCTGACCGGTGGTGCAGGTGCCTTTACGGGCTTCGAATTCTTTCTTGATTAATTCTTTCTCGGCTTCGCGCAGGCGCTGGGTGATCAGCTGCTTGGCTGTCTGAGCGGCGATACGACCAAACTCGGAGAAGTCCTTGGGTGTGACTTCGATTTCCAGTACTTCGCCGACGGTGACGTCGGGAATGAGATCCTGGGCGTCGCTGAGGCCGATTTCGTGATATTCATTGCTGACTTTATCGACCACTTCCTTGGGAGCGAAGATGCCGATTTCGCCGGTTTCTGTGTCGAAGATGGCCCGTACGCCTTCCACATCGTGGTCAGGCACCTTCTTCTTATAGGCGGCAACAATAGCGTCGCAGACGTAGGATATAAATTCTTCCTGCGGGATATTCCGCTCCCTTTCCAGCTCCTCAGCTGCTTCAAGGAGCTTGTCGCCTATTTTGATCACATAAACCTCCCCGGTTTAAACCAACACTGAACTATTTTTAGATTGTTATGTCTGTTTCGATTGCATCCGGTGCCTCGACACCATCGCAATTTGCAGCCCCCGAGCTGATTTCAGCATCGATGTCCAGGGCTTTGAGATTTTTCAATAACTCTGGATGGAGTCGCACTTGTATCACTTGTTTGAGGGGCACGACCAGAGATTTGATAGCCTCCGGCGGCGGCGCCTTTTTATGCGAGGGCTTTTTAGCGCCCTTGCCGGCATTGCCAAAAGTCTTTTGTGGTGCCGGTTTGACATTGCTCAGATGCAATTCGTCATTGCCGACTTTTTCCAGCACTCCCACGAAGTGCTGACCCAGTGAGCTTTCACTGGTGTTGATTTTGGTTTTTACTTCCACCTGTAGACCGCTGAAGATTTCAAATTCACGCGGGCTTTTGAGCAGCCGGTCGATACCCGGGCTGGCCACATCCAGTACATAGGGCCCGTGGAAAAAGGCCACCTGGTCCTGCAATTGCTCCAGTCTGGCGTCCAGCTCTCGGCTGACCTGTTCGCAGTCGGAGAGGCTGACCTTGCCCTCGCGGCGATAGATGGTCACTTCCAGGCTTTTCTGCCTGCCTGCCTGACCAAAATGAATTTCCACCAGGCTCATGCCCAGTGCCTGCACAATCTCCTCGGCCAGGGCCGTGACTGTTTCTATGGCTTGTTCGGCGCTTTTATTGGTTGGCATCGGGGCTCTGGTCAATACTCTAAATCGGTACAGACACAAAAATGCCGTAGGCTCTCATCTGGAAGCCTACGACTAAAATTTATGTCATTACAATCAAAATCTATATCGGGTGGGATACTAACACCATTAAGGGAGCAAGGCAAGAAGAATTGAAGATAGCCTTTCACAATAAGCAACGCCGGGAGCCGGTAGACGGCAAGGCGCTCAGCCAGGATTTTGAGCGGCTTCTCGGCCTTATCGACCGGGAGCTGGGCGAGTCGCCTCCGGCCTGGTTAAAAAAAAGGCAACTAAAGCAAATTTTTGCCCATGGTTCGCTTTCGGTTGCTCTGGTCTCCAATAAAGCCATCGCCGTGATCAACAAAGACTGGCGCGGCATCAACAAAGCCACCGATGTGCTCTCCTTTCCCCTGGAGCTGGAGCCGCCTCCGGTGCTGGATGAGTGGGAAGTGGGCGAGGTGATAATCTCGCTGGAGCGGGCGCGCGAGCAGGCCGAGGAGTTTGGCCACAGCCTGGAGCGCGAGTTGAGCTTCCTCTTTGTCCACGGGGTGCTGCATGTGTTGGGTTTTGACCACATGACGCCGGCGGAGGAAAAGGACATGTTCGGCCGCCAGAAGCGTATTCTCAGGGCCGCCGGCATCAAACGCGCCTGAGACGGTTGTTTTTATTATGAAAAAATTACGCGCCAGCGGGGCTAAAGGGCTTAGCTTGGCTTCTTAATTGCTGGTTTTTGTAGGCAATAGAGACTAAAATTGACTGTTGTATCTTGACGAGTAGGCTTTGGTGCCCATTAATGGCTGACGACGGTACTTTTAAGGGGCATGGCGGCAAGCCTGGACGCAAGTCCACCGTTATCTCCATGAGCGCCCATAAAAATCGCCACGGCCATAGCTCCAGTGCCGAGGCCGAAAAAGATGCACCTAAAAAACTTGCCGGTCTCACTGTCTTTGAGGCCCTGCCCTGTGAAGATTCACCCTTTGAGCGCGATGTAGAGCTCACTGACGCCGAATTGCTTGCTGCCGCGGTGCAGGAGCCGGCTCCGGTCAAGGGCCGGGGGCGCAGATTTTTGCGCTGGGGTCTGGATGAAAGCCAGCCCACTGAAGTTTTTAGCGACGATGACTGCGACGGCGAGGTCGCCGAGGCATTGGCCTCCGGCTCCAGGGACGCGGCCAAGTCCAGGGGGGATGACTGGGACCATAAAACCGGTCGCTCGGGCAGCGTCACCGAATCCTTCTATCATGCCATCCACGGACTCAAGTCCGGTTTTGCCGGTCAGCGCAATGTGCGCATTCACTGCGTCATTTCGGTCATGGTTTTTCTCCTGGCCTTTCTCTTGCAGGTTGATTATGCCGGCTGTCTATCTTTGATTCTGGCCACTGGCTTTGTTTTCTTCGCCGAGTATGTGAACACGGCCCTCGAGCACATCACCGACATCCAGGCGCATTTCCGCCATCATGAGTCGGCCCGCCTGGCCAAGGACACCGCCGCCGGGGCTGTTCTGATCGCCGCCGTCACCGCTGTTCTTGTGGGGCTGACTGTTTTCGCTCCGCGCCTTTTTGCCCTGCTGATCGGCCAGACATAAATTCACAATCGGACCTTCATCCGGGTCCTTATATAGATCCGCGTCCTGGTGTATGTTGGTATCAGGCGCGTTCTGAGACGCTTATCACAATTACCTTGTGGGAATTTTCCCATTGACAGTCAAATTCTCGACGGTAATGTATAGACATAGATGCGAGCACAAGTGGTCATTGCGGAATTGCCACTCGCGTTTTCTAGGAGATACAGCAAATGGGTAAAGGGCACAGCCAAGATTCAAGCGACGTCAATTTCTTTGACACGCAGAGAAACGATGTCCAGGCGGGACCAAACCGGTTTCAGCAGGACGCTTATGTGGATTATCAGTGTCCGCAGCGAGGCGACAATCATCGCACCACCGGCAGGGATGGCTATGTCACTATCCGCGACGGCGCCAATATCATTTATGCCGAGGCCGGCTCAACTGTAATCATCAACCAGGGTGGTGATGGTCGCATGGGCAGGGGCCAGGGCAGCTGGATACCTCAGGATTATTCCGACACCTATAGACAGGTGCAGGAAAGCCGACAATCTCAATGGGTGCTGGAAAATCGCGGGCGCTTAGCCCAGCCGTATTACGGCGACGATTGTCCTCGCCAGTATCGACCTGTCAGCGGCGGCGACTATGAAGTCGAGCCCCGTTATCGTCACAGTTCCGGCGGTGATCAAGTTGGAAGATTCTTTGGCCGACTGGCCGAAGGTCTGCTCACTGGAGTTGCCGTGGGCGCCGGTGCCAGACTGGTCGGCGGCGGTCAGATGTTCGGACGCGGCTTCGTGCCCGGATTCGTTACCGGCTCGGTACTCGGACCGCGCGAATGGGGCGGCTATTCCTCCGGTTACGATAGCTACGGATATGGTGGCGATGGCTACTATTATGCAATGGAGCAACGCCGTCTGGCTGAGCGTCAGCGCTATGGCTACATCAACCGCGGTTGGGGTTAACCGGTCCGCAATCTGGTCAAATCAACTATTTAAGGCGCGTGGGCAGATAGACATCTTTGCCCACGCCCTTTAGTATTTCGATGTCCACGGCAAAGACTCGTTGCAGCGTCTCGCGGGCAAAGACTTCCTCGACCGGACCCTGGGCGATGATGCGCGAGGGCCCGAGGCCTGCATCCGAGTCCCCTCCAATCAGGGCGACCGTATCGGCCAGCTGTGCGGCAATATTTAAATCGTGCAGGATGAGCGCTATGCCCAGGCCGTCTTCTTTCAGCTGGCCGAGCAGATCGATAAGTTCTATTTGATAGCGAAAATCCAGACTGGCTGTTGGTTCGTCCAGCAGCAAATAATCAGGCCCCTGGGTCAGGGCCATGGCGATCACCGTGCGCTGGCGTTCGCCGCCGGATAGTTGTGAGACCAGTTTGTCCCGCAATCCCTCGACGCCGCAGCGGCGCAAGGACTGGTCGATGAGCGCCCTGTCGTTCTCGTTCAAGCTGAGCTGGAAGGTCCTCTGGTGGGGCGAACGGCCCAGGGCGACCAGTTCAAAGACAGTCATAAAAGGAGGCGCGGTCAAAGTCTGCGGCACATAGGCGATTTTCTGGGCAAAGCTCTGTACACCCATTTGCCAGATGTCTTTGCCGTCGAGGGTGACTTCCCCGGCGGCGGGGCGCAGTTTGCGCGCCAGAGCTTTCATCAGTGTGGACTTGCCCGAACCGTTCGGCCCCTGCAAAACCAGGGCTTGACCGCGCTCGACTTTTACATCGGCCCCGGTTAAAACCGCCGCGGGTGCCGGTAGCGCCCGCTGGGGACGGCCGTAAGAAAGGGTAAGATTTTTGGCGGCTAGTGTCATCAGGTCGTTTCCAGCCTGTCGATTGAGCGCGAGAGCAGGGCGATAAAAAACGGCCCGCCGGCCACGGCCATGAGTGCGCCCAGGGGCAGCTCCTGGCTGGGCATGAGCACCCGGGCGAAGAGATCGGCCACCAGCGTGATGATGGCACCAACCAGAGCACAGCTGATTATCTGTATCCTTTCGCCCCGCGGGAAAAGTCTGCGGGTGAGATGCGGCGCCACCAGGCCGACAAAACCTATCAATCCACTGAGGGCCACGGCACAACTGGAGAGGAGCACGGCGGCGGCAAGTATGAAAAGCTGGCTCAGTGGCACATTCAGGCCCAGAGAGGCAGCCGCTTCTTCTCCCAGGGAAAGCAGGCGCAGGGGTTTGGCCGCCAGCAGCGCCAGACCCAGACCGATTGCTATATAAATGGATGCGGGGGTGATTTCGGGCCAGGTGCGTCCCGATAAGCCGCCCAGTACCCAGAGATTGAGGCCCTGGGCCATTAGTTGTGTGCCGAAGGCATTCATGGCCAGCTGGATGACGGCGGTGACAATAGCTGAAAGGGCAATGCCGGCCAGGAGCAGGCGCGGCACCGAGATGCCGCCGTAGTAGCCGGATTCGGTTTTGAGGCGGGCCAACTGCGCCACCAGGAAGCTGGCCCCCAGTCCGCCGACGAAGGCAAAAATGGGAATCAAGCTGAGATCGGCGTGCATGAGGATGGCGCCTGCGGCTCCCAGGGCCGCTCCGCTCGATACTCCGGTGAGATAGGGGTCGGCCAGATCATTACGACTGAGGGCCTGCAGCAGATAGCCCGATACCGCCAGGGCCGCGCCCACGAGAAAGGCAGCTATCAGGCGGGGCAGTCGAATCTGCCAGAGCATCTCGGCATATTCGGGACTGGCCAGGGCACTGTTTTC
Source organism: Cyanobacteria bacterium SZAS LIN-3 (assembly GCA_018266215.1). Taxonomy (GTDB): domain Bacteria; phylum Cyanobacteriota; class Vampirovibrionia; order Obscuribacterales; family Obscuribacteraceae; genus REEB67. Next base: position 75,924 of record JAFEAV010000015.1, on the reverse strand, counting down.
TTTAAATAAAGTTGCCAGGGCGCAGATCGGCGCCAGCACCACATCACCCAGGGAGAGATTGGCTGAAACGGCCAGACAAGCTAAAAATATAAGGGCCAGTAGCTTTACAAACATGACAATTGCTGGGAAATTTCTATGAATGCTACCATGTTGACTGACCTGAGATGGCTGGAGACACGCGGTGATTTACCTGGACAATAGCGCTACGACACGAGTACGACCGGAAGTACTGAGCGCGATGTTGCCTTATTTAAATGATAATTTCGGCAATCCCAGCTCGATCCACAAGCAGGGTCGCCAGGCCAAGGACGCTATTTCGGATGCCCGTAAAAAAGTGGCCACATTGCTTGGCTGCTTGCCCGAGGAAGTCTACTTCAGCGGTTGCGGCACCATTTCCAACAACACCGCCATCCTCGGTCGGGCTCGTTTTGTTGAAGCCAATGCGCTGCCCAGGCATATGATCACCACAGCCATTGAGCATCCCTCCGTGACGGGACCGGCTCGCTATCTGGAATCCCTCGGTTGGGAAGTAACATACCTGCCGGTGGACGCCCAGGGCTTTGTCACCACTGATAGTGTCAAGGCCGCGCTGCGCGACTCTACAAGTATCGTCTCGGTCATGTGGGCCAATAATGAAATTGGAGTGGTTGAGCCAATCGCTGAAATCGCTCAGCTTGTGTCTGATTATGCCGCCACAATCGGTCGGGAAATTTTTATGCATACCGACGCCGTGCAGGTGCCCGGCAAAATTGCCATAGACCTGTCAAAACTGCCTGTTTCCGCCCTTTCCATCTCCGGACACAAGTTTGGCGCTCCCAAGGGTGTGGGCGTTTTATTCCTGCGGCGTCTGGTCAATATCATGCCCATATTTTTTGGAGGCGGGCAGGAAATGGGACTGCTCCCGGGTACCGAGGGCCTGCCTAATATCGTCGCTATCGGCGAGGCCGCCCGACTTGCCCACCAGGAGCAAGCTGAGCTGGCGGCGCGACTGACCGCTTACCAGAAGCGCTTGTTTGAGATTTTGTCGGTCTGCGAAAATCTGAAAATTACCGGACCTGCCGACGTCGCCCATCGCTTGCCCGGCCATGTGAGCGTGGCCGTAGCGCAACTGGAAGGCGAAGCCATGGTCTTGCGATCCGATCTAAAAGGTATTGCCGTATCGAGCGGTAGCGCCTGCCATCAGGGGATTATCGAACCGTCTGCCGTTCTGCGCGCTTTGAGACTGCCTGATTCCCTGGCCCAGGGGGCGCTGCGCATAAGTTTCGGCCGCGACAACAGTGAAAGTGACGTGGAAGAAGCGGGCAAAAGTCTGCTGGAAGTTTTCCGCAAACTGCAGGCTACCGCAGTCCGCTAGAGAAAATTTTCTCGAAGATCAATTTTCCCCGTCGGTCTTTTTCTCGGGGGCGACGCTCTGCTCGGTTTGCTTTTTCTTCTCGGCTTTGGCAAACATATTGGAGACAAAGTCCACCAGCCCGGATGTGCGCTTGCCCAGACCGCCGTGCAGGAGCTGGATGCCGCCCTGGGCCAATTTGATGCGCGACTTGCTGTAGGGATACCACCACACGCGGTGCGCACCGCTGGCGGAGTCAATGCTGATGTGTTTGATATTGCAGAGATCGTGCAGGCCAAATACCGAATGCCCGCGTCCAAAGCCGCTCTTTTTCAGGCCGCCCCAGGGAAGTTGCGGTACGGCGTGGGAAAATAGAACGTCATTGATCAAAACTGTGCCCACATTTATGTCGCGAGCGACGCACTCGGCCCGCGCCAGTTTGCCGGCCCAGATTGTGGCGCACAGGCCAAATTCACTGTCATTGGCCAGTTCCACTGCCTGGTCTTCGCTGTCCACTACCATAATCGGCAGCACCGGTCCGAAGGTTTCTTCCTTCATGATTTTCATGTCGTGGGTGACATCGGTAAGCACGGTCGGTTCAAAGAAGAAACCACCCAGGTCTTCTCTCACCCGGCCACCGGCCAGGACTTTGGCGCCCCGGGCTACGGCGTCTTCCACATGCGCCGCTACTTTATCGAGCTGGCTTTGATCAATCAGTGGACCCATATCGCTGAGCGGATCCGATGAGGGGCCGACTTTTAGCTTTTGTGTCGCGCTAACGATCGCTTTGATCAGTTCCTCGGTTTGTTTGCCTTTGACGATATAGACCCGCTCCACTGAGGCGCAGGCCTGGCCGGCGTTTGTAAAGGCGCCCCAGGTGAGGCCCCGGGCCGTCCATTCGATCGGGGCATCGGGCAGGACTATGGCCGCGTCCTTGCCTCCCAGCTCCAGCGATACCGGGGTCAAAGAGTTTGCCGATTGGGCGATGATGCCCTGGCCGCCGCCCACGCTGCCCGTAAAGATCAGGCGTCCCAGGCGGCTTTTGCTCAGATATTCACCCGTCTGTCGGTCGCCGGTGATAATTTCAACGCAGCCCGGCGGGAAGCCGGCTTCTAAAAACAATTCGCCGATTTTGATGCCGATCAGCGGGGATTTTTCCGAGGGCTTTATCACCACCGAGTTGCCGGCGTAAAGCGCCATGATGGCTGTCATCATGGGGATGGAAAAAGGATAGTTCCAGGGAGAAATGATGCCGACCACGCCCAGCGGTTCGTAGGTAATCAGGCTCTGTTTGGTCGCCAGAAGCGGGTTGGTCAGGGTCACGGCTTGGTCCGCCAGGAGCTTTTCACCGCTGTTGATCAGCCAGAGGCAGGTGTCGAGCGGGCCTGACAGTTCTGAAAAATACGATTCGGGAAGGGGTTTGCCTACTTCCTCCGAGATCAATTGGGCGATTTCGTCGGCCCGGGAAGCAATGATTTTGCGCAGATTGGCAATGTGCTTGGCACGCTTCTTGATTGAGGTCAACTGCCAGTCTTCATAGGCATGCCAGGCGCGCTCCACCGCCAGGCGCACATCGTCTTCGCTGGAGACGGGGACCCGGCCAAGCACGGCTCTGGTAGCCGGATTTATTGATTCAAGGGTGGTGCTTTTGCTGACGACCATTTTTTTGCTTTATGGATGATAGGGACATTTTAGCCTATAAAGGGCCCACCTTACGACCGCACTCTGCAGATGTGGATGTCAGGCGCCTGGGCGGATGTTAGACTTTCTCTGTCCGCTTTATGGCGGACCCGTCCTTTTGGCAATTAATACTCACTGTGAATGGGAGATTGAGAGAATGAAGTCTATTTTGTCCGTGGTAGCGCTGGGTGCTCTCTGCTTGTCTCTTTCCGCTCCCTCGACACTGGCCATGGATGGTCAGGATTTGAGCAAGGTCCCGCCGCGCACGGTCGAGATGTACCTGGACGGATTTCATAACTACAAGTCGGATCTGAAGCTACCGGCCAACAAGCAGCTGCAATTGCGTGTCGGTCATTTTTGCGTTCACAACAGCCCCACCTTGATTCAGTGCATGTTGTTTGACACCAATGGTAGTGTCGAGGGCAAACATCCGCGTCTGGTCGGCGTTGAATACGTAATTACAAACGAAGTTTATCAGGGCCTCTCCAAGGCCGAAAAAGCTTACTGGCATCCGCATGACGGCGAAGTCTCCAGCGGCATGTTGATATTGCCCGGCATGCCCAAGGAAGACCAGGAGAAGACCCTGAAATTTGTCAGCACCACCTGGGGTAAGACATGGCATTCCTGGAATCCCGAGCGCAAGCTGGAAAAAGACGGCAGCAGCAAGGTGGTCTGGCCTGAGCTTCCCAGCGGACCGGCACAATTGATGTGGTCTGTGCGACCGGAAGATGCCACAGATGAGACCAAGAAGATCGTCAAAGAGCGCGCCACTAACCCGGCTTTCTAGTCGGGCGTGCACGTCCGTTTACTTGAATGGTTCAAATTCGTTGTCGAGATTTCTCAAGGCCGCCGCTTCTTTTTTTGCGCCCATTTCATCCCCGGTCAGCTTGCATAATTGTAGAAGGCCTTCGTGGAATGGCCTGTATGAGGGGCCGGCTTTCAGTCCCATCGTATAGTCAGCCCTGGCTTTATCGTATTGCTTCAGGTTGACATAGGCCTTGGCTCTCATGGCCAGGAGAGATTCGGTCGTCATATTGCCCATGGTGCGCGCTTTTAGAACAACATTGAGATCTTCAACCACTTTCTGCCAGTGTCCTGTAGTGGTGGCTATTTTGGCTCGGCGGCCGCGGAAAATCTCGTCAGCCGGGTATTTTTGGATCAATTGATCGAGCTCTCTCTCGGCCTCGGGAGCCCGATTGAGGTGGCAGAGTATTTCACTGTGTGTGGTTCGAAAACGAGGCTCATCCTTAAGCGCTATAGCCTTGTTAACGGCCGCCAGCGCCTCCTTGTCGCGGTGTAGGCCGGCCAGGGCTGCAGCTTTGGCCTCCCAGCTATCGGCTGATTTTGGTTCGTATTGCAGTGCTTTTTCAAAGCAAGGCAGGGCCAGCTCGTTATCCTCCTGTATGAGAAGAATGGTGCCTTTGAGAGACCAGTATCTGCCCTCTCTGGGATTGAGCGCCAATGCCAGGTTTATTTCGTTTAGAGCATCCGTGCGCTTTGCCGGCGTCTTGAATTCCTTGTATGCCCAGTGGTAGTGCTTCTCTGCCTCGCTGGTCGTGTCGGCGAGTGATACCGTAGGTAGTATCGCTAGTGTAATTGCTGCTGCAATGGCCGCGGCGGTGGGGAAGCCTGGCATGATGGGTTGCCTCAGTTTGCTTTGGCGGGCGGTGCTCCTGATGCTTTCAGGCCATCCTTCGCCTGTTGTAGGGCTGGTCCGGTGGCGCCGGCCTGAATGGCCTGTCCAAAATATCTGGCTGCGTCTTTTCCCTGGCCTGCCTTCTGATACGCTTTACCCAGTGCCAGGGCAAGTTGAGCATTTATTTCACTTTCTTCTTTAACTTTGTTGAGCAATGGCTCTGCCGCGCCGGCTTCGCCGGAGGTTATCAGTGCCTGAGCTTTGTAGGCCAGGGCCTGGCTGCAGCCGGGTGCCAGCGCCAGGGCTTTGTCAAATTCAGCAATGGCGGCCTTATCGTTGTTTTCGGCCAGTGCCGTCCGGCCCAGGCCCACATGTGCTTCCCTGCAACCGGGCAGTTGTGTCAGTGCGGCGCTGTAGAGGTCCCGGGCGCGCCCGGCATCTCCTTCCTGTAGGGCTGCTTCGGCCAGGGCACAGTCGGCCAGGGCCTGGTCCACGCTGGAGAGTTTAGTCAGCGCTGCCAGCTCGCTTTTGAGGGCGGCGATATTGCTGCCGTTGTCTTCTCCGTCACGCAGTCTGGCCATGAGTTCAATAGCAGTGGCTTTTACTTTCATGCCACTGGCCTTTTGCTGACTTTCTCTCGCCTGGGCAATGGCTTCTTTTAGATCAGCGGCCTCCAGGTTGGCCAGGGCAAGATAAAATTTGACGGCCGAAAGACTTTTGTTTTTGGCGGCTGCATCGCTAAATTTTTCAATTGCAGCTTTGTACTGACCCTGACGCATGGCCAGATGGCCCAGGGCCATGCTGATTATGCTCAGGTTGTCGCCCGCGGCTACGAGATTTTCGATTGTCTTCTGCCCGGCCTCGAAGTTGCCCTGCCCCAGATTGGCCATCCCGGCAATCGCCTCCTGTGGAGCGTTGACACTCGCCCCGCCGGCGGTGCCCTTGCCTCTCGATCCGCCAGCGCCGTTCACCAGTCGGGCGCTATCGCTGTATTTTCCAGCCTCCAGCAGGACATAGGGAAGCAGCACCTTTATCTGAGGTGCATCCGGGTATTTACTCTGGGCCCTGGCGAAGCACTGGGCCGCTTCGTCGAAGTAGCCGTATTTCATCACTTCTTCGCCAACGATAAGCATGGTCTCGGCGGAATTGGCCGGGTTGTCTATAATGCGCGAAACTTCTTGCTTAAATCCCTGGGCGTTGCCCGCTCTGTCTTTACTTGCCAGACTGCTGAGCTGGGCCTGTCTGGCCGAGGGGCTGAGCTGGGCGGCGTGGTTTTCCGCATCCTTGGCTCCAGCTATGTCACCCTGAGCGCCCAGGAGTTCGCTCAGTGCCAGCCAGGATTCGTGGCTTGTGGGATCGAGCTCAACCACTCGCTTGAATTCTTTTGCCGCCCCCGGGCCGTCCTGCAATGTCATCAGCGTCATCGCTTTTTGGAAGTGGGCGAGCATAGAATTGGGTGCGATGGCGCAGGCCGCTTCGGCTGCTTCCAGCGCTTTCTTCTTGCCGTCCGGCATGCGCATCAGCACTGTATTTAGCATGAGCGCCAGTTGCAGATTGCCCGGGCATTTCGCCTGCCACTGGCTGAGAAGCTTGGCAGCCCCGGCGTTGTCGCCCCGGGCGAAGAGGCCGCTGGCACTTTGCAAGCAGCCGCGGCAACCGGGATCATCGGCAGCGTTTGCCGGTAACGTCCATGTTCCCGTGGCCGGTCCGAGCAGGGCAAGGCTCAGGGCCACTGCCGTTATTGTGCCGTCTGGTCTTTTTGCGCGCATAAAGTCCTGCCAGATGATGTGGGTCCGTCAGTGAAAAAGAGTAACAGGAAAAAGTCCTCTTTGCTCTGACTCTGACTATATGTTAGTCTGAGAAAATGACTACATCGCCCTTATCTTGCCGATTCATCAACCGAATATTTGCCGTCGCCTGTGCCCTTGTTTTTATCTCGGCACCTGCCCTCGCCGGTGGTGGCAACAGCAATGAGTATGATAAGGCGCGCTCGATTTATCAAACAAAGCGCTATGCCGAGGCCGGCTCACTCTTAACCAGGCTGCTGGCGCGCGATCCCAATAATGCTCAGGCCTGTAATCTTCTGGGCAAAGTCTATCACCAGATGGGCAAGGCCAATGAAGCTCTGCTGCAATATGAAAAGGCCCTTTCCCTGGACCCCAATCTTGTGGAAGCGCGCTTCAATTACGGTGTCGCGCTTTTTGATCTGAACCAGTACGCAAAGGCCCGGGATGCTTTTCAGGCGGCGCTTTCGGTCAGTCCGCAAAACAGCGAGTATCGCTACAATTATGCTATTTCGCTTGAGCGCCTCGGTGATTTTGAAGGTGCAATCGACAGTTATCGCAAGGCAATTGAGCTCGATGAAAAAAATGTCTACGCTCATTACAGCCTTGGTCGCATGCTCTTTGCCCGCGGCGATCTCGATGGTGCCATCAGCGAGTACAAGACTGCCCTTTCCATTGACGCCAATTTCGCCGAGGCCATGAACAATCTGGGTGTCGTCTACAACACTCAGGGGAAAATGCCTGAGGCGATTGAATGTTTCCAGGCCGCTTTGAGAATGCGACCCAATTTACCCGAGGCCGAGCGCAATCTCGGTCGGGCCCAGGCCCACACAAGTCTTGGTATCGCTTACTTCACCCAGGGTGACATGAAAAAAGCTCTGGAGGAATACAACAAAGCCCTGCTCATTGATCCCAATTTTGCCGATGCGCACTACAACCTGGCTTTGCTCTATCAAAAAGCAGACCAGCTGGATCCGGCGGTGCGTCATTACCAGATGACGATCAAACTGGATCCAAAAAACGCTCTGGCTCACAACAATCTGGGCGTCGCATACAACAAGCAGGGCAAGACCGATCTGGCTGAAGCCGAGTACCGTACCGCACTCGATTTGAAGGGTGATTATCCGGAAGCCAAAACTAATCTGGATGAATTGACCAAAAATAAAAAGTAGTGCTCTATTTGGGCGGCGGCACAAACATCGGAGGGGCTGCAGGCTTGTCGCCCGCGGACTTTTTGAGCGGTGGTGGCACAAATACAGGCGGGCTAAGTTTTTCACCGGCTGCCTTCGCCGGTGGTGGCATAAACATGGGCGGCGGCAGTTTTTCCATACTGCTTGGTACCGGTGGCATAAAAGCAGGTGGCGGCAGGTATTTGATGTCTGCATTGGCCGGAATCGCCGCCGGCGGAGAGGTGAAACTGATGGCCGGATAGCTGCTGTACAGAGCGGCAATTGTGCCCTTATCTCTGGAGGTAGGGAATCCCGTTTGCTTGGATGATGATCCGAAGTACATGATGTCGCTGTAGCAAGTTGAGTGTCCCAGGCCCAGCGCGTGGCCGATTTCATGCATGCTGACTGTGGAAGCCTCTCCGTCGCTGATCAATTTGTTTGGTTCAAAACCGTTGACTGTGCGGATCTTTACCGAGGCATGATTGAGTTTGCCGGTGCTTTCGTCGACTCTGGTTTTGGTCAGACCGGCTTTCTGTCTTGTGCGGCCGCCTTCTTCCATTGGCAAAGGATCGTGGGTCCAGCTCACGGTCAGGTCGGCGGCTTTTTTGTCGTCAACCAGTTTGTAGCTCAACTTTTTGCCCGACACTTCGCACCAGGTGTTTAGTGAGCGGATGATAAATGGCTTGAAGAGCGGTCGATAGCCCGGAACATCTTTGCCTGAAGCGATATATACCTTAAGAGGCATTTTGTCCTGTGGCCACATGAAGGCCGCGTTTTTAGACTGTAATTGTGCCAGGTAGTTTGGCTTGCTGTTGGCGGCAGGATCTTGCTTCGCTTTGTCATCGGCCAGCTCATTGATGAGCGTGTTTGCTTTGTCTCTTCTGTCGCTGTCAGTCTCCATGCTGACGTACCGACACAGCCAGGAAATAGCTTCGTCAAATTTGCCTATGTCCTGGTAGGCAATTCCCAGGCAGTACACGGTGGTCTCGTCCTTGGGATTGAATTGCAGTGCTTTCTTGCCTTCTTCGATGGCTCTTTCCGGTTGGCCGGAGCATTGCAGAATATAGGCCAGGTTACTGTGAATCGAGCCCGAAAAGTCGGAAGGATCCATTGCCGCAGCCTGTTCCAACAGCGGCCGGGCTTGCGAATAATTCTCGGCGTTGATGCATTTCTCGGCCTGTTTGACTCGTTTGAATATGCTGATGTCGCGCACAAGTGCTTTCAGCTGAGTGGCAAAGCTTGCGTCATCAGTAATCTTCAGCAGTTGGTTGAGCACCTTGATGGCTTTGTCGTACTGACCCATTTCGTTGTAGGTCGTTGCCAGCAAATACAGAGCTTGCTGATTTTGCGGATTGAACTGCAAGGCGGTTTCGGCTTCACTGGCGGCTTTGGGGTAGTCTTTCGTGGATTTATAGCAGCGTGCCAGGTGATCGTGGACGACGGAAGAGTAAGACGTTGGATCGTTCTTTGTCGCTTCGAGCAGGATGTCGCGGGCTTTGCTGTAGGCTCCGGCATCCATCTGCTGCTTGGCCGAAAGGCAGGCATTGTAAGCGGCGTTTTCTACTTCGTAACTTTTAATCAACTGGCCCTGGCCGGCAAGGGCGGAAAACCCCGACACGAATACCGGCAGGCAGAGAAGCCCAACCAGGCAACTTTTTAGAAGCTTCCGGTCTGCGTCACCCATCTATGGCCTCGGTCTCTGGTGAAAATTCACCCTGGATACCTTCCCCGCGCAGAGTCATATAAAACAATTACAGTCTAGCTAAATAAAGTCCGGGAATCTTCCAGAGTAATTGGCTTAATTCCGTGGCACAATTTTAGGGCATCTTGAAGGAGCTAAGGGCTATTCATGTCCCAGACCATACCGACTGAACCGAAGAAAAAAGGCAACGGCGTACTGCGGGCTATGATGGACCTCTTCATCATCCTGCTTCTGATTACGGGCGCTGGAGCCGGCGGCTACTTCTGGGGCATCCATCAGCAGCTGGCTCCGGTCTTGAAGGTGGGCATCGGTACCCCGGGCGCGCTTCCTTCGCCTCTGCCGGCTCCTATCGGTGCCGGCGCCGCTAAAGCCGAGCCTGCGCCCGCTGATAAGCCAGGAGAGTCAAAATCCGGGGCCGAAGCAAAACCCGCGGCCGCCGAATCGCATGCCCCAGCCGCGCCGGCTAAGAACCACAGCAAGGCCAAGTTCTGGATTGCTTCTTCCGGCAGCGATTACATTGGTTATTCGATCACCGTCAAAGTAAACGGCACTCCTGTCGACAGTTTCTTTGGTCCGGGCAAGATTGTTGATGTTTCCCATCTTGTCAAAGCCGGCGATAATACGCTCGACATCGAGGCCAAACAGATGGGCGAGCAATACAACAAACATACCGGAGAAGAGAAGTACAAGCTGACACTACAGCTGGTATCAGGTGAACACATCTCCGACAGCTTCAAAAAATCCGAAGTGCTGCAAACATACGAGCGCAGCGCCGCAGATACAGACGACGCCACCGAGACTCTGCACTTCACCGGGGGCTGAGTCCGTGAACGGAATGGCCAAATTTATTGCCGGTCTAATCGTCATTGACACCTTTTTTGTGTCGTTTGCTGTCGGCTTCAACAGTAAGCATGTGCTGGTAGTCGATCCCAGTCTGCCCGCCTACGTGCCGCCGGTTGTGAAGCCGGCGGTTAAGGGTGAACCGGCGCTGGTGGAGCCGCCGGCAGCTGCTCCTGCTGCTGCCAAGCCTGCTGCTAAGTCCGGCCCCGCCAGAGCCGAAAAGAAGGTTCACGCCAAGGCGGCAGCGAAACCTAAGACCAACGAGAAAAAGGCGGTTAAAGAGACGGCCAAGGCTAAGAGCGGCGGGACTGTCAAAGAGGCGAAAAACAAGTGATTGTCATGGCAGCACTGACCAGCACTCGACGCTTGTTGCTCTTGCAATCGGCGATTGTTGTGGTTCTTTTTGCTTATTTTGCACAGTGGGGGGGGTGCTTAAGCGAACCCTCGACTGATCCAAAGTCACTGAGTGCTGAATTTACCCTTGACGATTCCAGGACCTACGTTACGCTTCGACTCAAAAATTGCTCCAGCAGTAGAGTCTGTATTTACCAAATTCCCGCCAGTGCTCATTATTTGCCCTTTGGCCTGGTAATTAGGGTAGAAGATTCTCGCTTCGGCTTTTTGATTGATTCCATGCCGCATGAATCCGGCTATAGTTCTGCTGATTGCAGGAAATCTGGCATATGGACTGCCGATGACTTTGAGAAGACCACTTTGCTCCCGGGGCAGGTGATTTCGACAAAGGTGAGGATAGCTGACGTAATCGGCTATTCGTACAGGGGGTGGCGCAGGCAGCCGAAAGATATCCGGAAGTTTAAGGTGCAGCTGAAGACGCGGGTCCATATAACTCGCGATCTGGGAGTCAGCTTCGAGCGGGAATCACCGAAGTACGAATACGACGATCCTCGCATTTTTCCGGTGCATGCCTTTGAACCGGACTACCAACGGCAAGTTTGCGGATTCGCTGAAGGTAGCAACCGAGCAGAGGTCGCGGCCGCTGCAGTGAAGGATGCCAGGGCTAGATTTGAGACCAAGTATCCTGGTTTGAAAATTGGTCGTTGCGTCCCCGAAGTGATCGGACCGGAAGATGGCCTTTACTCTTGCAACCTGATCGTAGTGTCTGACGAGGATGAACGTGCCACTACCCGAAAGTAAGGCTGCAGCCCTGACTCTTCCCGAGATTATGATCGTTGGGGCCATGTCGGGTATTGCCTGGATTGTGATTTTCTTGCTGTTGTTGGTTTATGGCGGTCAAATTGCCAGGCACATTCAGCCTTCGATAGATTTGAAGGTTCACGCTCAGACCATCTATTCTCTCTTCTTTTTCGTTCCCTTAGTTGTGGCTATCGTCGGAAGCTTTTTCTCACGCGAGATGCGGGTTCTCGCTCCTCGGATATTTTGTGCCTGGTTTGCGTATTTGTTCTTATTCAGCCTGGGCGGCTTTACACAAGGTACATTGATGACTGCTTTCGAACGTTCACTGCTTGGCCATACATCGAGACACAGATAGTTTTAAGTCAGTTTGACCTGAGGTTGCGCTGTAACTCTTCCTCGCTCAATGGATAGCTCACCAGATTCAATCGACTATCTTTGCCGTTATTGGCTCGCACCACAAGCACCGTATATTTCTTCAGCCTTTTGCGGGCCGTTTCGCTCTTGAGGAAGTTTCGCGCTTCTTCAACACTGAGATTGCTGCGCACAATGGCGGCCTCTTCCAGCGGCACGACGGCCCGAGGTCTGTCGAAAGTTTCAACACTGACTCCCAGATTGTCGCCGGTAAGTATTGAAACTTTTGGATTGGGGCTTTCAGTGGCTGCTCCGAGGGCTCTCAGCTCGTCGCCCCATTGACCTTTAAATACTCCCTCGGCAGCGGTGCGCGACAGCGGCACAATGCGATTGGGCCATTGCGGGCCGACACTCTTAGTGCTTTCCAGATAGTGTCTCAGGTAGACGTTCAACTTCTTGTCTGTTTTGTGTATGTCTTCGGCGTCGGTGAAGTCATAGCCTTCGCCACCGGAAAAAGAGTAGTCGGTCATGGCCAGGCGATACTTGTCGTTGTCTTTTAGCGGCTGCCAGTGTCCATCCTGGCGCACCAGGATAAATACCAGGCGCTTGCCTTTATCGGCCTGGGGATCCCAGCCGAACTTCAAGCCGTGCACGTCTAAAAATTTCCCACCGGTGGCTGAATCGATACTATGCTCCACAACCGCCCTCAGTTTGGCACCGGTGACGGTGGCATAGACCATGTGGTTTTCGAAGGGCAGAGTCTCCTCTACTTTTTCCAGACTGATAGGCCCTTTGTCTATGCGACTGCGGATGCCGCCCCGGTTTTCCAGGGCCACATCGGTGTGTTCGGCTTTGCCTTCGGGGCTCAGTGCAAAGGAATCACAAATAAGATCGCCCAGGGCCGAGTCGCATTTCATGGCGCGGAAATTATTGTCAAAGTCGGAGCGGGCGTAGGACAAAATTGTGTCCCTGAGCACTTTGACCGGCGCTTCCTTGGCCGCCAGATAGTCTTTGACATCGGCGTCCTCGGGTGTTTTTGCGTCTACTTTAATTAGCTTGTACTTTGTCCGGGCCAGATCTATCGTGCCGGCCTTATCGAAGACCAGATCGAATTTCCCCAGATTGCGGCTGTAGCAGCCGGTCTGCACAATCAGTGTGTGGCTGCCGTCTTTGTGCTCAACATCGATCGGGGTGTCCAGTCTGGTGTGGCTGTGGCCGCCGATAATGGCGTCCACCGCCGGCAGTTCGGTGGCGATGATTTTGTCGACTTCGGTGCCGCAGTGGGTCACCAGCACAATCTTGTTGACGCCCTCGGCAGTCAGTCTGTCGACTTCTTCCTTTATAGGTGCCAGCCAGGGCAGGTCGCGTTCGGGCGTCAAATTGACCGACTTGTATTTGCCGACCTTTAAATTGGCGCCGTCGCGGGTGAGGGACAGTGACTCGATATCGGGGGTGATGGCGCCGATGAAGCCGACCTTTTCTCCCTCGATAACTTTGACTACCGAGGGCTTGATCAGGGCTTTAAGGGCGGGCAGGTCTTTGCAGTCGAGATTGCAGTTCAGTATTTCAAACCTGGCTTTTTTCAGCTGCTTGGCCAGGTTTACCCCGCCGCCGTCAAACTCATGGTTGCCGATGGTGTAGAGATCGTAACCGGCCTTATTCAGCATTTCCACTTCCACTTCACCTTTATAGATGGTGAAAAATGGGGTACCCTGGAAAATATCCCCGGCGTCGATGGTCAGGCTGTGGGGATTTTGTGCTCGGTACTGGCGGATCAGGTGGGCCATGCGGGCCATGCCGCCCAAAGTTTTGCCTCTTTCTGCAAAAGACTGGTCATGCGAGTGCAGATCATTGGTATGTAGAATGGTAAGTGCGAAAGTGCCAGGTTTTTGGGCATCTGATTGTGGTAGGGCTACGGTGAGGAGTGCTCCGGTTATGAGTATGAGAAGCAAGAAAAATGGGCTGAGCCGTGGCTCACTGCCGGTTTTGTCCGCCTTGTTTTGTTTCTGTGCTACCACTGCCCTGGCCCCCGAGTTACCCTGTTCTTTGGTATACGCTCAAACTCCCGCAAGAGTTCGAAGTATCGGCGTAGATTTTGTACCCGAAAGTGGGTGTCCCGTGGAACCCACCTCAATCCGTTGCGAGTTGGACGTCGACCCGTTTGACGCTCCGATGGACGCCCGTGTTTATGTAGAGTACAGGAATAATAGCGACCGGCCCGTGTCCGCCGTCAAATTTAGACTACGTTTTGTTGACGCCCAGAATCGCGACCGGGGCACCTTTCACGCTGTTGACATGGCGCCGGTCTCGCCGGGCGGGCAGCATGGACTCAAGGCCAAGCGCGATTTTACTTTGCATCCGGCTGTTATTGCCGTGAAAGCCAGGGTGCTGCAGGTGAAATATGGCGATGGTAGCGATTGGGTAAGCACCAAGATGCAGGAATTGGCCCAACCGGCTGGTGCCGGTGGCGGTGCGGCCGGCTATACGGGCGGCGGTATGGGGGCTGGTGACGGCGAAGGTTCGGGTCTGGCCTCTCCTCCGCCGCAGCCTCAGGCTCCGGCCCAGCGCCAATATACGCCTCCGGCCCAGAGTCAGTACGCGCCTCAAGCGCAGGCTCCCGCCCAACCCAAGAGCGCTGCTCCCTGGTCGGTAAATCCTAAGGAATACGAGAACCCGGTTACGCCTCCGCCTCAGGCACCGGCCGGCACTGGATTGAGTGCCGGGGCCGATGTCGTAGATTCTTTCCAGGCACCGGCGCAAGCTCCTGTGCAATCGGCACCGGCTGCCGCCGCTAGCCCGCCACAGGCGGCTCCAGCGGCTCCTGCTGCCGGTCTTGTCGCCGATACCGCTGCCCCGTCGACCGCGCCCGCCGCTGCACCAGCTGCCGCCCCGCCAACTGCTCCACCGGTCAATCGCTATCAAGGAGCGCAGCCGGTCAACGTTCCCTATTCTCCGGAAATGGATAAATAACCATACCAGCATATGTATGTGCCACCATGCGTGGCACCACTTTTTTGGCATGTCAGTTTCCGATAAAGGCAATGAGAAATCGTCAAAAAATTTCTTGTATGTCTCAACTGGCGCCTTTTTTCAGCCCTTGTGAATCGTCTCAATATATAGCGGTGCTGTATTGTATATCCACTGCTAAAAATTGAATATTCTCTCCCTGGGAGGTTCGGATATGGCTCACGCCCGAGAGCCGATCACGACGATACTCTCCCTCGTTGCCGTCGCCGCCGCATGTTTTGTGGTTGCGAAGGCAACTTGGCCGGTATTGCTTGCGTCCTTTGTCGTCGTGTCCTTCGGTCTTTGTCTCTATAAACTTGTCGAAAAAGAAATCCATTCTTATGGATCCAAATCACGGCGCCCTAAGCCGGATATCGCAAGATCCTGAAGCTTGAATTTGGTATCACTAGTGGTGCCATTGTAGTTGACAATCGCCACCTTTAGTGGCGATTGTCGTATCTCCAGGGGTTGTTGTAACGACCTGGTTTTAGCTGGTTTTCGGGGGCTCTGGGACGGACATGCACCGGTCTTACAGCGCCGATGTGCGAGTCTTCATCCATGCTTGAGTCCGGATTCCAGCTTGTCTGGATGAATCGGTCCAGGATGTCGGCTTTGTGGATGCTTATGTGTGACTCTGTGCCGGTTGCCGGCTGGTCCTGCTTCGTGCCGGCCTGGAGCCTGGCCAGTTGGGCCTTCTCTTCCGTGGTTTCTTCGGTGACGGCGTCGTGGTTGTCCGCGGTCAGAGTTTCTTTGACCTTTTCCATCAGGCCGCCGGCCATGGCTTTGAGATTTTGCAGGGTCTGACGGGCTATGCGGCTGGGCTTGAAGCTGATCTCACAAACTCCGTCCGGACAATCCTGGTTTTGTGAATTGTGCTTCGACATAAATTCGCTCTCCGCTGCTGTTTGTAACCTCTTCACTCTCACAGCATAGGGCGCGTTATATAAAAGGCATGTCAAGACTACATAAACTGAACGTGAACTTTCAAAATCAGTCTTGCGTATTTACCTGAAGGCTGTATCCCCGGCCCCGGACTGTTTTGATCAGGGGTTTGGTGTCGTTGTCCCCCAGTTTCTTGCGCAGGGTCATGATGTGGGTGCGGACGGTGTCGGTTGTGGAGAGAGCGTCGGAACGCCAGAGCCGTTCCAGGATGGCTTCGGCGCTGAAGCTCTCTCCCGGATGTTTGGCTAGAAACTCCAGCAGGGCAAATTCTTTCGGTCTCAGTTCTACTTCCTGGCCGTCCTTGATCACCTGGAAGGTGGTCTGATTTATCTCAAGAGACCCGCGCACCAGCACTTCCGGGTTCATTTCCTTGGGGCGGCGCAGCAGCGCCTTGACCCGCGCGGCCAGTTCCAGCTTGTCGAAGGGCTTGACCAGATAATCATCGGCACCGGCTTCCAGCCCGGTAACTTTGTCGGCCACGGTGGAGCGGGATGTGAGCATCAAAACGGGAGCCCTGCCGCCGGATGCCCGGTAGTGTTTGAGCACTTCCACGCCGGTGATGTCGGGTAGCATCCAATCGAGCACCAGCATGTCATACGTAATCAGGCGTATCTGCGCCAGGGCATCCATGCCCCTCATGACACTGTCGACCAGGTAACTCTCACTGGACAGGCAAATCTTGACGAGCCGGCTCAGGTTTTCGTCGTCTTCGACAACAAGGATTTTCGCCATCTAGTAAAATGAACTCTCATTACTGCAAGCTAGATTATGGCAAAATTGTGGAGCTTTGAGACAAAAGCTTAATTTTGCTTGGCTTGAGGGAATTCTTACCGAATTTCTCGCTAATCATGCTCCACATCTGCAAAAGGTGTTAAATGTCCGCTGAAAATCGTCCCAAGATTTTAATAGTCGACGATGACGAGGCTTTTCGTAATCTGGTTGTGCGCCTTCTTTCTCCGCGCGGATTTGAGGTGCTGGAAGCCCGGAGCACCCGTGACGCCAATGTCTTGCTGTCTAAAAACCAGTTTGCTTTATTGATAGTTGACTACAAACTGCCTGATTGTGACGGCATGACCTGGATTCAACAATTGCGTGAGCGCAATTTTCAGGTGCCGATAGCTTTTTGTAGTGGGATCTGGTGCGATCAAAAGACTTTCAGCTGGTTGCGCAATATCTTGCGTGTGTCTCTGGTGCTAAACAAGCCAATCGATCCGCAGCTTTTTGTAGAAGTTATCGAAAGCGTTGTCCCGCGGGCAATTACGCCGGTCGCGGAAGAAGAAAACTTGGTCATGGCTGTTGCAGATAAATCGATTGTACAAATCGAGTACGAACAGATTTTGAATAAATTCCCGGGCAGTGCAATGGCGAAGGTGGAATTGGAGCGGATAATCGACAGCCCTGAAACCGAAGCGGATCTGCTTGAAAAACTCAAGATGCTTCGCCGCAAGCTGGAAGTGGAAGAGGCTGTCAATGTTGCCAAAGTTAAATATCTGGGCGAACTGGGGCAGATATGGCCGGTCCTGACCAAGGAAATTCGCCAGTATAAAGAGGACCACAAAAACAAGAGTGCTTACGAAACGGCCGTTGGCCTGGCGCATAAGTTGCGCGGTACGGCCGGGTCTTTTCACATTCATCATGTGGCGCATGCTGCCGGCAAGTTGGAAGACATGCTGCAGACCCTGGATCCTACCGATGATTTGTCTGCGGAGGTTATCTGGTCCGAGATTTTCCGACACCTGAGTGAAGGCGAAATCAGCATCAGAGAGGAGCGCGCGGCGCTTGGATCTTTTACAGTCGCTGATGATGCTGTGCCTCTGATACGCCTCCTCTTTGTCGGCGTATCGCCAGTCTTGCAGGCTCTTTCCCTCAGCCCTGAGGTCACGGCCATCTGTGATTGCGCTTCGGTGGAATCTCTGGAGAAAGCTCTGGCGTCCGTGCGCAATAACACCTTTGGTGCCGTTGTGATTGGACCTCCGCTAAGTAACCATCCGCAGCTGCTTAAATTTTTGCAAGAGGTGCGCGTTAGCGAAGGCAATCAACAGGTGCCTCTCGTTCTGATCGCCGATGAGCCCTTCAATTTTTCTGATGCTCAGTTGAAATACGCCGGCATTGCTGAACGCTTCCACACTGATATAACGCCCTCCGAGCTGGCTGAGTGCGTGGTCATCGTAGCTTCGGAGCTGGACAAATATAAGTCGCGCATTTTGCTTGTTGATGACGATGAGGTTCTGACCAATTTCGTCGGCCGCATTCTCAGGAGTCACGGCTATGTGGTCGAGGCGCTCAATGAGCCGATACGAATTATGGAGGCACTGAATTTATTTGAGCCACATCTTCTTATTCTCGATGTGATCATGCCGGGACTGACTGGTTACGATGTTTGCCGTTTGATCCGGGGGGACGCTCACTGGAAGGATTTGACCGTACTTTTTCTCACTGCTAAGAGTACTGCTGAGGGCCGGGCCAATGCCTTCCGGGCAGGAGGCAATGACCTTTTGAGCAAGCCGGTTTTGACCGAAGAATTGCTTGCCAGGGTGGACACATATTTGCAGATTGCCCGTCTGAAGCAGGTGCAGCTGGATATTGATGCCGCCACCAATCTATTAAATCGCAATACTTTTTTGCGCCGGTCGGAGAAACTCTTTGATTTATCCGCCGAGAATTTTACGCTCTGTTTGTTTGCTGTCGATGACTATTCCACCATCAATGAAGAACATGGTGAATTTGCCTGCGAAACAATACTGGCCACTCTGGGGCGTTTGATCAAAACGCGTTTCCAGACATTTGTTTTGAAGGGACGCTGGGGTGAGAAAGGCTTTGCCCTTTGCTTTGGCGAGGAAGACCTGGCCATGGTCAACGAGCTGATGCAGCAACTGCAAGAGGAATTGCAGACGATGAGTTTCTTCGGTCGCGCTGGCGAGACTTTCAGAGTCTCATTTACAACAGGTGTTGCGCAGAGCCCCGCTGATGGTGTCACATTTGAGCAGATTCGCGACAGGGCTGTGCAAAAGCTTCTGGATAATATTCGCGATCGCAGCAGGTTGGTTAATAAATAGAGCAAGTAATTTAGAAAGGCAGATTGGTTAGTGAAAACCACCGAATTGAAAAAAATTCTTCTTGTTGAAGACGACGATAACATCAGGCTCATTGCCCGCACTTCGCTCGAGGGGCTCACCTCGTGGAAAGTTGTAGAAGCGAATTCGGGGCTGGTGGCACTGAATCTGGCCAGCACTGAATTGCCTGATTTGATATTGCTCGACATTATGATGCCGGGTATGGATGGTCCCACGACCTTTAATCATCTGCGTGACAATGCTGCCACAGCCGGTATCCCTGTAATTTTTATGACAGCCAAAGTGCAGACCCAGGAAGTCGAAGGGTATATTAAGTTGGGCGCGGCCGGTGTCATCACCAAGCCTATCGACCCCATGCTTTTGCCCGAGCAAATTACCGGCATACTGGAGGCGGCGGGGCGCTGAACCAAAAAGATCCACTGTTGACCACCAGACCTGTTGCGATTGTTCGGTCGCGGAATGCAGTGGTACTTTGTGCGCTTGCTGTTTTATTGATTGTTCTTGGCCTTGTTGGCTATGTCACCGTTCGCCAACAATTCTGGATGATTCTCAATCGCAATGCAGTAATGGCTTCGTATGAGCTTTCGGTGCAGTTGGATCGATTGTTTATTCTTTTGCAGGATGCTGAAAATGCCGAGCAAGCCTTCCTTCTCTCGGGCAAGGAGAGTTGTCTGGAGCCGTTTGAAGCGGCTCTGCGAGAGCTTGATCCGACCTTTGAGCGTTTGATCAAGCAATCGAAAGATAGGCCCGGTACGCTGCAGAGACTGCAGATGTTGCGCAGTTACTACGATCAAGAAGTGACTCGTTTGCGGCAGTTGGTAGATGAGAGGCGCAGACGCGGGGCACCCCTGCCTTCTCCACTGGCTATGAATGTTTCCAGCGATCAGGTGCGCGAAAATATACGCACGCTGCCGCACGATCTCAAAGAAGAAGAGCGCTTGTTTCGTATTGGTGCCAGTCAGAATCTTTTGCGGCAGACCGAAACTTCTAATTCCGAGTTGATGTGGCTGGTGGCAATAGCTCTGCTTGCCGTTGGCGGCAGTGCCAGTTATGCCATTGCGCAGTTGCGGGCTAAAGACCGGGCCCTGGCCATGGTGCGTCAGGTGGCTCACGAGACTGTCCTGACTCAGGAGAAACTCTCGGCTGTTCTGTCATCGATGGACGAAGGCCTCTGTTTGCTCGATAAAGACGGCAACATTGACTATATAAATCATGCCGGTGAAATTTTGCTGGGGCATCCCCTGGGCGATGTAATAGGCAGCGGCATGCACCGGTTGCTGCACGGCTCCTGTGAGTCCGCCGATTGCGCACTGCTCAATTTTGCCGCTTCGATCAATTCCGAGCGCGACGATCTTTTCACGTGTAGCGACGGCAGTTCGCTTCCGGTGCACTATATATTGTCCCCGCTTGTCACCAATGCCAGTGTCAGCGGCGCTGTTTTGACCTTTATTGATATATCCGAGCGCAAACTCCACGAGATGCGCTTGAAGGCTCAGCAGGAGGTGACTGCGATACTGGCCGAGGGCGCGGATCTAGATCAATCGGTCAATAAAATCGTTACCCTTCTCTGCAACTATTTCGATTGGCAGTTGGGGACTCTCTGGCTTGTCGAGGACAATGTCCTGCGCTGCCGCAGCGTGGTCAGGGCTGATGCTCAGGAGTTCAGCCGGTTTGATTTGTTATCGCGCGAGCGTGCTTTTCCCCTTGGGGAAGGCCTGCCCGGTCTTGTCTGGTCCACGCGAGGCCCGGCCTGGGTCGTCGATGTGGCGAAAGAAACTGACTTTACACGTCTCCCGGCCGCTGAGGCTGAGGACATCCATGGCGCTTTTGCCCTGCCCATTATGGCCGGTAATGATTTTGTCGGGGTGCTGGAGTTCTTTTCGCGGGCCGCGCGGGAAAGAGACGATGATCAGGTGGCAACTTTCACGGCCATCTGTTCGCAGGTCGGGCAATTTATTCAGAGACTCAAGACTTACGACCTTCTGGCCCAGTCCGAGGCCCGCTACAGTCTGGCGGTGGATGGTTCTATGGATGGCATCTGGGACTGGAACATCGATACCGGTGATGTCTTTCTCTCGCCCCGCTGGAAGGAGTTGCTGGGTTACGGCGTGGATGAGGTAAATCTCAACCATGCCGAATTTTTTGAGCTCATTCACGATGACGATAAGGGTCTCGTGCGGCAGGCCCTGGATGATCACATCAGCGGCAGGACACCGGTATATAGCGCCAACTTTCGCATCAGAAACAAGGCCGGTGAATATCGCTGGTTTTCCGGCCGCGGCCGAGCAGTGCGCGATGCCGACGGCAAGGCCCTGCGCATGGCAGGTTCCAATCGCGACATAACCTCGGAGCGCGAAGCGGCTGAGAAACTTCGGCGATCTGAGCAAAAATTCCGCGCCATATTTGATACTACCTTTGAATTTATTGGTTTGCTCTCCCCTGACGGTACACTGCTTGACGCCAATCGGTCGGCCTTGAATTTTGTTGGAGCCAAGCGCGATGATGTAGTCGGTAAGCCCTTTTGGGAAGGTCCCTGGTTTTACGAAGAGGACCGAGAACGTCTGATGATGGCCGTTAAGAATGCCGCTTCAGGCAGGTTTGATCGCTTTGAACTGGATCACACCAATGAAAGCGGAACCATAACTGTTGATTTTTCCATGCAGCCTGTCTTCGACGGCGACGGTGAGGTCGTCTATCTCATTCCCGAAGGCCGAGATATTACGGTGCTCAAAGAGACCACCGCCAGGCTCAAGGAGAGCGAGGGGCTGTTTCGCCAGTTGGCCGAAAACATCCGCGAGATTTTTTGGATCGCCACACCCGACAGCTCCAAATTTTTCTATGTCAGTCCTGCATATGAGGAAATCACCGGTCGTTCGATTGAGGGTATAGACGAGAATCCGAAATCCTTTTTCGATGTTCTTGAGCCGGAGGATCGCAAGAAGGCATTCCGCGACTTCGATGAGTTCGTCAGGTCTAAGGATGTGCGGGAGGGCGAATATCGAGTCATCAGGCCCGATGGCGAGGTTCGCTGGCTGGCTGCCAAAGTCTTCCCCATTCATGATGAGGACGGTCAGCTTGTGCGCATATGTGGTGTTGCCCGTGATATCAATGACAGGAAGGAAGCGGAGCGTCGGGTGAGTGAATTTTACTCCACTGTGTCACACGAATTGCGCAGCCCTCTGACCTCAATAAGGGGCTCCCTGGGTCTTATCGAAGGCGGTATAGTCGGCGAGGTGAGCGACAAGGTTTTGACTTTTGTCACCATCGCCCGTACGGAGTCCGATCGCTTGATCCGATTGATCAACAATATTTTGGACCTGCGCAAAATTGAAGCTGGAAAGCTGGAGCTCAAAATTGAGGACGTCTCGGCGCAGGAGCTGGTGGATTCCGTGCTGGTGGCCCTGCAGGGCATGGCTGCGGAGAAGCAGATCGAGCTGGAAGTGCCTGAGAGATTAGAGCAAAACGTGCCGGTCGACAAAGATTTGATCAGTCAGGTCTTGACCAATTTGATTTCTAACGCCATCAAGTTTTCACCTTCCTGCGCTAAAGTCACTATTTATATGTCGGCTTCTAAATCAGGCTTTGTGCGCTTTGCCGTGGAGGACCACGGACCCGGCATACCGGCTGCTCAGGCTCACAAGCTGTTTGGTAAGTTTCAACAACTGGACAGCTCCGACACTCGCTCCCAGGGCGGCACCGGCCTGGGCCTGGCCATATCCAAGGCCATCGTCGAGCAGCACGGCGGCGTGATCGGCTTTGAGAGTACTGAAGGCGAAGGTGCGACGTTCTGGTTCAAATTGCCTTTGCAGGATCGTGAGGGTGCCGGCCTGCCCAAGGCTTTGATATTCAGCACCGAAGGTGCCCTCTCCAGTCGCCTGGTAGAAGCCGCCACCGATGAAGCTGTGATAACGCTCAAAGCCACCGCCGTTGACGAAGCCATAAGACTTCTGTCCGGGCACCATTTTGATGTTCTCATCCTGGATGTCGGTTCGCATCCGGCTTCCGCCCTTGAGGTTCTGTCCCGGCTGCCGGCTCTCAATCTGGTCATACCGGTGATTGTCGTCTCCGGTGAGGCCGTCAAAAATGGAGCCTACGGAGATGCGGTTGTCCTTGACGGCATCATCGGCAGTCTTGATGGGCCGACATTTGTCCGCACCGTTCGCAATGTGATTGAGCGCTTCAGCGGAGAAGCCATGCACGTCATGATAGTTGAAGACGACCCTTCCAGCCGGGCGGTTGTCCGCCAGCAAATTGCCGAGCTCGGTCTGCGCAGTGTCGAGGCCCGGGATGGTGAAGAGGCACTGGCTCTGATGCATAAGCAGATGCCGGATTTGATTGTGCTCGACGTCGGCCTGCCCAAACTCGATGGATTTGCTCTCATTGCCGCCCTGCGCAAGGAGGCGCGCAATATTCCTATTGTTGTCTATACTGCCCGTGATTTGAGCCGTGAGGATAAAGAATCTCTGTCGCTTGGTGTGACTCGCTTTTTGACGAAGTCGCAGAACACAGTCAATGATCTGCTTGCCGCTGTGCGAGAGCTTCTCAGCGGTATTGTCGCCGCCAATAAAAAGAGTTGATCAGGCTCTTAATTATTTGCCGCTTCCGACTTTGAATCTGGATTGCAGGCGTTTGACGATTTCGGTCGTCTCGCTCAGTCGACAGATCTGGCAGACGGCAACATAGACGATCATGCCGATTGAGCTGGCCAGACCGACTGCCAGAATCTGTTGCAAGACCTGCAGGAGCTTGCCGCCGAGGCTGTGTAGCGGTCCGCTGAGAGTGGAGCAAAGATTTTCTATTATCGGGGCGGTAAAGGAATAGCAGTAGAGTGAAGCCAGGCCGCAGGCGAGGGAGGCGCTGAGCATGATGACCACAGGCTTGAATAGTTTAGTTGCTCCCAGATTGCCGATCTTTTTGCGCAGCAGGAGGGAGAGCAGGGTGAGATTGAAGCCGGTCATAATCGTGGTGGAAAGGGCGATACCGCCTATGCCCAGTGGGATGGCTACTACCAGCAGCCAGTCCAGGAAGGCTTTGACAAAAATTGCCACAACGGCAATTTTGTAGGGAGTCTTCGAGTCCTGGTAGGCGAAGAAAACTCGCACCACCAGATCGCGCGCTACATAGAAAAAGATTGATGGTACCTGAAATATCAGCACCAGCGTGAACATATCGACGGCGTGCTGATCAAACTGCCCGCGGGCGAAGAGAAGTTTGATGATGGGCCCGGGCAGGGCGAGCATGATAGCCGAAAGAGGCAGGGCGAGAAACCAGAGCAATTTTAAGGCGCGGCGCAGGTCTTCTTTCAGGGCATCAATTTTTTGTGCCGCCACCAGTTCGGTAAAGCGTGGAAGCATCGGCACGAGCATAGCCGTAAGCAGGACACCCAGCGGCAGCTGCACTAATTTATTGGCGTTGACAATGGCTGTCCAGCCGCCCTGCTCCAGCCGCGAAGTGAAAAACATGTCGACATAGACAGTGAGGCTGCCGATGCCGGTGGTGAAGAAAGCAGGCCAGAGCATGTTCAAGTATTCTTTTGTGCCCGGTTGCAGTTTTTGAAAAAGGTCCAGCTGGAAGAATTTCGGACGCGCTTTCATAATGCCCGGGAACTGGACAAAAAGCTGACCCAGGGCTCCTATTGTCGTACCGATACCGAGGCAAAGTCCGGCCTCATCGCGGAAGCCCAGCACGGCGATGATGATCGCTACTGATGCCACCGCCGGTGCCATTGAGGGCCAGAAATATTCTTCGTAGATATTGGATATGCCGCAGCCTATGCCGACCAGCCCGGCGATGATAATGAGGGGAATCATGATGCGCAGCTGGGTAATGGTGGTGGCCCAGAGCTCGGCTTGATTGGCGGCGGTTCCGGGCATGGCCAGTGGCACTATATATGGTGCGGCAAAATAGACGGCGATGGAGAAAAGTCCGGTAATTAGAGCTGTCCAGATAAGCAGCTGGGCAGCCAGTTTGCCTATGTCTTCGCTGTTTTTGCGGGTGGTCAGCACCGAGACGGTGGACTGGTGAAAAGGTCCGCCCAGGCCACCGAAGAGCACCAGGATATTGCCCGTTACCAGGTAGGCATAGTTATAGGCGTCGGAGGTGAGACCGGCGCCATAGGCCGACAAAACGACCATGTCCCGGGCCAATCCGGCAAATTTGGAAAAGATGGTAAAGAGAAAAACCAGCGAAAAAACTTTGGCCAGGCCCGGCTTCTTCTTTTCGTTTGGTTTGGATGCCCGGTCTGCCTGCGCCAGTTCGGGCTGGGACATAATCTCCGGAGCGCCGGCGACTTCCTGCTCGATTATTTGCGAGGCTTCGAACAGCTGTTCCTCTTGAACGACTAATTCTTCGGGAGCGCCTTTTGCACCGGGCTCGCCTTCGTTCAGAGGGGCGCTGTCTTTAGTGGGTTTGGCTGGCACTGTCGTGTTCAGAGTCTGCCGCTGGGTTGCCCAGCTCGGCCGCATATTTAGTTGAAGGAGCAACGACCGCCGGGATACGTTTTTCGCCCGGGGCAAGTGGTCCTTTTTCCGGGCTGACCACGCTGTCCGGTGGGATGTTGAGATAGCGAGCAGCTTCCAGGGCTACTGCGTTGAAAACAGGGCCGGCTACGGTATTGCCCCAGCGGCCGTCTGTCTGGGGGGAATCGATAACGGCCAGGCAGAGAAGCTGCGGATTTTTAGCGGGCAGGAAGCCTATGAAAGAGGCGATGGTGGCACCGGCGATGTAACCGCGGCCGGAGGCCGTAACCTTCTGTGCCGTCCCGGTTTTACCGGCGACACGATAGCCCGGTATCTGACCGGCGATTTGCGTACCTTCATAGATGTTGTCGGCAAGCAGACTGCAGACAAGTTTTGAAACGTCCGGCGAAATGACTCTACGTTTGTTGGGCTCGTACCATTTTTCGGTAACACCGGTACCGGGGTCGTAAACCCGGCGGATCAAGTGCGGCTGCACCCAGACTCCGTTGTTGGCCACTGCTCCGACACCGGCTGCCAGTTGCAGCGGGGTGACGGCGATAGCACCCTGACCAAATCCGGTAGTCGCCTGGTCGATAGGCTTCCAGTATTTTGCCGGTGTCAGCAGTCCGGCCGATTCACCCGGTAGACCTACGCCCGTGCGGTGTCCCAGACCAAAGTCGGAGAGTTTATCGTGAAACTGTTTAGGGGTCATCAGCAGGCCAATCTTGGCCGAGGCGATGTTGGAGGAGTGGATGAAGAGCTGCTTCAAGTTGAGCAGGCCATGGCCGCCATCGTGGTTATGAATGGTGCGGTTGCCGATGGACATTGAGCCGCCGTCATAGAAGGTCCAGTTGGGGGTGATTGCTCCCGTTTCCAGACCGGAGGAAACAGTGAGAATCTTGAAGGTCGAACCGGGCTGATAGACGTCAACCATGGACCAGTTTTTCATGGTCTCGTAGGCATATTTGTTGTAGCGGTTGGGATCGAAAGATGGATAGTTGGCCCAGGCCAGAATCTCGCCGTTTGTCGGATCGGTCAAAACCACGGTGCCGCGCTGGGCGTGTGAGTGCTTGCACATGGCGAACAGTTCTTTTTCGGCCATGTGTTGCAGATAGTTGTCTATGGTCAGCTCAACATGCCGGCCCAGAGGCGGCGTGATATCCCAGGAAGGCTGTTTGCTCGGCATGAGGATGGTGTGCCCATGTCCGTCCAGTTGCGGCTTGGGAATGGCACCGGTATCGGTGAGCATGCTTTGTTCGGCCTGCTCAACTCCGCCCTGACCTTTGGCGTCGGGATCGACATAACCAAGGATGTGTCCGGCGAGATTGCCCTCCGGATACTGGCGGAAAGCGCGCGGCACTATGTCCACGCCGGCCCAGTTAAGAGCCTGCAATTGATCTACTGTTTCCCGGTCCAGATGGCGGCCCAGGGTGACAACGGTGTAGCCGCCGGTGAGCAGCTTCAAGACTTTTTCCTGCGGCTTCTTGAGGATGTCGGCCAGTATCTTCGCCGATTCGTCCGGGGTCTTCTTCAGTGCGTCCACGTGCACATAGACATCGTAGCGGGTGGTGTCTATGGCCAGAGGCAGGCCGCGTCTGTCGGTAATGGCGCCGCGGTGCATGAGCATGTTGTGCTGCTGTCTTTGCACCTGAGCACGTTGCACCAGCTCTGGTGCCTTATGCACTTGCAGATAAAAAAGTCGACCGATGATTGCTACGGCACCAACACCAAGAATGATCTGCCAGAGGCGCAGGCGCCAGAGTGGAGAGCGGGGATGGCGTTTGATGTGGCCGCGGGAGCGGGTGCGGGTAGGTCTATCGATAAGATCTCTGCCCAAGTGTCCTTTGCCCCCAACCTTTTATATGATCTGTTTTTTGTGTTTTGCCGACAAAAGCCATCCAACCGTCAGGTTAGATGAAAACCGATTTATCATTCTGCTTTTAGCTAATTGATCGGTTGCTTGTCATTATACTTGCAACCTCGGTACTAATAGCGAAGATTAGTAACCGGATAACAAAGGAAGATGGTATTTCGCCGGTTTGAATGTCTTCAGCTTGGGGGCCGCGACTTCGGCAACGATTTTGACGTCTTCGGGTACAACCAGCGCCACATGGCCATGAACGCTGTTCTGGATACCCGCGTATGAAACTTGCTTGAGCATATTTGCCGAAAGCTCGGCATTTTGCTCATTAATACGGCGGACCTGGTCCTGCTGTTTGCCCACATCATGGGTGGAGGCCACGTCGTAGCCATAGCCCAAAATTGCGATACCGCAAAGGGCGATCAGGCTGGCTTGTAAAGCTCTGTTGGCGCGCACCAGGAGGGGCGCTTTGCGGGTCTTGCGGGCTGGAGCCTCAACGGGCACCAGATGCGGACGGGCCGGTGCCTGCATTGGCTGGCGCACGGCGGAGCCGTCAAGTACCGGCTGACTGGAAGCATTGGCAAAAGCTACGGGATATGAGCCCATGGCGCTCTTCAATGAGGCGCTGTCGACAAGAGCGACGCGGGCGGCGGAAGTGGTGCTGACTCTTTGAGATCTTTGATTGGCGAAGCTGACCGGCAGGTCCTCGCGTACGCGGTTTCTGGAAAGAGTGCTAACCATATATACTCCCTAATTCAGCTTTTCGCCTGCACGTAGTTTAGCACTACGACTGCGTGTGTTGGCAAGTATTTCTTGTGAAGAAGCTGTAATTGGTTTACGCGTCAGTATCAATAGCTCGGAACGCTTATCACAGGCGCATTGCGGCAGTTTTGGCGGGCATACACATTCGGCCGCGGCGTGTTTGAAAAATTGCTTAACTATGCGATCTTCCAGGCTGTGAAAAGTAATCAAAACCAGCCTGGCGCCTGGTTCTAGGATGGTTAACGATTCTTGTAGAAATTCTTCCAGTGCGGGCAACTCTTCGTTAACAGCCATACGGATCGCCTGAAAGGTCCGTGTAGCGGGATGAATGGCACTGTGACCGGCTTTGCGCCCCGCACCATCTTCGCCACCACTATTTTGAAAATGTTTTTTCCTTGTTTTTTTATCAGATCCTCGAGGCACGCAGCGGGACACAATTTCTGATAACTCTAAGGTAGTTTTTATCGGCCTTGATTCGACTATCCTTTTCGCTATACGACGGCTATATCTTTCTTCACCGTACTCGTAGATGGCGTTGGCCAGCTGTTCTTCCTTCCATCCGTTGACGATGTCGTATGCGGAAAGAGATTGAGTGTTGTCCATTCGCATATCCAGTGGACCGTCTTTCTGGAAGCTGAAACCGCGCTCGCCTCTGTCGATTTGCATGGATGAAACACCGAGGTCGGCGAGAATGCCACCATCGACAGTATTGATACCAGATTGCGAAAGTGCCGCTTTTATATATCGAAAGTTGTCGTGTATGAGCGTGACATCGTCAGGGACGCGCAGCTTGAGAGCGTCCAGGCTGTTCTTGTCCTGGTCGATGCCGACCACCCTGGCCTGACCCTGTGCCGCCCTGTGTATGGCGGATAAATGACCGCCGGCACCGGCGGTGGCATCAACATAGGTGAGGCCGGGGCGGACATTGAGCATTTCAATAGTTTCAGCGAGGAGTACCGGCTGGTGCTCCTCGCTGAATTCAAAACCTGACGTCACTTAATCTTCTCAGTTTGATGCCGGCCGATCGGGCAGGGCGGGGCTTTTTTCTCTGCGCTTGCGCTTGGTTACTTTATCAAAGTCCCAGCAGAAAAAACTGATTGTGGAGAATGTCAGGACAAAAACTGTGGCGCAGGCTGCAGCGGGGCTCAGCCATTCGGGGCGGTCGGGCCAGAGATTGAGGGCAAAGGCCACCTGGGCGGCCATTATGGGCAGGAAGAAAAATGTTACGAGGGTGAGAAGCTGTCGTGTGCTGGCCGTATGTCCGGCCCAGTGCCATCTCAGGCCATCCCACCAGAAGGTCAGTGCCACTTTCATCCCCAGGCTGTTGGCCGGGTAAAGCAGGCGTCCGCCGCGCAGGGCGACAAATGAACGGTCGCAGCATGAGCACTTCAGTGTTTCGGTCAGGCCGAAAGCCTCAAGCATCCCACCGCTGCAACGCGGGCAGGGGTAAGTCTGGCTGGGGCTGATTATCTGTTGCCTGAATGAAATGTGCTGGTAGGACGAATTGAACATCTTTAACTTCCCCGAACTCTCTAATCATGCACATACGCGGTATCAATACGGGCGATGCCGAAAGTATCGGCGCGCCAAGGTCAGCCGCTCGGTCAGTCGTACCCTCGTACACTCATGACGTCAGCGGCTCATCGTTGCCTCAGGAGAACACTCACAATCTCCTGCTACAAGATTGATACCCGCTAGGGGCAGACTCCCCTACCTGTTCCAAACAAAATTTAGCAAATTTAATGAAACGCGCTTAAGGTCTACGAAAAATGGGGGTCTTTGCGGCTGGCGCCGAGGGCCCCAACGGCCAGCATCAGCCGGAAAGCCTGGCTGTAATCCTGGGCTTCGATTTCGATCTGTCTGCTTGACAAGCGCTTGATGTTTGGAATGAGCTCAGCTGCGTCCGCCATGGCCGGGTCAAACATGGTGATGGCAATTCTGGCCGGGTTGGCGGCTTTGAAAAGCTGCCAGTATTTCTTGCTCTGGGCCGCTTCGCAGGCTGCGTCACGCAGTCTGGACAGAGTCGACTGATAGTCGGGGAAGACCGCCGAATAGCGCGACACGGCTTCTTTCATCTGGCAGGTGTGGACAGCTCCCAGCAAATCGCGCGCTTCTTCGCAGACGGCATTGTCCCCGGTGACCAGTGCTACCGGCACGCCGAAATGGCCGGCCAGGGCAGCATTCAACCCGGTTTCGCCGACTGGTTTTCCATCCAGTAAAACTTCAAAAAATATCTGCGCTCGATACGTATGGCTGAGGACGCCGGTGGCGTGGCCGGCCCGGGCGTGATAACCAAGAAAAACCGTGAAATCAGGGCGCTTGTCGGCTTCGCTCAGGCCCGAGACCATGGAGAAAGGTTTCTGCCAGCCGCTGCGCAAAAATACAGCCTTGTCGGAGTGCAATTTTTCCAGGTGCAAATTGCGCATGTCCCAGTGTGAATCATTGACCACAATTTCGCTGACGCCGCCGTCGAGAAGTCCCTTAATTACGGCGTTTGTCTCGTCGTGCATGAGTTCCAAGGCACGGTTGTATCCCGGTTCGCCCGGCTGGGTCTGACTGGAGTGAATAATCCCTGAAATGCCTTCCAGATCTACCGATATATAAGCTTTCATGCTGACCCTTTGAGCCCTGTTTTTGCGCCACAAGTATAAACTGTCCGCCTTTTCTTCAGGGTCTGCCACTTTTCTCCATAAGGATTGGATAATTTTGGCTCACCTAGTCAAGAGAAGGCCCTTGTAAAGGTTATAATTGGCCAGATCTGAATTGGCAGGGGTGGGCCCATAATCCTCTTGGCATCTAATCCGAATACCTGCGCCGACGTCGCCTTGCATTTTTCGAAAATGCATGGTCTGGGCAACGATTTTGTTATGGTCGAAGACAGGCAGCTGGCTGCTCTGGCTCTTGCCTCCGCCCGGCTGGCCGATGCCCGGATTGAATTTGATGCCGATTGGATACGACTGTTTTGCTCGCGCCTGGCCGCGCATCTGTGCAACAGAAATTTTGCCGTCGGCGCCGACGGACTGATTGTGGCCATCGACTTGGCTCATTTGCGGGCTTTGAAAAACAAGACCGCGCCAGCCGCCGCGCCCTTCGCCGAGGAAGAATTTTTCCTGGCGCTTGATCAATTTACCGCTCCATATCCCGAGCGCGACAGCTGTGACGTAGCCTGGATTTACGTTAATTCGGACGGCTCCTATTCGGCCATGTGCGGCAACGGCCTGCGCTGTCTCACACTTTTTGTTAAAGAGCTGGGCTGGTCAGTTGGCGATAGTTTTAGAGTATCGACCTCGGTCTATCCTGTGACTGTAAGCGTTGAGTCCGGCACTGCCCCTGGTGGCTCCGAAGCGGCCGCCTGCATGACCGTGCGCACGCGTCTGGCCGGTCCCAAATACGCGCCGGAGCAGATACCGCTTAAACTGCCGACCGGTACCACGGCAGGGCAAAATTTTGTCGATCAAGCAATCGCCGTTGGTGCCCGCACCATTAAGGCCACTTGCATTTCGATGGGCAATCCGCACTGCGTTGTTTTTGACGAGGGGCAGGAAACTGCCGAGCTGTCCGATATTATGGGCGCATATGTGTCGGATATAAGGGCTGCCCATGCAAGCGGCAGGGCGCTGCAAAAATTTCCGCCGGCTCTTTTGCAACTTGCCGATGATATGCAAAAGCTATCTCTTTTTCCGCAGGGCGTGAACGTAGAGTTTGTCAAAATTGATCCGCTTTCTCCGGAAATGGCCTATGTTTTTGTTGTCGAAAGGGGCTGTGGGCCTACGTTGGCATGCGCCAGCGGAGCGGCGGCGGTGCTGGCCGCCGGTGTAATTTCGAAGCGCCTAAATAAGAAAAGCTATGTTATTCTTCCTGGTGGGAAGTTAGAAGTCTGTCTGTCTTCTTCAGGCGATCAGGGGTGTATGGCAAACAGCAGTGAATACATCGACCTGACCGGACCGGCGACGAAAGCATTCGCCGGCGATACCACTCTTTCTGCCGCCGTGCTCCTGTCACTGGCCTCAACTGATTCGACGGAGGGTGTTTGCCGATGAGCAACATTCTTGAAGCCGAGCAGAGGCGTGACTGGATGAAGAGTCGACGCAAGATGCGCAAAGCCGCTCGTCGGGCGCGCAGCCGCCGCCAGACAATGCGTTTCCTTTTACTCTCCGGTTTGCTCGTGCTGGGAGCCCTGGGCTTCACTCATTTGCCCTGGCGTCTGCATAACCAGGAAGCGGAAATCGTCGTGCACGGTAACGCCGTAGTCACCCGCGAGCAGATTTTGCAGGCTCTTAAGGGCGCCATCAATGTGCCTGTCTATAATCTCGATCCGCATCAGCTGGAGCAAAGACTGGCCGCCCTCAAGGCTGTGCGTCATGCCTTTGTGCGTCGCTACGCTCTGCCCCATCCCAAACTTGTGGTGGAGATTCTGGAGGAGCATCCCTGGGCCTCGTACAGTCCGGATCCCAGCCTGCCACCAACGGCGGTGATTGCCCAGTCGGGACGATTTATCCCGATTAGTGAGTTTCCCTCGGTGACCCGGCCGGAGCTCATCATATACGGCCAGCCGACTCTGAAGCTGACCTCCCATGAGGTCGTGCAGTGGGCTTCATGGATCGACTATATCCGCGTGCAGACCGGGCGCCCGGTGAGCAATATCGACATGCGCCAGCCCTTCGAGGTGGCGGTGCAGGACTCGGATCTGCGCCTCAAAATCGGCACTCCTGATACGACTTTGACCCGCAGACTGGGCAGAATTGCTTCCATCATGCCGACCTATGAAACTATGAAAGACAAGGTCGTGATTGAGTATGTGGATCTGTCGCTGGACAATTCCATCCCCCTCAAGATAGGCAAGGGTGTGCCCCACAAAAATCTGCATGCCCTGGCCCAGAGTACCGGCTTCAGCGGCGGCGATCACAGCGCCCAGTCGACGCAGTAGACCTTTTATTCGGCTTTCTTTTTAGTCAGGACTTTCGCTTCTTCCCAGAGGTCGTTCAGTCTTTCCTTGGAGAGATCGCGCAGGGGCGCGCCGGAAATTTGCTCCATCGCCCGGTAGCGTGTCTTGAATTTTTCAATCGTGAGCAGCAGACACTGTTCCGGATCGAGGGCGTGCCAGCGGGTGAGATTGACCAGACAAAAGAGAATGTCGCCAAATTCCAGGGCGATTTCGTCGCGCGCAGCCGGGGCCTTGAGCGGCTCCTGCAGATCCGGGTTGGAGATGGCTTCTTTCAGCTCGGCTATCTCGGAGTAAAGCTTGTCCCAGACATCGCTTTCTCTGTACCACTCAAAACCCTCATGGACAGCCTTTTCTGAAATTTTCAAAGCCTGCATCAAAGCGGGCATGCTGCGAGGTATGCCATCAAGGGCGGAGGCATGTTCGGTGTGATCTTTGCCTTCTTCCCGGCCCCTTTCCTTTTCTTCCCGCTTTTCCTGTTCCTTTATTTCCTGCCAGTTGGAGACGACTTCGCTGGCATCTTTTACCCTGGTATCGGCGAAGACATGGGGATGGCGACGGATCATTTTGGCGTTGATTGCCGCCGCCACGTCCTCCATGTCAAAGTGACCGCCGTCTTTGGCCACCTGGGCATTGAGGACAATCTGCAAGAGCAGGTCGCCAAGCTCCTCTTTTAGCTTGCGCGGATCCTCCTGGTGGATGGCGTCGAGCACTTCATAGGTTTCTTCCAGCAAATAGCGGGCCAGGGTTTTATGCGTCTGCTCCCGATCCCAGGGGCAGCCGTCCGGCGCCCTCAGTCGCGCGATCGTCCCCACAAAGGCCTCCAGGCTGGACTGGGCGTCGGCCTTTTCATCGGTAGTCTGGGTCTTTTCCACTCTCTCGGCATCCTATATATCTAAAGTGTGAACCTTCTAAGAGTAATAAGGGCAAAAGGCGAGACAGCGTGTGCCCCAAGGCCGTAATCTATACAATGGCCGTGTCTGGTTGCATCCTTTCACTCGTTCACAATGAGTGAGAGAGGCTATCACAGCTGATGGCCCAATACCTTAGTCTTTACTTCTGGGAAAGAAATCCGTGGATATATGCGTTGTAGGTGCAGGATACGTTGGTCTGGTTACCAGCGCCTGCCTGGCTTATCTTGGCAATCAAGTCATAGCCGTAGAGTCAAACCCTGAGCGTTTGCACAGCCTCCAGTCCGGGGGCGTGCCCTTCTTCGAGCCTGGACTCGAGGAATTTGTCAAAAAGACCAGCGCCAGCGGCAATCTCACCTTTTCAGATAATCTCACCGCCGCCGTACAAAAGGCCCAGGTCATATTTATCGCCGTCGGCACCCCGTCTCTGCCCAACGGCGAGCCGGACCTCTCGCAGGTCATGGTCGTGGCCCGGGCGATAGGCGGTGCCCTGGACGATTCCAAGCGTCGCATCGTCGTCAATAAGTCGACTGTTCCGGTGGGCTCGGGTAACTGGGTGGAAATGCTTGTCAGTCAGGGCGTGGCCAAGGCTCAAAAGTCGGCTAAGGAAACAGTTCCCGCCAGCAGCGGCCGCTCGGAAGGCCCCAGTTTTGTGGTCGTATCCAATCCCGAATTTTTGCGTGAAGGCTCGGCCATCGCCGATTCCTTCTACCCCGACCGCATTGTCGTCGGCTCCATCGATGAGCAGGCGACGGCCGTGATGAAAAATCTGTACAAGCCCATCATTTCCCAGACTTTTGAGGCCCCATCCTTTGCACCGCGGCCGGCCAAGCTGGAAACCGTTCCCTTTGTCGTCACCGACCTGGCCTCGGCCGAATTGATCAAATATTCGGCCAATGCTTTTCTGGCCATGAAAATCAGTTTCGCCAATGAAATCTCCGGTCTTTGCGAAAAGGTCGGGGCTGACGTTAAGCAAGTGGCTCAGGGTATCGGCCTTGACTATCGCATCGGCAAAGCCTTCCTCAATGCCGGCGTCGGCTGGGGCGGCAGCTGCTTCGGCAAAGATGTGAGCGCGCTGATGCAGGTGGCGAAGGAATACAGCTATCCGACATCCTTGCTGGAAGCCACTGTTGCTGTAAACGATCGCCAGAGACTGGTGGTAATTAAGAAGCTGCAGGAAGAGTTGAAAATATTGAAGGGTCGCACCATCGGTTTGATGGGACTGTCCTTTAAACCCGACACCGATGACCTGCGCGATGCACCGGCTCTGACAATTGCTTATCAGCTCCTCAAGATGGGCGCTTCGGTGAAGGCCTACGATCCGGTCTCCAACGACGTTTGCAAAACGCTGCATCCGCATCTGGATATCGTTTATGCCGCCGATGTTGAAGATCTGGCCAGTGACTGTGACGCTCTGGTGCTGGTCACCGAATGGGCGCAGTTTAAAAAGGCCGACTTTAAGAAAATCGCCAAGCTGATGCGCTGGCCGTTGTTGATTGACGGTCGCAATGCCCTGGACGAAGATGAGATCCGGGCCTGTGGAATAACTTATCGCGGAGTGGGCTGCTGACCATGAGAATTCTTGTTACTGGTGGTGCCGGTTTTATCGGTTCGCATCTCACCGACAGGCTGATGTCCGAGGGCCACAATGTAGTGGTCATGGACAACTTGATCACCGGCAACTATCAAAACATTGCCCGTCATAAGGACAATCCGCGTTTTGAATTTATCCACCACAACGTCTCCAACCATATCCATATAGTTGGTGATCTTGACTGGGTGATTCATTTTGCCTCCCCCGCATCTCCGGTTGATTATCTGGAGCTGCCGATTGAAACTCTAAAAGTCAATTCGCTGGGGACGCACAACACGCTTGGGCTGGCTCTTTCCAAAAAAGCCAAGTTTTTCCTGGCCAGTACGTCGGAGGTCTACGGCGATCCTGAGGTGCATCCGCAGCCCGAGACCTACTGGGGCAACGTCAATCCCATAGGCCCGCGCGGTGTTTATGATGAGTCCAAACGTTTTGCCGAGGCCATTACAATGGCCTATCATCACAAGCATAAGCTGGACAATCGCATCATCCGTATCTTCAATTGCTATGGACCGAGATTGAGACTGGCTGATGGTCGCGTTGTTTCCAATTTTATTGGTCAGGCGCTCAACAATAAACCGCTCACCATATATGGTGACGGCTCGCAAACCCGCAGCTTCCAGTTTGTCTCGGATCTGGTCGAGGGCATCCGTCGCCTTATGGACTGTGAGTATCATGAGCCGGTAAATCTGGGCAATCCCCAGGAAAAGACCGTGCTTGAGTTGGCTACCTTGATAAAGGAATTGACCAATTCGTCGAGCGAAATTGTATTGAAGCCCCTGCCCACCGATGACCCCAAGCGACGCCTGCCGGATACGACCCTGGCCAAGCGACTGATTGGTTGGGACCCCAAAAAGGACCTGGTGGACGGACTTAAGGAAACGATCGAGTGGTACAGGGCGGAACTGTCGACCAGTACAGCCCAGGCTGTGGGATAAATACGCTGTGTGGCGGATTTTAGGCTTGACAACTCTTTGCCAGAAAGCTTAAACTTCGCTAACCCCCACTCGACATTATTGAGGTTTCCCCCATGTCTGGCAGAGATAGAAACCATGACGCGCCTTCCGGCGGTAAAGACTCTCACGCGGATGAGACTTCCGGCAGTCTCCTCGGCAATATATGGCACAAAACTACCGAAGTCGCCGGTAAAGTCAAAGACGGCGTAGTGCACGGTGCAGGCGTGGCCAAGGATAAAGTTGAAGAGGTCGCCCACGACCCTAATGTTCGCGCCCATGTACAGAAGGGTGTCGATGTTACGGCCCGCATCGGTAAGGGCGTGGCCAATGACATGGCCAATGAGGGCAAAGGTGTGGCCCGCGATGCTAAGAGCGGCAACTATGCCGGTATCGCCGAAAAAGCGCTGCCTATTCTGGTCACCGGCGGCGCCGGGCTGGTCGTCAAGGAAGTGGCGCCTTCGGTAATGAAGCACGGCATGAATGAACTTCCCGCCGGTACCCGCGACAAAATTCAGAGCAGCGGCGTCGGCAATGTCGTTCTGAGACAGGTTGAGCGCGGCAACATTCCAACCTCGCCGACCGATCTTCCCGGCATGGTGCTTCGTGGTGCTAAGGATGAGGTCGTCCACGGTGCTAAGCAACAGATTGTACGCGGTGCCATTGACCAGGTTAAACAGCGCTCGAGCTCCGGCGATCATCAACAGTCCGCCGGGCAACAGCCTGAGGGCGGCCAGGGTCGCTTCACCGAGCGCACACCGGTGAAGGCCGGCGACAACACCGCCGCCGCCCGCGACGGACAGCGCGGCAACGGCACTGCGGCCGGTCAAGATGGAGCGACAACCGGTAAGGTCGTCACTTCCACTACGCAAAAAGTAGGCAGCTGGTTGCATCTGCCGCTCGCGCCCGTGGCCAACCCCACTGAACGCAAACATTAGAAGCTCCGAAAAGGGGTATGATCAATCTGGTGAATCAGATCACGGTTCGACTGTGCTGCTGAATCATTGATCCGATTGGCAAATCCTGGTTCGAGGTTGGTAATGCGTCGCTTTCGTTCCGCTTCTTCTTTAGTTGCAACTGTGGTCTGCGCGGCTGTCTTTTTGTGCAGCGGCTGTTCGCAGCCCTATAAGCCGCCGGGCAAGGAACTACCCGAGGGCTTTTTGATCGCCTGCTATCCCAAGACCACCTGTACTCAGTCGGATTCCACGCCGCTGCCCGGCAAGCAGAAGCAGCAAATTGTCGTGCTCATGTCCGAAGACGATGTCTCGCAGATCGTTGCCTGGTACAAAACCGAGTTGACGCTCAAGGCTTACCAGGTCGTGTCGGACAATGAAATGAAAGGGACAGTGACGCTCGAAGCGCAGAACGACAAAATGCATGTGCAGGTGACGATTTCTCCGCTTGGTGACAAACACACCATCATCAGCATTTCCACATATCCCAAACCGATCTGAGCCATCTCTGCCGGACACAAGCTAGCCACTACTGGTGGTGCCCGGTCCGCGGCGTCCAGTGTCGTTTTTTTTTGGAAGCAATCTTACTTTGGCCAAGCAGTCCATTCTAAAATCCGCAGCGGGGTTTTTGCCCGGCCTGGTCCTTGCCTGCTCTCTCACTCTATCGCCGCCTGCGTGGGCCGACCAACAGCCGGCGCCGGCTGCGCCTGCGGCGCCCAAAATTGAAGCGCCCAGTCCGCCTAACGGCTTGACTCTCTACTTGAACGGCATGCATTTGCCGGGCTGGGAGCCGCAACCTTTTTATATGTGGACGCAGTTGACCGCAGCGGCTGAGCAAAGCGATGCGACAAAAGCGGCCCCGGCTGCCGCCTCCGTTCCTGCTCCGCCGCCCGCCGCCGCCCCGGCCGCTGACGTCGACCGCGCCGTTTCTACGGTCAGTCCCAAATTACCGGATGGGGACACGGCCCGGGAAGCCATTCTTGCCGAATACCGTCTGAGTGGATTTTTCCGCAAGTCCTTTAAGCGTGGACAGAGATCCATATATATAGATGTTTACGACTTCCAGACCGCCGACGGAGCCTATGGTGCTTACAACTATTTGCGCCGGGGATCGACCACGGTGATGCCAAGAGGTGATGCGGGATCCGAGGACGATGCCAGTATCTCCCTGGTCCAGGGCAAGACTTTCCTTTCTATATATAGTACGTCTCGCGATGATGAGGAAAGCAAGGAAGTCCTCACCAGAGTGGCGGCGGAGGCCGTTAAGTATATTGGCGACAAGGGCCTGCAGCCCTCGGCCCTGAGTCGCCTGCCGAGCCTGGAG
>JAFEAV010000015.1:0-32500 GCA_018266215.1 Cyanobacteria bacterium SZAS LIN-3 | reverse complement strand
TTGTCGGGATCTCCGGGATCCGCTGGTAACTCTGATGGATGATGCATGACGGGATACCTGGGGTAATTAAGCATGCCATGAGCATGGGGGGCCGCGACTCTAGATAGAGGGGAAAGACCAACCTTTAAGCGAAGGGGGGATTTTTGGCCATAGTCCCGGGCTATGCCAGAATAAAGCCGGCTAAAACGATTGTCAAGGGGTTTTTAATGAAGCCAAATATTTTAATCTAAGCCCCTTTTTGCCCCTGCTTTAACCCAGAGCCAGGCCGCCCGTGGCCGTTTCCTTGTATTTCTGGTGCATGTCCATGCCGGTGGCTTTCATTACAATCAGAGCCCGGTCCAGACTGATCAGGTGACTGCCGTCGCAGGCCAGGGACAATTCCACGGCGTTCAGCGCTTTGACAGCCCCCATGGCGTTCCTTTCAATGCAGGGCACCTGCACCAGGCCCTTGATCGGGTCACAGGTCATGCCCAGATGGTGTTCTATGCCTATTTCCGCCGCCTGTTCTATCTGCTCGGGGCTGCCGCCCAGCATTGCCGCGGCGCCGCCGGCGGCCATAGCGCAGGATGTACCTACTTCGCCCTGGCAGCCCACTTCCGCACCGGATATGGAGGCATGGACCTTGACCAGAGCGCCTATGACCGAGGCTACGATCAGTCCGTTTTGCAATGTCGTCAGATCCAGGTTATGACTTTCTTTCAGTGTGCGCCAGACCGCCGGGATAAGTCCCGATGAGCCGTTGGTCGGAGCGGTGACGACTCTGCCGCCGGCGGCATTTTCTTCATTGACGGCGATGGCATAGACCGATGGTTTCAGACCAAAGGGGGAGGCCCAGGTGGATTGTTTGCCCGAGAGCATTTTTTCGTTCAGGCCCTTGGCCCGGCGACGGACATTGAGTCCGCCCGGCAAAATACCGTCGGTGTTCAAGCCGCGTTCGATGCATTGATCAAAGACTTCAAGGATGGCGGCCAGCTTCTGGCGCAGCGTCTTTTCATCTAGGCCCCGTGCTTCCTGGTTAGCGATTACTATTTGCCAGGGCGGCAGGCCGCTCTTATTGCATTGCTCAACGTATTCCTGCGCCGAATTGTACGGATAGGGCACATTGACCGTGTCATCACCGACTGTCTGCGAGCCGGCCGGACGACGTTCACCGGTGACGCGATCAATGGGCTCGATAAAGCCGCCCCCGACCGAGAGGATAATTTCTTCGTAGATGATTTGCGCACCCTGCTTCAGTCTAAAGCGCAGTGTGTTCGGGTGGGGAAGCGGTTTTTCATCCATCAACCATTCCTGCCAGACGATATCGTCCTGCGGGCGGAAGTGCACTGGCACCCCGGCAAAATCCAGAGTAGGGGCGGCGTTCAACTTTTCTTGCGTGGACCATATTTGATCGATGGGCGAGGACTGCGGATTCAAGCCGTCCAATCCGCCGCAGATGGCGCCGTCGGTCTGGTGGCCTCTGCCGGTGAGGGAGAGCGAGCCAAAAAGTTCGACTATCAGCTTGTACGGCTCTCCTTTTGAGCCCGACTTATCTTTCGCCAGCGCGGCAAGTTTTTCACTGGCCAGGCGCCGGAATTCAAGAGCGGCAATCATCGGCCCGACAGTGTGGCTGCTCGAAGGGCCAACACCAATCTTAAACATATCAAGGGGGCTGATTAAGTCGGCACGCAAAGGGTTCATGAAGCCGATTCTACTATCTTTTCATGGAAGATTGGCTTAGATCTGCTAT
Organism: Cyanobacteria bacterium SZAS LIN-3; assembly: GCA_018266215.1. Lineage (GTDB taxonomy): Bacteria > Cyanobacteriota > Vampirovibrionia > Obscuribacterales > Obscuribacteraceae > REEB67. Next base: position 30,771 of record JAFEAV010000015.1, on the reverse strand, counting down.
ATATCAGGCTCTTCAGGAGGGCCGAATATGCTGACATTAATGAAGCCGGGCATAGATGACTACGCGGAATCCAAGTGCGAGCCGACCAGCGCGCTTTTGAACAAGCTGGTGCGTGATACGCATGAAAAAATGCAATATCCGCAGATGTTGACCGGTCGTCTGGAAGGTCGTTTTCTCAAGATGATGGTGCAGATAAGCGCTGCAAAAAATGTGCTGGAGATTGGCATGTTTACAGGCTATTCAGCGCTTTCTATGGCTGAGGGCTTGCCCGCCGGCGGCACTGTGACGACACTCGATATTGACGAGACCTGCATCAAATTTGCCAGGGAATTTTTTGAAAAGTCGGAGCACGGCAAGAAAATAAATGTCATCCAGGGACCGGCTCTAGATTCGCTCAAGAAGCTTGCCGGACCCTTCGATCTGGTGTTTATTGATGCCGATAAGCCGAATTATCTTAATTACTACGAAGCTGTTTTGCCCAAGGTGAAAAGCGGCGGTGTCATTCTGGTGGACAATGTTTTGTGGAGCGGCCAGGTGATCGATCCTGATGCGCACAAAGATGACGCCAACACCCGGGCAATCGTAGAGTTCAACAATTTTGTCGCCAGCGATGAGCGTGTAGACCGTGTCTTGCTCACGATTCGCGATGGCGTTTTTATGATCCGCAAGCGCTAACTTTTGACGAGGAGAAAGGAAAATCTATGACTACGTCGGTGGAATCTTACGTGCGTACCCCAGTTGTCGAAACGCTGAAGAAAGAAAATATCGGTAAGACCGTGAGATTGTGCGGCTGGGTGCGTACCCGTCGTGACTCCAAAGGTGGTTTTTCCTTTATTGAAGTAAATGACGGTTCGACTTTCAAATCGGTCCAGGTGCTCGCTGAAAACAAACTGTCCAACTATGACAGCGAAATCCTCAAGCTGGGTATCGGCTCTTCCGTTGAAGTCATAGGCACCATCGTTGAATCCCCCGGCAAAGAACAGACCACTGAAATCAAAGCCGAGTCTTTGAAGGTATTTGGTTACGCCGACCCCGCCACCTACCCCTTGCAGAAAAAGGGCACATCGATGGAGTTTCTGCGCACTATCGCCCACCTGCGTCCGCGCACCAATACCTTTGGCGCCGTGGCCCGTGTGCGCAATGAAATCTGTCGCTCTATCCACGATTTCTTCCAGTCGCGCGGATTTGTCTATGTGCACACCCCGATCATCACCGGTTCTGATTGTGAAGGCGCCGGTCAGATGTTCAAAGTCACGACTCTGGACTTTGATAAATTGCCGCGCAAGGAAGACGGCTCGGTCAACTTCGAAGAAGACTTCTTCGGCAAGGCCACCAATCTGACCGTCAGCGGTCAGCTGCAGGGTGAGATGTATGCCACCGCTCTGACCAATGTCTACACCTTTGGTCCTACTTTCAGAGCGGAAAATTCCAACACTTCGCGCCACTTATCAGAGTTCTGGATGATTGAACCGGAGATGTCCTTCTGCGATCTGGAAGGCAATATGCAGTGCGCCGAGGATTTCCTCAAGACTATTTTCAACAACGTACTGACCAACTGCTCGGTCGATATGCAATTCTTCAATGAGCGTATCGACAAAACGGCAATCGAGACCCTGAAGCATATTTGCGACAGTGCTTTTGTCCGCGTCTCCTACACCGAAGCCGTCGACATCCTTTTGAAGTGCGGCGAAAAATTCGAGTTCCCCGTATCCTGGGGCATCGATTTGCAGTCGGAGCACGAGCGCTATTTAACCGAGAAAAAATTCAAGAAGCCGGTCATCGTTTATGACTATCCCAAAGACATCAAGGCCTTTTATATGCGCCTCAATGATGATGGTAAGACAGTCAGAGCGATGGACGTGCTGGTGCCCAAGGTGGGTGAAATCATCGGCGGCAGTCAGCGTGAAGAACGTCTCGATGTACTGGAAGAGCGCATGAAAGCCTGCCATCTCAGTCCGGAAGAATACTGGTGGTATCTGGACCTGCGTCGCTATGGCACAGTCCCGCACGCAGGTTTTGGTCTGGGTCTCGAGCGTACGGTGCAATTCGTCACCGGCATGGGTAATATCCGCGACGTTATTCCATTCCCCAGAGCGCCCAAGACCGCCGATTTCTAATTCAAAACAAGCAGGTCCCATATGCAGCGATTAAAGGCGGTACTTTCTGCTTTATGCATGTTCACTGCCTTTGCCTTACCGGCGTCGGCCATTGAATCCTTCTTCTGTCCCAGCAATTACGACAAAGACTATTTCATTGATACCACCGGTAAGGTCGTCCTGCGCCCCGATTATGAGTGCTCAGGTCCATTTGTAAATGGCCTGGCGCCTGTTTCCGATGGGCAAAATTTCGGGTACATCAATAAGTCCGGGGCCCTGGCCATCCCGTTAAAGTTTGACTATGCCAGTGAATTTTCGGAAGGTCTGGCCTCCGTTCGTATGGGCAGTAAATATGGCTATATAGATACCAGCGGCAAGACAGTGATTACTCCCTCCTTTGCTGATGCCGGGGCGTTTTCACAGGGGCTGGCGGCGGTGCGTACGGGTAAGTACTGGGATTACATAGACAAAAGCGGTAAAACGGTAATCAGTACTACTTATGACCAGGCCGGTGAGTTTAAGGAAGGTCTGGCGGCGGTCGGTCGGCAGGATCGCTTCGGCTATATCAACACTAAGGGCAAACTGGTCATCCCTATGCATTTTTGCGGCCTCAGTCCATTTGCCGAGGGGGTGGCTGGGGTGCAGGAACGCGGCCCCCACGGTGAAATCACCGCCGGCTACATAGATAAAAACGGCAAATACGTGATCAAGCCTCAGTTTGCGGTGGCCGGGCCTTTCTCCCAGGGGCTGGCCGACGTCAGTAAAGATAAGGCCCATGATTACATTGACCACAGCGGCAAGGTCGTGATTCATACTGATTATGCCTGGGCCCGACCGTTTGCCGATGATCTGGCGGCGGTTACTTTTAAGTTTGAGGGTGGACCCGGCGGCTACATAAACAAGGAGGCAAAATCCAGATACCAGTAGACCAGGATGGGCGCCACGACTCTTTCTCCGAAGGACTTGCCCTGATACACGTGCCTCTGCCCGGCTGCAAATTATTTCAAGACGCCGAATATTCAACCTGGCAATCGAAGGACTATAAAAAGGCGATAGAACAATTGGAGCAGGGTATAAAAATGAGTCCGGTACCCAGGGCCTATATCAATAAGGCCAGGGTGCATCAACTGATGTCGCAGCCCGATAAAGCGCTTACTGACTGTGCTGAAGGCCTGGAGCTTTTCCCCGACAATAAATCGCTCAAGGAAATGCAGGCGGAGTTGAAGAAAAAAGTTTCGACGAAATAGCCAGCAGAGATTTTTGGAGTACGGTACTTGCAAGACAGGACGCAAGAAAACCCCGAAAAATTTGATTTTGATCGTGTCGCTTTTTTCGGTCGCGGCATCGATGAGTACGTTGCTATGTTCAATCTGGACCTGCAGGCCATGCTGCAGATAGCGCCCCTGCCCCGGGTGCTCGACTGTCCTGCCGGGCCGGCGGCTTTTGCCGCTCAGGCGGCGGAGTACGGCCTGGAAATAGTGGCCTGCGATCCCATGTACGGTGAGGACGACGTCAACCACCTTCGATGGATAATCGACCTGGACGCGCATAAAGTGGCGGTGAAGCAGGCGGCTAATCGCAGTCTTTTTCACAGTCAGTTGACACCGGTGGCGGTGCGACGGCGGGCGATGGATGTTTTTCTCGACGACTATGCCTCCGGGCGCTCAAATGGTCGTTATGTGGCCGGGCAGCTGCCCTATTTGCCCTTTGCGGACAAGTCTTTTGATATCGTGCTGAGCGCCAATTTGCTTTTTATTTATAGTGATTTTGCCAGTGGTGGCATGATGGAAAATTCGCCCTTTGATTTTGACTTTCACAAAAGGGCAATTTACGACCTATTGCGTGTGGCCCGCCGCGAAATCCGCATCTATCCGCTCAACGGCCCCATGTCCGATGCCAGTGACGGCAAGCGCCATGCTTATCTGGGGCCGCTTATGGACGACCTCACAGCCCTTGGCCACAGGGTGCAATTGCAGAGAGTCGAACAGCGAGATATTGTCGGCGCCGAAGACATGCTCTTGATTGAAGTCTCTCAAAATTAAAAGACTTTGCCGTCCCATAGCAAAGGCACTCGCGGATCGCCGTTGGTGCGGTGTATTTCTTTGAGTACGCTCGTGTCGGGCATGAAATCGCGGCAGGTGTTGATCAGTAGTTTGGCACCCATCATGCCAAGCCCCAGGACGCGGGTGCGGGGGATGAGGGCCATTACGCCGCCGGCAGCTCCGGCCAGGTCTTCAGCGCCTCTCTCAACATAGTGCCAGCGACTTCTGTACGTGTCTCCAGAGGCCGTTGCCAGATTTTCTGCTGCGTCCATGGCGTAGACTGTGGCAAATAATGGTGCTACATACTTTCTGGCTGCCACAGCTGCAATTGCCACGGCTGAGTCTTTCAGTATGGTTGCGCTCGGAGCCCGGTCAAACTCACTTTGACCTTCATAGACAAAGCCATATTTCGGCTCCTTGCGGTCGAGCAGCTCTTTTAATTTGCTCACCGGCACGGCCAGACTGAGATAGGGATTTTGTTCGTCGATGGCATCCGAGATACCCACCACTTTATTGTGTTCGTCCACAACCGCTCCGCCGGAGCTGCCGTGCCATAAGGCCGTGTCCATGCCCAGTTTGGGAGCAAACATGTTGTCGGTTGCATCTTTTGCGTAGGTGGGATGGTCGACGTTAAAGTGGGCCAGCGATTTTATCAACCAGTCGGTTGCGTCAATTTGATAGTGCATTATCCAGGGCTTTTCTTCGATGAATGAGCCGTCCGAAACAACAGCTTGCTCGAAACCACCCGGGTGGCCGATCGCCAGCATCGGATCGCCGTTTTTCAGTTTGCTCTCATCGCCGAGCGTAACTGATCGGCTGGGGTCTTTTTTGATGCCCTCGACCCGTAGTACTGCCAGGTCGTTGATGTCGTCGATATCGACGATCTGGGTAGAAAACTTTTCCCCGGAGGGAGTAGTGACCTGGACCTTCTTGTTGTCGGCTACTACATGAGCGTTTGTCACTACCAGGTCGCCGTCTTTACCGACAAAAAATCCAGAACCTTTGCCTCGTCCGTCTGCTGTGGTGGTGAGGACCTGCACGGATTTGGGGCCCATCTCTTCCAGGGCCTGGCGAGAGAGCGACTGGCCGCATTCCAGTTTGGTCTGAATCGCCAGGCCATGGCCCAGGATTGCGTCCATAGTATTGTTATTGTCGATGGCGTGTATGGTCACACAGCCTTTGTCGGATGCCATTTTTTTGTCGTCTCGAACCGGGGGGTGCACCTATAGTAGGTGTGCAGGCCTCCGCTGACACTGGGGGAAATACGTAGAGACTGACTCGCTGGCTCACTCTGCTCTCGATTGTCTATTACAATGTAATTAAAAAGCGCAAGAAGAGTCGTTATGGTTCCAGAGGTTTAACCAAAGCTGTTAATGGGGTTACTAGCGATGAAGTTATCGCGACTCACATTCTTCGCTCTTTTTTTGACATCGAGCGCAGGCATAGCTTTTGTGATTTTATCTTGCTACTGGACCTCCAGAGAATCGGCCTTGTACTGGCGAATGCTAGAGCTTAATCCGCGCGGCCATCAAACAGTCGCTCACCAAGAAACCTTGCACCATTTGATTGATCAATACATGTGCTTGATGACAGCGAACCAATTGGTAGCCCCGTCCACTTACATGGGGGTATTGTTCGGGGTTTGTATTTGGGCAGTCCTAGTAGTCGCTTTTTTGCAAAGGGCTAAACTGGATGTTTGTAACACTGAACTTCTAGCCAGTGGACTGATACGTAAGGAAACGGTCAAACTTCTGGCTGATACGTTGACCGTTGGGTGGCCATACCTTTCGTTTGTCTATCTTTACCTGTCTGATCCGAGAATGCTTCAGTGGTACCTTGACACCGGTGTTATACACCTCTTCTTCTTTGTCGGCGTGGTAAGTCACTTTATTGGACTGGCTTTCTTTCGAAGAATTTCGAAGCCTGCTTTCAGATGGCTCGTTTACTATTTCTTTTGCCTTCCGCTGTACTTCTCACCACTATGGGGGTCGATCTATTTGATTAACCCTTTGTGGTTTGTTCACATGTAGTGTAGTCCTGTGGGCTAAAAAATCCGGATGCCGGTTACCGCATGAGCCACTTCCGGTGGCACGTCAAACAGATAATCACAGTCGTCGAGACTGACCTGTTTCGCCTTTAAACCCTCGTAGATTTTCTGATATTGCGGCGGTAGTTTGCCCGTGGTCTGCATATTTAGACGGCCTTTTTGACTGTCATGGATCACCATCCAGGACAACTTGCCGTTGTCCCATTGTGCCGCCGAGCTGTACATGACGTGCTCTTCGATGAAGCAGGCAACAACTGTGGTGCCGATTGAGAGCTTTGCCATCTGTGCACTGTTTGCTTGAATCACATCGCCGCGTTCCACATAGACGGCGTGCCAGCCCGACGGCAGGTGCCGGTCTGCTACGACACCGGCTTCCCTCAATCTGGCCATCGGACCTTTTGCAAATGTCGGATTGAGGGCGGCCATGCGTTCCATAAATTCCGAACGCTCTTGCTTGAAACCCCGGCTTATTTCATCCATGACTTCTTTCGGTACAGTCTTGCGCGATGCAAACCAGGACATGCTGGAGCCCATTACCTGTCTCTATCCTCCGGTTTGACGTTGCCCTCAAATGTTATCAGGCCCACGCCCCAGCGTTTGCTGAAGAAAGTCCACATCCATTGCAGCAGAACGATCAGACGATTTTTTAAGCCCACCAGAAAGAGAATGTGTATGAGCAGCCAGCTGAGCCAGGCGGGCAGGCCGGTGAGGTCGGCTTTGAAAGGCCACTTCAGTTGGGCGACGGCTTTGGCGCGACCGATTGTCGCCATTTCGCCTTTGTCGAAATATCTAAATTGCGGCCGCTGCTCGCCGCGCAGGTCGCAGGCGATGGCCCGGGCTGTGTAATTGCCCATTTGAATGGCTGTTTGTGCCACGCCCGGCACTTGCTTGCCGTCCTGCTCGAAGTGCGCCAGATCACCCAGTACATAGATATTTTTGGTCGGATGCGGACTGCGCGGATTGAGATATTGATCGACCATGACACAGCCGCGTCGGTCCACTTCGCCGAGCATTTTACCCAGCGGAGAAGCGGCCACACCGGCGGCCCAGATTATGACCGAGGCGTCGTAGCGGCCTTTATCGGTGATGACGCAGTGATCTTGTACGTCTTCTACTTTTGTCCCGAGGAGCACTTCGACGCCCAGCTCCTGCAGCTGTTCAAGGGCGCTTTCAGATAGCTTTTGCGGGTAGGGGCCGAGGATTTTGTCCAGACTTTCAATGAGCAAGATGCGGGCATCGCAGGGTTTGCAAAGCCGGTAGTCTTTGCGCAAAAAAATCTTGGCTGTGTCGGCTATTGCTCCGGCCAGTTCCACCCCGGTCGGACCGCCGCCGATGACGACAAAGACGAGCGGATCGTGGCTGCCGTGATCGAGCATCTGTCTTTCGGCTCGTTCGAAGGCGAGGAATATTTGCTTGCGAATTTCAATTGCATCTTCAACTGTTTTCAAACCCGGGGCAAATCTTTCCCATTCATTGTGACCGAAGTAAGAATGCGTCGAACCCGAGGCTACAACCAGATAGTCGTATTCAATTGTGGTGCCGCTGCCCAGTTGCACCCGGCTTGCTTGCAGATCAAATCCTGTCACTTCATCAAGGATTACCCGCACATTTTCATAGTCTCTCAAAATTGAGCGAATCGGCTGAGCAATATTGCTGGGAGCCAGTGTGGCTGTGGCTACCTGATAGAGCAGAGGTTGAAATAAGTGATGGTTTTTGCGGTCGACAATGGTTATTTCCACCGCCGCTTTTTGCAAAGCTTTAGCGCAATTGAGTCCGGCGAAGCCACCACCGATGATGACTACTCTGGCGATTTTCTTTTCAGTGCTCAAGAGTGTTTGTAGTTATCAGGTTTTTGCAGAATCAAAATTGCCACCACCGAACTCAATGTGAAAAAGGAGAGGAGGAAAAAGGCGCTGTTGAAATTGCCGGTCATCTGGGTGAGATAGCCGGTGAAGACCGGAGCGAGAATCCCTGCCAGAGCCAGATAAGAATCCATCAGTCCGAGACTGGTGGCGGCTTTGTCTTTGGCAAGATCGCAGTTCATGGCGTAAAAACAGGAATTGGCCATCAGACCAAAGCCCATGCCCAGCGAGATCATGACCAGAGCCACGGTCAAATTGGGATTGAACATAATGGGGATGAAGCAGAGGCCGGAGAGCAGCTGGGTGGACCAGATCAGGTGTGTGCGAGCGGCACGCATGCTGCCGGTCAGTTTCCAGATGTGGTCGGAGATGAAGCCGGCCGCTACAAGGAAGACCGCCGCCGTCAGCCAGACTATCATCAGATAGGGGCCGCCGGTTTTGAGATTTAAATGATAGGTGCGGAAGAAATATTCAGGCAGCCAGGTGACACCAAAAAAGAGCAGGTAGCCGAAGCTGAAGAAACCAAAGTTATTGGCTATGAGTGCCGGGTTGGTGAGGATGAACTTCCAGGTGGTTTTGCCCAGGGATATTTCATGGGCTTTGATTTCGGCGTGTTTGCGGTGACGGTTGAGCGGCGCACCCTCACGGATGATGGAGAGCTCGGCGTCGTTGACAAACTTGGAGTGCTCGGGATAATCGCGGAAAAATATGATCCAGATGACGGCCCAGACGATACCGGCCGAGCCCAGGATGGCAAACATCATTTTCCAGTCGTAGAGACGGATCAATGTTGTGATCAGGATGGCGCCGATAGCCGAAGACAGGGGCACGGCGGCCAGACCGAAAGCCGTTGAGCGGGCGCGCTCCTGCGAGGGCAACCAGTCGGCGACGACCCGGGTGAGGGCGGGGAAGTGCGGGCCCTCGGAAAGGCCGAGCATGATACGGATGCTGGAAAAGACCCAGAAGTTTGAGGCGGCGCCGACGACGGCGGTGCAGGCAGACCAGAGGATGGCGGCGATGGACCAGACGCTGCGTGCGCCGTAGCGGTCGACAAGGATGCCGCCGCCGGTGGTCATAAACATGTAGCCTATTCCGAAAGCCCCCTGGATTTTGCCGATGTCGCTGTCCTTGAAGCCGAATTCCAGTTTCAGGGGTTCAATGGCGTAAGCCATGGCCGACCGGTCGAGGTAGTTGACAAGCGTGATGATGAAGGCCAGGGCGATAATGATCCAGCGGTAGGACGTAGCTCGGCTACCCGAAGCGGCCTGCACTGAGCTTTCTACGGCAGGGGCGTCGGGGTTCACGTGACTCATGACTGTTCCTTGTGCTTATAAGGTAAGGCTTTGGGGTTTAATAGCTTAATCTATTGCTCGCCAAAAAATTTGTTTGTAGATTTTGAACTTTTTGGTCGGAGCGGGCGTCTAACTGTAAACGAGACCCTGTTTTACTCCCAGGAGCGAACCAACATGTCAATTTCAAAAGATATAAAGATGCCGCAGCTGCCCCTGGCGTTCGGCCTGATCCTCAGTGCTTGCCTTGCGGTGCAAGGAGCGGCCTTACCAGTACAGGCTCAGGAGGCTATGGGCGGTGAGACCCAGGTCGGTGGAGTAGAGGCCTTCGGTGGTGATGACGGGGAGAGCGACGGTCCTCCGCCTCAGTTTGCCGCCCTGCTGCCCCCTCCTTCAGGTGATGCCTTCCATATGGGTCATCATGGCTGGGGTAAGGAAGGCGGATCCGGTGAGGGCGGTCATGGCTGCTTCAGTGAGGCCAACAAGCTCACCGACGATCAGTATGAAAAGCTATATGCCATCAAAGAAGACCTTATGGACCAGATGGGACCGAAGATGGTGCAGAGCCATTCCCTGGGACGTAAACTAAAAGATACACTTTCCGCCTCTAATATCGACACAAAACAGGCCCAGGACCTGCAAAATAAGATATCGGCACTGAAGGCGGACATGTCTAATTTGAAGATAGACAGTTTGATAAAAATGGCTCAGGTACTCACTCCTGAGCAACGCAAAGAATTGCGCATGAAGATGATCAAGGCCTCGCTCGGAGGTCACCACAGACACCATGGTCACCACTGGGGTTTTGGTTCTTCACACGGACATCACGCAATGATGGGCAAATAGTGATATAGCCAGGCCCATTCAGGCACCCCAGCTCAGCAAGGCCCGGCTCCAGGAGTTCTTCCATTTGAGGCCGGGCCTTTTCTCAAGGGCAAATTACAGCTGCAAGCTAAAGCTGGTGTAACTTCCGCCGTCGGCCGGCGTACTGGAATCTAAGCGGTCAAAATGTCCCCTGGCGGAGACTGAATGCAAGGACAGAGCGACGGAAGTCAGGTTGAACCACTGGAGAGGTCGAGGGTGTACACCGCGACCGGCGACGCCATTGTCCGGACTAACTATAAAGACCCGCTCCTGGGCCAGGTGCTGGAAAACAAATATCGCATCCTGGAGGTCATAGGCTGGGGTGGCATGTCGGTGGTCTACAAAGCCCGGCACGTGCTTGTGGACCGGCTTGTGGCCATCAAAACCGTCAAGTTTCGTCCCGACGAAAGACCCGATGTCTGGCAGCGCTTCCAGCGCGAAATCATTACCCTGAGCCGACTTTCGCATCCCAATGTGGTCACCGTTTACGACTGCATCGTCGGCCATGACGGCCAGCCTTACGTCGTTATGGATCACATCCAGGGCTGCACCCTGGACGATATTCTGCAAAGTGCCGGACGCCTGCAACTCCGCCGCCTCTGTAGCATTGCCTCCCAGGTGGCCTCGGCTGTGGAACACGCCCACCGCCACAATGTTATTCACCGCGACCTCAAGCCCGCCAATATCATGATCCTGGGCGAGGACGAGCAATTTGAGGTGAAGGTCGTGGATTTTGGCCTGGCCAAACTGGGTGAAGACGACCAGCGCCTTACCCAGACCGGCCAGCTCTGGGGCTCGCCGCCCTATATTTCCCCTGAGCAAATCAAGGGCGGCACGGTCGATCATCGCTGCGATATTTACTCTCTGGGAGTGGTTGTCTACGAAATGGCCTGCGGGCGTGATCCCTTTGCCAGCGATGTGGTTTATGAAATGCTGCATCACCACCTGCACCGTGATCCGCCGCCCTTTGCCGAAGTCTGCCCCAGCTCCCCGCCGCCGCGCGAGCTGGAGGCGGTCGTGCGCAAGGCCATGGCCAAAAATCCCAACGACCGCTATCAGAGCATGGCGGATTTTAAAGAAGATATCGAAAAGGCCTGCCTGACGGCCGAAAGGCGCATGGCGGCTGAGGTGGCCCGAAATCCTCAGTCGGCGACCAGGGCCACGACCGGCCGGTTGACGTCCATGGGTAAGCCTGTTCCGGCTCTGCCCGCCTCCAACCGATCGACCAGGAGTTATTCCGATTTATCGCTTCCCCGGATAGCGCCTGCCAATTTCCTCTATATGGGTTTAACTGCTCTCATGGTTTTCGCCGCCGCCGTGGTCGGGACTAATCGCTCTGTTTTTCAGGGTTTTAAGCCGCAGCTGCAGTCCGAGATTACGGCTGAGCGTCGTCCCTACAAACCAAACACGGCAAAAAGTCCTGGTCGCACCCCGACTCCCCAGGTTTCTTCCGCGGCGGTCAAGCCGTCGCCCGTGCCTCTGCCCGTGCGCTTGACGGTGCGCCAGCACAGCCTGACCGCTGCCAAGGTCCGCCCGGCGGCGGTTCACACCCATTTGACAAGCTCGGCCGCCGCTCTTCCGGTGCAGCGGCCGACACCGGCTAAGACCCCATCAGTTAAGAATTCTCTTCCTAATGCTTCAAAGTTGCACGTAGATCAGTCAAAATTCCAGTTACTGCGGGACCTGAAAAGTCCAATACTACGGCAAGAATGCGGTGATCTGCCGCAACAATGAAGAAAAAGGATTCGTGGCCATGGCCAAATGTAAATCGCCGTCAAAGAAGTCTCTGATACTGTCTCTGGCGTTGACTCTCAGTCTTTCCGGCGCTTCCATCTCCTCTCTCGTTCTGGCTCCTGTCAGCCTGGCGGCCGGCGGGGCCGGCAGCTGGTTGGATAACGAAAAGACTTTGCTGGACAGGGGTAAGCACGATTACCAGACCGGAGAATTTGACAAGGCTCTGCGTGAATTGACCGAATGTTTGAAGCTCAATCCTAATCGCGCCGACGTTTACTACTGGCGCAGTCTCTGCTTTTCGGCCATCAAGCAGCATGAGCCCGCTCTCAACGATCTGACCGAGGCGCTTCGTCTCGATCCCGAAAGCGCCGTTGTCTATCTTAATCGCGGGCTTCTCTATTCTAATATCGGTAAGCATGACCTGGCCATCGCTGATTTTGACCAGGCCCTCAAGCTTGATCCGACCCTGACCGAGGCCAGGCAGAACAGAGATTTTTGCTTGAAGGAAACGGAACGCGTCAAGCTGGCCGAGCAAAAAAGTAAGGACCAGGCCAATCAGGCCAATATCGCTGCTTCCGGCGGTGACGTCCTGGCTGTGAGCAGCGGCAATACTTCCAGTAGTTCTACCTCTGGTACCAGCAGTAGTGGCACGATTGCTTCCAGTCAGCTTGGTAAGGGCAATACGTATACCCCTTACGTCGGCAAGACAGCGGTTGATCCCAAGGTAATCGCCCTGCAAAAAGAGCAGAAAGAAATTGAAGCCAAGCTCTTCCGTGAAAAGGCGGAGGCCGAACGCATGGCCGCCGAGCGCGCCCGGGCTGAGATGAAGAGTCGTGAGCTGGCTATCCGCGAAAAAGAAGCGGAAGCTCGACTGGAGCGGGAAAAGGCAAAACGTGAGCTGGCTGAGAGCAAAAAACTGGCCATGGCTGCGCCGGTGAGCCACCCGACCGAGGCTGCTTCCGGTCATGAGAGCGGCGCCAATAAAGGTCATGCCGGCAAAAAAGTTGAGGCCAAGGGTGAACACGCAAGCAGCGGCGGCAAGGTGGAGACTGAGGAAGACGCGCTTGAGATAGTCAATCGCCCCGTGCGCGATAAGTGGGCTCTGATCATCGGTATCAGCAACTTTCAGGACAGCAAGCTGAATCTGCACTATCCGGCCAAGGACGCCAAGGACTTTTCGGAGTTCCTGATCAAGGAAGGCAATTTCGCCAAAGACCACGTCAAGTTGCTTATTAACGAACAGGCTACCCGGGCCAATATTCTCTCGGATCTGGGCGATAAGTGGCTGCCTCGGGTGGCCAATCCCGACGACCTGGTTTTGATTTATATTTCCAGCCACGGCAGCCCGTCTGAGATGGACAATGCCGGCGTTAATTATCTGCTTGCCTACGACACCGATGTGGACAATCTCTATGCCTCGGGTCTGCCGATGCAGGATTTGACCAGGGTTATCAAAGCCCGGGTGCACTCCGACCGGGTTGTGGTCGTGCTCGACGCCTGCCACAGCGGTGCGGCCGAGGCCGGCGGCAAGGGCATCAGCTATAAAGGCAATGTCGACGCTGACTTTGTTGCCCAGGGGACAGGACAGTTGGTTATTTCTTCTAGCTCGCCATCACAGGTCTCCTGGGAGTCTAAGGCCTATCAAAACAGCATTTTCACCAGGTGCTTGATCGACGCCCTGCGCAAAAACGGTACTGCCACCACCCTTGGTGAGGCTTTCCAGACCATGCGCGACCAGGTGCAGGAGCAAGTCTTGCGTGAGCGTGGAGTGCTTCAGACACCGGTACTAAAGAGCAAGTGGAAAGGCAGCGATCTGCGCATTTCTACCCCTCCGGCAGCCCCCCGCGTAGGCCTTTGACTTCCTATTGCCCCGGGGCCGATCTAGTACAATAGAGGCCGCTATTCTCCGGATCAGTGGGTAATCGTGGCTAAGGTTCTATCGGTGCCGTCCAAGGATGACATTCTCGCCGCCTGTGGTCAGGTGGCAGACGGTCTTGGAAACGCCGGCGCCTCTTTTGATCTACTGAACAGTCAGTTAACCGCCCTGCTCGCCGCTCTGGAAAACCCAGCCAGTGAACGGGCCGCGGTTAAGCTCCTGCATGAGCTGGCCCGCGACTTGCCGCAGGGAGAGGCGCCGCTTTTTGTTAAACGGGTAGAGTTGCCCACCCTGGTCCGGCCGATTGAACTATTTCTCACCCCGGCGGTTTTTTCACCGGAGCTATGGGGCCGTACTTTTGCCGAGGGCTTGCTCAAATCAAAAGAACAATTTCATGGCAAAAAGATTGTTGAGATTGGAACCGGCTCCGGCTGGATCAGTCTTTTGCTTCTGCTTGTCACTGATGTGCGCGAGATTCTCGGGTTGGATTTGAATCCGGTTGCCTGCCTGCTGGCCAGGCTCAATACCTGGCTCAATGGCACCACCGAAGGTGGCGAATATATTTTGAGTCGGGCCGGTGAGCCTATCGTAAAAGCCTTTCAGGTTGAGACTTCCGACCTGCTCGGTTGCGTGCTGGAGCGGCAGGAAATGTTTGACCATGTGATTGGTTGCATTCCCCAGGTGCTTCATCCCAATCCGGTCAATCCGGCCGGGGACAGTGGCACTGGCGCCGAACCGCTTTCGGCCAAGGAACTCTACGACCTGAGTAATTACTGCTTTGAGCAGGGCATCCTGGAGGACCGTTTCGGTCTGCCTCTTATTGCCCGCGCCCTGGAGCAGTCGCAGCTCTGTCTCAATGCCGGCGGTCGCATGACCCTGGTGCTTGGCGGCAGACCGGGACGGCACGCCATAGAAGGCATGTTTGATCGGCGCGGCTATGACTGCAACCTTGTCTGGATGCGCCGCATTCAGCAGGCCGATGACACGGATCTGGCTTCTCTCGTAGACCTTGAACGCGAGCATGGCATCCGCTTCCACTTCTTCATGTCGCGCGACAGCGCCGAGTCTGTTTCGGCTGAGACCGCCGTTAAGCTCTTGCAGCAGGGGCGGACCATTTACCACGATTTGCTTGTCTATCAGGCGGTCACTCGCTTTGAGCCCGAGGTCTTTGCCTTCGTGCGCAATCTGGCCAGCATGCGTCTTGATAGTTTCCGCAAAGAGCTTGATTTTTCCAGACTGGGCGATGAGCGAGTCAGCTTCCTCAGCAGACTCTCGCAATCGATGCTGCGGGCCAAGACCATACCCTATCCTCACGAGCGCGGTGACCGCGGTCTGCGCGAGTTGATAGCGGTTTATCTGAAGAGTTTTTGTTATTACCCGGCTACGGTCGATCAGATATTTGTCGGTCCCAGTCGCGCCGAGCTGGCGTCCCTGATTTTTAAAATGGCGGCTGAGCCGGGCAATAAAATTTTGCTCTCGCGTTCTGTCGAGCCGGTCTACAAGGTCGCCGCCCGGGGCGCCGGGCTGGAAGTGCTGGTCGGCAATGACGACCTGAGCGAGCTCAACGAACTCGACAATCTTATGGCGCCGCGCTTGATTTTTATCGCTCCCAAGCAATTGAGCGATCCCTCGCCTATTTATTTGCAGGCTCTGATTCAACAAGCACGCCTCCATCCCGAGCGCATCTATGTCATTGATGATTCGGAGAATTTTTTGATCAGCTCCGAACTCGGCTCCAATATGACTCTGCGTCTGGCGGGCAGTGATCCCCTGCCGGCTAATCTGGTCTTTCTCTACGGCCTGATCAAAAACAGCATCAGCCGCGATCTGGAATTGTCTTTCCTGGTCAACGCGCCCCGGTCCTGGATGGAAGGTCTGGAGATTGGCTGTGAGCTGAGTTATTCGCGTATCTGTTATGCCACTCAACTTTTGTACGAATGGCTTTTTGATGACCTTATGACCTTCCCCTTCGCCGACGCGCCCAGCGCTCCCGGTCCCCATGCCGAAGCGGCAAAGACTGATCACACTGGCCTTTCCGCCCTCACTACTGAGCTTGCCCGGGATCCGGTTTTTGCCCCCAAGCCGGTCGATGTCGACGACCCTGATTTGATTCGTATGGACTACGGCGAGTTTGAAACGGCGGTGCCGGACATTCTCGTAAAGGGCCTGTTCAAGGGATTTCTGGAAGAAAATGACGATGCCGGTATTTTGCCGGAGATTGTCAGCGAGCGTGTTTGCGCTTACATGAAACATACCAGGCATGTGCAGCTGCCGCGCCAGCGTGTTGTCTTGGGCCAGGGTGTCTTTCCGCTCTTTGGGTCGCTGATTCAGGCTTTTCGTGCCCGTCTCGGTCGGGACCCGATAGTGGCGGTGCCGGACGGCAGTTATGGTCCGCTGTATCCGATGTTGCGCTATTACGGGGCGGAAATATTGCCCATCGCCACCAGCCCCGAGCGCGCTTTTGTCCTTTCTACCAGGGATTTCAATTTCGCCCGCAAGCCTGACCTGCTCTGGCTCACACAGCCTAATAATCCGAGCGGATTGTTCATCGATCCCGAGCGTCTGCGTTCGTTGCTCGAGACCTGCCATCAGCAGGGTATTTATGTTTTTGCTGATGAAATATTCTTTTTGCTTTCGGATCATCGCCTGGGTAAATGGACTCCGGCTTCCCTGTCGGTTGGCTCCCATGCCGTTGGTCCCCTGGCCGACAAGCTTTTCATTGCCGACGGTATTTCCAAAAGTTTTGCCGCCGGTGGGCTGCGGCTTGGTTTTATTGTTACTCCCGACGAAGAATGGGCAAAGCTAATTGCACAGGCCATCAGTCCTCCTCCCGGGGCTTATTTGAGAGCCTGGGACGCTCTTTATTCCGCCTTTTTGCAACGCGCTCCACACCAGATGATGGACCTGACAAAGTCCTTTGCTGAGGTAGAAACTTATCTTATGGAGAAACGCAAGAGTCTGAGCGCTAAACGGGAGGCCTTGACCGGTTTGCTGGTCGAGCATAACCTGCACGACGGTGTCGACACACCCTACCGCGGTGGACTTTTTCTCCTGGCTAAACTGGGCGACCGACAGGAGGCCCTGGCCCGCGAGGCCTTGCTTCTGACCAATCCCGGTGAATGGGGGCGCACCAGAGATATGGTGCGCATGTGTTTTTGTTTGACCGATGATCGATTCGATGAGGCGCTCCGGCGCTTGCGGAATTTCTTAGAGAAGACAGCTAAGTAATTAGAGGATAAGGGGACAGTTGTATGGCGGAATCTCAGGCACCACCTGATATATCAATGAGAGGCAAGGTTTGTCTTGTAACCGGTGCCACTTCTGGTATAGGCAAGATGACGGCTCTGGAGCTTGCCACCAGGGGCGCTACCGTGGTCATTGTCGGTCGCAGTAAACAAAAGTGTATTGAGACTCTGGCCGAAATTGAGGCTGCAACCGGCAGCAAGACCCTCGACTATTTCGTTTGCGATCTTTCTTCCTTTGTGGAAGTGCGGCGCTTGTCCCAGGAGTTTCTGGCCAAATACAATAAGCTCAATGTGCTGATCAATAATGCCGGGGCTATATTTATGCGCAAGCAAAACAGCCCGGATGGTCTCGAGATGACCTGGGCGCTCAATCACTTCGCCTATTTCTGGCTTACCTGTTTGCTTCTGGATGTGCTCAAAGCCAGCTCGCCCTCGCGCGTCGTCAATGTCTCTTCCGATGCGCACAAGCGCGCTTCCTTGAACGAACTGCCTAATTTCCGCGGCAAGATGCCGGTCGGCTACATCACCTACGCCAACACCAAGCTGGCAAATATTCTTTTCACCAATCAACTGGCTTACAGCATTAAGTCTACCGGGGTTACAGTCAATGCTCTGCACCCCGGTGTCGTAGCGACAAACTTTGGCGCCAATAACGGTCTGGTGGGCAAAATAATGCAAACCTATGCCGGCACCCTGGGCATTAAACCGGCTGATGGAGCCAGGACCGTGGTCTATCTGGCGACAGCTCCGGAGGTTTATACGACCACCGGCAAGTATTTCGTCAACTGCCGTGAAGTCAATTCTTCCAAGATGTCCTATGACACCAAATTTGGTGCCAAGCTCTGGCAGTGGAGTCTGGATGTGTCCCAGCGTCTGGGTATGGATACCAGACGTATTGAAATATTGAAATGACCGCTGGTCGGCCTCTGCTCCGGCTTCAGGCGCTGATTGCCTCCCTGCTGCCCCTGGGGCTTGCTCTGACCAATTTGTTTCAGCCGGCCCCGGCGCTGGCAGCCGACTATAACCGCGATATCGTTTATCAGATTTTTACCGATCGCTTTTTTAGCGGGCGCAGTGACAATGATGACCCCTCGCAGAGCAGCGGTTTGTTTGACGGCAGTCATAAAAACTGGCGCGCCTACTGGGGCGGAGACCTGGCCGGTATCAAGGCCAAGCTGGATTATATAAAGGGCCTTGGGGTGACGGCCATCTGGATCTCGCCG
The DNA here is from genome assembly GCA_018266215.1 of Cyanobacteria bacterium SZAS LIN-3. Classification (GTDB taxonomy): domain Bacteria; phylum Cyanobacteriota; class Vampirovibrionia; order Obscuribacterales; family Obscuribacteraceae; genus REEB67. The sequence goes on along the minus strand of JAFEAV010000015.1, from coordinate 12,493 downwards.
GTAATAGACAATATCAATAAGGCCGACAATGACGTTACAGGCAAGATGGTGGCACCTTATCACGGATATCATGCCCGTGATTTTATGAGGGTGGAAGAGCATTTTGGAGACCCGGCCAATACTTTTGCCGATTTCGACGCCCTGATTGAAGCCGCGCACCGGGCCGGGCTGAAAGTCTTTGTTGATATGCCTTTCAACCACACCAGTCCTTACAATCACGGCGAGTACGGCGCGCTGTTCAGCAGTGGGCAGTATCGCTCCGATGTGGAAAACGACAAGAATAAATATTTCAATCATTTGCCGGCGGTGACTGATTTCAACAATCGCTTTCAGTTGCAGTACCACACTATTTTTTATCTCGGTGATCTGAATCAGGAAAATTCCTACATCGACACTTATTTGAAGATTGCCGCGCAGAAACTGCGTGATCACGGCGCCGACGGCACTCGACTGGACGCGGCCAAGCACACCAACTGGGCCTGGCAGGAAACATTGAGCAGTCTGCTGTACGAGAAGGGCGATCATCTCATTCTTGGCGAGTGGTGGATGTCCGGTCTTGATGATCCGCTCTATCGCGACGCTGTAAAATTCGCCAATCGCGGCGGTGTTTCGCTTTTTGATTTCCCCCTGGCCATGGCTATTCGCGAGGCTTTTAAAGGCAAAGCCGGGGGCGATTTGCAAGCCGTCGCCAGAGTGGTCAGCCGGGAAGATATTGATTTTAACGACAGCCGATCGCTTTTGACTTTTATCGACAATCACGACCTGGCCCGCTTCCAGAGTATTAATCCGGATCCTAAGGACCTGCATCTGGCCCTGGCGCTTTTGTTTACCAGTCGCGGCATACCGATTGTTTATTACGGCACCGAGCAATATTTGCATGATGATACCGCCGGCGGTGAGGATCCTTATGATAGACCGTGGATGAATTCTTTTGACGCTGGCAGTCCCGGCTACACTCTGATCAAAAGTCTTTCTGCCCTGCGCAGTGGCTGTCCACCTCTTGTGCTGGGGCGTCAGGAGACCTTGCACGCCGCTGCCGACGATTATGTCTTTGCCCGTCGCGCGGGCTCTGACTGTGCCGTGGTGGCCCTCAACAAGAGCCGCGATAAAACGTTGAGACTTGAGGGTTTGCAGACTGGACTGGCCGACGGTGTTTATCCCGGCAAGTTTGCACTGGGCGGCGGCCAGTCCGAACTGGTCGTAAGAGATGGTCTGGGACGCCTTGAGGTGGCGCCGCAATCGCTCATTGTCTGGGCCGGTGACAATTGCGCAAAAGGGAAAGACGGGGCGGCCGTGCCGGTTATTGGTGCTGTTCGTCCGCCCAAGGTCGCAGGTGGGACGTCGGTTACAGTCTATGGCCGGGGCTTTGGAGAGACGCAGGGCAAGCTTACTGTGGGAGATGAAACCCTGAGCGTGTCCAGCTGGCATGACGACAAAATTGTATTCAACGCTCCTCGTAAATCTCTCGGGGCTGTGCGCGTCGATATTGCCACCGCCGGTGGTGTTGATTCCGTGCCGGTCAAACTTTTTGTCAGTGAAGGTCGTTTGATAAATGTGCGCTTCACCTGCGAGGATGCTCCGCTGCAGGAAGGTGAGCAGATTTTCCTCACCGGTAACGCTTCATCTCTGGGTATGGGCCGGACCACCTGGATGGATGCCGCCGGCCCGATGATTTATTCCGACGATGAGCGCAAATACATACTTTGCGTGCCCATGCCCGCCGGTAAGACAGTGGACGTAAAAATGGTTATCCTGGACCGGGCAGGCTCGGTGGTCAAGCAGGAGTCGGCCGCCCACAAATATCAGGTGCCCGCCGAAGGCAGCTGGCAAAATAATTTGAACTGGCAAAAATAGCCCCGGGGAAAATGATTGATCCGGCGGCCGGGAAAGGCTTGTTCTCAGCTTTCACTTGACAACCTCTTCGTATTTCTCCCATGCCCGGGGGTCCGATAGTGTCCAATGGGCGGCTTTCCTGGGTATATAAGGAGGGTCGCCAGGTCTGGGCTTGGATTGCCTGGAACGGCTTAAATGCAAGTGGTGACTGGGTTTGGGGATTTGTCATGTCCGGTTTTGACCAGGGAAGAAACCAGGAGGGGGACGGTAAGTCCGGCACGCCGCAAAACGGCGGCGGGGCTTTGCTTGACGCCTACATGCAGGCTGCCCAGAGGACCGGCGAACGCACCGAGCGCCGGGACGGCACGGCCGATGGCGCCCCGCTTACTCCCATGCCGGCTGCGCAGGTGCAGTTTTTTGATATGTGGCGGCAAAAAGAACGGGCCATACTCGAGTACAACTTGACCAAGGACGCCGACGGTGGGGCGCACCTGCAAAACTCCGTCTATAACTACACCAAGCTCATGCTCAAGCAGGAAGGTCTGGACAAACAGGGCTGGGAAGCTCTGCCGGTGGCCATGAACTCGCCCCTGGACAAGATTGGCGCCGATATCATTTTGCTCAATCGTAAAACCGGAGATATTGTTTTTCTCGATCCCACGTCGCGTCGGCTTGATCCGCGCACCGGCGAACAGTCTTCAGCTGCCGATAACGGCAAAACCAATGTGCCCTCCTTGCGCGCCGGCGGTGTTGTGGATGCCCTGCCGCGCTGGTTTGATCGCAGCACCGGCGCACTCGATACGCACAGCGATAATCCGGAAATGCATGATCGAGTCATGGAATTTCAGGATCGTTTCCGCTATCAATTGCACGATTTGACCAGTCAGCCCTCGCCCTTCAACATGAAGGACTTTCCCATCCCCTCCACTTATCCGGTCAAAGACCAGGCCGTGGAAGTGCAGCAGATTCAAAAGGTCGTCGACTGGGCTCAGAAAAAGGCTACTGAAGCGCGTCAGCAGGGCGATATTCAGACGGCTCGCATGCAGGATGAATTCGGCAACATGCTGAGAAACGGCGCGCTTAATTTTTCCAAGCGCACCGGATCCGAAAATCTCAGCAGCGAAATGGATCGCACCGTCAATCGAGTGATTGTCGAAGAGGCCATGCACAGGGCATATCCCAAGCTCTTCAAAGAAGCGGCTTCGGGACAGCGAAATTTTCAAAGACTCGAGGACGGCAGTGATATCAGGGCCGATAAGAGCGGCAACTTGATCGTTGATTTGAAGACCCCGGGCAAACCCGGTGATAATCAGGTTATTACCGCTGGTTCTCTGACTGACTCTTTCAGAAAGGCCACTTCGCACTGGTCCGGCGGTCTGTATGACCCGGCCAAGAAAGCGGAATTTTACGAGTTGCTGCCCAAGTCAGCCAAAAAACTTGTGGATAGCGGTCAGGTCAAAATCGAAAAGATTATGGCTGAAATAGCCAATGACCGTAATGCTTTCGCCGCCGGTGGTGCCGGTGTGGAACGGGTTTTTATCGGTCGGGTCGTGACGCGTATGGCCAATCACAAAGCCGAGGGGCTGCGCCGAGTACTTGAGGGTGCGGCGCACGAAGTTACTGCTCCGGTGGAGGCCACGGCGCCCGTGGCCGCGCGTACAGTTCCGGAACCCACCCATCTTGGTCGGCCCCAGGTCGGCGGCAACGGTCGATGGGAGCCGGGTACGGCGCCTAAGCCGCAGGTCGGCAAAGTCGATCTACCCGCTAACGCCAGGCCGGGAGATGTGGCCAAACCGGTTGAACTGCCTGAGCATCTAACCGTTGAAGAAGTGAAACTGATGCAACGCTATCGCCAGGCCCTGGAGAGTAAGGGGTCAAATATCAATCAGGGCGACAGGGAGCAAATCGCCGGTTTTAAATATGCTGAGCAGGAGCTGAGTAGGCCGCTCAATGGCGATAAAAACAAGATTGAACTGGTGCAACATATCCGTGGTTTGATGGGTCGTGAAGCACGTGGCGCTGCCCTCAGTCTGGCCATGGTATCAGTGGCGGTGCTGCAGTTTTATCACGCGCATCAAGCTGAAATAGACGAAAGTCAACGAGCGACGTTTAACTGATATGACCGATGATAGACACACATCTGATTCGGCCAGGCCTTCGGGTAGCGACAAGGCTGCGACAAGTCCTGCCGGCAAAGATGGGCACAGCATTACCGACAGTCTCTTTGACGGTCAGTTGGAGAAGAGTTATCAGGCCATGATCGCCGCCGGCAACGGTCGTGGTACTGCCGGCGGTGAATTGGCTCGCGACGCCAGTCGGCAATTGCAGCATAAAGGTGTAATCGGAAAACTGACGGTCGTCGAGCACGGCCAGCCCGGCACTAGCGCCTCTGCGGCCGAGGCCGCGTCTGTCAGAGATGCGACTGTCGTTTCGGACGCCGGGCAAAAAGAGAGATTGTCATATTTACAGGCAACCGTCGGTAATTTCTTGCCCCTGGTAATGGCTCCCGATAAGGGGCCGGCCGACAGCGCTTTGACCGCTTCTATCGCCAGGCGGCAGGAGTCTATCCGGCAGGAAGCGCAGCGCGGGGAGTTTGGTCCGGAGACCAAATTGGCCTACCAGCAGTATGTGCAATGGCTTGAGAAAAAGGCTTTGCCTGCGACCGCCAGAGATTTGCAATATTTCAATTTGCCGGCGGACGATCCTTCGGGCAATGGACCAAAAGCACCGGGTAAAGAACTGAATATCAATACAGCTGTCATTCCGGACGACAGTCAGTTGCAGCGCATTGACGATGCGGTGAAATGGGCTCAGGCTGCCGATGCCCGAGTGCAGGTGGCGCAGCAGGAAGTGCTGAAAAAGGTCGACACCGAGTTTGTCGACACCGTCAAGCGACTGCACCTGCCGCCTGGTTGGATAGAAGACATGGAGCGCGATCACAACCGCTGGCGTTCGAGTGTGGGTATGCTCACCGACAGGACTCTGACTGCACGCAGCAATATTGAGATACTCGATGAGCTGAGAAGAGCCGGTGGCGGCGATCTGCTCTCCGGTGTCCTGCCGTCGACAACCAGCGTCACCAGGGATAAGAACGGAAAAATCAGCGCTGTTCATCTGGATTTACCGCAGACCTGGGATCTGACAAAGCCGGAGAACAAAGGTCGAGCCGAACAACTGCAGGCCCTTGTGGCCGAGACTAATGCCCTCTTGCGGCCGGTTACGCCGCAATTGCAGGATGTGGCCAGCCATCCTGAGCGCGCCCTGAACTGGGGCGATACCGAGATGAAAGGCACCCGCGGTCTATTCAGCAGCAGCGGTGAATTTCTCGGACTGATTCCCAAGGATGCTCCGGTGCCGGCCGGTCAGCGCGCCGAAGACGTCAATTTATTGCAGAGTCGCTTCAGCATCGAAGAGAAGAACAACAAAATTATTGTCCATCAGGAAGTGCAGGCCCAGTCAGTGCCCTGGTGGGGATACCAGAACATGATCGGTGTGAGCGATGTCGGCAATAAGATCGACATTACCCGCACTTACAATCCTACCGACACTGTCGTAGTGCGCACCGACAGCGGGTATGAGGTGAAGCAGGCCAGAGATCTGGGCTCCTACAAAAACTGGCAGATGGGCAAATATTATGGTGAAAAGGCCCTGATGACAGCCCTGGACGTCGGCATGGTGGTGAGCGGCACGATCGAGGTCGGTGCCGCGGTCAAAGCCGCTCGCATGTCCGGATTGGGGCTGGCCGGTCTGGAAGTCCTGGGTCGCAGCGGTGCCCAGAAGGCGTTCACAGCGGAAGGTCTGGAGCTGAGCTCACGTATGCTGGCCGGGCAGGCCGGTAAGGGCTTACTGCGCACTACTGTTGGTGGCGCGGGCTTGCTTAACAACGCCGGCTCCCGCGAGAGCAGCTTCGGCCAGAACGTCAACACGGCCAGGTCTGTCTATTTCCTGGCCGACGCCAGCATCGGTCTGGGTGCCACCGGTTGGCGCGCTACCAGATCGCTCCTGGGCGGCGAGTCTGCCATTAACGCCGGTAAGAGCTCGATTGCCGGTTTGACTGCCGGAAGCCGCGCGGATAATTTCTACAAAATGTCCCATGGTCTCTTCAAAGTTTCGGAGTATGGTTTCATTCCCCTGGCCGCTTCGGATCTCAATCACGCCATCGGCAATGTCCAGAACGACCGCAGCACCCATGTTTTCCGTGCTGCCGAGATATTCATGCACGACCAGGCCCGGCCTGAGCAGAAGTAAGGCGGCCTGCCCCGGTACTTTTCCTGTCGCGCAAAAGCAGTCTGCGCGCTATTATTGAGATACACACTGCCGAGTAAGTCGCAGGGTCTCCAGTGAGAGAAATCAGGGATGGTTTTGACCGAGGGCAGCACCGGTCCTGCGGGCAATTTTAAATAACTCGGCTTTATCCAAATTTTTTGCGGGAATTACGAAAAAGAAGTCCGCAAAAGGCTCTTGGGCTCAAGAATCAGGCCACTTTTTCACGAGTTTTTCACGCTGCCGTCAATAAGCTCAATTCCTGAGCCACGACGCAGCTGAAGGATTCCCCTATGCCTGACCATGACACCCAAATTCAACAGATCGAGCAGCACGCTGAACAGATCTTTAGTAAGAATCCGAACGACTTGAAGGAAGTCTTCAAGGACCTTGACCAGCTGCGCCAGAGCGAGTCGCCGGAGCAATTTGCTAAGGACCTTGAGGCCATCAACGCCCGATTGCACCAGGACGGCTGGTTGCCGACCATGGAAATCGTGATGACGCCAAAGGGTGGCTTCATGCTTCGCCGCCAGAGCGACAGCGAATGGCAGAAAGAACAGGAGCTGGAAAATCAGCAGTATAACGATAGCAGCTATGCCGCACCTGCTCCCACCTCTCCCGGTGGCTTCAACTCCGGTTATAGCCCCACCGAAGGTGCCAGCAGACGTGGTGGCTACGCCCGCCGCGCCACATACAATCCCAACATGCGTGGTGACTCCGGTCGCTTCCGCTACAATCCGAATATTTCCGGACCGGCCGCCAAACGCATCGTCGATGTGGCAAAAAATGATGTCGGTCAGCAACTCTGGCGCGGCACCAACCACGGCGCCAGCGGTGCCAACCTGGGTTGTGCCGCCTCTGTCAGTACCGCCCTGCGTGAAGCCGGTGTCTCCCGCGTCAGCGAAATGGAATGCCACAGGCTGCAAGCCGCTCTGCAAAAGGAAGGCTGGACCATTACAAATACTCCCTCGCCCGGCGACGTTGTCTTTGGTTACGGCGGCGTAAGCAGAGCTCACGTGGGCATTGTCGGCGAGAACGGGACTGTTTTCGATAATCACTCGAGCACCGGTCAGTGGTCGCAGGACAGCCTCAGCTATTTCTCCCGCTGGAATCAGAACGTCTTCCTGCACCCGCCTCAGGCCGATAACACGCCCAAGCCGCAGCCTGCAGCCGTTCAGCAACCGGCGGCGGTGCCTGCTGGATAGGGCGGTCCATTTAATTATCAGCTTGATAAAAATTCTGTCTAAACCGGCGAATTTTCTGGTAGCGTAACTTACGAGGTGCCAGATGAAGACTGCCGGACCGATAATTTTTTGCACTGTAGTTGCCCTGTTTGCGGGTGCGATGATTTCGACTGCGCCCACCGCCGCCGGTGACGAAGCTGCGCGCCCTGCCGATAGCACCAGGACCGCAGGCGGAGCCGCCAAAAGCACAAAGGCAGCAGTTCATAAGGCCGGCACTGCCAAAAAGGCGCCGGACGAACAGGCGATTGATCTTGTCTGGCGTCGCGCCGAGGTCAAGAAATGGCTGGCGCAATTTCCCGGCGGCAAGAACAAGATGGGTGGTCACCCGGCAGTAACCGCCGATCCGGACCAGGACAAAAAGAATGTCTACAGCGTGCATGTCTATGAGGACCTGCCCGACCATACCGCCACGTTCAACTGGTATGAAGTGGATTTGAAGACCGGCAAAGTCAGTAAAATGTTTTAGCAGTAGGCCTGGGGCAGTCGTTCCACGGCCACGTTCATATGCAGAAGGGAGCTGGTTAATTGCCGCAGGCGATCCGGTTCGCCGCTGGTTTTTAGCTCCAGACTGCCCTTTTCACCGGATTGATTGAGTATGTGATTTTTGTCCAGTTGAAAGTGCAGTTGTCTGGCGAATGGTTTGCCCGTTTCCAGCACCGGAAAGTCCAGCCCGACAAAGTTTCTGATACTTTCAAGTAAAAAAGGAAAGTGGGTGCAGCCCAGGACAAGCACATCGGCTTGCTTGTCGATAAGTTCTTTCAACGGCTCAGCCACCAGCTGTTCCACTTCGGTGCCGGCGATTTTGCCGCTTTCCACCAGGTCGACCCAGCCGGGGCAGGGCTTGAGCAGGACCTGAGTGTTGGGCGCTTCTCGGCGCACTAGTTCATTGAAGGTGCGGCTCACCAGGGTGCCGGTCGTAGCCAGCACACCAATGACGCCACTTTTGGTCATGCGGGCGGCGGGCTTGATTGCCGGCTCAATGCCGATGAAAGGTATGTGCGGATAACGGCTGCGCAATTCTTTGATGGCCGCTGCCGTGGCTGTGTTGCAGGGGATGGCGATGGCCTTGGCGTTTTTACTGATGAAATATTCAGTCACGGCCAGGGCGCGCTCGGTGACAAAGTCCTGCGATTTCTGACCGTAAGGCAGGTGGCCCGAGTCGGCCACGTATATCAGGTTTTCATGGGGCAGAAGCTCTCTGATAGCCGAAAGGACCGTCAGTCCGCCGACACCTGAGTCGTACACGCCAATTGGATGGGAAGAAGTTTCAGAAGCCTCGATCATGACCTAAATAGTAGTCGATAGCGCCCGCTATGTCAGGTTTCGGCGCATAAAAATTGTCGCCTGTTCGTTGTCATTGTAGCGCTGGCAGTCGACGTAGCCGTGTCTTTGATAGAAGCGTATGGCGGCTTTCAGGTCGTCTTTGGTATCAAGGTAGCACCACTTGTAACCGGCGGCGGCCGCCGCTTTGTGCAGGGCGCCGAGCATGGCGTCTGCGGCGCAGAGCCCCCGGTATTGCGGTTTGACATAGAGCCTTTTGACTTCGCAGGCGTTTTCGATCTGGGGCAGCGGTCGCAGCAAAATACAACCTGCAACCTCGCCCTGGGCCGTTCTCGCCAGCCAGACCCCGGAGCCGCCCTCGAAATATTTTTCAAACTCGCTTTCCGAATCGCGATGCAAGACCCCTATCGACTGGCAGTATTCATCGACTATCTCCTTGGCCGCCGCTCGGTCGTCCGCACCGGCCCGGCTTATAGTCAGGGTCGGACCCTTGAGGGGGCATTTAAATCTGACGTAGGTGACGGGACGACCCCAGTCGGTATGCGCTTTTTGCTCTACCAGGACAAAGCCGTGTTTTTCGTAGAGATGGCGGGCCTGATCCAGACCCAGATAGGTCCAGAGGAAAACCGTGTCGTAGCCTGCTTCCCGGCAGAAGCGCATGGCCGTGTCCATAAGCCTGTTGCCGAGGCCTGTGCCGCGCACTTCATCGGCGACAATAAACCTTCGCAGTCTGGCCGTCCCCGCCGGCGAATCTTCCTGAATAGCGATGGCACCAACCACCCGGCCGTCTTTTTTCGCCAGCCACTGTCTGTTTTTAGCCTGCTTTTCCTGGTCCATTAAGAGCATGGCAAAGTCAGCCAGACCGGCGGCTACCTGCGCTTCAAAGCGCTCATTCAGGCCCCATTCGCGGGCGTAGTAGTGACCGTGCAGGGCGGTTATCTCGCCGATTGCACCAGGCTCAAAGCCTTCTGTGATGGTAATGCCCGTCAGGGATTTGGTCTGCGTCTTCATGTCCCTTACGATAAGGCAATTGTCTTGCGCTGTCCAATATATTAATATGACATGATTAATACGTTGTGAGTATCAATGGAACTGCGACATCTGCGCTATTTTTCCGTTCTGGCCGAGGAATTGCATTTCGGCCGAGCCGCTCAGCGCCTCAATATTGCCCAGCCGCCTCTCAGTCAGCAAATCCAGGCTCTGGAGCGTGAGCTGGGAGTGCGGCTCTTTGATCGTCAGACGAGAAAAGTCGCTCTCACCGATGCCGGCAAGAAATTTCAGGAAGATGTGCGCACCATTCTTGCTTCTCTCAACCAGGCGATTACCGACGCGAGGCTGGTCCAGGCCGGACAGCTGGGGACTCTGGAAATTGGCTTTGTCACCGCCGCCGCCAATAGTTTTCTCCCTGACTTATTGCGTGTCTTTCGTCAGACTCAACCGCGGGTGCGCATCAATTTGCATGAATTGCCGCAGGACGCCCAGCTCAAACAGCTGCGCGCCGGAGTACTCGATCTGGCCTGTGTTTATGCGCCTCTTCAAGACGCGGCTTTGACTTCGACAGCGGTAGCCGTAGATGATCTTTATGCTGTCTTGCCCGCCGATCATCGCCTGGCTAAGAAGCCGCGCATTGCTATAGGGGATTTGAAAGACGAGCCTATTGTGCTCTTTCCCCGTGAACTGGGGGCCAGTTTTTACGACCAGATCATTTCGCTTTTCACCAGTCATGGTTTCAGTCCAACCATTGTCCAGGACATCACCAGCTTCAATGCCCAGATGAGTCTTGTGGCCAGCGGCATCGGTCTGTCAATTTATCCCGGTTCGATCCGCAACATGCAAAAACCGGGCATTGTCTATCGACCGATCATCGGCGGCAAAAATAAAGTGCACATGATTCTGGCTCGCCGGGCGGGTGAAAGCAATGCATCTGTAGATTCTTTTGTGGCCACCGTCAAAAAATTCAGGACCCAGTGTTAGTCAGGCGTTAATCATGCCTCAGTCGAGAGCCGCTTCCAGCCAGGCTTTTGACGCTTCCACCCGGGCCTGGGGGATTTGCTCCGCCGCCTGTTGCACTACATCTATCAGGGAGACTGCGGAGAGTTCTTTCCTCCAGGCTGCTTCGGCCTTCCACATAGATGTAGCGATATTGCAAGGCACCGGGTAGAGTTTCTGGGCGCAGGCCGGGGCTCCCTGCCTGCGGATCTCGCCGCAGCGGAAGGCCGGCTCATTGCCTTCGAGCGCCAGGTAAATGTCCAGAAGACTTATCTGGTCCGGGTCTCTGGCCAGTCGGTAGCCGCCCCGGGGGCCGGAAGTGGTTTTGACCAGGCCGGCCCGGGACAGTGCCTGAAAGTGTTTGCGTAAATATGGAACAGGCAGTTCATAAAACTCGGCTATTTTTTCCAGCCGCAATGTTCGCCCGGGCGGCAGTACCGCCAGAAGGGCGCAGCAGTGGATTGACCATTCGACTCCCTGTCCCATTTTCATCGTGGATATATTTTATCCAATATTTAAGGTAAAAAGGGCGATTTTTAATCGTGGATATAAATTATCCATGATTGAATAGTGGAGTAATTCGCAGCCGAGGACCATAAATATGGACAGTGTCATAACAAAACCCATGGCCAATCAACGTGTGGCGGTGGTCGGCGCCGGTCTGGCCGGTCTGGTGGCGGCCTACCAGCTGGTGCAGAGCGGAGCGGAAGTGACTGTTTTTGAGAAGTCATTCGCCCCCGGGGGACGCGCCGGGACGGTTATAAAAGATGGCTTTCACATCAATCAGGGGCCGCATGCCCTTTATCTGGCCGGCATTGCCTATAAGTTTCTCTCTCAGATCGGGGCCCGGCCGCAGGGGGCGCCGCCCTCCGGACGTGGTCTGGCTTTGCTTGGTGGGCGGCTCTATGATTTGCCCGTCGATGCCAGATCGCTTTTGCGCACAAAGTTGTTCGGCTTCAACCCCCTGGCCAAACTGGAACTGGCGATGTTTTTCCAGAAGCTGGCCGCCGTCGACTGCGGCAATATCATGCACGTCGGGCTGCGCTCCTGGCTTGAGGACAAGATTAGCAGCGATAAAGTGCGTCAGTTTGTCATTGCCCTGGCCAGACTTTCCACCTATTCCAGTAACACCGAACAGCTTGCCGCCGGGGCCGCCATTCGTCAGCTTGTACTGGCAAATCAGGGACCACTCTATCTGGATAATGGCTGGGCATCGATTGTAGATTCTTTGCAAAATGCGCTTGGACAGTCGGTGCGCTGGAGACTGGGGGCGCATATAAAGAAAGTAAGCGCCACTGCCGGCGGTGGTGTGAAGATCATTGACGGTGAAGAAACTTTTGCCTTTGACCAGGTTGTTTTATGCGTGCCACCGCACGTGGTGAACGAGCTTGTGCCCGGTGTGATTGACGGCAAAATAAAAGAAGATATTCTGGCCAGCAAGGCCGCCTGCTTGGACGTCTGTTTGAAATCGCTGCCTGTGCCGGCCCATACTTTTGTTCTGGGCATAGATGAAAATCTATATTACTCGGTGCATTCGGCCGCCGCCAAACTGGCCCCTGCCGGAGGTGCTCTGATTCATACTGCCGTCTATTTGAAGGACGGGGAGCATGGTGGCGATGAGCATAAAGAGCGCCTCCACAAATTGCTTGATCTGGTGCAGCCAGGCTGGCGCGAGCAACTCGTCTATGAGCGCTTCTTGCCCAATATGACCACGAGCTTTGGTAGCGCAACCGCTGCCCTAAAGGGTGCCAATGGACTAGTCAGTCCAGATCTCTCCACTTACAGTCAGGACTTAGAAAATGTCTATGTTTGCGGTGATTGGGTCGGCAGCGGCTATCTGCTGGCTGACGCCGCCGTGGACAGTGCTTTAAAGGTTGTGCAAT
>JAFEAV010000159.1 GCA_018266215.1 Cyanobacteria bacterium SZAS LIN-3 | reverse complement strand
ACGGCCCTTTTCCTCCCAGTCATGCTTGGCAAAAGCCGGCGGCTTTGTTGCTTCGGTCCAGGTTTTGCCGTTGTCTGTGGACCGCATGACAGTCGGCCCCAGGTGGCCGGTTTTGCTGCCCATCACCACTACTTTGCTGCCGCGGGGATCTGAGACCATGTGATAAACGATGTGTCCGAGAAACACAGGTTTGGAAACTTTCCAGTTTTCACGAGTAGCATCACTGCGCAAGTAAAATGCCCCTTTGCGCGTAGCCACCATCAAGGTCACTGGTTTTGCTTTTGCGATGGACTTTACTTTGGCAGTCGTTTTAGGCGTGGGCTTGCTCTTTGGCTTTGATGCCAAGGGTGCCTTTTTCGTCGTTTTGGCAGGAGCGGCTTTCTTCTTGGCTGGGGCCTTGGCAACGGTTTTCTTGGCTGGCGGCTTTGCTTTTGCCTTCGTTGTTGTCTTGGCTTTAATCTTGCTTGCAGGAGTCTTACGTGCCATTTTGCCCTCAATCCTTGAACGCATCTGAAACGCTCAAATTATACCGGCAAGGGGCAAAGGTAAGTTTAAGGAGTTGCTCAGATAAGTTACTTTGACTCTGATGGCGCAAGCCATCGGTCCAATATTTAAATGGGTAATGAAGGCACCTGGGTAGAATTTCTGTCGTTTACTTGGCCCCATGCCGAGTCTGGTAAGATGCTGCTATTTTGATAAAGCCCTGGAAGCCTGGAGGTAGTGAATGCCGGATACTCAGACATTGATAGCTCAGGCCTACGCAGCTTTCAATAATCGAGATATTGATCGCGCTCTGGCTCTGATGACCGATGACGTCAGCTGGCCGAAGGCCTCCGAGGGTGGGCGCGCCGTAGGGAAAGAAGAAATTCGCTCCTATTGGTCCCGGCAATGGTTGGAGTTTGATCCGCACGTCGAACCGCTGCAGATAATCATTGATGGCGACGTTGCCAGAGTCAGAGTTCATCAACTCGTAAAAAGTCTCAGTGGTGACGTGCTTTCTGATAGCCAGGTCTGGCACATGTATACCATCGCCGGCGGTAGCATTGAACGCATGGACCTGATGGAAGGCGAGATGAGCTCGGATTCGAACCCATCTTCAGCCTTCTCTAAGCGTTAAAGTCACTATTTCATTTGAAACAAAGTACCGGAAGCGCCGAGCACAGTCTGCGGTAGCACACCGTTCCATTTTTTCACTTTTTCATATTCGATTAATGACGGTGATTTTTGCAGAGCATCCGATTGCATCTGGATAGCCTTCGCTTGGGCTGTGGCATTAGCGATCGTTATTTGAGCCTCTTTATTCGCTTTATCCAGTTCATATTGCTTTTGCAAAGACTGTTGCTCCATCACTTGTTTCTGTGAGATAGCGTCCTGAAGTACCTGTGGCAGATCAATATGCGTAATCGGGATGTCGACTACGTCAACCAGACCTTTCACATTTTCGCGCACGGATGCCAGAACCTGATTTTTGATCACAGTCAATTCTTTGGTTACGATGTCGGCCTTGTGATTGGCCACCACCTGCCTGAAGGCTTCCTGTATCTGCGGGTCTACCAGGCTTGTGTATGGGTCTCCTGAATAGTTTTGATAGAGATTCATCAGTTGACTTTCAGGGCAACGAAATTGCACTCGATACTTGATCACAATTTGCTGTTGATCAGCAGTCAGTGGTCGGCATTCGCCTTCAAGTGTCTGCTGCTGAATGTTCATGTGCGTGATCGCATCTGTCAGCGGATTGTACGCAAGCATTCCCGGCTGATAGAGATGACTGTCAACGCGACCTAAAGTCTTTTTGATGCCCCTTGCGCCAGGCTCGACTACAGCACAGCCTGTCAACAAAAGAGCCGCCGAAACTAGAACTAAAAGTTCGTTTCTCATGGTTTTATTTTTTCCTCGTCAATGTCGAGCCCGTGACGCTCGAAATACTTTACTTTGTCGTCTCTTATCGCTGCTCGGAGTTTGAATAAACCCCATTTGAAGGCCAGGATGATCAGACAAAGAACGGCAATGAAAGCCGCAATTTCACCAAGAACAATTCCCATTTCCCTCCTCCAGTGTTAGTAATTCCATCCAATCAAATCCGCTGAGGGGAATTGTAATTCTGCTTAAATTCTTAATCATGCACAAAGCGCCAATTCCAGACTGGGCTGGAATCGGCACAAACTGATGCGGAAGCGCTGAGGTTATTGTGGCGGCTGTTGTTGCTTTTGCAGTTGGTTGTTGAGGAAGCTACCGAGGCCATTCTTCACGAGACCGCCAAGACCGCCCTGTTGCTGCGGCAAGGCCTGCGTGCCGGGCATTGTCTGTTGCATGCTCTGGTCACCACCATTGGAGAAGAACATTTGTCCGTTCTGTACGGTTACGTAGAAAGCTTGATTTGTCTGCAAGTTGGTCATCATGTACTGGCCCTGCGGCAGATTGACCGTGCCTACCAGGTTTGCGCTCTGCATTTGTCCGAAACCTGCTGTGTTTTGCTGACCAGGCAAGACTCCAGGCAGCTGGTTCTGTCCCTGCCCACCCAGCAGCTCTTGACCGAGTTGCTTCATAAACTGAGCCTGGCACGGCGACGCTGCGGCTGCGATGGCTAAAAGAGATATCACCCCGGCGATTGCCGCGACTGCATAACGTTTCATTGTTCCATTACTCCTTCAGGTGGGGAGAATTGTAGCAAATAAGTCCTACGAATCTCAATTTGGACGGAGCAGGGAAACGTCTGTAATGGGCATCCAGTTGGTGCCACCGGCAGCGGGATTTTGCACTGTTGCCCTGGTTTTTGGTCCTTCCTGACTTTGCTTAATGCCAACACTTCGCAGCCAATCGCCTCCCAGTTGCATCACCAGCCCGGAGTTTGGAACATTTGCTTTTACGGCCATGGTATCGTATACGCCATCATATAGGTTGGGGTCATAGGGGATCTGGTCTTTGCCTGGACCGAAGTGATTGAGCATGCCGGGCGGGGCGAATGAAAATTGGTAGGAGCCATCAGGCATGTGTTTCCAATCGCCGCGCTGGTGCTCGTTGTTATGAAAGTCTGTGCGGTAATTTCCCTGCCAGAATCCTGGTTGCTCCGGTGCATGGGCCTGGACCCAGCCGCCTGTTTTGAGATGATAGTAAACGGCTGCGTCCTTTACTGATGATTTGACGTTCCGATTGACATTATTGGGATCCTCAGCCATTATCACTCCCCACTGGCGGAATCCTACCAGGTTTGGAAAGACCGCTTCGCTATGACCATCGCCGGTGCCGTACTTGCCTGGTGCCACCGCATGTGGTGGCTTATGAATGCCGCGACCGTTAAAGTCGTTTTGTAGTTTCATCGCGGCCAGAGCGTCGGGATTGGTAATGTGTCCACCGTGAATGGGCTTGTCGATCGGAGTCTGAATCGGAGGCTTATCAATCGGAGGCTTATCGACCGGGGGCGTCTTGACCGGAGGTTTCTCAGATGGAGGCATTGTTGGATGGTCGTGTGAGTGAATTTCCTGCGCAAGTTGCTTGAGTATCTGTTCTAGTAAGTGGATTTCGGTTGCTAGTTTTTGCTCAATTTGGGCGATAGTATCTTGATTTTTACTTCTATAGGGGTCGTCAAAGAAAAGGTGAGCATGATCGTTTATAGCATTGTTTGCGTGAACGTCACTGCTGTGCAGGGCTATTCTGCCATCGGCAGGATTCGCCATGTTCACCGCGAGGTTTACTGCCTGGTGCTCAGGTCCGGATCCCGGCCGGGAGTCGCTGGCTGTTGTAGCCATGTCCAATTTACACAAGTCTGCGTCCTCCAAAAGCTACTCTGCATGCAGGTTAGCTGCTCCTGGGTGGCGCTTATGTGTTAATTTGGTGGCGATACTGTGGTAGTCGACTTTAGAAGTGATTGCGACGGGCGGCAACTTCCGGCGAGAGAGCCGTTTCGCCGTAGTTTAACGTCGAAATAGCCTGGCTGCGGTAGCGCGCGGCGGTGCCCAGGAATGAATCGAGGGTTTTATTTGGGTCCAGTGCCTGGCCGTTTCTGTTGCTGAATTCATCGTCTACTCGGGCAGAGATTTTTCCGGTTTCGCTGATTGAAACAGTTGAGGGTGTGCCGCCAAAGTCGTGTATTTGAAGAGCTGAGCCGCGAGCTGTGTGCACGTATTTGATATCGACAGGTTGATTTTCTTTGTTTATGCGGGCCGCTACTGCTGCTGCCATGGCCGGATGTGCGGCCAGATCCTTCATGTCGGCAATTAAGGCTGTTCGATTGCCGTCCATAATATCGCCTTCAATTTTCATAGCCATGACCTTTGCCGGGGCGGACAGACTTGTGTCCAGGCGAATGTCTTCGTTGTTATAGCGTCTGACGTACGCTCTTTCGGCGGTTGCTAGAGCTGCCTCGTTGTGTCCGTTCAGGCTCGCGTGGCCGGGCGCACCTAGCTTGAGGTCCATTGGAGAGGTGGAGTTAAAAATCAGTTCGGTTACATGGCCGTGCGAATCTTTGATTACTCTGGCCGAGTGGTTTTTGGCCATGGCTGTCCCGACAGCGTCAAGCTTACCGGTCTTCTGCAGATCCTGTACCCAGTGGACAAGGGCTGTGGCCGAGGTTGCATCTCCATGACTGGCCTTGGTCGCGTCGTTGAGGAGCCAGTGGCCGATTTCGGCAGGTGTTGGTGGAGCTGGGGTCTTGTCGGAATGCCCCTTTTCGGATTGCACCTTGAGGTCTGAGGTATCGGGTCTGTCGTTGCTCATTTGTTCGCCCCTTAGTAAAGAAAAATGCGGTCGGTTGGCTGCCGCTCGATTGACCACATTGCTAAGGTAAGCGCATGCTGTGACATGGCCGTGACGAAACCGTGTCGCGACCATAACGGGGCGATACCCGGACCGGGAGAGCTCTGAATTTAGAGCTTAATGCGCCCTTTCGCTGAGTTTTTTCGCCAGGGCTTCATCTTGTTTTGCCGCGGCCAGTTGGCCGGTTTGACGGAAAAGTTTGGCCCGCTCTTCGTAATAGCGTTTTGTGCTCTGTCCCCATTGCTGATCGATGGCAATCAACTTGGTGTAGTCCTTAATGGCCGCATCCAATTTTTTTTGCTTTATAAAAAGACCGGCTCTTTCCTGCAAAGCACCGCATTGAGCGCTCATTTGATTGTGAGTTTCAAACTTCATCTCTTCTTTATGCGGCGTATTGATGACTGTATTGAGGTCTTCAAAGGCGCTTTTAAGGTCGCCCAGTTTGATATAGTTTTTGGCCCGGTAGAGCCTGGCATTGAGCAGTTCGGGCAGGTATTTCGCTTTTGATGATGTAAGCAGTTCAGTCAGCGCCGCGATGGCTGCCCGGTAATCCTTGAGCTGCTCATAGCATTTTGCTTTATTAGAATAGCCGCGCCAGGGATCGATGTCGTATTTTGCACTGGTGCCGAAGTCTTCGGCGGCCGCGCGCAGATCGCCGAGGTCTACTTCTACCTGTGCTCTGGCAAAGTAAGCGACATCGTCTTTCGGGTTCAGGGCAATCGCTCGGTTCTGGTCGGCCAGAGCTTCTTTATTGCGACCGACGGCATGCAGCAATTCGCTGCGCTCCGCGTACAGGTGCCCCTCCTCGGGAAAGGCTGTAATTGCCAGGTTTAAAAAATGGATGGCGTTGTCTTCTTGCATGT
>JAFEAV010000158.1 GCA_018266215.1 Cyanobacteria bacterium SZAS LIN-3 | reverse complement strand
CGCCGGTTTCCTCAGTCTAGTGCAGAGTGTGCCTCTGCTCAGTCCCGACCAGGTGAAACTGGCTCAGGAAGACATGATCTGCGCGGACAATGCCCTGCCGGCGCTGCTGGCTCCTGCTAAACCGACTGCATTGCAGGCGGCTCTGGAAACTTATAAAAATAACGACAAGTCGGCTGATCGAGATCTCAGGGCTGTTCGGTAATGACCGGTTCGGAAAAGATATTTGTTACCGGTGCCAGCGGCTTTATCGGGCTACATCTTGTGCGCAGACTTCTCAGCCTGGGCCATCAAGTAACGGCCATGAGCACAAAGGCCAGCCCTGCTCTGGCGGCAATAGCCGCGGAATGTCCGGCGCTTCGCTGTGTTCAGGCCGACCTGGTCAAAATCGAAGATAGCGCCCTTGACTCCCTTATGGCCGGTAGTGATGTGGTTTATCATCTGGCCGGGTTGGTTTCATACCAGAGCCGTGATATCGAAAAACAGCGGGAACTCAATGTCGGCGGTACGCAAAAGATAGCCGCCGCCTGTCACCGTCTGAAGGTGCGCAGGCTCATATATACAAGCTCCATTGCCGCCATGGGTGTTCCCCACAGAGACGGGGATCTGGCTGATGAGTCTCTGGCTTACAATCTAAAGGGCCTGGGGCTTGGCTATTGCGACAGCAAGCAGGAAGCCGAGGTGGTCGTAAGCGGTTATGCCGCCCGAGGACTGGATGCCGTCATTCTCTGCCCCGGTATCATATTTGGTGAGGGCGATAATCATGCCCACCACTTCCGCATTTTTTCATCCATGTCCAAAGGTGGCTCACTCTGCGTACCGCGGGGAGGGATTCCCTTTTCGGATATCAACGACGTCATAGACGCTCACATAAGCGCTCTTACTCGTGGCCGGGGTGGGGAGCGCTATTGCCTGGTCAGCGCCAACCGTACATTTCGCCAGGCGGCCGAAGCCTTTGCCTCGATTTATGGCGGCCGCCTGCCGCTCTTTGAGTACCCCGTAGCGCTGACTCTGGCGGCCGGAGCTTTCAGTGATTTTGTCCTCTATCCTCTGGGTTTTAAGAACGCTCTCACCAGACAGCAGGCTTATCTGGCCAATAAAAAGATCTTCTTTGCCAGTGACAAGGCGGTGGCCGAGCTTGGCTTCAGACCAACTCCCTTTGAGGAGACAATCAAGCGCACCGCTCCCTATTATCTGGCCGGGCGCCGCTGAAGTACTATAACTGTTTGCTGCCCTCGATCAGTCTGAGCAGGGCATCTCTGAATGTTTCTGAAAACGTCCTGCCTATGTAAGGTTCTCTGAATCTTTTTACCGTGGTGCGGCCTGATGATAGCGGTAGCGCCAGGAAGGTGCCGTCGCTGAAGTCGAAAAATCTGAGCCATTCGGTGATCGTGTCTACGTCTTCTTCGCACTGGACGCGAACTGCGTTGTAACTTGCATTGATGGCTTCCCGTTCTTCCTCCGACGCATCGCCGAAGGATGTGCCCTTGCTGCTGGAATACATAGGTATAACTTCCAGCTCGCTAAAGGAGCGAAACTTACCCAGTCGGCTGTCAAATATGACACCGTCGCAGTATTTGTAGAAGTTGCTCATGTCACCGGGTATGGTGCCTCCACCGAAGGAGCGACAGGATCTCTGGACCTCGACCACTTTTGCTTCAAAGACCTCTCGTTCAACAGGAGGCGTCACCGGCAGACTCTCAAGGAGGGCGACAAAATCCTGTGAGGCCGGCTGAGTGCGCACAGCCCAACCAAGTCGGGGGCGCAGTCGGAAAGTCTCTTCCTGCTCCACGCCGGTGAAACCACCGATGAACTGCATGGTTCTTTCCTGGCCGTTTTCACATATCACTTTGAAGGGCACAAAGGAAAGTCCGGACGGCAGGTCCTGCGACGTAATTCCGCTGACATCGGCAAATGGGCTCGCAGGCTCCTTCTGACTGGACACATCCTCAGCCATATAGTCCAGTTGCAGCAGTGGATTGAGGATAGAGAAATTCCCGGTCAGGCCGTCTTTGATATAGGGAATGAGACAACCAATCCAACCGTTGATGCGGTGCCAGCCGTATGCTTGTTTGATCTTGTAGATGTTTTGCCAGAAGTTCAGATCAATATCTCCGCGGGCGGCGCGCTCAAATTGATCCAGGATTGTTCTCAGACTGGGCAGCCAGAAGTCCATTTCAAAATCGCTGAGGACCTCCACTTTTTGTCGCAGATTCTGCCAGTCGGCGGGCGAACCTTCCAGGGTGATGCTGGGAATGCCGCAGACGCAATAGGCGATAAATTCAAAGTATGGCTCGTATATGTCCATGAGCGCAATCTGGCAGACCGTGCGCTCGAGCTCGCCCGTGGTGCTGAAGTCATTAATCAAGCGGGCGTACTGATCGTCTCCTATTTGTCCTTGCAGCATGCGGGAAAATTCCGCCGCCAGGCCGGCCCAATCGCTTTCCGGCGAGTCGGGATTGAGGTCGGTAGTAACGGTCAGGGTGGCTTTTCCCTGGTGCTTCACCAGTCTGGGCCGCAGGTGCTCGACGTTGAGGCGCACATGCTGAGCCAGGCCCTGCATAATGGCTATCCAGATCATATCGGGGGAAAAGACTATCGGTCGATGCTGACTGAAGGCCAGATGCACGCACTCGATCAGAGCGTGATAGTTGATGTTTTTTACAAGCTTAGAGTTATAACCGGAGCAGGAAAAAATGTCTCTGGTTTCTTCCATTTCGGTGGATCTGAGCAGATCGTTTATCGCTTCATGGGCCCTGGTGGTGACAAGCAATTGGTCGGCGGGTTCGACCTCATGTACGGCAAAGGTTATGCCTTCTTCTTTTTGTGTTTCGGCATTGATCATGGTCATTTACCCTCCGGCGATCAACAGTCCACTTACCCGCGTCAGTCGTCCGGTAATCTTATTTTTTTTAATCGGCTTTCAGTCATCGTCGGCAGGCAGGGTAAACCAGAATGTACTGCCCTTGCCCAGTTCGCTGCGCACACCTATTCGGCCGCCGTGGCGCTCCACTATTGCCCTGGCGATTGCCAGACCAAGCCCTGTGCCGCCGCGCTTTTTTGAGTCGTCGCTTTCGACCTGTTGAAAGCGCTCGAAGATTGCGTCCATGAATTCGCGGGGAATACCGCGGCCCTGGTCGGTGACCCTGACCTCGACGTCATGGTTGGTTTGCCTTTGCACTTCCACTATTACTGTTTGACCCGGCTGGGAAAATTTTACGGCGTTGGAAAGCAAGTTGATTACAACCTGGACAATTCTGTCCGCATCGACCAGGAGTTCTATTTCAGGGGCGTTTTGAGGCGTCTGGATGCGCACTTGATTTTGCGCCGCCAGGGCCGCCACCGAGGCCACCGCATCGCGCAGTATTTGACTCAGGAGGCAGGGTACAGGATTTATCGAGATTGTGCCCGACTCCATTTTTTCCAGATCGAGCAGATCGCGTATCAGTTTCATCAGCCGCCTGGTATTGCGCTCGGCGGTACCTGCTTCCTGTTGGGCTTGATCCGAAATTGCACCGTATTGTCCTGCCGTGAGCAGACTGAGGTAGGCACCAACTGCTGTGAGCGGAGTCGCCAGCTCATGACTTACCATGCTGACAAAGGCCTGACGAATATTTTGAATTGCTTTTCTTTCGCTGACATCGAGCACAATAGCCAGTTTCATCTCGTCGCCTCCGGCTATCTCGAAGCGCACCATGGAAAATTCCACCGCCAGTTTCTGTCCGTTGTCCTGCAACAATTCCAGCTCGCATACCTTGTTGCTTCCTTTATCCAGACGTGGTGTCACGGCAAAGAGTGTGCTTATGTGGCGGCCGACCAGATTTTTGCGGGTGGCGCACATTGTTTTGAGTGTGCTGTTGGCAAAGTCGATTTTGTCGTCGGCTCGCAAAGTCATCAGACCGACAGGCAGTTGTTCGATTATTGAACGCACCCGCTGTTCGCTTTCCTGCAATTTTTCTTCGTCGGCGACAATTTGATCCGACATATGATGAAAGGCACGGTCCAGAAGAGCCAGCTCATCAGCGCCCCGTAAGCCGGGATTGAGAGCCTGGCGCCGCCGCAATCTTTCTGTGTTTTCCAGGATCACCTTCAGGCGCGCACCGATGGAGCGGGTGAAAAAGAGGCCGACAATGAAGGCCATGACTGCGTTTATAGCCAGACCTATTTTCAGTGTGGTGCGGGTTTGTTCGCGGTTGGCTCTCTGTATTTCTGGACTGGTGTCGAGGATTTTTTGCTCGGCATTGATCAGTTTGAGCATGTCGGCGGCCAGGGCGTTGAACTTCATCTGGAAGTCCAGTTTGCGTTCGCGCAGCGTCTCCATCGCCTGCTCGGCCGTCATGGAGCGTGATTCGCGCTCCATTTCGCCATAGAGTTGCAGCGATTCGTTTATCGAATCATTGATGCGGGCCAGCCGCTCTTTCTGATTGGCATCGTCTTTCAGTTCGCGCTGCAGCCAGGCCAGCGCATCCTGTGCTTCGCGTTTGGCTTTCCAGTGCTGTTCCAGGGCCGAGGCATCATGCTGGGTGATGTAGGTTTCCATCGATGTGCCGACGACAAAGAGACTTTTGATCAGACCGTTTGTGCGCTTACCCAGCTCCTTGGCGTGCTCTTCCTGGGTGGCTTGTTTTTCCGCCTGCATCAAAAGCGACCAGAGATTGCCGACAAAGATCATCTCGACGATGAGAAGGGCTGAAACCAGGAGGATGCCCTGGAGATTGAGGCTGATGCGATCGATTGATAATGCGCGCACAGGCCCCCTAGGCTTCGACGATATAACCGACGCCATAGACCGTCTTTAGAACGGTGCCCTCCGGGTCCACTTTCTTGCGCAGACGCTTGTAGGTGCTGCGGATGGCTTCGGCTGTGGCTTCCGAGTCGGTGGGCCAGACCCTGTCGAGTAAGGCGGTGGGGCTGAATACTTCATTGCGATGCAACATCAAAAATTGCAGCAGTTGAAACTCTTTGGGCAGCAGCTCCACAGCCGCTCCATTGACGCTGACGCGGCGGCTTTTGCTCTCAAGAGTAATCGGACCGGCGCTGACGCTGTCGGCGCTGGCCTGGCCCTGGCTGCGGCGCAGCACCGAACGCACGCGGGCGAGCAATTCTCTCATTTCATAGGGCTTGGTTATGTAATCGTCGGCGCCGCTGTCCAGGCCGCGTTCTTTATTATCCAGGCTGTTGAGACCGGTGACCATGATGGTTGGTGTGGTCAGCCCGCGGGAGCGGATCTCCTGCAAAATTTCCACCCCCGGCCGACCGGGCAACTGCCAGTCCAGCAGCAGTAGATCATAGCTGTAGCTGCGCAGGTAGGAGGCGGCCTCGTTGCCGTCGTGCACCATATCCACGTTGTAGCCCTGGCCTTTGAGGTAGCGCTCGACGCTCCGGGCCAGTTCAATATCGTCTTCCACTATCAGTACTTTGGCCATGCCAAATTTTTCCCCTGAGCCCGGCTCTCTAATCTGTTTTGCGACTTAACCTCCTGACCCGAGTTTGAACCGAGTCTGCCCCGGCGGTGAACCGACTTTTCCGTAACTTAGGGCCATCGAAACGCACCGCGTTCCCCCCAAATAAAAAGGATGGTCAATCATGCCAGACATCAGAACTGCTATCGCCTGCGCCGACAACGATGCCGTTAACCTCGGCGACAAGGGCACCCTCGCCAATTCCGCCAGCGGCCTGCAAGCCCTTTTTGACCAGACTATCAATATGGCCTACGGCAAGCGCGAGCTGCTCCTCAATGCCTACGTGAAAGAGGCCAATATCAAAGCCGACGACATATACGGTAAAGGCAATCACGCCACCCTGGAAATCGTCGACAGCAACAAGAACGACCACATC
>JAFEAV010000157.1 GCA_018266215.1 Cyanobacteria bacterium SZAS LIN-3 | reverse complement strand
AGGAAGAAATTCGTCGGACTGACGATGTTGAGTCTGCTCTTCCTTGACTCAGTTAACCAGGCAGTAGCACACGGCGCCGCAAGCTCCGGGTGGGCGCCGCCGTCGGTTCCGCAAGCGAACGCATTTCACCCCACAACCTCCGGGTCACCCGCGACAAATGGCTGGGCGACGCATAGCGGAGCATCCGGCTTCGCAAATACAACCTCACCATTCGGCGACATAGGCAAGAGCCAATCGGGCATACCGCTTATTCACCAGATGCCGGGACACTCCGCCGCGGTGACAAACTTCAACGCTGCCGCTGCAATTCATCACGCTCATGCCAACCCGACCGGTATGACATTCGTCAATCCCAATGTCGGCGGCATGACCAACGAATTTGGCCAGGCCGGACATCAGCTCGCCCTCGACTTGACCTCCACCACCGCCGATATCGTCTTGGGCTCCAAACTCTTTGGCGGAGCACCTTCGGTCACAATCAACGTCGGCGGCCAACCAACAACATATCGCGCCGGTTCGGTAGTCACCGCCGGTGAATACGTCGCGATCCAGCAAGTCCTCGGTGGACACACTCAGGGCGTCAAGCTCAGCGATTCCGGCGCCGCCACCGGTGGCAACTTCGTTCTCAACGCCGTCAACAGCAGCCAGTTGCAGAGTCTTGTCATTCCGGCCAGCGTCAGTGCCGTCGACTATTTCTCCAAGAGTCCCGTTCTCACCATCAATGCCGACCTGACAAACTACGGCTCGCTCTATGGTGTTTCGACAAATCCCCATATCACAAACGGCACCATCATCGCCCACGACATAACCAACGAAGCGGGCGGAACCATCTCCACAGTTGTGCCCAGCTCTATGCTTTCAGCAGTTGGCGGCAGTCTGGTTCCGTCACTCGACCTCAATCTCTATGCCACAAACAATTTCACCAACTCCGGCAACATCAGCAGCTCCGGCAATATCAATATTTTCGCCGGCAACAATATCGTAAACGCATTGCCGACAGGTGCGACCGGACCAGCCCCAACGATCCATGCTGTAAACAACGTCAACTTCATGACCGGCTCGGGCAACTTCACCAACGCAGGCGTGGTGGCATCCGCCAATAACAACATCAATATTCTGGCCGCCGCAGCAACGACCAATTTAAACATCAATAACACCGGCGGATCGCTGCAAGCCGTAAAAGGCTGTATCAATGTAAGAGATGAATCCTATGATGGCTCCGCCAATGTCAATCTGACCGGCGGAGACTTTTTGTCTAAGAACCTGAATATTTATTCGGGTAGTGGTGATATTGAGGGAAATATTGGCGAGATCACAGGTCACTTAAATACCGTTGCCGGGGTAGAGCATGTATTTGCTGACACTAAAAATCTTCAGTTGGGAAGCAATTGTGTTAGTGGTGATCCAACCTTTGCGAGCACGGGAAATATCACCATCACTGGTGCCAATACTTTCGGCGAAAATGTGGCGATTTTGGCACAGGGAGATATAACTGCTGGGAGCTCAACCGCCTCAATATCAGCACCTGGCAAGAACATACACCTGCTGGCGGGTGCTACCGTAACAGCCAGCGTCGTAAATTCCGGCACAACAACAATTCCAACGACGACGCAGAACGTGAGCGGAGCAACCGGCACGGGTAACGGCACAACGGGCAATGCCTCGATCGACTTCAATAGTCCTACTGGCGGCAGTATCGACCTAACAGGAAGTAATGCAGCTACAGTACTTTCCACTGCGAACGGCAGTGGTACCGCCGGAAATATATATCTATCAGCGGCAGCAAGCGGCGGAGTTGGTGGGAAAATTTTATTGAATCCCACCTCCACAATTGATGCCACTGGTACCACCCCTTCCGCGTCTAGCCGAATTCAAGTTGTCGCAGGAGCAACCGGCGCGGGCACCAACATCCAACTTGGGAATATCGTATCGACTGGCCCTGTTGAAATTTATGCGCAGACTCCCACATCTGATATTGGCGGCTTGGTGCAGTACAACGCTAATGGGGTCAATTTTAATGGTACTCCAACCCGCAATGGCGTAAACATAGCGAATTCTGGAATTTCTGTTGGCAATATAACGACAGGTGGCCAAGCTGTTGTTGTTTCCGGCGGAAGTATAAACGCAGGCACTATAAATACCTCAGGTGCGGGCGGCGTATCACTAGCAAGCGCAACCGCAACTAACGGCGGCAATGCCGGCAATATCACACTCACAGCTAATTCAAGTATTAGCACAAACAGCTTGTTGGCCTTTGGTGGCGGCGGTGGCGGTGGGGCTGGCGGAAAGCTCAGTCCAGGGACAAACGGACAGAATGGTGGCAGTGGCGGTGATGGAGGCATAATCAATGTCTCTGCCGTTGGAACTATAACCATAAGTGGCGCAGTCAACTCCTCGGGAGGAGGAGGCGGCGGCGGCGGTGGCTCCAATAGCACCCCAAATCTTGCAGGCTCTGCCGGCGCAGGCGGCCTCGGCAAGGCAATTTCAATATCTTCGCCAGCAGCCGTCACCATATCTGGACCCGTCTGGGCCGCGGATGGCGGCAGCGGAGCTGTAGGTGGGATCAGCAGCTCTATCGGAGGAGCTGGCGGCGGTGGTGGCGGTAGCTTTGGAGGCGGCGGCGGTGGCGGTGGTACTGGTGCATCGCCAGGTTCCGTGTATCTCCCATCTGGCGGAGGAGGCGGATACTTCGGAGGCGGCGGAGGTGGAGCTAACACCAGCGGGATGCAAGGTCTGGGTGGTACCGGTGGGGGTTATAGCGGAGGAGGCGCTGTGGGCGGGGGCGGCTATCCGTATTCCGGACCCGGTTCGTTTATGCTTGGCGGCTCAGGCGGCTACCCATTTTCCACTGCGACCGTAGGCCTTGGAGGAGCGAGCAATGCAGGTAACGGAAATCCAGTAGGTAATACTCTGCCAGGTTTCAATGGCGCACCTGTTACGAATAGTCAAAATGCTAATGTTACAATCACCGGTTCAAGTGTCACGGTAAGCGGGACGGCGCAAACCTACTCAACATCGCTCGGTGGGCCTGCCCTTGGACCTGCTGCCGGCAGCTCAATTTACGGAAATACGATAACTTACAACAGTTCCTCGATCACGGTCGCTGGCACTGCTACCTCGACGAATACCAATGGAACGATCATTAACAACAATGGTATTGGGACATATTCTAGTACTGGAGCTGGGGTCTTTAATGTCGGAAATCTTACATACAATGGCAAATCGTTAGCGATTATTTCTGCAGGTGGTGTAACGGCCGGCTCTATCAATCTAAATAGTGCAGCGGCTGATGGTGGAAGCCTTACCGTTATCGCGGACGCCAGTTTTACACCTGGTAACGACAATTCTCCCCCCACCCCTGACTTAGGAACAACTTTCACCATTAATGGAGCATCTGGAAATAGCGGAAACATCTCAATTACGTCCGTTGATACATCTTCCAGTTTTGCAGGCGGCTCAGCAGGCAATATAGTTGCTGTTGCGTACAATGGAAGTGCCAATATTGGAGGAATTGACGCTCATTCAACCACTGGTGCAGGCGGATCCGTGCAGATTATCGCTCAAGGAATTACGCTTGCCGGAATCGATACTACAGGTCTAACATCAGGCAACATAACGGTAAGTTCATCGGTTCCAACTGCGTCGGCTGGAACAAAAGTGACGAGCGGTATTCTATCCGGCTCATTCTCACCGGTAGGCAATTCAAACTCGGGAGCAATTAGCCTAACTGGAGCGATCAATGCCGGTTCTGCTCCTGTTACTTTGGCATCGACGGCTACCGGCGGCCCCATTAGTGAGACGGCAACCGGCTCCATAAGCACGACCGGAGTTTTATCTATAACCTCATTCGGTGGCGCGACACTCAATGGCGCCAACACGGTATCATCGTTTAACGCCGCAAACAACACATCCGGCGACATCAATTTCACAAACACCGCAGCCAATTTGAACATCACTGGTGCTGCTCAAAATGGTGGCTCTAAGATTGACATTACGAATACTGGCGCCCTGAACGTATCAGGCGCAGTGTCCGCAAACTTCGTCAATCTTACGGCTCAAGGCGCCTCTGGCGCGATTACGCAGACGGCTGCAATCAGCGCAGTCCAGGTGACTACCAGTTCAGTTACCGGTACGACATTGACTAATGCCGGCAACTCCTTTGGGCAATTAGCAGCTACAAACACCACTTCCGGCGACATAACTATCAAAAATTCAAATGCCGGTACCATGACCCTGAATGGCGTAAGTCAGTCCGGTGGCGGTAAAGTTGATATACAAACCGTCGGCAACATTCAGATCACGACGGCCAATTCATCAGCCGGCACCGGCCTCTTCAGTCTTAAGGCGGGAGGCAACATAACCGATCCCGGTGGTTTCACGCTGTCCGGCAACTCAGTTTCTCTCACATCCACGTCCTCGACCGCACAGATGGGGTCGCCATCCTCGTACATTCCAGTGACAGTCGGCGCCGGTGGCCTCACTATTTCAGCGCCAGTCAACACCACTACAGCCGCCTACATCAAATCAACCTCTGATGTCCTTCTGAACACAGTATCGGTCGGCGACGTCATTGTGACTTCAACAGGCAAGGTCACCATTGGCGGTGCCATGAATGTTGACCCCGTCACAATCCAGGCCGCTTCTATTGTCATAGCCGCGCCGATCACGGCGCCCGGCGGCATTTTATTTATATCAAACAACGACATCACAACCGCGGCAGGAGCCGGCGCGATTGACACCTCGAACGGTGCCGGAGCCGGTGGCAACATTGTCATGCTCGCCGGTGCGACGTTCACCAATAACAGTCCGGGCGTGGGTCAGGTAACTATCAATCCTAACGCCAACTCAGGCGTCATAAATCTGGCCGGGGCAAACCCGATCACATCCCTGACTTCAACCGGCACCACCGCCGGTGGCAATGTCACTCTGGTAGCCTACGGCAATGGTGCCGGCACAGTAACTCTGCCGACAGGTGTAGGCATCACAACTGGCGCTAGCGCCGGTGCGGGCACCAGCGGTTCAGTCACTATCGTCGCCGGCAGCACAGGCGGCGGCACAAGCATCTCCACCGGCAGCATCAATACAGCAGGCGCCGGCGGCAATGTGGGCGACATAACCATATTGACGGCAACGCCAAACTCCAACAATATTGTCCTGGATAACGTCACCGGCGCATACGCAGCCGGCGCCTTCAGCACGGGAGCAGCGACAGTCGGCAGTTCCCTTTCGGTAGGGGCCCTCACAGCCAACGCCGCCAATATCACTGTCACCGCAGGCCTCAACGCACAGATCAACGGCAGTATAGCGAGCAAAGGTTTTGCCGGTGGTGCAGGCGGCTCGGTTGCTATCACAACCGGCTCAGCGACTGCCTTCTCTAGCGGTTCTGCAGCTATTAATGGCGTCGCCGGCACCATTGATGCCAGCGGCAGCGCCGGCAGCGGCAGCATCAATATCAATAGCCAGAACAGCGGCATTTCCCAGGCAGCAGGCGGCTTGCTTTCTGCAGGCACAGTCATCCTCAATGCCGGCGCAGGTAACATTGGTGCCTCGGGCAATTCGCTGCTCTTCAACAGCGGCACCAGCGGCAGCGTTCAACTGACGGCCACGGCTAGCGGCAATGTGTTTTTGACGAATACCTCCGCTACAGACACGACCAATATTTCCGGCACCAACTCAGCCAGCGGGACGTTCGTTCTGGCTGCTACCGGCGCGGGCAATATTACTGACACCGCCGGCGGCACTATCGTCGCTCCGACTCTGATAATTACTTCGGGCACAGGCAGCATAGGTACGGCTGCCAAAAACATTGTGACCAGTGCATCGACACTGACAGCCAGCACAAGCGTT
>JAFEAV010000156.1 GCA_018266215.1 Cyanobacteria bacterium SZAS LIN-3 | reverse complement strand
GTAAATATTCACTAGATAGCGTAATAGAGATCAGAAGTTGCTCATATTTGATTTTGGCGATCGTGGCTCCTGGTCAACGAGATCGGCATCTTTTAAAATGTACGTGTGCCTAAAACCAGTAATGACTTGAGCCGAAAGCAGCTACTTGAGCAGATGTATGCCGAAGTAGAAGCTCGCATTGAGAAAAAGTTTGAAAGTAGGATTCGCCGCCTTGAGGCGGACAATGAGCGCCTGGAGAGGGAAAGAGATCTTTGGCGCGAGAAATACTTTAAACAGGTTGAGACTACGGAATTCCTTCAGGGGCAGCTTGAGCTGGCAGACGCAAGGATCGTCAAACTTGAAAAAACGGTTGAGAGGCAGGGCCAGCGAATCAAATCGCTACTCAAGCAGCTTCACGGAAAAAAGTCAGAAGCGACTAAGCCGGATAACTCTTCGGCGAACATCGTGCCCAAAAGGGCCCGGGGCCGGCAGCCTGGCTCAAAAGGTCACGGGCGAAAGAAGCGCGACGACCTTCAAACTTTGGACATCATTTACGATTTTGACCATGACGAGCAGTTTTGTGCTGAATGCGGAACCGAGTACCAACCTTTGGGCGAGCAGACAAGCGAAGAAATTGATGTCGAATATCGCGTTGTTAAGCTGGTTCACAGGCGAAAGAAGATTGTTCGCAGCTGCGATTGCTCCAGTTCTCCAGTAGTAAAAGTTGCGAAAGGCCCCGCAAAGTTGACAGCTGGCGGCATGTTCACATGTCGATTCTGGTCTTATTTCCTGTTCGAAAAATTTCAATTACAGCGTCCAACTTACAGAGTCAGGCAACTGTGGCGGGCTCATGGGCTGGACGTTTCACAAGGAACGATTACCAATGGCCTGAAGCGAATGCACGATCGCGGTGTGTTCAAGCCACTGGCGGAAGAGATTAGAAGGCGCATCAGAGACGGGTCCCGTCAGCAAAGTGACGAGACCGGTTGGAAGGTATTCCAAGAAATTGAAGGAAAGGAAGGCCACCAGCACTGGCTCTGGGTGACGCTTGGCTCTGACGCAACGGCGTTCAGAGTGGAGCCTACTCGCTCCAAAGAAGCTGCGTTGAAGATGATTGGCCCACAGCCAACAATCTTAACCAGCGACAGACTGAGTTCGTATCACAACCTGGGTGAAAACGTGATCAACAGCTGGTGCTGGGCTCATATTCGCCGCGAATTTCTAGCTCTGGCCAATCAGGATTCGACAAAAGCCTTGGGACAACGCTGGGTGGCCATGATCGACGAGTTTTACCATCTCAACAATCAAAGACTGGCGGCCTCGGGGAAATCATTCAAAAAACTCGATGAAGGGCTAAGGCGAAGTGTTCTCGAATTCGAAAGAGAGCTAAAACTCAATGCAAAGCGCCGAGGCATGGGCGAAGATGTCCAAAAACTCTTCCAAAATATCGCCAGGGACTGGGAAGGATTGACGGTTTTCGTTGACTGCCTCGAAGTTCCCATGGACAACAACAGCAGCGAGCGCGCCTTGAGAAATTCCGTAGTAGGCAGGAAAAACTACTACGGCAGCGGTTCTCTTTGGTCTGCCGATTTAACCGCTGACCTATTTACTGTCCTGGAAACCTTGAAAATGAATCAGGTCAATCAACTGCAATGGCTTGAGCGTTACCTTTCGGCAGTCGCCGAAAACAACGGTGACGTGCCACAAACATTTAAAGACTTTCTACCTTGGAACAACAACCTGAACCGCTGAACGGTCGCCAGTGACAGCTTACGTTTTTTCAGGCACTCTATTACACTATTTAGTATTTAGCCGAAAAAGAGCAAACGATTGAAGATTTGAGAAGGAGCGGCTTTTCATGCCGCCCCTTCTCGCACCTCAGGGCGCCGGCTTTTCGTTAGCGGCGTTTTTGGTGAGCAGATTCATGCCCACAGTCGTGGAAACAAGCGAAATCAAAGCCGCCACAATGATGGCAGCCGCTTGACCGGAATCAAGCATATGATTAGCCAGACCGAGTGATACCACCGCAGCCGGCAAGCCGAGCTGAGCGGCCGCAGCCAGACCACTGTAGAACGGCAGTCTGACAATGCGAGCCACGAGCACGTGCACGACAACGCTGGCCGCCACAATCAGGGCGGTGAGCATGAGATTGCTGGGCGAATGCAGCAGCGCGCCAAAATCGAGCTTGGCGCCCAGGACGACAAAGAAGAGGGGCACAAAGAAACCCTCGCCAATGCCGATCAGCTGCTTCACCAGTCGCTTCGGCTCGCCCCAGAGCGAGACAACCGCACCGGCGGCAAAACCTGCAACCAGATCACTAGTGCCGAAGGACGTAGCCATCCAGCACAGACCCAGCAAAAAGGCCAGTGAAACCCGCAGGTCCAGAGCCCAGCCGCGCGTCTTAGAAAGGGCACGGTAGTATTGCATAAGCTCGGTCTCGCGCAATTTACCCAGACCGAAGAAGACCACCAGGGCCGTGACCAGAACAAGCGCACCGCCGATGGTGACGGTGATCGTATTGCCGGTGGACATAGCCATGGGCAGCGCAATGATCGTAACAGCGTCGGCAATGGCCACCCAGGTGCTGGTGAGAAGCACTGTCTGACCGTCCAGATGTCGCTCGTGGATGATCGGCATCATCACCGCAGCCGAGCTATTGGCCAGGATGAGGACGAAGATGGGAGCTGAGATACCGGTCAAATGCGCCAGCAACAGTCCGGCGGGAACGGCCAGAGCAAAGCTCAGAACGGTCGCCACCAGGCCGGTACGCAATGCCTTCTTGAGATTGGGATCACGCAGGGGCAAATGGGTACCGACAAGAAACATCAACAGGGCAAAGCCGACAGTTGAGAGGAAGACCAGAGTGGGGTCCGCTACGTTCAAGAGGCCCAGACCGCTTTTGCCGACGATGATTCCGGCGAGGATTTCTCCAACCACCAGAGGCACCGAGAGACGCTTGACGCCGGCTAAAAGAGGGCCAACAAGACCGCAGAGAACGATGACAAACAGGATGCTAAATGACATAGATTTTCCTTGGACTTGAGCTGCCATCAAAAGCCACCGTGCATGTTTCTCGTTGCCGCAAGGCTACGAAAACGGGATGTGAAATCCGGTGCAGGTGCAGTAGATGGTTGTTGGAAAAAGTTCTCCGGGAGAGAAAGTGAAAGTTGATAACCACAAGTTAGGCAATTCGGATCAGCCAAATAAATGACAGAGGCACTAAACATGTCTCACGCTTTGCGCTAGACGTGGCGAGCCAAGACCGAAAACGCCGTCGAAGCCGGGTAAGCAGCGCAAAGCGTGCAGTCGCGGCAATCTTAATTGTTGTCAAGCATTCACATCGAGAGACTAGCCTGGCTATCGCTAACCAGTTTTTGCCATAAGCGGAAACCTAATAACTCAAGCAACGGGCAGTTGTTAAGCGTTCAAAACTTGTGTTCAAGATTCCCCTCTAGATAGTGTTAAGTACTTATCTATTTCCGCAGAAACCACCTGACTTCTCCGAGCGCTACCGACCCCACCACAGCCCTCACCCGCTACCGATAGAACCCCAGCAGCGTCATCAGGAAACTGCCGTGGTCATAGATAAGCACGTCCCCCAAAGTCGAAACTTCAGGAAAACAACATGCTCACAACCATCCTCGTCAGCATTCTCGTTGCCGCCATCTCCGGTGGCTCGGGTTACTATATCTCCGGGCGTTTCTGGAAAAGCGCCTACGCGTCCAAGAACACCAGCGGCGACTTCGGCTCACCTCGTGGCGGTGTCTTCGCCTCCATGTCCGGTGTCCTGATCGGCCTGCTGTTCATGCGCTTCATCGGCCAGTACATCTTCTCCGCCGACGTCGCCGGGCCGGCCTTCATCGTAGCCATGGTGGCAGGAGCCATCGGTGGTTTTATCCCGCTGATCCGCAGCAAAAAGAGCTAAGGCTCTTCTTTTCCGGTCTATATTTTTACCAGGGAAATAATTATGAAAACCAGGAACACCAAGACAGGGAAGCAGACTCGCTTCTGGTCCAGCACGGCCATCACTTCCCAGGCCGAAGACTATCCTCGTCCGCAACTGCGGCGCGAGAACTGGATCAACCTCGACGGTCAATGGCAGTTCGCCATCGATCACGACGCAACCTTCGAGCATGATGAGGTGCCCTTCGGCGCCACCAACATCATCGTTCCTTTTGCCCCGGAAACTCCGGCCAGCCAGGTTGGCGATACGGGCTTTTACAAGGCTGTCTGGTACCGACGCAACTTCGAGACCCCGGCTCTGAGCAAGGGCGAACGGCTCGTGCTGCACTTTGGCGCGGTCGACTGGTCCTGCGAAGTTTACGTCAACGGATTGCTCGCCGGCAGCCATGAAGGCGGTTACACGCCTTTCAGCCTCGACATCACACGCCTCCTCCGCGACGGCGGCGAACAGACAGTCACAGTGCGAGCCCACGACGACCCGCACGACATGTCCAAGCCTCGCGGCAAGCAAGACTGGCGGCGCGACGCGCATTCCATCTGGTATCCGCGTACAACCGGCATCTGGCAGACGGTCTGGATGGAAGTCCAGCCCAGGGTGGCCATCAAGTCACTGCACTGGAGCGCCGACGTGGCCAGCTGGGCGATCGGCTTGAACGCCGAGTTCACCGGCTCAGCTCGCGGCCTCAGCCTGCATGTCGTGCTCAAGAAGGACGAACAGATCCTCGCCGACGACCGCTACAGCCTGCAGGACAATGTCCTCAGCCGCCGTATCGAACTGCCCGACCCGGGTATCGAAGACGAGCGCTTTGGCCTCCTCTGGAGTCCCGAGCACCCGCAGCTGATCACCGCCGAGCTCACCCTCTCCGACAGCAGCGGTCGCTCGGAAACCGTCATCGACAGGGTCGTCAGCTACACGGCCATGCGCACGGTTTCGGTCGACCACGAGCGTTTCATCCTCAACGGTCGTCCCTATCATCTGGCTCTGGTCCTGGATCAGGGCTACTGGGAGGAAAGCGGTCTGACCGCTCCCGACGCCAACGCTCTGCGCCGCGACGTCGAGCTGGTCAAGGCCCTGGGCTTCAACGGAGTGCGCAAGCACCAGAAGATCGAGGACCCGCGCTTCCTCTTCCTGGCCGACAAGCTGGGGCTGATGGTCTGGGAGGAAATGCCCAGCCCCTACGCCTTCAACCAGCGCGCCCAGGAACGCCTGCTGAGCACCTGGACGGAAGCCATCCGCCGGGACATCTCGCACCCCTGCATCGTCGCCTGGGTGCCGTACAACGAGTCGTGGGGCCTGCCCGACCTGCCGCTGTCCGCTGCCCAGCGCGACAGCCAGCGAGCCCTCTACTACCTGACCCGCAGCCTCGACCCATCACGCCCCGTCATCGGCAACGATGGCTGGGAAATGGTCGCAGGCGACATCATCGCCGTGCACGACTACGACGGTGACAGTCAGCGCATGGCGGCGCGTTACAGCAATGCGCATACCGGTTCCGAAGCTCGCGAGCACCTGCTCAAGAGCGAACGTCCCGGCTCCCGCGAACTGGTCCTCGATGGTTTCGACCATTCGGGCAAGCCGGTGATGCTCACCGAATTTGGTGGCATCTGCTTCTCTAGAGACGAAGGCGCATGGGGTTACAAGCGCGCCGGCTCGGTGGAAGAGTTCGCTCGTCAGTACCAGGATTGCATCCAGGCTGTGCGTGCGCCGCGTGTCTTCGCCGGTTTCTGCTACACGCAGTTCACCGACACGTATCAGGAAGCCAACGGCCTCCTGTACATGGACCGCAGCCCCAAGTATGACATCGGGCAAATCGCTCGTCATACTCGCGGCGAACGTTAAAGCCAGGCGGCAAGCCTGAAACGGGGCGTGCGGATTTCTCCAAGCGGAGATTTCTGCGCGCCGAGCTTGTCACTTTCCTAGTTGAAATTCGTTTGCCTTCAGTGGGCATGCGGGTAT
>JAFEAV010000155.1 GCA_018266215.1 Cyanobacteria bacterium SZAS LIN-3 | reverse complement strand
TCCCGATTTTGGACGCACACGTTTGGAGCCAAGCTCGTGAGGCTCCTAGTCGCAGCCAAAGCTATATTGCACCACGGTTGCAAAAGTTTGGCTCAAACGTGAATAATAAGGAAAGCCAAACTTTTTCTTTGCAAGGTGAATTCGGAGCGTTGTGGGACCAGACAGAGGAAAAGGTCACTCAAGCAGAAGCAAATATTTGACCCCGCAAAGCGAACAGCTCCAGAATTTCCAACTTTCGTGCAAAAGTTTGGCTCAAACGTGAATAAGAAAGCAAGCCAAACTCATGTGCAGCAAGAGTTGGAACTGACACTGTTTGGGATCCATGCAACTCAGGGAGTTGTGCTTGGAGGCAAAGCAGAGTGTGCTAGCTGTGCCAGTTTTCTTCACTTCCTCTTCTGAGGAAGTAAAGAAAGTTCTTGCGCTTACGCCGACAACTTGCTCAGAGCCTTCACGAGCTGAACCAGAGGTTCGACGTCGCGGACCATCACGCGTTTTCTGCGGTTGGATAAGGTAATGTCAGTCGCAATGCCGATGACTAAGAGGGCCACAGATCGCTGGTAGGAAGAGGGTAGCACAGCCAGCGACTCCCTGATGAAAGGACAGACCGCCTTCGCAGTCTGCAGCTGGCGCTGTGAGGCGACCTGCTTCAACTCGTGCAATGTGGCACCAGCAGACCTACTGGTGCTACGCAGTTCGCTCTCTGCGGCTTCCACCTGGACGGCAGCCACCGGCTCAGTCGCGACCTCTACGCCGGTTGGTTCTGCTGTGGCTGGTTTCGCGTTGCTGCTAGCCGGCTCAGGTGCAAGCACTTCTGGACCGAGCTCTTCCGAGGGCGGGGCTTGCTCCAACGACTGGGCCTGCTTGGCCTTTCGCGAGGGATTTCTACGCGTGGGGGCGGCTCCTTTTTTCCTTCGCACGCGGCCCACGTCCGGTGTGACGGCCGCATCAGCACCGGACTCTTGCAATTGCAACTGCTCGTGATGAGAAGAATCGGCTTCCATGAGATGGCGTCGTTTCATGAACTGATGTAACTAGCGGAAAATTCTAACACAGAAATTTTTAGATTTCATTTTCAGTTTTACTCTTCCTTAACACACGGTACTGCCGCAGCATACTCCCCGGTTATGCGGTTCAATTCGCGAATGAAAAGGTTCTTGCTGATAGAAGGTGCGGCAACCGTGTCATCCTCGGGCCATCGCACGCGCTCGAGTTCCTTCAGAAGGTACTCCCGTGGGATGGCGTCGCTCTTGACAAAGTAGTGCGACGTCGGCCTGGGTGGGTCCTTCGGGCTTGGAACGTAAACCTGGCCGGCGCGCGAGCCTATCCTGCGCCAAAAGCCAAGCACATCCGCGTTGCTCGGCCAACGAAGTGATACTTACCGTTGCAGCTGTACCGCGGCGCCTTCTCCCTCTTGCGCTCGCTTCGCCGCCACACCTGAATCACGCACCTGACCGCCTTGGCTCGCCCGTCCACCGTTACGAAGGACTTCTCTGGAATCTCCACCTCCCTCTGCAAGACGAAGTCAAGCGACAGCCTGTTCTGAACGGATTCCTTGCGGAAGGACTTGGGCACGATGAAGGCGATGCACTGCACGCATGAATGAGCCGCTGCACGGTTGAAGAATCGCACTGCAAGCGAGGCTTGCCTCCCAAATGGCGGGTTGCCGATCACGAGGCATCTCTCAGTATTCTCTGCGGACCGCAGCTCGTGTACGGCGTCCCCAGCAAGGAAGTCCCGCACCACGATCGCGGAGTCGCATTGATCTGGCGGCTCGACGTCGAAGCCAACGAGGCGTCCGGTCCAGCCGCCGCCGCTCAAGCGCAGCCGCAGCGCCCTCAGAATGCTGCCAGCGCCTGCGCCCGGCTCCACGATCAGCTCAAACTTTTCGAGCGCGTCTACGCTCGAAACGAGAAGCTGCGCGGTGGCCGCTATCGTGTAGTACTTATCCATGGAAATGTTGCCAGTCTACTGTGGGCTATTGCTTTCCAAATTTCCCTTTCAGTTCTTTGCCACAAATATTACCTCCGTGGGCAGGCCGCGTCGCGTGGCCCTGAAAGGTTTCGAGCGAAAAGCAAGAGGTCGAGCCGTTTGACTCCAAAGGGAGAATCGATGGCAGCAGCAAAGAATGGAGTGAGCACACCAGAAGATTTGCCTTCAGAAAACAGAAGGGTTACCTCATACGCGGACGAGCCGCGCTCTGCACACAAATTAACGCTCTGACAACACCAACAAATAACACGCAGCATATTAACACCCGAGGAAACCTTTTTTCCCACCCACAATGAACATACGCGCAGCGGTTTCCTTGCCAGCGATGGCCGACTCCGGGAACAGCTTTCGAAATTTAATTCATTGAAAGGTGCTGCATGCACTGGGAAGCAATGCAAGTACGCTACTCGCGATCGTTTCGCGCAGCCGCAACGGGCGCCGCATTTCCCTGCTGTGAGGAAATATATCATTTGTCGGGATTATTTCTTTGAAGGGTGAGGGCGCGGCTCGTGCTCATGCGTTAATATACCTTGGAACATTGAGCTGTGGTTTTTTCGCAACAGCTTGCGTTTATCGATAAAATGTCATCTAACATCGAGCACGAGGTTATAAACGTCCATGGGCTGCTTTATAACGACATGTGAAAAGGCTTGAACTTTTTATTGGTGTATCTCCTCGCCAGTGATTCTTTTCAACTTCTTTCCATGCCCGCTCTGACATGTTCCGTATGGCATCTGCGAAAGCTCTGAGGTACGTGAAAACGGCATTTATTTATGCTCACAAATACACAGGCTTGTTCGGTGACGAGCCCCGCGTACTCATGTCGCAACACCGTTTTCACGGACTTTCTTCTTCTTGTTGATCGCAGACGTTCTTCCCGTTTTCGCAAAATCTCGCGGCTTTTCGTATGTGCACTTCTTCGGGTGGGCGGAAGGCATTGAGCTGCTCACATTGAGCAGCGCAATTCCAGAAGGAACAATGGTTGTGTGGGCGCGCAGTGGCATTATGCGAGAGCAACTTCCATGCCCGTGGCGGTGCCGCCGAGCTCCTCAACGCGCGGCGTAGGCGAAGGAGCAGCCGCAGGAGGGGGCAGGAGCGGGGCGACGCGCGGGGCCAGCCGCTGGTACTGTTGGCTCAGCCGCGCAGTACGCTCGCCCAACTGCAGGCTCTTCTGGGCGAGCTCGGCCATGAAGTTGAGATGGTCTTCGGCGGCGTCGAGGCGGGCCTGCTGCACACGGAGGGAGCGGGCCGCCTGCGCTTCGCGGGTACGGGTTTGGCGACGTTCTTCAGCGAGAGCTGCACGTTCGCACGGCGAGCAGTGCACGCCACTCGACTTGGTGGCGCGGAGCATGCCGCAACGCTGACACATACGTAAGACTGAAGTTGACAGAGACATGTTGTTGAGAAGGGGAGAGAAACTTGCGACGGGGAGAAGATGCTTTGTGCTGCGATGCGAGAGAAAGTGGGCTTTCGGCGCTTGCCTTGACCGGTTCGGCACGTGCGGGTTGCTCGGGGCAACTTGCCTCGGTTGATGAGTCCTGCGTGAGATCGGGCGAGGATCGGGAGGGATCGGGAGATGCAGCGGAGAATTGCGGAAAATTATTTGAATCATTCCTTAGATCTCTGACCATCATGCAGGCGCAGCAACCGCTCTCAGCGCTCCAGCCGCGCGCAACAAGGCTGCCGCGATTGCGAACGGCTGAAAGGACAAGTGCGAGTTCTTCGCGAGGCCTTATTGAAACTCACAGAGCTTGAAGGTGAGCCGACTCGCAATGATTTCTTTAGTTTGAGTCGCTGCAGAGACTTTGAGCTCTGACTAGGGAATGCTTTCACTCATTACCTTGAAGCCGAGTGCGGCTGTGAGAGCGTCATCGCCCCGCCGCCGCCCCGCCGCCGCCGCTGAGGAAGCAGAAGGCCCGCAGAGCCAAGGCCGAGAAGAAACAGCTCTACCTGGATGTGGTGGTGCGGGACGGGAGCAACGCGACCGGGCTGGTTTCTGCGTACCACTACGCGCAGGCCGCGGACAACGACTCCCTCGAGGTGCACCTGACAGGCTTGGCGAAGCACGGACAGGTGAGCTGCTGCTTGCCGTATCGTTCCTCTCTAATGTGTGAATGCAGGTGCTGCGCGCGCCCAAGGTGCAGCTTGCGGTGCAACCGGGCCCGCCGCGGCTGCTCTCAAAGTCGCATTGGGCGGCGCCGGTGATCGCGCCGATGTCGTCTTCGATGGCGCCGCTTCCGGTGCCCGTGCCGACGCCGGCGTCACTCGCGGGACTCGCTGGTTTGGGCTCTGGCGTACGCGGGCCGACATAGAAGATCAATGTACGAGACGGTTGAGTACAAAGCACTGGTATCGTCTGCGTCCGCACGATCGCCGCATTTGCTGAACTTTTGGCGGCCTTTGCAGCTTTTTTCGTCGAGGCCTCTGCAGGTTTCCGGGGCGCAGGAGCACCGGCCAACGAGCTACTCCCGTGGGACGAAGATATGCCTTCGATGGGACAGCACGTGGACCGCTGGCGGCAGCCAATTCGGCCTGCCTCGTTTCGGCTGGCAGCTTCTTGACTCGTATTCGCCAGCTCCTCCTCACCAGCCAGGCGGATCTGCCTCTGCTATTTTGCCAAAGTAAACACAAGATATAAGAGCAAAATCTTTCCTCTGGCAATGCTGTTGCAAGACCCTGGTGCTTGGAACTGATGATGGATCGGCTCGAGTTGTAGTACTCGGAGGGAAAAGCCATGATTTACTTCGCATAGAGCACATCAAAGGTGCGCCATTCCTGGGGCTGCATGTCATTGAACGCAGGTATCAAATCCAGTAAACGACCAAAAGGCAACAACCACTGGGGTTGACCGTCGCCTTTCTTGTACAACCCAACAGTCATCTTCGAGTCGCAGCCCACCCACGCGAAGTTGATGGCACTTCCAGCTGGCAGGGCTTCCTTCCACTGTTGAAACAAGCTGGGCCTCAGACTGGCCAATGTGAGTCGAAAACAAGGAGACATTAGCGCAGCGCAAACCTGCTCGTCGTCGTCGTCAGCGTCGCCGCCGACTGCTTCGTCGTGCCTTTCTTCTTGCCGCTGCCCTCGGTCTTCGGCGGCACTGCGGCGGTACTGCGCCGTGTTAACGACCTGACACATAAAGCGGCGCACTTGCCGTGGCGGTTTGCGGATGAAAAACTGAGTGGAGTGCTCCGCCAGAGGCGACACCGTCACTTGAAACGCCCAAAGATGGCCTGGAATTGATGCTTTCTTCATCTGGGGAACCCAGAGATAAGCATCGACGTCAGGATAGTTGGCCGCATATGGCACCCACAGACAACATTTCGCTTGACCACCGTCCTTCGTTTTCGCGGTACGGGATGCGACGTCAGGTGGCAAGTCAAAGCCAGAAAAGCGACTGACGTCTATGTCCTTCGCCAGCAGTTCGTGACCCGGAAGAATAAGGAACTGGCCTTTCTTCTGGTCGAAACTGAACCGCGCCACAGAAACCGGCCCAAGTCGTCGCTGCTTCTCCATCGCATGGACGAAGGCTCTCTCGATGGCCTTGCCCTTGGCGCTGGCGATGTCCGGCGAAAGCGTGGCGCGCAACAGTTCCTGCACCCAACGCTCCAGTTCCGAACCGAACCGATCCGAGCTGCTTCCAGTGCGAAAATGAAAGAGCAGAGCTTCGAAAGCTAGCGGAGTTGTGGCACGGACAATTCCTTGCTGGTCCTCATACATGAGGCGCGTAAGGAGGAAGCATTCCCCATAGGCTTGCCCGAGTGTAAGGCCGAGATCCATTGCGATCACAGCATTTCGGAACTGCCCATGATATCCCCTCGGAGCCACGTGCTTACCCACGAAGCTGCCAATGATTGCCGTCATTTGCTTGCGGCGAGTCTGCTTAAACTGCCCGAGAAGCTCGTTGAGGAGTTTCGCGGGGCTGAGGAGTTTCGCGGGGCTGCCTTCGTAGAGTGACAGCAGAATGCGCAGTTCT
>JAFEAV010000154.1 GCA_018266215.1 Cyanobacteria bacterium SZAS LIN-3 | reverse complement strand
ATTGGCAATCAAAGATTCTGGGCCAATACCCCGGCCAACATCAACGCTGATCCCGAGACCTCTTTAAAGGTTCTTCAATACTGGGCCCACGGTAAGATCGCCGGCCTCAAGGAAGAAGACATCTGGCTGCGCTCCGAAGAATTGCGCTCCAATATAATCCAGGCCAAACTGGCACACCTCAACGAAAACGAAGTGGCCATGGGACATTTATCAGCCTGGTTGCGCGGTAGAGGCTGTCTGGCCGCCTGCGGCGTAGCTTACGTGACAGACTCGCTGGAAGGCATTCAAGAAGCCGCACGCATCGAAGCACTGGCAGCCAAAGCCGCCATGGGTATGGGTCTCAACACCTCCAGCCTGCGCCCCTGGTCCTCAGTCATCGCCAATGGTGCCGCCGCTTCCGGTCCGGATCGTTTCTACGAAAAGACCATCGCCAAAGCCGTTGAAGCAGTAGCTCAGGGTGGACGCCGCGGCGGAGCGCTGATCGAACTGCGCAACTCCGACCATCCCGATATCCTCTTCTTCATCGACAAGAAAAAACTCTTCCCGCCGCCCACACTTTCGCAGGTCTACAAGAAACTGCGCCAGGAGACAAAACAGGCTCCCGGCGAGGATTCCCTCAGCTTCAAAAAACGCGTGCTCAAAGCCGCGGAACAGAAATACGGTGAATTGCATGCTCAATATATTGAACGCCAGAATTATCTCAAGAATACAAATGTTACTGTTCTCGCCATGCCCGGCTTCATGGAAGCCGTTGAAGCTAAGCGTTTCTACCCTGCCACTTTCAACAAGGCAGTCTGGAACGGCACCGTATACGACCCGCGCAAACCGGTACTGGACGAGCGCACAGGTCAGATCAAAGTAAATAAACTAACCAAGGAACCGACCTACGAAGAATACTCTGTCGACATCACCCAGCACCCGGAAGCAATCGAAGCCGCTCGCAAATTGAGCAACGCCACCGTCGAAATCACCGACAAACAAGTGCGCGTCAGAGGCTACTTCTACGCTCCCGATGTGTTCGGCCGCATCGTTGAAGGCATGCGCGACTCAGGCGAGCCGGGCATCGGCTTCTACGAGACAATCAATGCCGGCAACGCCAACAACCACGCCTACGATCTCAACACCTGCAATCCCTGCGGCGAGCAGTTCCTCCCCGCCGGTCCCGGTCACGACGGCCGTACCTATATGGGTAACTGCAATCTCTCATCCCTGCACGCAGCCCACAGCGATTTCTTCGCTCCCGACGGCACCTACAATATGAGCGCCATGCGCTCGGTTGTGCGCATTCAACAGCGCTTCATGGACAACGTCTCCGATGTCTCCTGGTATCCGATCCCGATGCAGAACATGACTGCCAGATTGGAAAGAAGAAACGGCGGCGGATTCGCCGGCATAGCTGAATTCCTCTCCCGCCTCGGTCTGGAATTTGGTGGCGCAGATGGTATCGCTGCCACCAAGGAACTCTTCCGCCAGTACAACAAAGCTTCTGTTGAAGCCTCAATCGAACTGGCCAAAGAGCGCGGCGTTTACCCCCTCTGGGAAGGAAGCCGCTTCCAGAAAAAAGGACTGCGCGTGCGCAACACCTGCTTGACCAACAATGCCCCCACCGGCACCCTGGCGCAGGCACTGCAAACCAGCTGGGGTGTTGACCCCCATAATGGTGTCGTCTTCTCGCGCAAAGTGCGCTCACGCTTCGTCGACTTTGTCGCCCCCGGCTTCAAAGAATTGATGATCAAGCTCGGCGCCTGGCCCGATACGGAAGAAGGCCAGAAGGCTCTGATGAAGAAAATTCGTGACAACAACAAGTCCGTTCGCGGTCTGGCTGAAGTCCCCGAAGCAGTTCAGAAGGCCTTCCCCATCCGCGTAGAGATCTCTCCGGAAGCCTACATCAGACATCTCGCCGCCATC
The DNA here is from genome assembly GCA_018266215.1 of Cyanobacteria bacterium SZAS LIN-3. GTDB lineage: Bacteria > Cyanobacteriota > Vampirovibrionia > Obscuribacterales > Obscuribacteraceae > REEB67. The sequence continues at coordinate 4,883 of JAFEAV010000154.1, read as the reverse complement.
CACGATGGTGCTGAAGAATTCCCGGAAGCCTTCAACTCGGTCTCCAACACCTGCTCCATCCCGCTCGATTCAAGCGCTCAGGATGTGCATGAAGCAACCGTACTGGCCTGGAAGCTCGGCGTCAAAGACATCACCTTCTATCCGGACGGCAGCCGTCTCTCACAACCGGTAGAAAAAATCGCCAGCAACGATTACGACCGCGAGTCGGATCTGCTAGCCCTCCTCGGCCACCAGGAGCGTCGCAACATTCATGTGGACGAAACCATCGGCCAGAACTACAAGGTACGCGTAGGCTCCCCCGATGGCGGCTCGACATTGCACGTCAGCCTCAATCATGAAAAAGACCATCCCGGTGAGCTTATCGAAGTCTATGCCCGCATGGGCAAACCCGGCGCCATCGAGGCCGGATTGTTCGAAGCTGTCGGCCGCCTGGCCTCAGCCTTCCTGCAATACGCCGCCGAATTTGGCGAAGAAGAACGCTCCAAAGCCGAAGTGGCGATCGTCAGACAGCTCGTCAACATTCAATCCGGCTATCCCGCTTTCTTCAAATTCTCCGATTCCGACAAAGCTGTAGTTGTGCAGTCTCCCTGCGATGGCCTGGCCAAGGCCATTCAAAACTACCGCAACAACCATTCCGCTGGTCGCGAAGAGCTGATTGCCCAGGAAGAAGCTCTCAACCACGGCACGGTGCCTGTGGCTGCCACAGCGCCGGCAAACTATGCCACGACTTCCTCCACCTCACTACCTCAGTTGTCGGTGACTGTGCTTCCCCAAAACTCCACCGGTTTGGGGCGCACACAACCGGCCTGCGGCAAGTGCGGAGGCGAAGCGTGGCTGAAGATAGACGGCTGCAATGTATGCCAATCTTGTGGCTACAGCAAGTGCGGATAACAGCAGCCCAGTCTTTGAGGGGTGATTAATAATCGGGCGATTAATCTTCTCCCTTCATGACGCGAAACAGGCTCCCGCAAGGGGGCCTGTTTTTCTTGCCATCTCCTCAAGGTCGGCAAGTCGCATCGTCTAGTTTTTTTGCAAACGCGAACAATGCAAAATCCATTTCTGCAGGCGACATGGAGCCAAAATCAAGAGTGTAGGCGTGTGAAATTTGTTCGTTTAGGTAGTATGCGTTAAGTGAATTCAGTGGAATTCCGGACTGGCTCGCAGCATTCAAAATCACTGATTCAGAAAATGAATCGACGATCATCGTCAAATTAGTACCTGTAACTGAATGGAATAGTTTTACGGTTGGAAGATGCTTGGCACACGCTTGAATACAAGCAATCCTTCTCTCACTGTATACGCGTGTCACTCTGCGCATGTACTTCTCGATAAAACCACTACTAAGAAGTTGCGCAAGAGCAGCTTGAAGAACAGTCTCAGAGGCGCCTTCCACTTCGATTTTTGATTTTCCTACTAGGTCCAATAGCCCTCGTGGAAGCACGCAGAAGCCTATACTTGTTAACGGATAAAGTAGACGCCAGAATGTGGAAAGATAGATCACATTTGTTCCGAAACGGTCTAACGCCCTAATTGGTGCTTCCGAAGTCTTTGTATAGTGAAAATAGCCGTCATAATCATCCTCTATGATCCAAGCGTTGTTTCTTTTGGCCCAGTCGAGCAACTGCTGCCTTCTACGCGCAGAGTAGTTTATACCGGTTGGCTCCTGATGCGACGTTGTGACATACACCATTTTGGGTGCTTGGGCCAGCCTGGATAGTTCCTCAACTACGATTCCTTCTTCGTCGAGAGGGATTCCACAGAGTTTCAGACTCTGCGCCGCAGCAATATTTCTGATACCACCAAAGCCGGGGTCCTCGACTGCGATTGTGTCACCAGGATTCAATAGTAGTTGGCAAAGAAGATGCACGGCACTAAATGTGCTGGAGAAAACAACGACTTCATTTTGTCCGCAAGTCATTTGTTTTGTCCTATAGAGAAATGCCGCTATGGCGGAACGAAGCTCGCTTTTCCCGAGAAACTCAGGAATATATTGAGTCTTTCTTAGCTCTTTAAAATTTGTTCTGATGGTTTCCTGCCATTTTTTTACAGGCAGAAGTGATGACGGCGGTCCGCCGAAGTTGCTATCCGCAAAATCGGAAGAAATGGGGTAGCGCCTGGAATCTGAACGGAGTTGCTCTCCAAAAACAGAGAGTCTATCTGCTGTAATGGGGATAAAGCTCTCTGTTGTTCCGGTCGCCGTGGTCGGTGGTTTTTCAGTTACGTAAAATCCTTTTGTGGCCGAACTAACAATGTAATTTTGTTCGGCAAGGATTTTGTACGCCCGAACAACAGTATCTCGCGAAACGCCAAACTGTTCGGCGAGGATGCGAGTTGGTGGTACTAGCGAGAATGGCTTATAGCGTCCCTCTTCAATACCGGATCTTATGTGCTCGATGATTCTGTTTCTCTGATTCAATTTGAAGTGTGCTCAAAGGAGTCATGACCATGCAAAATGCGTTATCTCATTTATCAGTCCAATAATGAATATAAACATCATACCAGTATATAGTTAGCGCTCCCTTTGTGCCCCAAACTGCCCAGTAATTAAATGATATAAGAGGCTAGACCGATCAGACCAAGAAGATCGATTTTTATCAGTCCAAAAGCAACTGCGTCAGGTGTTTTTGCTTAAACTGCCCGGATTTGACCAAAAACTTCTGGCATCACAGCAGTTCAAAAGCTATGGTGACGTTATTCGTTCGTTCATTCGCCTAAGGTTCCAAAAACACTTCCATACCAGCACCCATTCCGATTTTTGAGAATCTAGTTGCCAGTCATTGGCAGAAGGCTTTTAGCTGAATCCGAACGACGTACTTATTTTTCAAATCGAAGCTTAGTCAATCGTATCCTGCGAGTGAAGAACGAGGTTCGGTAGCTCGCAGAGGAAATCTCGCAAATCATATTAAACCAGGGTTGAGACCCTATGAATGAAAGGTGCAATACCATGACCATCTTCTTGCAGCAAACCGCCGTAGTTTTGAGCCTCCTCAGCATCTCTGGAGCGCTCGGCTATATCATTAACGAATACTTCTGGCGTACGCCGTATGCCCGGAATAACAAGGAAGGAATCGCCGGAGGGCCTTTTGGCGGAATCTTTATTTGGGTTTCCGGTTCCTTGATCGGCTTCCTGATGACACTCGCCATTGGTCCCTTCTTCATGGAAAAGGAGGCGGCCGCTTGCGTCGCCTTCGGCTGCCTTGTTGTGGGTGTGATTACTGGCTATTTTCCTATGAGTAAAAAGAGGGGGGAGCATTAATCATTGGCACTGGGAATCCATCGGGATCAACCAATAGAGCGAAGGAATTTCAATATGTTGGAAGTGCTTGAAGCCTTTCTGAACGATCAAATCGCCCAGCTGCGCCATAGTATCGACATGGAGCGAGCAAGAACACTGGTCAAGGTAAGCCAGTCCCTCAAACCAAGCACTTATGAAGAGATGGCTAAAGAAGCCACGGCTTATGTGATTAAATTGCATAACTACCTGAGCCTGGCGCGGAACGAGTTGCAAAAAGCCGAAGCCAATAGACCCGGCCTGGGAGTCTGCTTCATAACTCTGGGCTTTAACTCGAGCGGGCACAAGATGTGTTGTGAAGCTCTGAGGCAAATGGTCAAAATCATCGAAGCCGACTTGGAGTCAGCCCAAAACGGTATTTTGGCACGCGTTATCTCGCAGTTCACGTGTGAGATAACGCGTCACATCCCGGCTGCCGATTCGATACCGACTCGAGCCATTATTAACGAGTCAATCCGACACGACGGCAAAATGGTTGCCTGCGTTTTCTACCATTCGCATACCAATCCATCGACAGAACGCGATAATTGGGTGGGTACACTTGCCAAAATCTACAAGACTATGGGCTACAAGATCAGCCTGCAAACAGAGAACAACCCAGATCTGACCGGCGATTTCGATGAGTTCTTCAAGAGCACGATGTTCGTTCATCTCTGAGCTGCTCTTACCGTTAATCAAACCTCCAACCCAAGGAGACATACTATGCGGTGCTTGCACCTGGTGAATGGACAGTGTTCACTTGGAATACCGGTCTCTCCAAACGCGATCGTCGAAATTGGCCAGAAACAGAGCCATATTTCCTCGTATCCAAGATTCAATGGAGATCGGCTGATGTCGGTCAAGGCAGTAAGCAAGTATGCACTGACCCTGATACCGTCGGCATTACCTGTAACGGAAGATGCTTTGGTTTTGTTAGAACAAACATATTTCGGTCATGGAGCCGACATTGATATCTCTGTTTCAGGAGGGGCCAAAGTTTGGTTCTTTAACGTAGTTAACCAGGTGAAATTTCTCCAAGAGACTCAATACACTCTGCAGCGTGCCGTCGCTATCGTTGCTATGCCGAAGGGAGCCACGGTGTCTGTGAATTATCAGCACAATAAGGTTCGAAAGTTCAGCTGGCTTAGGTATTACTTTGGTGATAAACGCTTGGTTGTAACGAAGCACACTTTTCAGGTCTCGCATTGTTTTAATGGCTTTAATCCGGTAGAGCCGTTCCTCAGTGAGAGAAAAGGAGAGACAATAGTCGAGTCTATTGTCTGAGTCTTTATCTGACGGGAAGGCGGGCGGGCATCTCTGAGGTGCTCGCCCGACCACCGTGACTTTGCGAGCTTTTGAAGGAAATTCAGGGAGCGAACCATCTCAGCCAACGTGCCTCCGCAATGGCTTCTAGACTGGCTTTTTGGGAGCTGTATTTTCGTTGAAATTCCAGGAGCGAAAGGCCTTCGTATGCCATGATTGCTCTCTTTAAAGGGGTAGTACACTACTGTATACAGTATGTCCGCAATCAAGAAATAGTAACGGAGGATGTCAAAAATGTAGTTGAAATGAGTGATGGACCTGACTGTGGGCTGCATCTGGTAGTGTTCTA
>JAFEAV010000153.1 GCA_018266215.1 Cyanobacteria bacterium SZAS LIN-3 | reverse complement strand
TTTCGCTCCTCGACGCGCAGCGGCCAGGCTGCCTAATCAGGGGAGGTAAGTTTTGCATATACCTACTGCTTGCCGTAGTATTTAATTTGAAAGCAAAAGAAACGAGGACGGAGATTCTTTCGAATCCCCGCCCCCGTTCAATTGCCCCGCTAGTTCAACTCAGAGCAGAAAGAGCGAAATCACCCAGCCGGCGATCATCAGAACCAGCGACGCGCCCATGGCCGCAGTGAAACTGCGGACATAGAGCACGCCGGGCATGAGACGGCCGGTGGTGAAGATGGCCAGAGAATTGGCCAACCAACCAACGACGCCGGCGGTGAAGAGAGCGACCGGAATGGACGCACCGACACCGGCGATGGCCAGCACGTGCCAGAAGATCTTGTTGATCAACGCAATCACGACCAGCGCCAGAACGCCCCGAAAGGCACTGTTCTGGCGAATTGCCACACCGCTATCGGTAACGGCGGGCACGAGGTACAGCAGTGCCGCAAGCAGAAGCAGCACCTGAATCAAGAAGGTAAGCATCATATTGTTTTCCTTTCCTAATGACCCGTGGGTCAATCAATCGAGATACGACGTACCGGACAGCGTGGCCTCGGCCGAGCGCATCGCCACGCGAGTGGGAGGCAACTTGGCCAAAACATGTGCCGGATACTGGGGAACAAGCTTGTCGAAGACTCGCTTGATCTCGTCGTGTTCGTCATCACTGAGCATTTCGTGGCGGTAGATCACACGATCACACGCGCGCAAGATATCGGTCACCTGCAAAGGTCCGTTGTAGGAGTAGAGCAGATAGTAACTGGCCTCGAGAGTGGTTTTCGTTTCCACCCTGTAGAGACGCCGCACGAGCTGCGCCACTTCGACATAGCGATCGGCGCTTCTGTCGCCGGCCTCCATCCTGGCCCAGATGTCGTTGAAGTCACGACGGGCCAGCTGGAAGCGGCTGGGAAGACCCTTGAGCTCGAACAGTATCGGTTGCTCCAGGGCATAGCGCCGGGCCAGGCGGAAGAAGAAGACGACACCAAAAATGCCGCCCAGAACCAGAGCTGCGGTGAAGTAGGGATCGAGCCCGTACTTGTTGCGCAGGTGACCTTCCTGGATGATATCGCGACCATCCCAGGTATTGGACGTGTAGGCTTCAAAGGCGGGCAGACTGACGGTCACATCCTCGTTTGTGGCGATGATGCGATAACTGAGATTAGCCTTCAGTGTCAGCTTCGGCGTGTTGGAAAAGCTCTGCAACTTTATGTTGCCACGCACGAGTCTGGCACCATCCCTGGTGCGCCGCTCAAAGAACTCCGGCTGCTGCGCAATCTCAAAATCGCCTTCGATGGCGATGCTGTGCAGATCGATTACGGTGCCCGGCTTCTCCTTGAAGTAGACGGTGACAGGGATGATGTCGCCGATGCGATAGGCGTAATCGCGATCGACAGTAACGATCACTTCCGGCGCCGGACTGGCGGCCGCAGCCAATTGCTCAGCCGTGGCAGGTTGCCCGGCTGCCGGGGGATCCGAGGGGAAGTGCGGCCAGGTCGTCCAGGTGTTCAGGCCAAGCCAGACAAGTCCGGCCAGCGCTGCTACGACCAGGAGGAAACCCGTGAAGACGCCGGCGAAGCGGCTTTTTGTTTTCATGGGACAATCCTCCCGTTTTTACCACGTCCAGGCTTGACCCTGTCCCTGGTTTCATCACGCTTCCACCTGGCTTCGTCCGAACAGAGCAGACCGAAAACCAGGAAGGCGAAGCTGGCCAGAAGCGCGTAAGGAAAGAGCTCGAGAACACCGGGCTTGCGAATGACTTCCATGCGCGAAACCATGTTGGTCATGGAGAAATCCGAAGCCTTCTCCACCCGAACATAGCGACCGCCGACAGCGTTCTTCAGGAGCAGCAGAACGTTCTCGTCCAGCCTGCTGGTGACGATCTGCCCGTTGTTTTCGTACCACTGCTTGTCCCGGAAGATCATCTGGTCCTGGGGCGAGAGCAGCCGCACCGGCACAGCCGATTCCGTGGTCTTACCCAGGCCGGCGATGACCAGTTCGATGTTGCGCTTCTTCAGCTCCCGGATAACGACTGCCATGTCCTCGTAGCTGGCATCATTGCCGCCATCGGAGAAGAGCACGATCACCCGTCTGTGATCCGGCTTGGAGTCCAGATCGAAGAGCTGGAACGCCATGTCGAAGGCCATGGCCAATTGGCTGCCTTCGCCCGGGGCGCTGCCGACATAAACAGCGCGGCTGGTGACCCAGCGCAGTGCTTCCATGTCGTGGGTGAGGAAGGCCTGGGGCCAGGCCTGTCCCGAGAATGTAACCATGCCCATCTGGTTGTAGCTGAGCGAGCCCATCACATCGTGAGTGAGCAGATACTTGGCCATATCCAACCTGCGACCCTCATCGAAGGGCGCGGGGAGCTGTCCCTTGTAATCGGGGATGGCCATGGAGCGACTGACGTCCACGATGGACATCACGTCGATGGTACCGGTCGGAAACTCGGCCTTGCCGTTTTCCTGAACCGGCCTTGAGAGCGCGACGACAAGCGCCACAAGACTCAAGGAAAGTGCCAGCACCTTCAGCGCAAGTCTGGCACGAGAGATTTTTTCGATGAACGGCTCAATCAGGGGGCGCTCCCCATATTCGTTGAGCAGTTTTTCACTGCGGCGTCTGGCAAGGAAGTAGCTCAGTCCCGCGATGACGGGGACACAAGCTGCGAGCCAGAGCACAGATTGATTCATGAAGTGCATAATTGGCCTCGCTAAATTCCCTTCTTGCCCTGATGACTGGCGCCGCCACCCGGTTTCTGACCAGGTTGCTGACCGCCGCCACCAGCACCACCGCCCTGCTGTGCCTTGAGCAAGCGCTCCAGGTTGTACTTGGCGGGCAAGTTATCGGGGGTATGCCGGAGAGCTTGTTCGTAGGCCTCGATGGCCTGCTGTTGCTGTTTGACCTTCTCGCACGTCAGTCCGAGAAGAAACTGGATATCCCCAGCGACTTTCTGAGAACGGGCGTCGGTACCGATCGCGCCGTGCTCTTCACTCATCTTGGAATAAGCCTGGGCTGCCAGTTTGCCGGCAGCCTCATAGTCTTGAGCCTGGTATGTGCGCAGGGCGGCGTCGTATAACGCCACCACCGGATCGCCATAACCGGACTCGGAGGCGGAAACGGGGTTTCCGATGTAGAGCGGCAGCGTGTAGTTGAAGAGCCGCAGGATGCCCAGGACGAAAACGCCCACAAAGGCAATCGTAGCCAGCCCGGCCAACAGCACACGCCGCTTATAGAGAAATTTTTGCATAAAAAAACTCCTTGCTGCGGCCGGTCACTGATTGTGGACCAGCATCGACGAAAGACAGCCCAGCGCCAGCAATGCGAAGGCGGCGAAGGCGAAGTAGATGAAGCGTTCATCACGCTTTTCGGTGGAGGCGATCTTGATGGAGGTGCGCTCCATGGTATCGATGGCCTGGAAAATCTTCTGCATGTCACCGGCGTTCTCCATGCGGAAAACGTGACCGTTGACGGCATTAGCCAGGCGCATGATGTCTACGTCCTGGCTGGCGAGAGTCTCGCCCACGCCGACGACGTAGAAGTGCACGTCCTGCTTGGTCATCAAATCCACCAGTCGTTTCATGGCATCGGGCGGGATCGCATCCTCACCATCGGTGACCATGATGATGACCTTGCTGCGCGCCTTACCAAGCTCATCGAAATGAGACATGGCGGCGTCCACAGGGCCGGGATCGATCGAACCGAAGTTGGTACCATCCCCGGTGATACGCGAGATGAACTGCGCGTTGCGGTAGATGATTTTCAGGTCATCGGTGAGCGGCCAGAACCAGTACTGGTAGATGTCGAAAGTCATGACGGCAATGCGATCGCTCTGGTGAGCGGTGAAGCGATTGCGCACGAAGTCGAGAACTGCAGCCTGAGCCAGCTTGATGCGGGTGAGCTGATTAGGGTCGTCCTGACCGTAGCCGTAGTAGCTTCCTCGACCACCACCGGCGGGGGTCGGCGGGTTGAGCGAAGAGCCGGGCATACCGGGAAAAGTCTTGTCGAGCTCCGTATCCGGGGAGCTGCGCTTGGGCAGTTCGCCGGTCACCGGAGCGCCCATGGAGCCGGACTTGTCGACGGTGATGATGATGTCGCGCGACTTGATGCTGTCATCAGCCTCGAAGTAGACCCGCTGCGGTCTGGCCAGGGCAGCGACAAGAGCGATGAAGGCCAGGGAGAAGATGATCTTGGGCAGAATCAGCAGGAAGCGACTGCCAAACCCATTGCTGAGTCCGTTCAGATGTGTGAGGCCGACTTTGCCGCGCCGTCTCAGGAAAAGCCAGAAGATTGGTAACAGCAACAGAGCTGAAAACCAGAGTGGTTGTGAAAAAATCATAGTGGTTCTCTTTTTGCCTGGAGCTTGACGCTCATGGCATTTGAATTAATAGACAGAAAACACCCGAGATGACCTCAAGGTTTCCACAGACATCCGTTGCCTCCCACCGAGCAAAAGAATGCCGGGACGAAGACAAGAAATGTCGGAGCGCTTAAGGTTTAAGAAATCTCGGAAAAGTTTGGGGAGAGAGAGTTACCTGATGAATCTAGAAGATGAAACTCTGACAACTCAATCTAAATGAGAGATAAAGCCTTTAAAAGAAACTGAGGCAACAGCAAAGCACGATGGCACGGAGTTGCCAAGAAGGCCAGCTGCAGCCACGCTAGCTGCGCCAGAAGCTTAAAATTTGCCTCCGGCCGCAAAGACGGCTCTCGATACAGTGAAAATTCAAAAGAGGCGGGGAACAAAAAACATGCAGACCTCTTTACCCTGAAAAGGACAGCAGCCACAAATGCCACTTCACGACTCTTTCAAAACGACCGGCGCCAACGTCAAACTCTCAAAACTGGCTACCGTACCGTGTATCGAGGATCTCGACTTTTCCATGCAACAGGCCGGGAAACATCCGCAAGCCGTTGTAGAGTTGCCCTGGAAGGCTGCGACATCGCCCACCACCTTCGTTTTACGAGTAACATACGCCGATAGTTCGGATGAAGGACCAAGCTGGACACTGCACTCCGGAGAAGCTGTTGATTCGCCCGTTCTCTGGAGCCACGAGAGCGTGGACACTTTTCTCATCCAGAGTTTAATCGCCGCCGAATGCGATCCGCAGCGGGCCCTGACCAGCTTCATCGACACTGCGCCCACGCGCGAAACGGTAACCGTTCCCAAGGAAAAGCCTGCTCCGGCACCGAGACCGCAGACTGTACGCCCCAATCTACCAGCCCCGGCAGATCTGGACCGCAATATCCTGGAAGCCCTGCAACGCGAGCTGCGTCGAGAAGGCACCGGACTTTATTCGGAGGCTAGCTTTTACTGGCTCGTGATTCAGGAATTCAACCGCTATCAACAGGCCGACGTACCCTGCTCACTTTTGATCATGGAGATGGGCCTGCGTCTGACTGATGGCGCTATTTCGCTGCCGCCGCTGCGGGTGCTGCATGAAGCCGCGGGACGCATTCAATCGGCCAGTCGCCCCCTCGACAGTCTCTGTCATTACAAAGACCCGAAACTGGCTCTGCTTCTGCCTCATACTGATATCAACCAGGCGATGCAACAGGCCATGCTGGTCGAGCAATCCTTGCTGGCGACACCACTGGGACCTGGCCTGGACACGCGCAATGTTGTCTTCAATGTAGGTATTGCCGGCATTCCCGATACCTGCGACCACCCGGGCATTCTCATAGCCGCGGCCGCGGAAGCTCTGGAGCAGAGCAAGCGGACCAATACATCCATTTTGCTCTTCCCCAGCGCCTGAGGAACGGCCCTGCAACTATGTCCCCGCCGCAGTCGCCCAGGCGGCGATCGTCTTCCCTGGTCATATACTATGCGAACTAGTATTAGTCGGAAAAAGAAAAAAGCAAAAAAGTGCCTATTGAAAAATGTCGAATAGGTCCCGGGTCCGCATGATGCGACAGCCTGCAAGCAGACTGAACGACCATCATACGGAGACCCGGGACCATCGACTGACTTGCCGACCGTCGGACGACAATTTTGTGCGTTGTTATCAGGACAAGGTGGTGACAAGTAGTCCGAGTCATTTACGATTTCGGATTCATATCACCATCCTGCGCAGGCTGAGGTTCAGGCTGCTTTGGGCTAGCAGCAGGTTCAGCAGGAACAGAAGGAGTACCGGTAGCAGCAGCAGTGGTATTGCTGGTGGCACTGGTAGTAGCGGGCGTGGCGGCAGCACTGAACTGACCAACGACCTTGACGTAGGACGGATCAGTGACAGTGATGTTGTAAGCCTTGGTGTAAATCTCCGAGATGACGGCCTGAAGCGTAGCATCGGTACCGACGGGGCCATTGAACTCAAACCAGAGAAGTTCGCCCTGTCGAGCGGCAGCACCGGGTGTGTAGCTGGGCAGCAAATAGTCTTTGCCTGTCAACCGCTTGCAGTGCAATCTCTGATAAAAAGCCAGACGCCGCTTACGCGCTTGCTCTTCGGCGGTGGGGAGATTCTTTTCCTTGGTCGACTCAATTTCGAGGAAGAGTCCCAGGTAGGTCGGGTAGCTCTTCTTCAAAAGATCGATCAAGGCTTTCATGTGCTTGCTGCCCACACCCGAAGAACGTTTGGTCTGATCGGTGGCGATGTAGGCGAGAAGCAGGAAGTTGCTGAGAACAGTGACGAGTGAGAAACACTGGAGACCGCCATGTGAGTCCGTGGTCTTGTGCAAAAGCATTGTGCCGCTGGCAAGCAATGTTCGCACTTCGGTCACGGTCATGCGTTCGTCCTGTGGGAAGGAAGCTTCGTAAAGATCTTTCCAGTCATCTTCGCTGCCAGCACTCTGGACGCAAAGATTGATGTGATTGGTGGTAGACATAAAGTGGCTCAATTTCAGTCTCTGACGGGTCCCTACGGTCTCGACAATGAGCGCGTAGTGGTCAGGACGAGAAACTCAAAAAACAGAACAGTTGCCTGCGGCAGAAGCTGGCTAAATAGCGCGGCGTCTGCAATGGGTACTGAGCTGTGGTTTGCGTTTACTCTGGGAATTCAGGTTGAAGATTTGGAGGGGAAAGAATTAGAACTCTCAACTTAACGACTTGATTTACATCACTCAATAGAAATTATTGTTGTAAAAATCAGCCTCCCGACGGCCTTCTCTTGACTTCAGCCGGAGACA
>JAFEAV010000152.1 GCA_018266215.1 Cyanobacteria bacterium SZAS LIN-3 | reverse complement strand
AAGGGCCGTTCGGTAGAAAATGTTTTTTGGATTACACCCGGCCACGAAAGCGAACCCGGCGTCTGGTACGCAGGTACTTCTCCACCCGGCCTCTTCCGCTCGGAAGACGATGGTGACACATGGCACCCGATTGCCGGCTTCAACGAGCACCACATGTACGGCCAGTGGATGAGCAACGGCGCCACACCGGGCGGTCAGATGGTGCACTCGGTCCGCATCGATCCGCGCGATCCAAATCACATGTATGCAGCGGTTTCAGTCGGCGGTGTTTTCGAGTCACATAGCAAAGGCGCCGATTGGCACCCACTAAACAAAGGCTGCCAGTCGGATTGGATACCCGAACCTGACGTTGAGTATGGACATGACCCTCACTGTTTCATTTTCCATCCGCTCAATCCGGATCGTCTGTACCAGCAAAACCACTGTGGCATCTACAAAATGGAGCGCTCAGAAGGCGTCTGGGAGCGCATCGGTGACAATATGCCAAAAGCAGTCGGCGATATTGGCTTTCCCATAGTTGCTCATCCAGAGGATCCCGATTGCGTCTGGGTATTTCCCATGGACGGGACAACGGTCTGGCCCCGCACCAGCCCCGATGGCAAACCCTGCACATACATCAGCCGCAACGGTGGCAAGACATGGAAGAAACAAAACAAGGGCTTGCCGACATCCGATGCCTATTTCACGGTAAAGCGGCAGGCCATGACCTGTGACGGTCGGAAGCCGCTCGGCCTGTATTTTGGCACCAGCGGTGGTGAGATATGGGGCAGCTCCGACGAAGGCGACTCGTGGCAATGCCTGGTCCGCTACTTGCCGGAAATCTATTCACTCACCATTCTGGAAGACTGATTAAGATGAATGTACGCATCCCCTCACCGCTAAGGTCATACACCGGCGGCAATTCGCAAACACTTGCCGAGGGTGAGACCTTAGGAGAGGTACTGGCGGATCTCGACCGCAAATATCCTGGCATTAGATTTCGCATAATTGACGAACAGGATCGCATTCGCCAACATATCAAATTTTTCGTCAATACCGAACCAGCCGATAGTCTCCAGCGCTCCATCGGCCAGTCAGACACACTGCACATAATCTGCGCGCTAAGCGGCGGCTAACCTTGCTCCAGGACAGAAGAGCTTAGACCGGCCTCTAATAGAGAGAAGGGATATTCAGGTGATTGGGCCGCTCTGCTGCGGGCAGATTACTTATGTCCGGCGTGTTAGTGGGCGGCAGAACCACGGGTTGATAGTCTCGGAATCTGGCAAGCTCTCGGGCAGCGTTGCGGGCCCCATCGACATAACCAGCTCGACTGCCGATCTGGAAGATCCATTTGTGATCACCGACCTCAAGCTGATCTCCCGGATTGACCCGGATGACACCACGAACAGCAGTCGCCGGCTCACCGTTCAGTATGAACCGACTGTCAGGGCTGGCGACTCCGTCAAAACTGGTGTCGATTTGAAAACCTCGGTTGTCCGCCTTCACATCTACAATTGAACCAGGCGCCGAGCCAGCATCATAAAAAACAGGCAATCTAGGAATATAACGATCCATAAGCCGAGAAAACCAACTGCTTGAAGGCACTTTCGCATCCGCCCCACGTGTATAAATATCCTTGTATGCTCCGGTTATCACTCGGCCATTCTCATTGACGAGGGAGACCGTCGGGATGGAAACATTCGCGCCAACAGTGGTAGGCTTACTCTCTTCCCACGGCCAGCGGAACCAACTTTCGGTCCATCCACTAAAAGATTCGATCTTGTCCCCAAACTTGATCTCAGCTTTCGATTTCGGCGGCAGTTCGGTGTCATTGATTTTGATCGGATATTGCGTCGTCCTGAGTGTAAGTTTATCGCCATTACGGATTACATAGGTAGAATGATCAAGCATTTCTGTGGATCGACCATCCTGAAGCAGGGTCCCACCGAGGCTTGGTCCTTCAGCTTTTACCTCCTGATATACCGGTCGCAGTCGCGGATCAGATTCTGTCCCGGGGGTGTTTTCCGCAGGAAGCTTGCTTCCATCGGCTCCAGCATCGCCACTATCCACGGTGGCAGGTTTGTCGGCCTTCGCGGTCAAACGTCCCACACCATATGCAATGCCACCCATGGCGGCGCCGAATACCGCACCGCCGACGACATTGCTCCTCAACTCGTTAAGTTGAGGGAAAGCGCGCCCTTGCTTCAGCAGAGCGTCAGCTTCGGCATAGGCGGCACCGCCGGCCGCACCCGAAACTCCCGAATAAGCCATGCTGCCAAACAAGGACCGGGCAGCTGGAGCGGCAAAAGCACCGGTGGCATCAAGGGCGGCAGCTCCAGCTCCCATACCCGCTAAAGCAGCCCCTGCCATCGCGGCATTGGCAAGTCTGTCACCGAAGAAGGTCTTGCTCTGCGGATCACTTGGTTGAAAAAGACCAGCGTAAGAAGCTCCGACTGCCCCCATCCGGGAAGCCGACGCCAGATAGCCTGCACCACCAAGACCGCCGGTGGCAAGCGACAGGGCGTACACATCACCAGCAGCGCCTATGAGCTGACCCGCCTGCCCGCCGACCGATTGGTTGAGACGATTGGCGTCGACCAGATGCACTTCAGGCAAATTAGCCCCAGTGGTGTGATTTATAAACTGTATAGCGCCATCAAGAGGCTTCTCTATGCCACCAAAGTAGATTCCCTCTCCCAGATCTCTGATTTCACCCAGTAAGGCATGAAGGGTTTGTTCCGACACTGCGGTCGCCGCTTTTGCCTCTGGATTACCTGCAAATGCATTATCTCGACTATCTAAAGCCGGTCTATCGTTCGACATTTTTCACCCCTTGAATGCGAAACGCAGCAGGTGCGTTCCTGATGACAGCCAGTAGACAATTTTCAAATTGGTCTTACTGTGTTCCCGGGGTGTTCGCGGGTTACGATTGAAGGAACAATCTGAAGCTAGCAAGGCAACAGTAAAATTGACATAAAATCCAAATAGCGCCAGAAACCGCTACCATTACCGACTGAAATCGACGATTTCAAAGGCGCCTGGCGGGACCCTGGAAGCCTTGGCCATCTATTCTGCTAAAATCAAAGAGAACCAGGGCATGGCACACTTCAAGAATACATTTACCGAACTCGTACGAGGCTTTAAATGAATGGAATTAATGCTGATCCAGAAGTAAGAGTTGCTCGACATACTCGTGGTGGATATTACGTCGTCGGGTTGGCAGGGCTTTTGGTAGCGGTCGGGTGCCTGGTAACACATCACAACCTGAGCGCCGAAAACAACTGGATCAAAATCGACGGCGACTATATGGGAGCAAGTGTACGGAAGGACAAATACAAGGACCTTCAAATTACATATAAGTACAATGTTGGAGGAAAGACGTATACGGCTACCGAAGTTGAGAACAGCAATAACCAAGAACACTTGCTTGAACAGATCAAGGCCAGATATGAAAAGAACCCATCGCTGGCCGTCTATTACAATCCATCCAATCCTACTCAGTCACGCCTTGGATTCGTTAGTCTGACTACCCAACTAAATTTGTATTTGCTGGTTGGGCTCCTTGGCGCCATTGTTTTTCTCGCATCGCTTTTTGCTCTGTTGAAATTGCCCCGGAATGAGCCTTAACCATCGCGACTGATGTAAGAACCCGATTTTTCTGATCTAATCTACGCACTGAGCGGCGATTAAAAGTCGGTTCAATAACTGGACATGCTGGGATCGACTTCAGCAATCCAGGCCAGAATGCCGCCAGTGAGATTTTTCACGTTCTTGTAACCGGCGTCTTCCAGCATCCCCATGGCCTTGCGACTGCGAGCGCCAGACTTGCAATAGACGATTATTTCTTTTCCCTTGTCCAGGTCCTTCATGCGCGTTGCCAGTTCTGGCAACGGTATCAGCGTGCAGCCAGGGATGCTGCACAGAATAAATTCCTCCGGATTGCGGACGTCCAGGAGGAAAAACTTGTCCCCGTTCTGAATGCGCCGATTCAAACTAGAAGCAGTGATATCTGCACCAGCTCCAGTCGAGCCTGACGAAACATTCGGCGCCGTTGGTGCGCAACTAAAAGCGGTGTCGGAAACAGTCGTTATAGTGGGCTTATCACCACAAACAGGACAATCGGAATCGCGTTTGACGTTGACAGTGTCAAAACGCATCTCCATCGCATCATAGAGCATCAGTCGGCCTATCAAACCAGAGCCCAGACCAAGCAATATTCTGATGGCCTCGGTGGCCTGCAGCACCCCAATCACTCCAGCCAGTACACCAAGCACTCCCCCTTCAGCGCAATTGGGCACCGCATCCGGTGGAGGCGGAGAAGGGAACAGACACCTGTAGCAAGGCCCTCTGCCTGGTGCAAAAACACTCGTCTGTCCTTCGAATCGATAAATTGCACCATAGATATTTGGCTTGTTTGCGAGTACACAGGCGTCGTTAATGAGATATCGAGTCGAAAAGTTATCGGTCGCGTCAATGACGACATCATACTGTTTAACTAGTGCCTCGATATTTGCCTGAGAAACCTGCTCCTCGTGCACGACTACTGCAATCTCGGGATTGATCTCATGCATGCGTTTTTCGGCCGAAGCGCACTTCGAGGTACCGACATCAGCCGTAGAATGCATAATCTGGCGCTGCAAATTAGACAGGTCGATTTTGTCGAAGTCAACGATGCCGATCCGGCCCACTCCGGCAGCCGCAAGATACATGCCGGCAGGTGAACCGAGACCGCCGGCGCCTATGATCAAAACGCTGCCGGCCTTAAGCCGTTTCTGCCCATCGAGCCCAACTTCGGGCAAAACCAGATGACGGCTATAGCGCAACCTTTCAGTTGGCGTCAACTCTGGAAAAATTTCATTGGCTTCAGGCATGGCTTTCCCTGGCGGTTGCTACAGACTGGATTATCTCACGTCCGGCTGCGAATCAGCACAGGCAGACGGTCGCCTCCGCTTGAAATACATAATAAACCGAAAAACGCTTGAGGGAGTACAATATAGTTTAGCCATAGAACAGACAGTTCACGTAAGAGCAATGAAAATGGCGCGAAAGTTTTTTAAAAGCGGCACTATAGCGCTCATCTCTGCAGGTTTTCTGGCAAACATTCCAGCAGTTGCTGCGGAGAGTTACCGTCAATTCGTCATCCTCAATCAGGGCATTCACTTTGGGGATTGGAGGAAAACTCGCAGTCTGTGCGATGGAATGCTCCAGAAAAATCCGCAAGACGTTGATGCCCTTTTGGCACGCGCAAACCTCAATGGAATGACTGGAAAAACCAACGACGCTCTTGCCGACTGCAATAGAGTACTTGCGACGCATCCTGATTGTGTCCCGGCTTTGAATGTTCGAGCGGCGATCCTCTGGGATATTGGCAAAACAAAGGAAGGTCAGGCAGACTTGAAGCAATATCTAGCGCTCTCGAAATCGGAAACAGACAAAAACACCCACTATTGGCAAGCTGCCTCCTTCGAACGCCTCAAAAATTACGATGCGGCAAAAAAGAAGTGGCAAGAGTTATTGAACGAGACAAGTTCAACAACGTCGGACGAGGACCTCTTCTTCAAAGGCATGGCCGAATTCAGACTGAACAAATTCAAGGAATCCATACAGACGCTTACGGCTTTAAGGAAGAACCACCCTGTCGCGCCTTATATGCTTGCTATTTTAGCCACTGATTACACAAATATAGACAACCACGATTTGGCACTGAAAACCTTTGCCGAAGTGGCGAAGCAGGCTCCCGATTTCGCAGCCAATCAGGCAGGCTGGGCCTGGGAATTCGAGAAAGAGAAAAAATACAAAGACGCTATAGCCCACTATGGTACAGCACTTACGATTGACAAGAAATATTTATACGCATACAAACGACGCGGGCATTGCTATTACAGCGAGGGAGATCACCAAGCTGCACTCAAGGATCTGAACAAAGCAATACAAATGGACCCGAATGATAAGACAACGATTATGGAGCGGGTCTACACTTATCACGTTCTAAATCGAAATCAGGAAGCGCTGGAAGACTGCAAGCGGATAATTGCAATAGATCCCAAAGACGCAGAAGCATATAACATGCTTGGGCATTCACTGGCGCATCTGCAAAAATGGCAGGATTCGCTGGAGGCATGCGAAAAGGCGCTCAAACTGAGCCCAAAATACCATTGGGCGTTTTACAACCGCGCCCGCGCTGAAACCGAGCTTGGACAATCAGCCAGGGCTCACGCAGACTTTGATGCTGCCATCAAAATAGATTCGAAATTTCAAGAAGCATATTACTCTCGCGGCATACTGTACCGAGACGAAAAAAAGTACGCAAAATCAATAACTGACCTCACTGCCGCCATCAAGAATAATCCACAGGATCCTTTAGCATATTGTGCGCGCGGTTGTGCAGAAGTGCGCAATGGCAACTACAAAGAATGCGTCGCAGATTGTACAAAATCACTAAAGCTTAATTCAAAGCGACTTCATCCTCATCTCTCGCGGGGAGAAGCATACTCAGCACTCGGTAAATATGATTTGGCGCTGAAAGACCTGAACATGGTTCTCGAACACAATGCCGTAGACACCGAAGCATTGGCCGAACGTGCGAAGGTCTATCGAAAAACGAACAAACCGAAGCTTGCAGAAAGTGATTTGGCTCGCCTACAGAAGTTAAAACAGCCGGGGAAAGCGGGGCAGGCTCACAATTAATTACTTTGCTCGAAATTAGATGGCACTCTTGTGGAGAACGTTCAATGGCCGATCGAAAGTGTATGCACGCGGCACTCAAGAAAATTATAGTGCCCGACTTGAGAGCTCGTGGATTTAAGGGCCGCTACCCCCACTTTCGAAGGATTGCTGCCACCCATACCGACCTTCTCAACTTTCAATTTGACAAATATCACAGAGACCTGTTCGTAATTAATATAACGCAAGCGCCTGGCTCAGGAATGTATACAACGAGATTGGGAGACCAATTCCATCGAGACAATCTTAAATACTTTCAAGTAACGGAATCGACATACCGATTACAGCCAAAATCAATAGGAGGAGCAGACGACTGGTTTGCCTATGCCCAAGAAAATTATGACGAGATCGCTCGTTCGATATTGCCCTACATCAAAAGAGCTGATCAATGGTTTGCTGATACATCCGATACCGAGGGCCTTGCTCGAAGCTGGTCCCCAAAATTCAGGCCACTAGCTAAGTGACATCTTTGCTTCTAA
>JAFEAV010000151.1 GCA_018266215.1 Cyanobacteria bacterium SZAS LIN-3 | reverse complement strand
CTTATTATGTCCGAAGCCAGGTATGCATATGACAGCCGACAAACATCAACCCGCGGTCGACACCACTGGCGACCAGCCCATAAAGCATCACCATCACGCCCATCATGACGCCCCGCACGGTATAAAGGCGGCCAGTCATGAGGCCTATGATCGCTCTACTACTAATATTGCCAGTCTCAACGAGACTCATGCCGAGCACAAGGGCAAGAAAAAAGACGGCAATCAAATCACGCCCGACAAGCCGCTTACCGGTCTTGACGATCCGCGTATTGAAAAAGCCCACGCTGCCCCGAAGCACACCGCCGACGCCAAAGCCGTAGCCGCAGCGCCAACAGGCGATGCAGCCCCGGCTCCTCGTGCCAAGGCCGAAGTCGAGAAAGTCGAAGTGCGTCTCGGCCATAAAAAAGATGACCCGCCCGCCAACTATTTAATTGATAAGCACGGACATATCACCGAGCAGCGCTCGCCCGACACCAAGCTGAACCATGCCGATAAAGCTGTTTCAATCGAAGTGGAAGCCGGTGCTAAGCTGACCAAAGAGCAGCAGGCAGCGCTCGATGGTCTGACGAAAGCAGTCAAAAAGGACTATCCGGAAACCAAAGATGTCCAGGTCTCATCCGAAATGCAAGACGTCCTGGACCGCACAGCGGCCGGACCGCGCCTGCCCGACATTGATCCCAAAGAACGTGGCGGTGGCGTAGGCACTCCTCACGGACCAAAAGACTGGGGCTCCCACGCCGGCAACCGGGGCGGCAACGGCGGACATGTACCGTCGGCAGCCGAAGCTCGCGCCCGCGGGGACGAAGTGCCCTTCAGTGCTCCGGTCGACTGGAGCAAATTGCCGCACGGTCTCGACAGAAATAATCAAACAGATCGCATCGCCGCGCTTATAAGCTCGAACGAAGGCAAACCAACCTCGATCAACTGGAACGACAACGGAGCCGGAGTCTCTGTCGGCATGTTCCAGGCCAACCAGAGAAAGGGCGAACTGCCCAAACTCTTCGCCGATTTCGCCAACACGCCGGAAGGCTACGATGTACTGGTGGAAATTTTCGGAGCGGCAATGGCAGCCAAAATCAAAGCCAATCCGGAAATCATCCGCGGACTCAATTTCAATCCGCACAATGAGCTGGGTAAAGGACTGATGGCTCTCGTACAGAATCCGGCTTTTCAACAATTGCAGCTGGATCAAGTCCGGGCAAAGATTCAGGAAGCGGCCCCGATCGCCCAGTCTCACGGTGTCACATCGGAAGCCGGCGTAGCTCTCGTAGCCGATTTGATCAATCAATTCGGAGAAGGTGGCGCTAATCGATTCCTCGGAGCGGCTGACCGCGTATCGGGTCAGGAAGAAAAGGCCCGAGCCATCGCCCGCGCAGTACATGCCAACAGCAAATACGGCGGCCGTTACCTCGCAGACATGCAGAAAATGGACTCTGCCGGTCTGAGTTTCGACCACACTTATAACGTCTGATCTAATCCGAACAGCCAAAAAAATGACGCCGGACAGGTTCAAAACCTGTCAGCGCTGTTGAACCGTATCTGGCGGAGCATTCTGATTGTGGAAGATTTTTGCGCAAAAATCTCCCATACTTTTCTGCATCGCCAAGGAGACACTTGACCTCTCAATCACTGTCAAGCTGTTACTCTTAAGCAACGGAACATTACCACCGAGTCCGGGTCTCCTACTGTGTAGGAGCGCCACCCCTTATAGGAGTTAGTAATGAGCACACTAGTTGTAATTGCATATGATGATATGAACAAAGCTCAGCAAATGAGACATGAGCTGGTCGAGCTGGAAAAAGAATATCTGGTAGACCTGGAAGACGCCGTTGTCGTCACCCGCGATGCGAAGGGCAAAGTCAAACTGCATCAAGTAGTCAGCTTGCCGGCTCTTGGCGCCATGCAAGGCGGCTTCTGGGGCACATTGATCGGATGCCTGTTTTTCAGCCCGATTTTTGGCATGACTCTTGGCGCCGCCACCGGTGCTATTAGCGGTGCGTTGACCGATGTCGGCATCAATGATGACTTCATGAAAGAGCTGGGCACTCACCTCCAGCCGAACACATCGGCTCTGTGCGTTCTCATTCGCCAGATGACCAACGATAAAGTAATGGAACACCTCGTCGGCACCGGCGGCAAAGTACTGAAGTCCAATCTTTCCAAAGAAGACGAAACAAAATTGCAGGAAGCACTGAACGCCGCTCAAAAAGAGCATGCCGCAGCTGCCACTACAGTTGGTGCGCAAGCCTGAACGCAGGCCGAGCGAAATATAAAGCCGACCAAAATCGGATGACTTTAGCCAATTAAAGAAACAAAAGGCGGATCCCGCCGAGGGGTCCGCCTTTTCCTTTGCCCGTCAATTATTAACGAAGAAGGAAAGTACCAGGCGCGACCCTGACGCGGTGGTATACCCGAAATAGGAACTGAGAGGATTGACCCATGTCCACGCCTTTACCAACTGGCGGCTCCACTTTTAAGAAAGTCAGCGCTTTTGCCGATATTCTGATGGTGCTGGCAATGTTCGCAATTACAGCCTGGGCCTGGCCGCAGATACCGGGCGATGCCAGGATACCCATTCACTGGGGAATTTCAGGGCAGGTTGATGGCTGGGGTGACAAATCGCTGGCGCTCTTGATGATGCCCGTGATGATGCTCTTTGTCGACTTCGTCTGCCGCGTAGCCCTGAGTGCCGTAGACAGCGCCGAAACCGGGGGCAAAGCGAAAGAATTCTCGTATTTGACTATGTCGACAATTATTTTCTTCATGGCCATCGTGCACGGGCTTGTCGTACTTACGGCTCTGGGCCACAATCTGCCTGTGCCTCAAACTATTACTGCCGGCATAGGTCTTCTTTTTACGGCCCTGGGCGCGCTTCTAGCGTCGGGCAAAAGCGAACGCAATCCATACTTCGGTGTGCGCACACCCTGGGCACTGCAATCGGACCAGGTCTGGTACAAGACCAACCGCTGGGGCGGTTCAATCATGGTGGCAATGGGGCTGGCATTATTAGCCGCCAGTGCAATGAACAACATGATATTGATCGTGGCCATCATCCTGGGAGGCACCACAGTTCTGTCGATCGGCAGCATGGTCTATTCCTATCGCTGGCGGCGCGAAGAATTGGCCGGCGGCAAATAGAGCGCGGCGCTCTTACTTCAGTCGATTTTCCGGACTGATTGCTTTCAAACTGGTGCCGGTGCAACGACCGCACCATTCACCGTCAATTTCAAAACCGCAAAGCTCGCACTTGTTTTTGAAAGCGGCAGCCCGACGGGGAAGCGAGGCCACGGATGGTTTGCCGGGATTGGGATTGGGAGCGGGGATAGCCGGGGCCGCCGTATAGGAGGCAGTGGTGGGATTGACGCCGGGACCAGCCACGGCTGGCATTTCCCGATATGAGGCAGTCTGAGGATTGGGCGGCGGCGATTGTTGCACGGCCGGAGCGGCGGTGTAAGAAGCGGTTGCGGGATTTTGCTGAGGAGGCATGGCTGTAGTCTGAGCCTGCGCCTGGGCCTGCACCTGCGACGAGAGCGATGGAATATAAGCCGAGGAGGCCGTCGGGGCGGCACTGGCACGGGCTTGCTGAATCATGCTGAGGTTGCGGGCAACCTCCTGGGTATGGGAATGGTTCTGACCATAAATGGTCTGGTAAACGTTGAGCACCCGGCTGATCAGTTGCTCGGACTCCTCGAAGCGTTTCATGTAGAAATACAATTCGGAGACGATGTTGAGGGTGCGAGCCGCCTCAACCTGACTGACATTGTGCTGCGTCTTGGTCTGCCACGAGCGGCCCAGGATATTTTCGGCCAGAGGAAATTTACCCTGTCTGGCCAGAACCTGACCAAGATTGTCGAGGCTGAAAGCAAAACGAGGGTCCTTTGCTGCGAAACCCTGGGCAATCAAGGCAGCCATAGCCCACATGGCTTCGGCCTGGGCGTAGTTGCCACTCTGCGCGGCTTGTTCCCCCTGCAGTCTATATTTGTGCCAGTCTTCGTCCATAGGAGATTCCATCGATTAATAAAAGAAAACGCTGTATTGCAGCCGATAGTAAACACCAACACCCCGGGCAGGGTGGGCCCACCTGACTCTAATGTTCAATATACCCATATGAGGCGCCGGTACGCAATCAGCGATAAAAGATTACAAAAAGAACCCAAAAACAAAAATAAGACGGTCTGGGCCTCTTGGGCTTTTCGCCGGAGAGTCCGATAAACAAAAAGAGTACAGACTGGGAAGGTCAATCCAGTCCAAGGTCTTCGGCAACTTGAATTTTGCCGCTCTTGGCCGCTTTTTGAAAACGTTCATAATCTTGTTGAGCCTGGTCAGCGTAGCTCATGGAAAAGTCGCCGATGGCCTCATCAAACGTGTCTTCCTCTCCCAGATAACCGCTCAAAACAGCGGAATCTCCAGACCGAGCGTGGGCTCTGGCCAGGGCGGCACCCATAAGAACGGCCGCTTCTTCCATACGCGGACCATCCCAGAGAGACGGCTCCAGTTTGACTTTGCCGTCGCGCAGTTGCCTGATGTAAAAATGCTTGCCGTCCTCAAACTGCGTCCAACCGAGAAATATGTCGCTGGCGGACTGAATAATTCGCTGGCCGGCTACAACGCGCTGACCGTGGTTCTCAAATTCACTGCGTCCGGCGTAGGCTTCCAAAACCGAAGCATTGGCCTGCTTGAACTGCAAGAGCATGGGTTCATCGTCGGGGGCCAACATCAGAGCGACCGCACAGACCGTGCCGACGCTGCCGATACCGACTACCTTGATGGCAATATCTTCCAGGCGGTAGCGATCAAAAAGTCGCCGCCTGTCATCCTGCAAAGTCTCACGGTACATGGCAAAAGACCTGGCCGCTTGATCTTTGAACTTGTCACCCTCGGGGCCGGTCCAGTGGTAGATGGTCGGGGGATTATCTTTCAAGATGTGCTTGCCGTTGGCAGCTTCGGTCATTTTGGGGAAATAGAAGGAGGCGATGGTTCGCTTGAGAGCCTTCTCGGTCTGCGCCTTGCGGTGCTTTTTCAGCTCCTTATCCGAGGTGCTTTCCTGCACGACACTCCAGTCGATGCGGTCGTACCAGATATCCAGAATGCTCATCTTGGAATATTCGTAGGTCTTCTTGCGATAGGACTTGGCCACGGCCACAGCGGCTGCCCGTGCGTGTTTCTCCTTCAGCGAATTATCGCGAGCGGCCAGGACGAAACTGACGGCAAGCCGCTTCACATCCCATTCCCACGGCGCCGGCAAAGTCTCGTCAAAATCATTCAAATCGAAAACAATGTTGCGTTCCGGCGTAGCAAAGGCGCCGAAATTCATCAGGTGAGCGTCCCCACATGTCTGCACTCGCACTTTGGAATTGGGGGTCTTGGCCAGGTCATAGGCCATAACGCCGGCAGTGCCGCGGTAGAAGGTGAAGGGAGAAATCATCATCCGGCCGTATCTCAATGGAGCCAGCTCCTGGAGCCGACCTTCATGTGACTGGATAATTATGTCGACGGGATCCGGGCGGTCAGGGTCCGGCTTCCAGGCGGCGTGGGAGCGGTGAGGAATGGCCTCGTGCATGATCTGTCCGCGCTCGCGTCTTCCGTCACGCGGAGTCATCGTATTGTCATGAAGCGCCGCCGTCTCAGTGTTGCCCTTTTTCGACTGGTCCGAATCTGCCACTTTCTTCTCCTCTGCGCGCTGAAGCCCCACCTGGTAATACAGTACCGACATCTGGAAATAATATTCCCATCGATCAGACATTAACACGTGTTTTGTAATCAGCCCCCGCGGGCAAGTCAAGACATCCGGAGGGGATATAATCGTAAGGCTCGGCAGGCTCGCCGAGCTTTCCAAGGGGACCAGCGTGGCGGCAGACGACGGCGGCGTTACTATTACTAGAAAAATTTGCGTTGTCTGCAACACCGAGTTTAGCAGCGGGGAAACAACCTGTCCCAAGGATGGAACTGCCCTGACGCCAATCAAGCAAGACAGCTTGATCGGCACTGTGCTTGGCGGTCGATACGAAATCGAAGAGCGTATCGGCGGCGGTGCCATGGGAGAGGTTTACAAGGCGAAGCATCGCCTGATGAAACGTCAGGTAGCCATCAAGATGATGCACCCGCAGACGATTTCCGGAGCCAGCGCTCTAAAAAGATTTCAAAAAGAAGCTGAGATGGCCAGCGCTCTCAACCATCCCAATATTCTCACCGTGCACGATTTTGGGGTGAGTGACGACGGCAGTCCCTACCTGGTTATGAACTATCTGGAGGGCAAAAGTCTCACCGATATAATCGAGAATAACGGCCACCTCGATGTCTCCCGCGCGCTCCATATTTTTCGTCAGCTCTGTCAGGGTCTGGGACATGCCCACGAAAAAGGCGTCATCCACAGGGATCTCAAACCCAGCAATATTATGCTGGTCACCCTCGATCAAGACGATGATTTTGTCCAGATTCTGGACTTCGGCATTGCCAAGCAACTGACTCCGGAAACCGGCTCTGACAGCCTGACTCGCACGGGCGAAGTATTCGGCAGTCCTCACTATATGAGCCCCGAACAATGCCGCGCGCAACCGGTGGACGCACGCTCGGACATCTACGCTCTCGGCTGCGTCATGTATCGCGTATTGACCGGCTATCCACCGCTTATGGGCGGCGATCTGGTTGAGTGTCTGTACAAACACGTCAATCAAATGCCGGCACCATTTGCCGAACAATGCCCCGAGATCAGCCTGCCTGAAGATCTGGAAGCAGTGGTATTCAAAGCTCTGGCGAAAAAGCCGGAGGATCGCTATCAGTCGATGGCGGATCTGAAAACAGCGCTGGAATCAGTGGAAGCCTATAAATCCGAAGTGGCGACCAAGACCTACGGATCCCTGCCGGGAATCAAAGCCTCTGCCACTCTAACCTCGCTTCCAGCTTCGCCCTCCCTCAGCTTCGGTGGTCAATCAGGTGAGATAAGCACCGCCACCTCCACCCAGACTGCTGCCACCACAGTCAGTGCCAGCAGCCTGCCGGCCGCCGCCGGTGGCGAGACGGAAGGACAGCCGGAAACAAAAGAAACACAGACGGGTGACCTGCCCCAGGTGGCAACAACATCCATCACTACAGGCACACACGCCGGCATTCAGCCGCAGGGCAGTGGCGCCACCCAGACCGGCGGAACATCGGTTGAGCCACCACCAGTGTCGACGACTCAGGCTGTGCGAGTGATACGCTCGGCTCTCTCTGCCGCTCTTTCGCGCGCTTTCGCCAATCTCGATCAACAAGTACTGGTAGTGCGCGGTCAGGCAGTGACGAAAAAAATGCTGCTGGTCGGCTCAATACCGGTGGTCGTTATTCTCCTGGGCGGCACGCTCATGCTCTTCAGTCCCACCGGCAATGCCAGGATAGAACAGCTGCAAAAAGAAGCCATGATCAATTACAACAAGGGCAATTATGGACAGGCCGAACAAAATATTCGCCAGGCCATAAACGAACAGAAGGTAAAGGCTCTGCCAGAGAACGAAGATTCGCAGTATTTGCTGGGCATGATTCAATACGCCGAAGGCGATTACAACAATGCTAAAAGCAGCCTGGAATCAGCCCTTAAGCTGAGAAT
>JAFEAV010000150.1 GCA_018266215.1 Cyanobacteria bacterium SZAS LIN-3 | reverse complement strand
GTCGGGCCGCTCCAGTAAAGAGGTCTGTGCCAAAGTGGTCGGCATGCACTGCATGGTCTCCGAACCTTTTGCCGTCAGGCGTGGGGTAAAAGCCGGTGACTCCATCGCCCTCGACACCCCACGGGGCAAGACGTCCTTTTTTGTGGACGACGTTTTTTATGACTATGCCAGCGATCTTGGCTATGTCATCATTCCCCGTGATACCTATAAAAATCTTTTTGGCGATGACACTGTTTCCAATGTGGCCATTTATCTCGATAAGGGTGCCGATCTCGATAAAGTGCGCAGTGATGTTCTGGCAGCAGTGAGCAGCAACTCCCTTTTAACCTTGAGCAGTACGGCCGAGTTGCGCAAGCAGGCAATCATTATTTTTGACCGTACTTTTGCCATTACTTATGCACTGCACACCATCGCCGTGACGGTGGCCATCTTGTCCGTTATGAATGCTCTCTTTGCCCTGACCCTGGAGTCGAAGCGTGAGTTTGCCATCCTGCGCTATATCGGTGCCAGTCGTGGTCAGTTGTCCCGGGTCGTCTATCTGCAAGCGGCACTCATCGGTGTTTTTGGCAATGTCGGTGGCATTGGTCTGGGCTATATATTGTCTCTTTTACTCGTGCATGTGATCAATAAACAGTCTTTTGGCTGGAGTGTGCAATATTCAGTGCCTTTTGATTTCATTGCTCAGTCGACCATACTGGTTATTGTCACGGCTGTACTTTCGGCGGTGGTGCCGGCCAAAATGGCCGCACGTACTCTGGCACCGGCGGCGGTGCGCGATGAATAATTTAATTGGAAAAAATAGTTGTAAGAAAGAAATGCGGGAGTGGATTGTGACCAGGCACATAATTTTCATACTGATGGCGCTGTTGGTTGCCGTCCAGCCTACTCTTGCTGTCGAACGCACATACAAAAAGGCTTTGCCCGGCTATCAGTATAAATTTCCCGAAGATCATTTCAGCCATGATCAGTTTAAGACCGAGTGGTGGTACTACACGGGGCACTTGCTGACGAAGGACAATAAGCGCTTTGGCTATGAGCTTACTTTCTTCCGCACCGGAGCGGACAACGAGCCGGATAACAAAAAATCCGCTTGGAAGCTGGAAAATTTCTATCTTGCGCACTTTGCCGTCACCGATGAGAACGGCAAGAAGTTTCGCTTCTATGAAAAACTAAATCGTGCTGGGCTGAATTTAGCCGGGGCCCGTAGCGACGCTTACTACGTTTTTAATGAGGGCTGGTCGGTGGAGAAAATCGGTGAGCACTTCTTGCTCAAGGCCGATGCCCGGGACTATTCCATTCATTTATTGCTGGACGCGGTCAAGCCTGCGGTTATCCACGGGGTCAATGGTGTCAGTCAAAAAGCCTCTTGTGTCGGCTGTGCTTCGCACTATTATTCGATGACCAAACTCAAGACCGAGGGCCAGATTTTTATCGGCGACAAGCCCTATGAAGTGCATGGTTACAGCTGGATGGACCATGAGTTTGGCAGTAATCAACTGAGCAGTGAGCAATCCGGCTGGGACTGGATTTCACTGCAACTGGACGACAATCGCGAGCTGATGCTCTATGTCCTGCGCCGCAACGACGGCACGATTGAGCCGGCCTCCAGTGGCACCGTCGTTGATGCCCAGGGCCGGGCTACACATATCAAACTCGATCAATTCAAAATTACTTCCAGCGGTTCCTGGCATTCGCCCAAAAGTGGTGCCAACTACCCCATGGGCTGGCACGTCAGTGTGCCGTCGGCCGCCATCGACGTCAATCTGGCCTCCAACATGCAGGACCAGGAGTTGATGACGGCGCGCTCGACCGGCGTCACTTACTGGGAGGGCTCGGTGACTATCACCGGATCGTCCAATGGGAAACCGGTCACCGGTCAGGGCTATGTTGAAATGACCGGTTATGGCGAGAAGTTTAAAAAGAACATCTAGGGCTGCCCTGGAAGTCAAGCGTCTCGGGCGATAGTCAAAGCCCCTCCGATAGTGCGACAATTACCGCCTAAATGTGATCCAGCAGACATCTTTTGGAGTGGTCTATGAGTTCTCTTGCAGCCAAACGCGGCACCATGTCAAGCATCCTCTCGCACAATGCCTACGGCAAATCGGGCGTGAGGCTCACTAAGGTAACCAGGCACCCCGACAGGCATGATTTCAAGGAAATAACTGTCAATATTCAGCTGGAAGGCGATTTTGCCGAGTCCTACACCGATGGAGACAACTCCAGGGTCGTGGCCACCGACTCCATGCGCAACACTGTCTATGTTCTGGCTTCCGAGCACCCAGTCGAGGACATCGAGAGCTTCGGACTGGTCCTCGCCAAGCACTTCCTGGATAAGTACGAACAGGTGAGCAGCAGCGCCGTTCATATTTCCGAAAGTCTCTGGCACCGTATTAATGTGGGCGGCAAGGCTCATCCCCATTCTTTTGTCAGTGCCGGTAATGAAAAGCGCACGGCCACCGTATATGCCGATCGCGATCTTGTGGAAGTGGAAAGCGGCATTGAAAATCTTGTTGTTGCCAAGACAACCGATTCTAAATTTTCCGGTTTTGTCCGCGATGAATTCACTACCCTGGCTGATGCTGACGATCGCATTTTTGCCACGGCCATGGAAATTACCTGGATTTATCTCTCTCCGCCGGCAGACTTTAATAAGGCTTATGACCTTATCCGTCAGACGGCGCTCAAAGTTTTTGCTACTCATATGAGCCTGGCTGTACAGCAGACCCTCAATGAAATCGGAGAAGCTGTGCTCAAGGCCGTGCCTGAGGTGGCTGAAATCACAATTGCCATGCCGAACCAACACAGACTTACCTTCAATCTGGAGCCCCTGGGTAAGAAAAACAAGAATGAGATTTTCTATCCTGTGGATGAACCATTTGGTCTCATTACCGGTACCCTCAAGCGCACCTAAAAATAAGCGAGCAAAGCAATGTCCCAGCCAAACTCTGCCAGATTTGCCCTGAAAAGCAAGCGCGTACTGCGCGGCGGCAAATTTGAGGAAGCCTGTGTCCTTGTGGAAGACGGCATAATCAAGGACGTGATCACGACCACGGCCAATGGTACGCTGCCGTCTCTGCCGGCCGGGTTTGCCGTCCATGATGTCGGTGACAAAGTGGTTATGCCCGGGCTTGTCGATAGCCATGTGCATATAAACGAGCCCGGCCGCACCGAATGGGAAGGCTTCAATACAGCTACGCGGGCCGCCGCCGCCGGTGGTATCACTACCGTGGCGGACATGCCGCTCAATTGCATTCCAGTGACCACGTCGGCTGCTGCCTTTGATGAAAAACTACGGCATATTGAAGGCCGACTCTGGGTCGATCTTTGTTTCTGGGGTGGTGTGGTGCCGGGCAACACCCGCGAACTCGATCGCATGGTCGATCAGGGAGTGATGGGTTTTAAATGTTTCCTCATTCATTCTGGTATCGATGATTTCCCCAATGTCCAGAGGCAGGATCTGGAATCGGCGATGCCAGTTCTGGCCAGACGCGGAGTGCCGCTGCTAGTGCACGCCGAGCTTGATCACGAGAATCATGAGCACAAGCCGCATGTGGATGAGCCCCGCACCTACAAGCATTTCCTCGACTCTCGTCCGCGGCGCTGGGAAAATGAAGCCATTGATTTGATGATTGAACTCTGTCGCAAGCACAATTGCCGGGTGCATATAGTTCATTTGTCCTCCTCCGATGCCATCGCTGCCATCAAAAAAGCCCGGGCCGAAGGGCTGCCTCTCACAACCGAGACCTGCCCCCATTATCTGACTCTGGCTGCTGAAGACATTAAAGATGGTGACACCCGCTTTAAGTGTGCACCACCGATTCGTGAGCGCGAGAACAGCGATAAACTCTGGCAGGGATTGCAAGACGGTACCATCGACCTTGTCGTTTCTGATCATTCACCTTGCACACCGGAGCTCAAGCATATGGAAGCCGGTGATTTTCACAAGGCCTGGGGCGGCATTGCCTCCCTGCAATTTGGTTTGCCGGCTGTCTGGACCGAAGCAAAAAAACGTGGTATCAGCCTGCCCACCGTTCTCTCCTGGATGAGTGCGGCACCGGCTCGTTTCCTCGGCCTGGACCATAAAAAAGCGGCGCTGGCTCAGGGTTTTGATGCCGACATAGTAGTCTTCGATCCCGAGGCCAGCTTTGTCGTTGAGCCTTCCATGATTGAGCACCGTCATAAGGTCACGCCCCACGAAGGTCGCCGTTTTGACGGTCGGGTTTGCGAGACTTATGTGCGCGGCAATAAAGTATATGACAATGGACACTTCGCCGCAGAGCCTTGTGGTAAGGCAATGATGCGCAACAAACTGGGAGAAAAAGTCGATGCAAACATCAATTCTTGAAGCCTCAGCATTCACCGGGCTGATAGATCTGGCCACCGAAAAACTAGGGGGTAAGGCGCTGTGCTGCAGCGATGAATTTTTCGCCGAGAAGGAAAACCTGCTCAAGCCTGGTCGCGGTATTTTTATTGAAGATAAATACACCGATCGCGGCAAGTGGATGGACGGCTGGGAAAGTCGCCGTCGGCGTGACGGTGGTTACGACTGGTGCATCATCAAGCTTGGTTTGACCGGTGTGATCAAGGGTGTGGACATTGATACCAATCATTTCCTCGGCAATCATCCCCCTTATGCTTCGATGGAAGCGCTGGTAGCAGATCCCAACGAGAAAAAAGACAAGCTGGCTGAGTCGACAAAGTGGGTCGAAATCCTTCCTCGTTCGCCCCTCAAGCCCGGTTCGCAAAATCTCTTTGCTATCTCAAGCAATGAAAAATGGACCCATGTGCGTCTCAATATTTTTCCCGATGGTGGCGTGGCCAGACTGAAAGTCTATGGTGATGTTACCCCCGATTGGTCTGCCCACAAACCTGATGCCGTGCTCGATCTTGCTGCCGTAGAATATGGTGGCCGGGTGGTGGCATGCAATGATATGTTTTTTGGCAACATGGACAATTTGATCATGCCCGGCCGTGGCAAAAACATGGGTGATGCCTGGGAGACCAGACGCAAGCGCGGTCCCGGCTATGACTGGGCGATTGTCAAATTGGGCCAGCCCGGTATCGTCAAAAAGTTTGACGTCGACACGGCCTGGCACATCGGCAACTATCCCGATACCTGCTCCATCGATGGTTGTTTCTCTCCCGATCTCAATATCGACAATCTCACCTGGCCGCAGGCTGACTGGAAAGAAATTCTCTCCAAGACAAAACTGGAAGCGGATCGACCGCACCATTTTGAAAAAGAAGTGAAGGATATTGGCCCCATTACGCATGTGCGTTTGAATATCTATCCGGATGGTGGCGTCGCCAGATTGCGGGTATTTTGCAAGCGGGCTTAGTCATGACCCTGGATGAACTCAACGGTGCAAAGGCCGACCTGGCACTGGTCGAATTGATGCGTTGCTGCGGCAGCAGCCGTTGGGCTGAGGAGATCCTCGCCCGGCGGCCTTATCCCAGCAAGGACGAACTGCTGTCAACTTCGGATCTGCTCTGGCAAAATCTGGACAAAACCGATTGGTTGGAGGCTTTTTCTCATCACCCCAAAATCGGAGATGTGAACAGTCTGCGCGAAAAATTTGCCAGCACCAGTACCTGGGCCGAGGGCGAGCAAAAGGGCGTGCAGAGCGCTGATGAAGCGACTTTGAACGGCCTGGCCCGGGGCAACGCCGATTATGAAGAGAAATTTGGCTACATATTTATTGTCTGCGCCACCGGTAAGAGTGCCGCTGAGATGCTGGCACTTTTGCAGGCCCGTTTGCCCAATACGGCCGAGGCTGAAATAGCCGTAGCCATGCAAGAGCAAAACAAAATCACTCGCATTAGATTGGAAAAATTACTGTCATGAGCAAACTGACGACACATATTCTTGATACCGCTCTGGGCAAGCCCGCAGAGGGAGTTACCATTGGTGTGGAAGGCTTGACGAGCTCGGGCTTTAAGGAGATCGGACGCGGCGTTACCAACGCCGACGGCCGGGTCAAAGAAATCATGGGTGATACCGCTCTCAGTGCCGGCACCTATAAAATGACATTTCATACAAAAGAGTATATGGCTGCATCCGGCAGGGCTTGTTTCTATCCTTATGTTGAAGTTGTCTTTGAAGTAACAAGCCCGGATGAGCATCACCACATCCCTCTTTTGCTCAGCCCGTTTGGTTATTCGACTTACCGCGGCTCCTGAGGCTTATGGACTCTCTGCCCGTCCTTGCCGCAGCCAATGCGCTATACCAGAAAAGTTTCCCCGGTGAACCCGTCGGTCGTCAGCCCGTTCACACCGTTTATGGTGGCGCTCATTTATTTAAAGCCGAGACCTGTCGCAAGTTGGGCAGTATTGCGCTTTCGACATTGACTGATTATGCCGCCGATGGCGCAGATCTGGTGCAGGCCCTGGCGGTAAATCCAGATCAGGCAGATCAAATATATAAGCGCATTGTAGAAAAACTCAAGCGCGAGGCGGTCGAAGATTTTCGCATAGACTTTGAAGATGGCTACGGCTATCGCTCCAATGACGAGGAGGATGGTCATGCCCGGACGGCGGCGCTGGAAGTGGCCCGGGCCATGTCCGAAAATCTATTGCCGCCCTTTTTTGGCATTCGGGTCAAAGCTTTAAATGAAGAGTGTAAGGCCAGAAGTGCCGGCACTCTCAATATCTTTTTGGACACTCTGCTGGACAGGTCGGCCGGCCGACTGCCGGATAATTTTGTTGTTACTCTGCCCAAGGTGGTGATTGCGGAACAGGTGAGAGCTCTCGTTGAGCTGCTGGAACTTATAGAGGACCATCATGGTCTCCGGTCGGGGACGATTAAGATAGAGATTATGGTGGAAGCTCCGCAGTGTCTGGTCGGTGCTCAGGGGCAGATGCAACTGCCGCTCCTGGTCGCCGCCGCCACCGGACGCTGTCGCGGCGCGCATTTTGGTGCCTACGACTATACGGCTTCCTGTGACATCACCGCCGGCAGTCAGAGACTGGCCAGTCCGGCCTGTGACTTTGCCAGGCATATGATGAAAGTTTCGCTTGCCGGACGCGGTCTGTGGTTAAGCGACGGTGCCACCAATGTGCTGCCGATTGGTCCGCACCGCTCCCGGGAGGGCGACGCTCTTACTGCCGCCCAAAAATCTGAGAACAGAGCTGTTGTGCACCGCGGCTGGAAGCTTGCCTATGACGACATCAGGCATTCTTTCAGTCAGGGATTTTACCAGGGCTGGGATCTTCATCCGGCACAGATTCCGGTGCGCTATGCGGCGGCCTACGCGTTCTTCCTCGAAGGTCTGCCGGCGGCCACACAGCGGCTTCAGGCTTTTATTGAAAAAGCGGCCCAGGCCAGTCTCGTTGGCGATGTTTTTGATGACGCCGCCAGTGGGCAAGGCCTGCTTAATTATTTCCTTCGCGCCATCAACTGCGGTGCTGTAGATGCGGAGCAGTTGAGTGCGGTAGGGCTTACAACAGAGGAAATTGCCGGGCGCTCTTTTCTCCGGATCGTCGAGACTCGGAGAAAATGAGGAAGTCCGTTCATTTGGGTGGGTTGAAAATCCTTAGCGAACTATTTGTGTCTCCAGTTTTTGCAGTTCTACATTTTCCGGACTGAAT